>JAKARC010000002.1 GCA_021822385.1 Pseudomonadota bacterium
TGACCGAGCAGATCGACGAACTCCGTCGACGAGCGCTGACCATGGACAATAGCGTCTCGCCATACCTGGTTCACCGGGCACCCGATCGGCGGCGGCGGGAATGGATCGAAGGCAAGCCGCATTGGACCTGGGTGGTACCTGACTATCTCTCCAAAGCGTTCGCCGAAGCCCGTGACCAGGTGCGGCGGTTTGAAGCAATGCCGCCCCGCGAACGCCCGACCTTCCACGAGATTCGCGGGCTCGGGGCGCGCATTTACCGAGACCGTGGAGTATCCGAGGATGCGATCCGCACGCTCATGACTCATGCTCACAAGCGCACCACGCAGATTTACCTGGATCGGGGAGCCGCCGCCCTCTCCGATGCCGATTACGTGGAAGTGCGAGCGCCACTGACACTCGCGGAGATGGTCGGGAGCCTTTGACAGGTATTTCCGCGCAAACAACTTCCCGGGCGAGTCACCAAAGTGGTGGAAATTCGAAGATGGCGTAGTCTCCGAGATTAAATCTCAACGCAATCACGGCGTTACCAGCGCCGAGGACTACGCCATACGAAACGGGACCACGGGATCGACGGATTTGCTCATCGGGTGCGGGGGGCTCGATCCGCTCGAGCAGCAGGTACGCGACGGGGTGCGCCAGTTTCTGCAGGAGTCGATCGAGCAAGAGGTCACCGAGGCCCTCGGGTGGCGGCGACAGGGGCACGCGGTCTGCGCGAAGCACGCCAGCGAGGTTACAGTCAACCGCTCGGGTCAGAGTCTTTTTCGGACTCTGGAGCTTCCTTCCTATCCTGAAACGTCGCGGCCGTCTCGAACAGGGCTTTGATCTCCGCGACTTCGCGCCCCTCCGCCTCCACGTCACCAACTCGTAGCCGAACTTTTCGGCCATTGTGCGCCTTTACCCATGTCGCAGCGCAATGCGCTAGGCCCAAAATCACTGGCGGCCCGAGGTGCATTATCACCATGACGTATTCCGGGAGCGGGAAGCATTGGGCC
Source organism: Pseudomonadota bacterium (assembly GCA_021822385.1). Taxonomy (GTDB): domain Bacteria; phylum Pseudomonadota; class Gammaproteobacteria; order Steroidobacterales; family Steroidobacteraceae; genus 13-2-20CM-66-19. The sequence goes on from JAKARC010000002.1 coordinate 993, forward strand.
TCCACGGAATCCTGCGCCATCCACATCTGGCTGTAGGATATGCCGGCGTTGTTCAGCGATTGCTCGAAGTGCCGTAGTTCCTCTTGGAACGCTGCGGTGCCTTCCGCGGGGTCGTCGGGTGCACGTACCAATTCAATGGTGAACTTGCCCGCTTGCAGCAGCTTTATGCTCGCCTCCAGACGCTGTCGAGCCCTGTTTGCAAGGATCTCTTCCCATACTTTCTGCGGGACGGTCACGGGGTTCTGTTCTCGGGCTTCTTGCAGACTTCTCTATCTTACGCTTGGCGTACTGAAAAACCCGCTTCCTGCGGGGTTCCCGACCCCATCCCCCGCAGCGCCTGAGCACGCCCCCGAACGGGCCGCGCGAGAGTGCGGAGTCCTGCGAGTCTTCCAGCAGGTATAGTGCGCGAGGAAATCCGCTGGCCACTCACGGAGACCTGACAAAATGGCACGCATCCGAATTGAGAAAGACAAGAAGCACGAACTAGATAAGCTCTGGTTAGAATGGCACCGCTCACTCGGCGGCTTGCAAGTAACCGCCATAGAGGAAGCTGGGCACGACATCGAGAGCGGCACGACGGACTGGAAAATCGACGACCGCTTTGAGGCGTACCTCACGGCCCACAATTTCCCGTTCACGGTGCCGGCTTGATCTACGGCGCGCATCGCACCCACAGGTGGACCAGCCGCGCATTCCTCAGTGGCAGGTGCTATCTGGCCGCGAGGGCGATTCCCGTTCGCCGGCGGGCTGCGACCGGATGACCACTAGGTTCTGCGCCGCGGTAGAAGAGCCGCCGGCCCTGGAGCCGTGCTCGAGGTGCGTGTACTCACCGCGAGGAAGGATAATCGGGCCTGCGAACATCCTACCACTGGCGGCAGGTCTAGCGATTCTGCACCTGTCGGAGACTCGCTTCCCAGCGGACCCGTGACCGAGCGCAGCACACAGTGGTGCAGATGGTGCATAAAAACATTCCGCACCAATTGTGCACCGCTACGTTGGATCTGAAGGACTAGAATCGCTGTAAGCCGCGGATTCGTAAAGAGAAATTTTGGAGCGGGAAACGAGGCTCGAACTCGCGACCTCAACCTTGGCAAGGTTGTGCTCTACCAACTGAGCTATTCCCGCTCGCGAGGAGAGCCGGCATTTTAGGCGACGGTGGAGCGAAGTCAATGCGCCAAATCAGCGCGAGAGCTCAGGCCAGGCGGCACGCAGGTAAGTCACCATGGAAACCAGAGTGGCGGCGGCGGCAATCTCAATGAACATGACGCCAGTGGCATACGTCGGGATATCAGCCAGCGGCTGTCGGTAGAGCATCATGGACAGCCCTACGATCTGGAGCGTGGTCTTAACCTTACCGAGCTGCGAAACCGCAACCTTGCGTCGCTGACCGATTTCGGCCATCCACTCGCGCAGTGCCGAAATGGTGATCTCCCGCCCGATGATTACCACTGCGGTGAGCACGATCAGTGCACGAGTATCTCGGCTAACCAGCAGAACCAGCGCCACGGCCACGATCAGCTTATCCGCGACCGGATCGAGAAAAGCGCCGAGGCGGGAGGTCTGTCCAAGGCGCCGCGCGAAATACCCATCAAGCGAATCGGTGATTCCCGCGGCTGCGAACAATAGCCCGGCGGCCGGATCCGCCCAGTGATACGGCATATAAAATAGCAGCACGATCAGCGGGATCGCCGCGATGCGCAGCCAAGTCAGCGTGTTCGGCACATTCCAGGGCATGCGAGCCTCAAGAACCTGGATGCAGGTGATCATAAAGGGTACGGGCCAGCGCTGCGCCTAAACCTTGCACCTGCTGCAGATCCGCCATCCCTGCACGCAGCACCCCCTGCAACCCCCCGAAATGCGTCAGCAGGGCCCGCCGCTTGGCCGGCCCCAGACCCGGTATGCTCTCCAGCACTGACTCCGTATAGCGGCGTGCTCGCCGCCGGCGGTGACCGGTAATGGCAAAGCGATGCGCTTCGTCACGGATACGCTGAATGACCCGGGACGCCGGAGAGTGCGCCCCGAGTATACGCGCGCCATGTTCACCGTAGCGGTACAGGCGCTCCTGACCGGGACGCCGATCTGGGCCTTTGGCGACGCCCACCAGGACAATGCTTCCGAGCCCGAGCGCATCGAGTTCCGCGTGCACCCCTTCGATCTGACCCCTGCCGCCGTCGATCAGCAATAGATCAGGCGTAGGGATCTCGGCGTCGCGAACGCGCGTGTAACGGCGTTTGAGCGCCTGACGCAGCGCTCCATAATCGTCCCCGGGCGTAATCCCGGTAATATTGAAACGGCGGTACTCTTTCTTCAGCGGACCGTCCGACCCAAACACGACGCACGAGGCGACCGTCCCCTCCCCGCCCGTATGGCTGATATCGAAGCACTCCACTCGCGCCGGTGCAGCGGGCAATTCGAGTTCGGTCGCGAGCGCTCCCAGCATCTCTTCCATGCCTTGGCGCCGGGCGCGACGCATGCGCAAGGCCTGCTCGGCGTTCTCGTGCGCGAGGTGCACCCAGCGCGCGGCAATGCCCCGGGTCGGACAGCGCACCGTCACGGCGTGACCGACACACTTCCCCAGAGCCTCGGCGAGCGCCCCGGCATCTTCCAGGCGCTGTCCGACCAGCACCTCGGCTGGGGTTTCGTGCTGAGCGTAGTACTGCATCAGAAACGACGACAACGCCTCTTGCGGCTCTGCGAACACGGCGCGCAGAAAGCTGCTCGTAGTGCCGAGATTGCGCCCCCCCCGCACGAGCATCGCGCTGACCGCATACTCACCGGGCTCCCCGGCGATCTCGAACACATCGACGTCACGCTCCTGCTCGGCCGTAACCACCTGCTGCGCCTGAATCTCGCGCAGCGCCGCGAGTTGGTCGCGCACTTGCGCGGCGCGTTCGTATTCCTGCCGCTCGGCGGCCTGACGCATCCGCTGCGTCAGTAACTGGTTGACCTCCTGACTGCGTCCCTCGAGCACCTTCACCGCCGCCTCGACATCCTGCGCGTACGCCTGCGGGTCGATCAGGCCGACGCACGGGGCCGAGCAGCGACCGATCTGATGCTGCAGGCACGGACGGCTGCGATGGGCAAAGAAGCTGTCGCGGCAATTGCGAATTTGAAACAGTTTCTGCAACTGGTTGAGTGTCTCGCGCACCGCCGTACTGCTTGGGAACGGACCAAAACAGCGTGCCCCGACAACGCGTGCACCGCGGTAGAGCGACAGCCGTGGGAAGGGATGGCGGGCCCCGAGTAGGATGTAGGGGTAGCTCTTATCGTCGCGCAGAACCACATTGAAGCGCGGGCGATGCGCTTTGATTAAATTATATTCCAGCAACAACGCCTCGGTTTCCGAATGCGTCACCGTCACCTCGATATCCGCGATCTGGTGCACCAGCGCCTGCACCTTGGGACTGACAGTGCCGGCAGTGAAGTAGCTGCCGACACGATCTTTCAAGCTCCGCGCCTTGCCAACATAGAGCAGCTCGTGCGCGCGATCGAACATGCGGTAGACGCCCGGCCGGCGCGGCAGCGCGGCCACGAATGCCTTCGAATCGAACACGGCGTTCACACCAGAATTTTACCCGTTGGCGAGCGCAACGGCGCGCGCCACCACACTCCGGAACATCGACTCCGTAAGCCGACCAGTCGAAGTGTTGTAGCGACTACAATGGTACGAGTCGATCAGCGTGCGCCCCTCTGCGAGGGCATGTTCACGTCCGTGTCCAAACGGAAAGCCGGATTTCTTCAGACCCCTCGCCTGCACAAAGGCCTCGTGGGCAATGCGCCCGAGAGCCAACACCACGCGAACCTGTGTGAGCTGCTCAAGTTCAGCGCGCAAGAAGCGATTGCAGGAGCGAATCTCCGCCCCCGTGGGCTTGTTCTGCGGTGGAACACATTTGACCGCGTTGACAATGCGGGAGTTCCGAAGACGCAGCCCGTCATCGCGGGTGAGCGAAACGGCCCGGCTCGCGAGCCCGGCCTCATGTAAAGTACGATAGAGCAGAATTCCCGCATGGTCGCCTGTAAACGGCCGGCCAGTGCGATTCGCCCCATGCAGGCCGGGAGCAAGACCCAAGATCAGAATACGGGGCCGGGCGCAGCCAAAGGACGGCACCGGACGCGCCCAGTACTCTGGATGGCGCACGCGGACCGCGCGTAGAAATCCCGCCAAGCGCGCGCAGCGGCGGCAATCCGGGTCGTAAAGCGGATCGTCAGTCATCCATGTGACGGATAATGGCGGTGGCAAAGCCCGAACAGCTCATGAGCGTGGCGCCGGGGATGAGCCGCTGCAGGTCCTCCGCGACATTCTTACGGGCCGCGAACTCGCGCTTAGGCCGCTTGATCGCCTCGCGCAGCCGGGCCAGATCGTAAGTCAATTCCTTATGGGCAATCGTGTTCGCAACGCCCTTGATGATGAGGTCCGCCGCCTCGTGCCAGCCGAGATAGCGCAACATCATCTCTGCCGATAGGATCAGCGAGCCTGGGTTGACGCGATCCTTGCCCGCAAAACCGGGAGCGGTGCCATGTGTGGCCTCGAAGACGGCCACACCGTCGCCAATGTTTCCTCCGGGTGCGATGCCGATGCCTCCGACTTGGGCGGCGAGCGCATCGGAGACATAGTCGCCGTTGAGATTGAGTGTGGCGATGACATCGTATTCCTCGGGCCGCAACAGGACCTGCTGCAGGAAGTTATCGGCGATCACATCCTTGATGACGATGTCGCTGCCGGTGCACGGGTTGGTGAATCGCAACCACGGGCCACCCTCAAGTTCGGTCGCGCCGAACTCTTCCCGCGCGAGCTGGTAGCCCCAGTTGCGAAACGCACCTTCCGTGAATTTCATGATATTGCCCTTATGCACCAGCGTCACCGAGACCCGATCGTTTTCGATCGCGTACTGGATGGCCTTGCGGATCAGGCGTTGGCTGCCCTCTTTGGACACCGGTTTGATCCCGATCGCGGAACTTGCCGGGAAGCGGATGCCCGTAACGGCCAGTTCCTTGTGCAAGAAGGCAATGAGTTTGTGCACTTCCGCCGAACCGGCCGGCCACTCAATGCCGGCGTAGATGTCCTCGGTGTTCTCCCTGAATATCACCATGTCGGTCAGACTCGCGTCCGCCATTGGACTGACGACGCCAGGGAAGTAGCGAATGGGGCGTACGCAGGCGTATAGATCGAGACTCTGGCGCATCGCCACGTTCAGCGAGCGGATGCCCCCGCCCACGGGCGTGCCGAGTGGGCCTTTGATCGAGACCACGTAGTCGCGCAGCGCATGCAGCGTCTCCTCCGGGAACCATTGTCCGTAGCGCACATTCGCTTTTTCGCCGCAAAACACTTCCATCCAATGGACCCGGCGGCTCTGGCCATACGCTTTGCCGACTGCGGCATCGACAACCCTGAGCATCGCCGGGGTCACATCGATGCCGATACCATCGCCCTCAATGTAGGGAATGATCGGCATGTTCGGAACGCTGAGCGTCTGATCCTGGTTGATCCGGATCTTCTGGCCCCCCATTGGGGGAGTGATGTGCTCGTAATGCATACAGGCATTGTACCGGCAATCCCGCCGGCTGCTGCTCAAACCTGCCTCGGCGCCCTCATGCCGACCCTCCGGGACGCTCAGCCCTGACCGACGTGGACGCGACTCTGACTGCGCTCGGCGATTAGCATCGCCAGCTCCAGCGCCTGCTCGTGATTCAGGCGCGGATCGACAGTCGAGCGGTAGGCACGCTGCAAGTCGGCATCAGTCAGCCCCCGGGCCCCGCCGGTGCACTCGGTCACATCATCGCCGGTCAACTCGATGTGTACACCGCCCAGGTGCGAGCCGTGCGCGGCATGGATACGGAAGGACAGATCGACTTCCTTCAGAATGTTCTCGAACCGACGCGTTTTCAGTCCGCCCGTGCTGGTTTCCGTGTTACCGTGCATCGGATCACATACCCACAGCACCGACTGTCCGGTCCGGCGCACCGCGTCGATCATCCTCGGCAGCGCGGTCTCGATGTCCTTGACCCCGAAACGATGAATCAGCGTCAGGCGGCCGGGCTGATCCTGAGGATTCAGCGCGCCGATAAGCCCCTGCAGCCACGCATCGTCCATTGCCGGACCGATCTTCACCGCGATCGGGTTGGCGATACCGCGAAAATACTCGACATGCGCCCCATCGAGCTTGGCCGTACGCATCCCCACCCAAGGCATATGGGTCGACAGATTGTACCAGCGATTCTGACGCGGAATGAAGCGCGTCTGCGCCTGCTCATAGAGCAGATGCAGACCCTCGTGGCTCGCATAGAAATCGACCTGCGTCGCCTCATGCACCGCCCGACCGCTGATGCCCTCGAAGAAATCAAGCGCGTCGCCGATCGATTGCACGATGCGCTCATAGGCGCTCTTCAGCGGCGCATGCTTGATGAATCCGAGGTCCCAGTATTCCGGGTGATGAAGGTCGGTAAATCCGCCATCGACGAGCGCGCGCACGAAATTCAGTGTCAGCGCTGCGCGCTCGTAGCCTCGCAACAGTAGCTGCGGATCCGCGGCGCGCGCTTGCGGCGTGAACGCCGGCCGGTTGACCAGATCACCGCGAAAACTCGGCAGCGTAATCCCGTCCCGAGTTTCGGTATCGGCTGAGCGCGGCTTGGCGTACTGCCCGGCCATGCGTCCAACCCGGATGACGGGCTTTTTCAGCCCGTGCAGCAGCACGAGGCTCATCTGCAAGAGGATCTTCAGTTTTTTGGCGATCAGATCGGACTCGCACTCGGCGAAAGTCTCGGCGCAGTCCCCGCCTTGCAGAAGGAAGGCCTGGCCGCGCTGCGCCGCCGCGAGACGCTCGCGTAACGCCTCGATCTCCCACGACACCACGATTGGCGGCAATCGCGACAGTTCCGCCACAACCTGCTCAAGCGCGGTCGGATCAGCATAGACCGGCTGCTGCAGGGCGGATTTCGTCTGCCAGCTGGCGGGGTGCCACGCCGTCGTTTCAGTCGCGCGCATGGCCTGGAATCGTAGCACAGACTGGCGCCAATCGCCGCCGCAGTGGACAATTCGCCCCATCTTCACTTCATCAGGGGGTGCCGCATGCACCGCGTCTTGATTCTCGGCGCCGGCAAGATCGGCGCGCTGATCTCGGGACTGCTCGCAAGCTCAGGGGCCTACCAGGTCGACCTCGCCGACCTCGACGGTTCGGTGGCCGAGGCGGTAGTCAAGGCCCACGGTCTGAACGGCATCGCGGCCCATGCGCTCGATGCCAAGGATCCAGACGCGCTCGCCCGCCACCTCTGCGCGCACCCGGTCGATGCAGTGATCTCGAGTTTACCCTTCCATTGCAACGTCGCGGTGGCGGAGGCGGCCCGCCGCGCCGAGATTCACTATTTCGATTTGACCGAAGACGTACAGGTCACGCGCGCGGTGCGCGCCATCGCGGCGAACGCCGGCACGGCGTTTGTGCCCCAGTGCGGACTTGCGCCCGGGTTCATTAGCATCGCCGCCGCTGAACTCATCACCCACTTCGAGTCCCTGCGCGCCGTGAAACTGCGCGTCGGCGCTCTGCCGCAGCACCCCAACAACGTTTTGAAGTATTCCCTCACCTGGTCAACCGAGGGGTTGATCAATGAATACGGCAATCCGTGCCAGGCGGTCGTCGATGGACGTAATGCGGAAGTGGCCCCCCTCGAGGGACTTGAGGAAATCGAGATCGACGGCACGCTGTACGAGGCTTTCAACACTTCCGGCGGCCTCGGCTCGCTCGCCGAGACGTGCGGCGCGCACGCCGAGTCGATGAACTACAAGACCATCCGATATCCCGGCCACTGCGAACAGATGCGCCTGCTGATGAACGATTTGAAACTCAACCACGATCGCGACACGCTCAAGCGCATCCTCGAAAACGCCGTGCCGCAGACGCTGCAGGACGTCGTCATCGTCTACGTGGCAATCACCGGCACGCAAGATGGCCAGCTGCGCGAGGAAAACTACGTCAACAAGATCTACCCGCAGCTGATTGCCGGTCGCCTCTGGTCGGCCATCCAGGTGACAACCGCCGCCGGCATCAGCGCCGTGGTTGACCTGGTTCTCGAGCATCCCCAACAGTACCGCGGCTGCATCGCCCAGGAGCAGTTCCGACTCGGCGACATCCTGGCCAATCGCTTCGGTCGCTATTATGCGAGCGGTGGCAACAAGGATGTTTCCGGCGAGGTGATCGTCACCGGCAAGACCGGCAGGCAGCGAACGAACAAGGCGGCGTGAGCAATGACCGCACCCAGCATCGATGTCGGCAGTCTTCTGCAGCGCCTCGGGCTCGAGGCGGTCAACCCCGGGGTCTGCGCCGGCCCCAGCGCGTGGTTCGGCGACGGACCGCCGCTCGCGGTGAACAATCCGGCCAATGGCGAGTGCATAGCGCGGGTGCGTACCGCCGCGGCAGGCGACTACGAGAAACTGATGCAGTCGGCACTCGAGACCGCAGCACTTTGGCGTACCGTGCCGGCCCCCAAACGCGGCGAAGCCGTGCGTCTCGTGGGCGAGGCGTTACGCCGGGCCAAGGATGATCTCGGCGCACTCGTCAGCCTCGAGAACGGCAAAATCCTCGCCGAGGGTCGCGGCGAGGTTCAAGAGATGATCGACGTCGCGGATTTCGCCGTGGGCCAGTCACGCATGCTGTATGGACTGACGCTGCACTCCGAGCGCCCGGGCCACCGCATGTACGAGCAGTGGCATCCGCTCGGCGTCGTTGGCATCATCTCGGCATTCAATTTCCCCGTCGCGGTATGGTCGTGGAACGCGTTTCTCGCCTCGATCTGCGGCAACGTGTCCGTATGGAAGCCCTCGCCCAAGACCCCGCTTACGGCAATCGCAGTGCAAAAGCTCGTCAACCGCGTGCTCGAATCGCACCGGTTACCGCCGATGTTCCAGCTGTTCATCGATGCCGGCAACGACCTCGCCACGCGCTTTGTCGAAGATCGCCGCGTGGCACTCGTCTCTTTCACTGGCTCGACGGCCGTCGGCCGGACGGTTGCACAACGCGTTGCCGCGCGTCTCGGCAAGACCCTGCTCGAGCTCGGCGGCAACAATGCCGTCATCGTGGACGAATCGGCCAACCTTGATTTGGCCATCCCGGCGATCCTCTTTGGCGCGGTCGGCACCGCCGGCCAACGCTGCACCAGTACGCGCCGCGTGTTCGCGCACGCGAGCATCGCCAGCGAGCTCGAACGGCGATTGATCAATGCGTACCGCCAGGTACGCATCGGCGATCCGCTCGATCCGGCAACGCTGATGGGCCCATTGATCGACGCAACTGCGGTCGAGCGCTTCAGCGCGGCGGTCGCTGCAGCCCGCGCCACCGGCGGGGAAATTCTGGCCGGCGGCGCAGTGCTCGATCGGCCCGGTCACTTCGTTGAACCGACGCTGATTCGCGCACATAACGACTGGGCGATCGTGCAAAACGAGACCTTCGCGCCAATCCTGTATCTGCTCCCGATCGCCTCTCTTGCCGAGGCGATCAGTGCCCAGAACGCGAGTCATTACGGCCTCTCCTCAGCGCTGTTCACCGAGCGGCTGCGCGCCGCGGAGACGTTCCTCAGCGCTTGCGGGAGCGACTGTGGTATTGCCAACATCAACCTCGGTACTTCCGGGGCTGAGATCGGCGGCGCCTTTGGCGGCGAAAAGGACACCGGCGGCGGACGCGAGTCCGGATCGGATGCCTGGAAAGCCTACATGCGCCGGCAGACCAATACCATCAACTGGAGCAGCGCACTGCCGTTGGCGCAGGGCATTACATTCGATCTTTGAATGCCGGCACGCCGATCCCGGCCGGTCCAGTCGCGCGCCGGCGGGCAGATAGGCATTTGCCGCAATGCCTGCGCGCGCGAATTGACTGGCCTGGGCGATACGCCTACGATGCCAACACTCCAGGCGGGAGGGTGCAATGCACACGGCCTCGCACGGCGGTCGGCAGATTCTGCGGCACATCGCACGCCTCGCCATGATCGAGCGCGGGCTGCAGCCGGATTTCCCGCCCGGCGCGATGCGCCAACTTGCCGCCCTCGACAATCGGGCCGCAACCGAGCCACAAGCCGCCATACGCGATCTGCGCGCGCTGCCGTGGATCTCGATCGACAATGACGACTCGCGCGATCTCGATCAGATCTCTGCGGCCGAGACGCTCGCCGGCGGCGCCATCCGCGTCTGGGTTGCGATTGCCGATGTGGATGCGCTGGTCGCTCCCGACAGCCCGATCGATGCGCACGCACGCTTCAACACGACATCCGTGTACACTCCGGCGCGCATCTTCCCGATGCTGCCCGAACAGCTTTCTACCAACCTGACCTCACTCGGCGAGAATCAAGAAAGGCTCGCGCTCGTGGTTGACATGACCGTCGAGGTCGATGGACGGCTCTCGAGTTCGGACCTGTATCGCGCCCGCGTTTCCAATCGTGCCAAGCTCGCCTATCCCACGGTGACGGCGTGGCTCGAGGGCGCTGCCGGACCACCGGCTGCAGCGACCGATCCGCGCCTGCAGCGCCAGCTGCACCTGCAGGACACGGCGGCTCAGACCCTGCGCGCGCGGCGACATGAGCACGGCGCACTTACGCTCGAGACCCTGCAGACGCACGCGGTTTTTTCGGGCGACGCCCTGCGCGACCTGCTGCCTAATCACAAGAATCGCGCGGAGGAGTTGATCGAGGACTTGATGATCGCCGCGAACGGAGCGCTGGCGCAGTTTCTTGATCGGCATGGCGTCGCCTCGTTGCGCCGGGTGCTGCGCACACCCCGCCGCTGGGAACGCATCGTCGCACTTGCCGCGACGCTCGGCGAGCAGCTGCCAGCGCGCCCCGATGCGCTCGCACTGAACGGCTTTCTCATCCGGCGTCGCCGTGCCGATCCGCGCGGCTTCGCGGATCTGTCGCTCGCGGTCGTTAAGTCACTCGGTTCGGGCGAGTACCTGGCGCGAGCCCCGGGAGGCGATCCGAGTGAACACTTCGGCCTTGCCGTGAGCAACTACACTCACGCGAGCGCGCCCAATCGGCGCTTTCCGGATCTGATCAGCCAGCGCCTGGTGAAAGCGGTGTTGCGGGGCGCCGCGCCCGCCTACCCGCTAGCGCAGCTGACGGAACTCGCCGCGCACTGTACCGTGCAGGAGGACAATGCCGCCAAGGTCGAGCGGCGCGTAAACAAATCGGCGGCGGCGCTGCTGCTCGCGCCGCACATTGGCGAGACATTCGATGCCATCGTCACCGGCGCGGCGAGCAAGGGCACCTGGGTGCGGATTGTCCGTCCGGCAATCGAAGGACGCCTGGTGCGCGGTAATGAGGGACTCGATATCGGCCATCGACTGCGGGTGCGCCTGCTAAGGGTCGACGTCGAGCGTGGTCATATTGATTTTGCGAGCGCGACCTGATGCAACAAGACAAGCCACACGTAGATCCTACCGCTGCCCCGCCGCTCGCCTACGAGGAACCGAAATTCCTCGAGAGCGATGCGGCCCGGCCACTGCGCATCCTGGCGGAGTACCTGCAGCCCCTCGAACGTTTCAAACGGGCAGGCGTACACGCCACCATTGTCTTTTTCGGGTCGGCACGACTGCGGCCCGACGGTCCGCTCGGACGCTATTACGAGGATGCGCGCGAACTCGCCGCCCTGCTCACGCGCTGGTCTGCCTCGCTCCCCGAGCATACCCATCACTATGTCGTCTGCTCGGGCGGTGGCGGTGGCATCATGGAAGCGGCCAATCGCGGCGCCCGTGAGGCCGGTGGCAAGACCGTGGGTCTGAACATCAGTCTGCCCCGCGAACAGCATCCCAATGCGTATCTGTCCGAGGAACTGACCTTCGAGTTCCATTACTTTTTCATGCGCAAGCTCTGGTTCGCACACCTCGCGCGCGCGCTCATTGCCTTCCCGGGTGGTCTCGGCACGCTCGATGAGCTGACCGAGATCCTCACCCTGGCGCAGACGCACAAGCTCACGCGTGAGATCCCCGTGATCCTCTACGGCCGAGAGTATTGGAATGAGATCATCGACTTCGCCGCGCTCAGCCGGCATGGGATGATCGACCCTCAGGATCTGAATCTGTTCGAATTCGCCGACCGTCCTCGGGATGCGTTCGAGATCCTGCAGCGGCGCCTGGTACCCGAGCCGCGCGAGCTGCCCGGCTTTGCCCACTCGCGCATCCGCGGTCACAGCGACGTGCGCCGCTGAGCGCAGCGAGCGGATCCGGCGCCGGAACTCTGTGGTCAGATCCGCCCCGGCAAGTGCACGATGAAGCAGGCGCCGCCCAGTTGGGACGTATCGATGGCGATCGATCCACCGTACAAGTCGACGGTCTCGCGCACCATGGCGAGTCCAAGCCCGTGGCCCGGTACTGTTTCATCGGCCCGCACCCCGCGTTCGAGAATGCGCGCGCGATTGTCGGCCGATATTCCCGGCCCATCGTCCTCGACTGTCACCACCAGGCTTACCTGGGCAGCCGCGTCCGGCTCCACCGCCACCGTCAACCGTACCCGCGAACGACACCATTTGCATGCGTTCTCGAGCAGGTTGCCCAGCATTTCCATCAAGTCGGCCCGATCACCGATGAACTGACTGTCCGGTTCAATCGCGAGTTCGAGCAGCAGATCCTTGCTGGCGTAGACTTTCAGCAGCGCCGCACGGAGGTCCGCGGCAATCGGTCCCACGGCCACCGGCGCTTGCCCGAGTACCGCTCCGCCCGAAGCCGCGGCACGTTTCAATTGATGCTCGATGATGCCGCTGATCCGGTCGATTTCCGCACTGATCGGTCCGATGGGTGCAGTCTCGCCCAGGCCGGAGAGCGCCGAGCGCATCACGGCGAGCGGCGTCTTCAGGCTGTGCGCCAGGTTGCCCAGGGTGTCGCGGTAGCGCGTGACACGCTTGCGCTGGCCGATCAACAGCGCGTTCAGGTGGCGTGCCACGCCGCTCAGCTCGCGTGGATACCCGCCGGCGAGCACCTCGCTGCGCCCCGCCTCGATCTCGTGGATCTCGCGTTCAAGTCTGCGCACGGGCGCCAGCACCGCGCGCAGCAGCACGGCCAACGTCGCGAGCAGCAGCACCATCAAGACACCGAACCACATCACCACGCGGCGCCGGAATTGCCACAACTGCTCCTCATACGGAGTGAGACTGATCGCGACACTGAAGGTGACCGGTTGCGCGCGATGCCGCCCCTCTTCGAAGGTCACCCCTCGACTCTCGACTGCCAGGCGCTTGTGTTCAGCCACGGTATAGAGGAACTTCCGCTCCCCTTGCGCGAGCAACGGTCCAAAATGCACCGTCACGCCGGCCGTGGAGGGTGAGCGCCACTCGTGATGCGCCGAGCGGATCGCGGCGTACCACCCCGAGCCGGGCACGCCAAAGCGCGCATCGAGCACGTTCACCGGCGCGCCGTAACCACCGCCAGGCTCGGGTTCGGCGGCAGCGATGAGCGCGATGATCTGGGAGTCGAGCAATTCATGCAGGCGGCCACTCGAGAGTGTGCGAAACCCGCTGTCGAGCACCAGGGTCATGAAAGCGAAGAACAGCGCCAGCGGCACTGCCACCGATAACAGCAGCCGTTGGCTGAGAGAGTGCATTTAACTCACCGCGAGCCGGTCAACCGGTTTCGCGGGTGAGCGAGAAGCGATAACCCCGCCCCCGTAGCGTTTCGATGGGCCTCAGCCGCTCCTGCGGATCGAGCTTGCGGCGCAATCGTCCAACCAGCACCTCAATGACATTGCTGTCGCGCTCGAAGTCCTGATCGTACAGACGCTCGGTGAGCTCGGCCTTGGAGATCACCTCCCCGGCGCGCAGCATCAGATGTTCGAGGATGCGGTATTCGAAGGTCGTAAGCTCAACCGGATTGCCCTCGAGGCGGACCGTTTGCGCCCGTGTATCGAGCGTCACCGGACCGCACGTGAGTTCAGCACTTGCCCAGCCGCCGGCGCGCCGCAGCAGCGCCTGCAGCCGCGCGAGCAATTCCTCGAAATGAAACGGCTTGGCGAGATAATCATCCGCGCCGGCCTGCAGGCCCTCGACCTTGTCCTGCCAATTATCGCGTGCCGTGAGAATCAGGATCGGGTAAGTCTTGTGTTCCGCACGCACCTTGCGGATCACCTCCAATCCCGAAAGCTGCGGCAACCCAAGATCAATCACCGCCACATCGAGCGGATACTCGAGCCCGGCGAACAGCCCCTCGCGGCCGTCACGAGCGACATCGACGTTAAATCCGGCGTCGGTCAGCTGCGCTCTGAGACTCTCGCGCAACGAGGCTTCATCCTCGACGACAAGTACCCTCATAGCCCCCTCCCGCGTCTACCAGATCCGACCGCTCATCGCCGCCACCCGCACCGTGAACACGCGCCCTGCCGGGTCGAGCAGCCGCAGCACGTAAACAGTCCGTCCGCACCGCCTGACCGCTTCGGCGCGAACCACTCGGGCATGATAGCGCCGCTCGACCGTGCGCACGGCCTGATCCAGAGTCAGACCGCGCGCCGGACTTCGCGCCGCCGCCACGTGCTGTGTCGCGGGTACCGAGTGCGCCCACACGCCCGCTCCGATCAGCATCAGCGCCGCCGCGGCGCCGGCGCCGGCCCATTTCATTCTGATGTGCACGCCTATGAAAAATACAGTATTCGACCGTGTCCGCAGACGCGCCAACCGGTCAGATGCCCCACCTTAGCCGCGCGCCGGTGAATCGCCGCTGAATGGCGCCGGCCAGGCCTAAACCTGCTGCTTCGCCTCGCGCCACAACCCATCCCATTGCGCGCTCGTGAGCGTGGCAAGCACCATGCCACGCTCGGCTGCCAGACGCTCCATGCACTCGAAGCGCCGTTCGAACTTCGCATTCGCCATCCGCAGCGCTTCCTCCGGATCGATGGCAAGATGGATGCTCCAGTTTGCCAGCGTAAACAGCAGATCGCCGAGTTCCTCGATGACCTCGGGGTGAGCTTTTCCACCCGTCGCCGCAAGTGCTGCATCGAGCTCGGCGAGTTCCTCACCGACCTTGTCGCGAACCTGGTCGGCCCGCTCCCAATCGAAGCCCACGCGCGCGGCGCGCCGGCCGAGCTTGGCCGCTCGCATCAATGCGGGCAAAGACAGCGGCACGTCCGCGAGCGCCGCGGCATCGCCCAGCGTTTGCGCACGCTCGCGCGCCTTGTGCTCCTCCCATTGCCGGGACTGATCTGCCGCAGCGGCAGGCGCCGCGGCACCCGCGAACACATGCGGGTGGCGCCGCACCAGCTTAGCGTGAATACCCATCGCCACCGCGGCGAAATCAAACCAGTCCCGCTCCTCGGCGAGGCGTGCATGGAAAACCACCTGGAACAGCAAATCACCGAGTTCCTCGCACAACTTGCCCGGATCGGACCGCTCGATCGCATCACGCACCTCATAAGCCTCCTCGATCGTGTAGGGCGCGATGCTCGCGAAATCCTGGACACGATCCCAAGGGCATCCGCTCTGCGGATCACGCAAACGGGTCATCAATGCAAGCAACGCTGTCAGCGCAGCCGCCGGATCAGCCCCGTCCATGCCCACTCGCACTCCCGCAGATACGCTCCAGGGTCAGCAGCATCCCAGCGGTGGCTCCCCAGATATTGTGCTCACCGTATGGGATATCGACGAGCTCGACTTCCTCCTCGGCGCCGCGAAACCGATGCCGTCGAAGTCGGTGACGACTGGCATCAAGAACGTAGGCCAGCGGCACCTCGAACACCGTTTCCACCTCCTGCCGGTCGACCGTGAGGGCAAAACCCGGACGGATCCGAGCTACGACCGGCGTGACGCGAAAGCCGCTGACCACCACATGATCGGGCAAATAGCCAATAACGGTCACAAAGCTGGGGTCAAGCCCAATCTCCTCACGCGCCTCGCGCAGCGCCGCGGCAGCCGGATCTGGATCTGCCGCCTCGATCGATCCACCTGGGAAACTGACCTGACCGGCATGATGACGCAGGCTCTGCCCGCGTACCGTCAGCAGGACCGACGGCGCCCCGGGATGATCAACGATGGGGACCAAAACCGCCGCGGGTGTCGGGTCGGCGGGAAAGTAGCGCAGCAGCTCACGGCTACGCTCGAGAGTCTGCCCGGGAACCCACCAGTGCTCGCGATCATGGCGCGGCCGACTGCCGGCAAGCTGTGCCTCGATCCGGGCAAGCGTGAGCGGACTGGCGCGCAGCACCGTGGAACCGGTGGGCGGGTCAACCACCGCCACCTGCACCGCCGCTGATGCCGCCGCGGGTGAGCGCCTGCGGATCGAGCAGACGCTCGAGTTCCTCGCGCGACAGATCGGTCATCTGCGCGGCCACCTCGCGGATCGGCCGGCCCTCGGCATAGGCCTTCTTGGCGATCGCAGCGCCTTTCTCGTAGCCAATGATCGGATTCAGCGCCGTCACCAAGATGGGGTTGCGCTCGAGGGCCTCGGCGAGACGCGCCTCGTTGACCGTGAAACCCGCTATGGCGCGCTCGGCGAGCAGGCGCGCCACGTTGGCGAGCAGACGGATGCTCTCGAGCAGATTGTAGGCAATCACCGGCAACATGACATTCAGCTGGAAATTGCCCGACTGGCCAGCCAAAGTAATCGTCGCATCCTGACCGATCACCTGCGCACACACCATGGCGGCGGCCTCCGGAATCACCGGATTGACCTTGCCCGGCATGATGCTGCTGCCCGGCTGCAGCGCCGGCAGCGCAATTTCCCCAAGCCCGGCGAGCGGTCCACTATTCATCCAGCGCAGGTCGTTGGCAATCTTCATCAGGCTGACCGCGATCACCTTCAGCTGGCCGGACAGCTCCACGGCCGTATCCTGGCACGAGAGGGCCTCGAAGTAGTTGCGGGCCGGCGCGAATGCGCATTCTGTAAGTTCCTCGAGGGCGGCGCAAAAACCCATGGCAAACTGCGGATGAGCATTGATACCGGTGCCTACGGCCGTGCCCCCCTGCGCCAGGCGCTGCAACCGCGGGAGAGTCGCCGCCAGACGCTCCAGTCCGCTGTCGATCTGGGCCCGCCAGCCGGACAGTTCCTGCGCGAACGTCACCGGCATGGCATCCATCAGATGGGTCCGCCCCGTCTTGACCCGATCACCCACCGCCGCGGCCTTCTCACCGATGATCTCCGCAAGCCGATGCAGTGCCGGAATCAGATCACCCCGCAGCGCGAGCATCGCGCTCACATGAATCGTCGTTGGAATCACGTCATTGCTACTTTGCCCCATATTGACGTGATCGTTCGGGTGCACCGGCGCACCGAGGCGCTGCGTCGCAAGTGCGGCGATGACCTCGTTGGCGTTCATGTTGGTGCTGGTGCCGGAGCCAGTCTGGAACACATCGATGGGGAAATGCGCTTCGTGGCGGCCTGCGGCCACCTCGGCGGCGGCAGCTTCGATCGCCGTCGCTACAGCCGCATCGAGCAGTCCCAAGCGACCATTGGCGCGGGCCGCGGCCTGCTTCACCACAGCCAGTGCGCCGATGAAGGCGTGCGGCATGGTGCGGCCGCTGATCGGGAAATTCTGGAGCGCCCGCTGCGTCTGGGCGCCCCATAGCGCCGCGGACGGCACTCGCAGCTCGCCCATGCTGTCGTGCTCGATGCGAAAAGATTGCGTCATAGGATGATGGCTCCGTGGCCCGCGGTAGACTTGACCGTGCCGCCGGGGCAAGCTGCGGCCCGGTCACTTTATCGGCTATCATAATCGATTTGAATCGCAACAATTTTCGACCGTTCATGCACGACCCGCCGCGCCAGGATCTGCCCGCAGTACTCGCCCTCTCGCCGCTCGACGGTCGCTATCGGGCGGCCACCGAACCGCTACGCGAGCTGCTCTCGGAATCCGGCCTCATCCGCGAGCGCATCCGGATCGAGGCGGCTTGGTTCGAGTATCTCGTCACGGCGGTGCCGCAGCTCGCAGGCACCCGTATTCCGGCCGCGGTGCAAGCGTGTGCTCGGCGATTGCGCGTGGCGCCCGATGACGGGGCTGCGGCAGCGGTCAAGACCCTCGAGAGCCGCATCAATCACGACGTGAAGGCCGTGGAGTATTACGTGCGCGGGGAGCTCGCCGCCGCCGGCGCCGAGGCCGCCAGCCTCGAACTTGTGCACTTCGGGTGCACCTCCGAGGACATCAACAACCTCAGCTACGCGCGCCTGTTACAAGCGGCGCGCGCGCGCCTGTGCGCGGTCATCGGCGAATTGATCGATGCGCTCACTGCGCTCGCCCATGGAGCGGCGGAGCTTGCCATGCTCGCACGCACGCACGGCCAGCCGGCCAGTCCGACCACCCTCGGCAAGGAAGTCGCCAACTTCGTGGCGCGGCTACGACGCTCCGAGCGCCGCTTCCGTGCTGTGGAAGTGCTCGGTAAATGGAATGGCGCAGTCGGTAATTTCAATGCGCACCGCGCCGCGTTGCCCGAGGTCGACTGGCGTCGCCTGAGCAGCGCGTTCATCGAATCGCTCGGTCTGCTCGCTAACCCCTACACCACGCAGATCGAGCCGCACGACTGGGTGGGCGAGTACTGCGATGCGCTCGCGGCAGTGAACGTGGTACTGGTCGATCTCAGCCGCGATTTCTGGGGCTATATCTCCCTCGGCTACCTGCGTCAGCGTGCCGCCGCGGCCGAGGTCGGCTCCTCCACCATGCCGCACAAGGTCAATCCGATCGATTTCGAGAATTGCGAGGGCAACCTCGGTATCGCCAATGCCCTGCTCAGGCACTTCGCCGACAAGTTACCCGTCTCGCGCTGGCAGCGTGATCTGACCGATTCGACGGTTCTGCGCAATCTCGGGGTGGCGCTCGGCCACAGCCTCGTCGCCTGGCGCGCACTCGGCCGCGGCCTCGAGAAGGTGCAACCGGACCCGGCACGCATGCTCGCCGATCTCGACGGCGCCTGGGAGGTACTGGGCGAAGCGGTACAGACCGCGCTGCGGGCGGCCGGCATCCCCGACGGCTATGAAAAGCTGAAGGCTTTTACCCGGGGCCGCGCCGTCGATGCGCATTCACTCGGACAATTCATTGCGGCCCTGCCCTTACCCGAACCGGACAAGCAACGTCTGCGCGCACTTGCGCCCGCCGACTACATTGGCTGGGCGGCAGAATTCGCCCGTGAAATATGACAAATTGCGCCGCCGCGCGCCTACGCATTCTGTGATGAGATCGGCAACGCCTGGGCGCGCCGTTCTTTAGCATTTGCGCGCTGTCCGCATTGCGGACCTCAAGGGCGGGCGCGCATGGGATCTCACGACCGGCAACTCGGATCGCAAAATGTCCTGGCGGGGCTCGCGTATGCCCGCTACGCGCCCGAGTGCACCCCCACGACGGACACCGGCAGCTTCCATGCGATTACCGTACTCACAACGCTAGAGGAAGCCCGCTTGGCCGTCAATCAGCTCGCCGCCCGCACCGAGCGATTGCTTTCCATCTACACGCCGGACCTCGAGCCGGCATTGTACGATCAGAGCATGTTCATTGAGGTGATCAAGCACCTGGTACTGACGCGCCCATTCGCCAAGGTGCGCGTGCTGATCTTCGCTCCGGGGCGCCTCAGCATCGACGGGCATCGCTTCATTGCTCTGGCGCGCCGGCTCTCCGGCTGCATCGACGTGCGCCATTTGCCGCTGCGGGCGGCGGTCCCGCACTGCGCCTATGTGATTGCCGATGAACGTGCAATCCTGTACCGCCTGCGCTGCGATGCCTGGGACGGCATCGCCGACTTGAACAATCCGCCCGTCGCCAAGCTCTACCTGCACGAATTCGATCAACTCTGGGACAACTGCGTGGTCCCGGAGAGTCTGCGGCTGGCGGAAGGAATCTGAGTCCGGCCGCAAGCGCAGCGGCCCGGCGCTTAGATTTTGCGCGCACGCCGACGCCCCGGCGCGCTGACCGATATAATGGCGCGCTGATGTGCGATCCTGAAATCACCGTTGCCGCGCTGATCGAGCAGAACGGGCGCTTCCTGCTCGTTGAAGAGCGTATCGACGGCCGCCTGCTGCTGAATCAGCCGGCCGGCCACCTCGAGCACGACGAAACTCTGCTTGCGGCCCTCGTACGCGAGGTTCGCGAGGAGAGCGCCTGGGCATTCGTCCCGGAACAGCTGCTCGGCGTGTATCTGTGGCAGCACCCGGTCACGCAGCGGCGCTTCAAGCGCTTTGCCTTCACCGGCACTGTACATGACCACCGTCCTCTGCAACCACTCGACGCCGGCATCGTGTCCACCTGTTGGTTGACGCCCGCGGAGGTTCGCGCGCGCAGCGGGCATCTGCGCAGTCCGCTCGTGCTGCGCTGCATCGAGGACTACCTGCGCGGAACAACTGCAGCGCTGCAGCCTGTGGGTCACTATCGCCGACAGGACGCACTCGCCGCACCCGCCATCGCACTATGAGTCGTGTCATCGTCGGCCTCTCCGGTGGCGTCGACTCGGCGGTCGCCGCCTTGCTCCTGAAGGCACAGGGCTGGGAGGTGCATGGCCTGTTCATGAGCAACTGGGAGGACGATGCGGACGGCTATTGCACGGCCGCGCAGGACTTCCAGGATGCGCGCGCGGTGGCGCGTGAACTCGGCATTCCGCTGCATCGGGCAAGCTTTGCCGCCGAATACCGCGAGCGTGTGTTCGCCCACTTCCTGAGCGAACATCGCGCCGGACGCACCCCCAATCCCGATGTCTTATGCAATCGCGAGATCAAGTTCGGCGTCGCGCTGCGCTACGCCGAGCGTCTCGGTGCCGAGGCATTTGCGACCGGCCACTATGCCCGCGTGGTATCTGGCCCTGCGGGGCCGGAGCTGCGCAAAGGCCATGATGCCGCCAAGGACCAGAGTTACTTCCTGCACGCCATCGGGCGCGCCGAGCTGGCGCGCACCGTGATGCCCATCGGCATGATGGAAAAATCAGCGGTGCGCGCCGTGGCGCGCGCCGCGGGCCTGCCGGTTTACGACAAGCCGGACAGTACGGGCATCTGCTTCATTGGCGAGCGTCCCTTCCGCGAATTTCTCGCGCGCTTTCTGCCCGAGCAGCCCGGCCCGATCGAATCCAGCCGGGGCGAGCGCCTCGGCACGCATCGTGGGCTAGCGTTCTATACCCTCGGCCAGCGCGCCGGACTCAATATCGGCGGGCGCGCCGGCGGTGCGCAGCTGCCCTGGTACGTCGCCGCCAAGGATGCCAGGCGCAATGCACTGATCGTCGTGCAGGGCCGTGACCACCCTTTGCTCTACAGCACGGCGGTCATCACCGGCGCGATTCACTGGCTCGCGCCGCCACCGCACAGCCCCGAGGGCTGTTCGGTCAAGGTGCGCTATCGGCAGCCCGACCAGCCCGCCCGGCTCGAACCCTTACCCGGCGGACGGATGCGCATCCACTTCGAGCGCCCGCTGCGCGCCGTAACCCCGGGGCAGTTCGCCGTCCTCTATCGCGATGACCTGTGCCTCGGCGGCGCGGTGATCGAGACACTCGAATCGGCCTGAGCGCCGCAGCGGGCGCGCGCACCGCGTACCCGATATAATCCGCGCCGCATTTATCGAGGAGACTCCCGCTCATGACGAACAGCTTCAACGCGCGCACCGTGATGCAGGTCGGCACCCGCTCCTATCAGATCCACAGCCTCGCGGCTCTGCCGCGCAGCAAGGTAGCGCGGCTGCCGTATAGCCTGAAGATCCTGCTCGAGAATCTGCTGCGCTGCGAAGATGGCGTGAATGTCAGCCGCGCCGACATCGAGGCGCTGCTCGAGTGGGATCCGGCCACGACACCCGCGCACGAAATTGCCTTTACACCAGCGCGGGTCATTTTGCAGGACTTCACCGGCGTGCCCTGCGTGGTGGATCTGGCGGCCATGCGCGAGGCGATCGTACGTATCGGCGGGGATGCCGAGCAGGTCAATCCGCTCGCACCGGTGGAACTCGTGATCGACCACTCCGTGCAAGTCGACCAATATGGCAGCGCGGGCGCGCTCGCCGCCAATACCCGCATTGAATTCGAACGCAATGGCGAGCGCTATGCCTTCCTGCGCTGGGGCCAGTCGGCGCTGCGCAACTTTGCGGTGGTGCCGCCGAGCACCGGCATCGTCCATCAGGTCAACCTCGAGTATCTTGGCCGGGTGGTCTTTGATGCCGAACATGCCGGCGTGCACAGCGCTTATCCGGACACTCTGGTCGGCACCGATTCGCACACCACGATGATCAACGGTCTCGGCGTTCTCGGCTGGGGGGTCGGCGGCATCGAGGCCGAGGCCGCGATGCTCGGGCAACCGGTCACGATGCTGATTCCACAGGTCATCGGCGTGCGCTTGACCGGCCGACTCTCTGCGGGCGCAACGGCCACCGACCTCGTACTAACGCTCACCGAGCTGCTGCGCAAGCGTGGCGTGGTCGACAAATTCGTCGAATATTTCGGCGATGGGCTGGCACATCTACCGCTCGCCGACCGCGCCACGATTGCCAACATGGCCCCCGAGTATGGCAGCACGTGCGGCATCTTTCCCATCGACGCGGAAACCATCCGCTACCTCGAGCTGTCGGGCCGTCCGCGCGAACGTATCGAGCTGGTGGAAGCGTACGCGAAACACCAGGGTCTCTGGCGCGAGAACGGCGCCCCGCAAGCCGCCTACAGCGACGTGCTGGAACTGGATCTCGGCAGCGTCGAGCCGAGCCTTGCCGGCCCTAGCCGTCCGCAAGACCGCGTGCCCTTGCGGACGGCCAAGCGCGTGTATGCCGACAGCGCGGCCAAGGCGGCGCAGGATCGCACATCCCGCAATCCGAAGGCCGAGGGCCGGGCCGAAGTCTCCCTGGACGGCCAGAGCTTTGAACTGAAGGACGGTGCGGTGCTGATCGCCGCCATCACGAGCTGTACCAACACCTCCAACCCATCCGTCATGCTCGGCGCCGGACTCCTCGCCCGCAATGCCCGCCGCCGCGGTCTCACCGCCAAACCCTGGGTCAAGACGAGCCTGGCGCCCGGCTCGCGCGTGGTCACCGACTATTACCGCAAGGCCGGACTGCTGTCTGAGCTTGCCGCCATCGGCTTTGAACTCGTAGGCTACGGGTGCACCACCTGCATCGGCAACTCCGGCCCCCTGAAGAGCGAGATCTCAGCTGCCGTCAAGGCCGCTGACATCACCGCCTGTGCGGTGCTGTCTGGAAACCGCAACTTCGAGGGCCGAGTGCATCCGGAAGTGCGCATGAACTTCCTCGCCTCACCACCGCTCGTCGTCGCGTACGCGCTCGCCGGCACCCTCGATATCGATCTCACCCGCGATCCCCTCGGTACCGACGCCGCTGGCAAGCCGGTGTATCTGGCGGATATCTGGCCGGGCGATGAGGAGGTGCAGCGCACGCTGACCGAGGCGATCGACTCGAAAATGTTCCAGACGAGCTACGCCAGCGTATTCCAGGGTGATGAGCACTGGCGCGCGATCAAGGCGCCCGCCGGCAAGCTCTATGCCTGGGACGCCAGCTCCACCTACGTGAAAAACCCGCCGTACTTCGCGGGCATGACACTCACGCCGCCGCCCGTACGCGACATTCAAGGAGCGCGTGTTCTGGCGATGCTCGGCGACTCGGTGACCACAGATCACATCTCGCCGGCCGGGTCCATCGCCCGCAACAGCCCCGCCGCCCACTACCTCGAGCAGCAGGGCGTAGCGCCGAAAGACTTCAATTCCTATGGGGCGCGTCGCGGCAACCACGAAGTCATGATGCGCGGCACATTTGCGAACATCCGGCTGCGCAACCAGCTCGTGCCGGGCGTCGAAGGCGGCCTGACCGTGCATCTGCCGAGCGGCGAGCAGACCTCGATCTTCGAGGCTGCCATGCGCTACCAAGCCGAAGGCACCGCGCTGCTCGTGCTGGCGGGCAAGGAGTATGGTACCGGCTCCTCGCGCGACTGGGCAGCCAAGGGCGTAATGCTGCTCGGGGTGCGGGCCGTCCTTGCCGAGAGCTTCGAGCGCATTCATCGGTCGAACCTCATCGGCATGGGTGTCGCGCCGCTGCAGTATCTGCCCGGTGAAAACGCGAAGTCCCTTGGCTTGACCGGCCAGGAGATTTTTGCCATCAGCGGTCTGAGCGGCGGTGAGCGCGAAGTCACCGTGTCTGCCCGCGCGCCCGCGGGGGGCAAGCCCATATCGTTCAGGGCAAGGGTGCGCATCGACACGCCGAAGGAACGCGAGTACTACCGCCACGGGGGCATTCTGCAGTACGTGCTGCGCCAGCTTGCGGCCGCGGACCGCGCGTGAGCGCACGCGCAGCCGAGCCCGCAGAAACACGACGGATGGGCCTTGCAGTCTTCGACCTCGACGGCACGGTCACCCGCTACGGGACATTCTTCCCGTACCTGCTCAGCATGCTGGCACGCCGACCCTGGCGCCTCGCGTATCTGCCGAGGGTGCTGCCGGCGGCCACCGGTCTTGCGCTCGGACTATGCGGTCATGGCGAGGTCAAAAGCGCGCTGATGCGCGCCCTCCTCGGCGGCCTTGCGCGCGAGGATCTGAGTGCATCGACGGAGCGCTTCGTGGCGCGGTGGTCCCACGCGCATGTGCTTGCAGCAGCCCGAGCGGCCATCGAGGCCCATCGCCGCGCCGGGGATTACCTGGTTTTGATGAGCGCGAGTCCCGACCTTTATGTACCGGCGCTCGGGCGTGCGCTCGGATTTCAGGAAATCATCTGTACCGGGGTCCGGTGGAACGGCAACCGGCTCGATGGACGCCTGAGCACCGTGAACTGCCGCGGCGAGCAAAAGGTGCGCTGCCTGCGTCAATTGCGGGAACGGTTCCCGGGTCCGGCAAGCGCCTACGGAAACTCCAGAACGGACATCGCCCATCTCACGCTCGTCGAGCATGGTGTGTTCGTCAACGGCACGGCGAGCGCCCGCCGCACCGCCCGCCACGCCGGACTCACCTGCGTTCGCTGGCACTGAACGCTGCTCACATCGCGTTGCGGATCTGCCAGAGTTCGGGAAACAGCTGCAGCCGCAGTGCCTCGGCAAGGTAGGACACCCCGCCCGTACCACCGGTTCCCGGCTTATGCCCGATGATGCGCTCGACGGTCTTCAAATGATGGCAACGCCATAGCTGAAACCTGTAATCAAGGTCGATCAGATGCTCGGCCAGCTGGTATAGGTCCCAGTCCTTGTGCGCGTTGTGATAGACGGCAAGCCAAGCGGCGGCAACCGGTTTGCTCGGCACGTACGGTTCGCTGAACTCGCGGCTGAGGATACTGTCCGGGATGCCATAGCCGCGCCGGCTGAGCAGCCGCAACGCCTCGTCATAGAGCGAAGGCGCGCGCAGCGCGCGCTCGAGTCGCGCGCTGACGGCCCGATCGCCCCGGTGCACCGCGAGCATCTGCGCATTCTTGTTGCCCAGCTGGAACTCGAGCAACCGATACTGGTGTGACTGGAACCCAGAGGCGCGCCCGAGCGCGTTGCGGAACGCGGCGTAATCGGCCGGTGTCAGGCTGGCCAGCACCTCCCAGCCCGACAACAGCTGCGACTGCACGCCGCAGATGCGAGCGAACCGCTTGAATGAGGGCCCCAGATCATCGCGGCGCACGCACTCGAGCACACCGGCAAGTTCCTCGAGCAACAACCGCATCCACAGTTCGGCGACCTGATGCACGACGATGAACATCAATTCATCGGGCTGCCGCGACCGCGGCTGTTGCGCGTTCAGCAGCCTGTCAAGCTGCAGATACTCGCCGTACGAGTGGGCGGTACCGAGCTCCCACTGCACCGACGCTCCGGTGCTCTCGGAGCTGCCGTGCCGACTCACGGCGCCGCCTCACCGAACACCCACGCCGGCACGTGACGCCACCCCTGGATCAGAACGCGATCGAGTCGGCGATACTCGGGGCAGCAGCGCTCCACGCATTGCCAGAAACGCCGGGAGTGGTTCATGTGCTGGGTGTGCGCGAGTTCATGGATCATGAGGTAGCGCACGACATCGGGCGGCAAAAACAACAGACAGGCGTTCAAACTGATCGTGCCGCGCGCCGAACAGCTGCCCCAACGTGTCCGTTGGCACCGTACGACCATGCGCTCGTAGTGAAAGCCGAACTCGCGCGCTCGAGCCTCGAGCAGTGGCGTGAACACGCTGCGCGCACGTTCGAGCAGCCAGGCCCGCAGCGCCATGCGAATCGCGGCACCGCCAGCCGCCTCGCCACTCAGCACGAGCAGATCCGCCCGCGTCCTCGTCCGCAGCGGCCCGCTGCCGCCGGCCAGATGTATCCGCCAGTGCTCGGCGCAGGCGCTCAGCGCGACAGCCACTGGCGGAAACGGCTCGGGCGGTGCCGCCGTCCGGCGTGCCTCGGCGCGCTTACGCTCGATCCACTGTCTGTGCCGATCGAGAAATCCCTCAATGAGCCGCGGCGGCGTTCGCAGCGGTACGACCACCTCCACCCGGCCGGTGTGAAAGACTCGCACCACCATGCGGCGAGCACGCCGGCTCTCCCGCACGCTCCAGCCCACGTCCTGCTCCGACCACAACGACAATTGCGCGTGCATCCCCGCGACGACCCATCAATGCCGGCACATCCGGCCCACCTGATGCGCCATCATACCAGTCGCCGCCGCGGCGCACCGGGCAGACGGCTACCGCGATCATCGGCTAGGATGCGCGGACACGTTACGGAATGCGCTCGCAGTGTCGGATCGGCCATGACCTCACCCATCCTCGAAGTGCGCGACCTGGTCAAGCGGTACCCCGGCGTCACGGCGGTAGACGGACTGACGTTCCAGGTCCCACCGGGCATGTGCTTCGGACTGCTCGGCCCCAACGGCGCCGGCAAGACCACCACAATGGAGATCATGGAAGGCATACTGCCGCCGACTGCCGGGGCAGTGTTCTACCGCGGCAAACCACTTGGGGAGCGCTTTCGCGCGGAAGCCGGCATATTATTCCAGGCCACGGCGCTGCAGCATTTCCTCACTGTGCGTCAGAGCCTGGCCTTGTTCCGCGGACTGTACACCCGCGGTCGCGATGTCGAGGAGCTGCTGCACGCCTGCTCACTCGAGGCCCTGGCCGGACGGGACAACCGCAAGCTCTCCGGCGGGCAGCGCCAGCGATTGCTGCTCGCCATCGCGCTCGTGAACGATCCGACGGTTCTATTTCTCGATGAGCCAACCACCGGGCTCGACCCCCAGGCCCGCCGTAACTTCTGGGAGCTGATCGGTGCAATCAAGGATCAAGGCAAGACCATTATCCTGACGACCCATTATATGGACGAGGCTCAAATGCTCTGCGAACAGATCGCCATCGTCGATCATGGCCGCATCATCGCCCAGGGCAGCCCGGGCGCGCTCTTGCGCGAGCACTTCGCTGCGGTACTGCTCGAGCTGCCGCAAGCCGAGTTTCCGCCGGCGGCGCGGTCGCTGCCGCTGCAACTGCTCGAAACCCGGGAGCGCATCGAGATCACCACCGATGATCTGGATGGAACGTTGCGCCTGCTGCTTGCCGCTGGCGTGCCGCTCACAAATCTGCGCATGCGGCCGCCGAACCTCGAGGACCTGTTCCTCGAGCTCACCGGTCATGAGCTGCGCGCATGATGCGCCGCCTGCTTGCCGTCTGGCATGCGCGCAATCTCGAATTCATCCGGGATCGCGGCTCGCTGTTGTTCACGCTGGTACTGCCACTGTCGATCATCGTCGGCGTCGCCGTGATCTTTGGCGGGCCGCCCCGACCGCTCTTTACGGTCGGGGTGCTCGGCGGTCCGACCGCTCTGGTCCACAATGCCTTCGCCCACACGCGCTACGTGCAATTTGTTCCGATCGCGAACCTTCAGGACGGCTTGCATGCAGTGCGCCACGAGCGCATTGCACTGCTGTTTGCCGCCGGCACGCCACCGCACTTCTGGGTCAACGCCCACTCGCCCAAGGGCTACATCGTCGAGCGCTTGCTGCGCGCGGCCGATCCCCGGGCCGTACGCCTCGCCGTCAGTGGGCGGCAGATCCGCTACGTCGATTGGCTGTTCCCGGGGATCCTCGCCCTGAACATGATGTTCAGCTGCCTGTTTGGCGTCGGCTACGTCGTGCTGCGGTACCGGCAGAGCGGGTTCCTGAAGCGCCTGCACGCCACGCCGCTTACGGCCTTTGAGTTTCTCGGCGCGCAGGTGCTCTCGCGCCTGACCATCATCTTGCTGATCAGCACCGTGCTATATGCGGCGGTCGGCGCCATCATCCATTTTCATGCCGCCGGCAATCTCGCCCTGCTGCTGCTGGTCGCGCTGCTCGGCGCCTTGGCGATGATCGCGCTCGGCTTGACCGTCTCGGCACGTCTGGCGAGTGAGGAGTTGGTCAACGGCCTGCTGAATGTCCTCACCTGGCCCATGGTCATGCTCTCGGGCGTCTGGTTCTCCCTCGCCGGCGCGCCCCGCTGGCTGCGTTGGATGGCCGACGCTCTACCGCTGACACAGCTGCTGCGCGCCGCCCGCGCGGTGATGCTCTATGGGGCCGGTATCGGTGCGATTGCACCACAGCTTGTTTATCTGGCAGTCGTGACGTTGGTGTTTCTTGCCATCGGCGCTTATTCCTTCAAATGGCGAATTTAGCCGACGAGGTCTGCATGCCCAATCCCCCCCTGCGATTCATGAGCGACAACACGGCGAGCGCATGTCCGCAAATGCTCGCCGCGCTCGCTGCCGCCAATCACGGTCTTGCCGTCGCCTACGGTGATGACCCCTGGACTCGGCGCCTCGACGAGGCGCTCGGCACGTTCTTCGGCACGCCCGTACGCGCTTTCGCGGTCGCCACTGGCACCGCAGCCAACGCACTGGCGCTCGCGACACTGACACCGCCCTACGGCGCCATCTACGCTCATCACGAGGCACACATAGCCTGCGACGAGTGTGGCGCTCCAGGGTTCTTCACCGCCGGCGCGCAACTGCAATTGCTCGAGGGCACACACGCCAAGCTGTCGGCGGAGGCGCTCGCCGCGGCGCTCGAGGGCCATCCGGGCTCGGTGCATACCGTGCAACCGGCCGCCGTGTCGATCAGTCAGGCGAGCGAACTGGGCGTCGCGTACCGCCCCGAGGAAATTACCGCATTGTGTGCGGTTGCCCACGCGCGGGGTCTTAAGGTACACATGGACGGCGCACGCTTCGCGAACGCAGTGAGCTTCCTCGGCTGCCACCCGGCAGATGTGACCTGGCGCGCCGGGATCGACGTCCTGTCCTTCGGTGCGACCAAAAATGGCGCTCTGGCGGCCGAGGCCGTGATCTTCTTCGACCCCGCCTTGGTGCGCGATTTCGAGCTGCGCCGCAAACGCGCCGGGCATCTCATCTCGAAATCCCGTTTCATCGCCGCGCAGCTGCTCGCCTATCTGCACGAGGATCTATGGCGGCACAACGCCGAGCGCGCCAACGGACTCGCCCGCCGGATCGGCATGGCGGCCGGCAGCCGGCTCATCGCACCGGTGGAGGCGAACGAGGTGTTCGTCAACCTCGGCGTCCCCGGTAAGCACGCGTTGCGCGCGGCCGGATTCGAGTTCTATGACTGGGGCGCCGAACAGACCGGCGTCGCCCGACTGGTGGTATCGTGGGATCAGGACGAGACGCATGTCGCGCAATTGTGCTCAGCACTTGCGCAGCTGCCTGCAGGCTAAATTCGAGATCGACCGGCCATGAGAGAGCGCCATTCGCATCAGCTGCCGCAGCGCACCATGACCGCACGGTTGCGCCGGCCCCGGCCGGTGAGACACCACTGTCTGCGCACTGTCACCGCGCTGCACACAGGCTGCCGCAATGTCTGGCCGGTCGCGCCTGGACCCGGCGGGCGTTGACCGATTGCCGCTCCGGCCTGAGAGTGCCCTGCATGCCCGCTGTACCAACGGCTCTCGAGTTCATCGATATCGGCGTCAACCTGACCCACACGAGCTTTGCTGCCGACCGCGACAGCGTCATCATGCGTGCCCAGCGCAGCGGCGTCAGCCAGATGATCGTGACCGGAGCGTGCGCTGCCAGCACTGCAGCGGCCATTGCGCTCTGCCGCTTACACCCGGCCAGATTGTTCGCCACCGCCGGCGTGCATCCCCATCACGCCAGCGAGGTCTCTGCTGTCGTGCTCGGCGAGATCGGCGTGCTCGCTCGCGCTCCCGAGGTAGTCGCAATAGGGGAATGCGGCCTCGACTATTACCGCGCGTTCTCCCCGCCCACCGTGCAGCGTCATGCCTTCGCCCGTCAACTTGAACTCGCCGCACAGCTTGGTAAACCCGTCTTTCTGCATCAACGCGACGCCCACGGAGACTTTCTCGCGATCCTACGCGAACACCGTGCTCACCTCGGCGGCGGCGTGGCGCATTGTTTCACCGCAGGCATCACCGAACTCGACAACTATCTCGAACTAGGGCTTTACATCGGCATCACGGGTTGGATCTGCGACGAACGCCGCGGCGCCCATCTGCTGGAGCTGGTGCAGCGCATCCCAGCCGATCGCCTCCTGCTCGAGACCGACGGGCCTTACCTGCTGCCGCGCACGCTCACACCCAAGCCCGTATCGCGCCGCAACGAGCCGCAATACCTGCCCCATATCGCCGCGGTAATCGCCCGGGCGCGCGCGGAACCGTTGGCGACACTCGCGCGGGCGAGCACAGCAGCAACACGGCGCCTGTTCGCCCTGCCGGCCGCGCCGCCCGCTCCGCCAGGGGATTGATTCGCGACGCACCGGCCGGCGGTGCGAGCGCACAGAGCCGCCCTGCGATCGGCCGCATCGGCGCAGGAAATGACCGCTGCAAAGTGCCGTGACTTTACGCTGACAGTCGCTCAAGCCACAGCGTGATGGGCTGCGGTAGTGACACGCTCCTGCGCCACCATACGTGCCACTCACCCCGGCGCGACCGTGTAGGCGCCACAGGATGACGGGCGCGAGTGCAAGCCCATCGGTCCAGATGCAGCGGGACCTGCCGCGTGCACAACTCTGCCCGCCTCTTTCGGGCAACGGCAACTCCGTATGTCGTCACTCCCGTGGTGTAGACAGCCACGTGCCAGCGCCGCGATACGTCACTGCATCGCCGGCGTCTCTCTGTGCAGGCAAGCCCGCGGGTTATTGGGCAGTAGCCGGTTCGGTGGGCGTGCCGGGCGTGGGAGGCATTCTTGCTCATCAGCCGGTCCTCACAGCTGGCAGCCGGTTGTCATCGCGGCGCCGCGTTCGAGCGACTTTGTCGCTTGGCTTGGAGTCGACGCGCAAGACAGCGTCTGCACGGTGCTCCCGGCGGATGCAACAGCAAATCCCCTCGAAGTGGCAGTCGAGAACATGTCCTCAGTAAACAAGCCGTACCCGAGCTGATCGCGCTGGCGCCGAAGGGCATGACCACCGACTCGAGCCGCTCAGCCACGAAAGGCATCGTGGCGATGAACGCATTCGCCATCGCCCCACCGCGAACGCTTCACGAGATACTGCGGGCCGCAATGAACTCTGCCTGCCACAGTGGCCACCTCGACATGACCGGCTGGTGTGGCGAGAGTTTTTCCCATTTTTCGGTCGTAAACACTAACGCCAGACAGTTCTGCCCATTCAGTGGTCCGGAGCGCAACTCATCAATGCGGCAGCTGCAAAACCCGGCAATATCAGACACTCCCGGTCCCAACTCGCCACGCAGTGCCGCCTTGAACCGCCCCCGGGTATTCCGGAGAGCTCCGGGTTTGGGTCAGGCCGCCCTGGCCAGACCGGATTGCTGACGATCGTACTCTGCTTCGAAATCCGCGGGTGGCACATGACCGATGGGCTCGAGGAGTCGGCAATTGTTGAACCAATCGACCCATTCGAGCGTGGCATATTCCACTCCGTCCAGAGAGCGCCAGGGGCCGCGAGCGTGGATCACCTCCGTCTTGAACAGACCGATGATGGTTTCGGCCATGGCGTTGTCGTAGGAGTCTCCCGTGGTGCCCACAGACGCTTGCACGCCGGCGTCCTTGAGCCGCTCGCTGTACCGAATCGACAGGTATTGCACTCCACGGTCGCTGTGGTGAATCAACCCTTTGCCGACCTGGTGGGCATGCAACGCCTGCTCCAGAGCATCCAGCACCAGATCGGCCTGCCTGGATCGGCTGACACGCCAGCCGACGATGCGGCGGGCGAACACGTCGATCACGAAGGCGACATACACCAAGCCCATCCAGGTGGCGGCGTACGTGAAATCGGCGATCCACAGCTCTTCGGGCCGGGAGGCCACGAACACCCGATGGACGCGATCCAGCGGCCTCTCAGCGACATCTGCGGGGGAAGGTCGTGCGCTTCTTCCGCCCACGCACCACGCCACAGAGGCCGTCTCGACGCATCAACCGCTCGACCGTACAGCGTGCGACGGGAATGCCATCTCAATGCAGCTGCCGCCAGGCCTTGCGTGCACCGTACACTCGGAAGTTCTCCTCCCAGGCGCGGTGGATCGAGCCGGTGAGCTCGGCATCGCGCTGCACGCGAGGCGGCAAGCGCGAAGGATCGACCTGCCGGCTCTTGTGTTCGTAATATATCGACGGGGCGATCGGCAGTTGCGCGCAGATCGGCTCGACCCCGTACTCGCTTCGATGCGCCTCGATGAACGCGATCAATACTTCCCGCGGCGGTCGAGCTCCGGCTGAACAAAAAACGACGATGCCTTGCGCAGGATCTCGTTGGCGCGCTTCAGCTCGGCGTTCTCCCGTTCCAGCTGCTTTAGTCGCTCTCGATCGGCTAGGGCCGCATTGCGCGTCGGGTCGGTCTGGGCTTCGGCTCGCTGTACCCATGAGCGCAGCGTCTCGGTGGTGCAGCCGATCTTCCCGGCGATCGACTGGATCGCAGCCCATCGTGACGGGTACTCGAGCACATGCTCCTGGAACAGGCGCACCGCTCGCGCACGCACTTCAGGCAAATACTTCTTTGCTGGATTTCTCATTGCTCCATCCTCTCAAGAATTGGAGCCTGCGGGAAACCCGGCGCGGTTCAGTCTTGCGCGCCCTGGTGACCGTGGGCCAAGAATGAGCGTGAGTCTTTGCTTGCCAGAATTGGTCCGTTGACAGATTGCCTTACCCGGTGGCGGTGTTGTTTTCAGATTTCGTTGAGGCGGAGCTGACGACGTAAAACTGAGATACACGTTCGCGCGCGAAAGGAGTGTCTCGCAGCGCGCTGCTGTCACGGAACCATTCTCGTCCAAATGGCCGTCGGTTTGTCGGGCGGGCCCGATACCGACCGACTGAGCGGTGTCTTGTCCAGAGCCCGTTGGAAGTAGGGACGACCTGTACAGGAAGTCTCTTGGCCGTGACATGTCACCAGGGTACGCTGAGGTCATGAAACCTTCAGAGGCCCTTGCCATGCACCGCGAGCGCATTCGTGCGATCGTGGCACATTATGGGGGCGTCAATCCGCGAGTCTTCGGGTCCGTCGCGCGAGGAGAAGACACTGAGGACAGCGATCTCGACATTCTGGTGGACGACCCCGAAGGTCACCGGCTCAATTTATTCGCGCTCGGTGGCATGAACTACGACATATCGTGCCTGATCGGGCGGCCGGTCGATGTCGTACCGTCGGCTGACTTGCCTCAGCGGATACGTGACGAGGCGTATTCCGAGGCGATGCCGTTATGAGGTCCAAGAAAGCCCGCGATTCCGATTATCTTGAACACATTGCGAACCGCATTGCGCGGATTGAGCGGGCGACATCGGGCGTCGATCTCGCCGGCTTTCTCGGGAACGAGGATTTGCAGGCCGCCGTCGAGCGATACATCGAGATCATTGGCAAGGCGGCGGGAAAATTGAGCCAGCATACCCGAGACCTCGCGCCGGACGTCCCGTGGAGCCAAGTCATTGGCGCAAGGAATGTCGTCGTGCATGGATATGCGGAGATAGAACCGGATCGCCATGAGGACCGCAGCCGATGAGCGGGCCGGCCGCTAGTTCCGCGGCGCGTCGCAAGCGCGCCGAACGCGAGCGGCGCCGAAGGGCGGGCTTTGTCTTGCGGCAGATCTGGGTGCGACCCGGTGATTGGCCTCGCCTGAAGCGGTACCTAGAAGCCCTCGACCGGCCTGACAGCCGGTGCTCCGGCCCCCGATAACACGTAGCGTCGGCAGCCCGGCGGACATCAGCGTCATCCGCGCTGTTCCAAGTTGCACCGAACCGCGCGCCAGATGCTGTCACCGAGATGGATTGATCTTGGCGAGCACACCCACTCTTTTTGCTGAGCGCCGCAGTCTAGGGAGCGCGCAGATGAAACTCCCCGGAGGCGCCGATGCGCGTCCGCGGAGAAATTTACGCAAACTCTGAAGATCAAGACCTTCGTGGGTACCTCCCCGACGGCAGGGAAAACCCAGGTGTGGACCGCCATGATCACAACGCTGATGCTGCGCTTGATGCAGCTGAAGTCGCGCTGGGGTTGATCGATGTCGAATCTGGTGGCGCTGCTGCGCATGAACCTGTTCACGCATCGGGACCTGTGGGCGTGGCTCGAAACTCCCTTCGCTGTACCACCGGATCCGCCCGGACCTGAGCAAGTGGTCATGGCATTTTGACCTGGACAGCATCAGGGGGGCCTGAAATTGACTCGGGTTCAAAACCTGTCAAATTACCCAGACAACCCCAGTCAGTTCGGCGAATTCCAGCTAATTTGGACAGCAGTGCACGCAGACAGTATTGCGGCCACGGCGTTCACTCCGGGGAGTGCCGTCCTCATGGCTCTGCCGCTTGACGACAGCGCTGATTCTCCCTGCGTTCGAACACTCCCGCCTTGCGCAGCACACGACATCTTTCCATAATCGGCATAGGGCCGCTGCGGTCGAGGACCGTCGAGCGCACCGCACATACGAGAGAACCGATGGATCTGCCGAACCTGCGTGAACACATCGGCGCCGCGTGGCGTGACTCGATTCTCGAGCAGCTGTGCGCGTACGTGCGCATCCCAAATAAATCCCCACTGTTCGATCCGGATTGGGAACGACACGGACATATGGAGGCCGCCGCGGAGCTGCTCGCGCACTGGTGCCGAAGCCAGCCCATTGCGGGCATGCGGGTGCAGCTGCACCGGCTGGCGCACAGAACCCCCGTGCTCGTGATCGACATTCCGGGCGAGCTGCCCGGATGTGTACTGCTGTACGGACACATGGACAAGCAACCGGAATTCACCGGCTGGCACAGTGATCTTGGACCATGGCAGCCAGTGCTGCGCGCCGGCAGGCTCTATGGACGCGGTGCCGCAGACGACGGCTACGCCGTATTCAGCGCGGTGACGGCCATCGCGGCTCTGAAGGCACAAAGGGTCCCTCTCTCGCGCTGCCTCGTCCTCATCGAGGCATGTGAGGAAAGTGGCAGCGTCGATCTTCCGGCACATCTTGATGCCCTCGGTGAGACGCTCGCGGCACCCTCCCTCGTAATTTGCCTGGACGCCGAATGTGGTAACTATACGCAGCTGTGGTGCACCACATCCTTGCGCGGCAATCTGGTCGGGGAACTCACGATCCGAGTGCTCACGGAAGGCGTGCACTCGGGGATGGCGAGCGGCATCGCACCGAACCCGTTCCGCATCGCGCAGGCACTGCTCGCGCGGCTGGAGGATCCGCGCGACGGCACGCTGCGGCCCGAGACCCTCGCGGTAACCATTCCGGCGGACCGGCTTGCGCAAATGCGCATCGCGGCCGCTGTGCTCGGCGAAGCCGTCGCCGGCAAGCTGCCCTGGGCCGAGGGTGTCCGTCCCGTCAGCGACGATCCGGCGGAACTGCTGCTCAACAGCACCTGGAAGGCGACCCTTGCGGTCACCGGCGCCGATGGCCTGCCGCCATCGCTCTCGGCCGGAAACGTGCTGGTGCCGGCGCTGACACTCAAATTATCCCTGCGCCTGCCACCGACGTGTGATCCTCAGCGCGCCGCGCGCTCGATACAGGAACTGCTCGAACGAGACCCGCCCTACGGCGCGCAGGTGCACTTCAATCCGGGCACGCCGAGCGCGGGCTGGAACGCGCCCGCCTTCGCGCCGTGGCTCGCGCAGGCGCTCGAGAGCGCATCGCAGCAGATCTTCGGCCGCAGCGCCGTGCATGTCGGAAGTGGCGGGACCATTCCGTTCATGGCCATGCTCGGGCAGCGGTTTCCAAGCGCCCAATTTTTCATCACCGGTGTGCTTGGCCCGCAGTCGAACGCCCACGGTCCGAACGAGTTTCTGCACCTCGAGTACGCCGCACAGCTCACCGCCTGCGTTGCGCTGGTGCTCGCCGAGCACGGGCGTACCGTGGGCGAGTGACCCCCCCGGACAAGCCGCGACATTTCAGCGCATGTGCCGCATCGTGCTCGGCCGCACCGCCGCGCGCAGCCGCTCCCACGCCTCGCGATACTGCGCAAGCGCGGCTGCCTGTGCGTCTTCGGTTTCAAGCGGCGGAAACTGCACCGCGAGCGCATCGAGGGTCAGCGCCCACTTGGGCAACCCCTTCGGAAACTGACACTTGCGGACGAACACCACCCGCCCCTCGATCGGGACATCACCCGCAATGGCCTTGACTGCCGCGATCCGATCGTACAGGCCGCTTTGCGGATTGACGAAAGTCATGCGCTGCGCGCCGTCGATCACGGTCCACTCGGCCATCTGATCACCACCGAAGATATTGCCCTGCACTTCCCGAACATCGACGATCAGAATGCCGTGTCCGCTGAATAACAGAAAATCAACATGAAAGCCCCCGCCCATGCCATCGGGCACCAGCGCATCGATCATGTGCTCGGTGCCGACCGCCGTGACCGCCCGCTGCAGTTTCATGCGGGCGCGCCGGCGACGCCGCCAGCGGATGAACAACACGAGCGCCACGATCAGCGCCACCGCGATGACGAACAACATCCAGGGCAACAGCGCCCGCAACAGCAGCGCACTCATTTGCTGGTCTCGTCGGCCGACTCCGTCAGTGCGCGACGCAACGCCCCGAGATCGGCATCGATCTCGCGAAAGGCGCTTGCGCGCGCAAACAGCTGTGCAAGCGCCGGCGGCATCGGCACTTCGTGTCCGATCAGCGGCGCGACAATCTCGCGGAATTTGGCCGGATGCGCGGTCGCAACCAATACCCAGCGGCCCGAGCGGCGCTGCGCCTCACTCAGGCGCGCATAGGCCTCGGCCGCAACTGCCGTATGCGGGCACCAGATCCTCCCAAAACGCCGATAATCGCTACGGATACGCGTGCGAATTGCCTCATCATCAACACTGCATGCGCTCACGGCCGCGCGCAGCTGCGCGGAGTCCGGATACAGCGCCCGTAATCGCTCCATGTTGCTCGGGTCGCCGACATCCATCGCCGAGGCGAGCGTGGCGATGCTCGGACGCGGCCGCCACGATCCACCCGCAAGAAACTCCGGCACCGTGGAATTGGCGTTGTGCGCCAGCAGGATCTGTCCAATCGGCAGACCGAGTCGGCGTGCCCAGATGCATGCCACCGCATTGCCGAGATTGCCGCTCGGTATGATGAAGGAAACCGGGTCGCCGTGCACTCCGGCGAGCGCAAGCGCGGTCGCGGCGTAGTACACCGTCTGCGGCAGCAGCCGTCCGAGATTGATGCTGTTGGCCGAAGACAGATCGCGTGCCTGGCGCAGCGGCGCATCAAGAAACAGCTGTTTGACGAGGCGCTGACAGTCATCAAAAGTGCCGCGCACCGCGAACGTGCGCACGTTCCCGCCCCAGCAGGTCAATTGCTGCTGTTGCGTGGGCGAAACTCTGCCCTTGGGGAACAGCACCACCACGTCGATCCCGGGGCGCTCGTGAAATGCAGCCGCAACCGCGCCGCCGGTGTCCCCGGAGGTGGCCACCAGAATGGTCAGCGGGCGCGTACGCCGCACGGGCATGCGCGTCAGACACGCAGCGAGAAAACGCGCGCCGAAGTCCTTGAATGCCGCCGTCGGGCCGTGAAAGAGCTCGAGCACGGCAAGCCGACCGGGATCGAGTTCGATCACCGGGGCCGGAAAGCTGAACGCTTCGGCACAAATCTCGCGAAGCGCCGCTGCCAGCGCATCTCCGGCGGCAAAGGGCGCGATCAGCTGGGCCGCGAGCGCTGCCAGATCTGATGCCGGCAGATCCTGCGGCGCGATCATGGGCCAGTGCTGCGGCTGGTACAGACCGCCATCCGGCGCAAGACCGCGCACCAACGCTTCCCCGAAGCTCGCCGTGACCGCGGTGTCACGCGTACTTTGAAATCGAATCCCCGTCATCCTGCCGGCACCTTACCCGCTTGCCACCACGCGCGCACCCCGTGGGTGCATGTCCACTACCCACTCATCGAAAGCGGTGCCGTCCCGGATGAACGGTGCGCGCATTGCCGCAAGCACCGCGGGTGCCTGCGTCGCGAGTGCCCACGCGAACAAGGATGGCCCTGCCCCTGAGATCGAGCACCCGAGCGCGCCGGCGGCCATCGCCGCGGAGCGCACCGCGGCAAATCCCGGAATCAACGCCTGACGTTGCGGCTCGATTACCACGTCCTCGAACGAGGCGCGGATCATCTCCAAATCGTTGGTGTAACAGCCGGAGATGAATCCGGCGAGATTGGCCGTCTGCCACACAAAATCCGACAGCGTCACCTCGCGCCTCAGCATGGCCCGGGCCTCCCGGGTGGCCAGAAATCTATGCGGGTGCACGATGACGGCGCGCACGCCCTCGGGAACCGGCAACTGCTTGACGCGAGGCTGATCGATGCCCACGGTGAGAACCAAGCCCCCAAACAGCGACGGCGAGATGTTATCCACATGCAGCGAGCCGCTCGCCACCGCCTCGCCCTGCATGGCGAAGGTAAGCAGGCGCGCCCGATCGTAGGGCTCCCCAAGCAACGCATTGGCCGCAACCACTGCCCCGACGGCCGAGGCCGCCGAACCGCCGAGGCCTGAACCGAGCGGGATACCCTTATCGATGAGCATTTCGAGTCCGCAGTCCGGTTCCAGCGCCTCATACAACGCGAGCAACGCCCGTCCTGCGGTATTGGCCTTCGGATCGGTCGGCAGGTCTCCGGCAACGCCCCTCACCGCACAGATACGCACACCGGGTTGCTCGACGCGAGTGACGGTCACCGTGTCGCCGAGCGCCTCGACAGCGAAGCCGAGGATATCAAAACCAATGGCAACGTTGCCAACAGACGCCGGCGCGAACGCCCGCACCCACCGCAGTGCGCTCATAGCCGCGCTCCCAGGTACGCCGAGAGACGCAGCAAATCGGCAAACACACCCCCCGCGGTCACTTCCGGTCCTGCGCCCGGACCCTGCACGATCAACGGATTATCCCGATAGCGGCGGGTCGCAAAACGAACCACGTTGTCAGTGAGGGCAATGTTGGCAAAGGGGTGCCGAGTGTCAAGCTCGGCCAGCCCGACGGTCGCGTGACCATCGGCCTGCAGCCGCCCGAGGTAGCGCAGAACCTTGCCTTTGGCTCGCGCCTGCTCGAAGCGCTCGTGCATGCTGGCGTCCGAGTCCGGCAGACGCGCCATGAATTCCTCGATCGAACCATGCTCAAGCCCGGCAGGCACCAGACTCTCGAGACACACATCTGCCAGCTCAAGTCCCAGCCCCATCTCACGCCCCAGGATGATCAGCTTGCGTGCCACGTCCATCCCCGAGAGGTCCTCGCGCGGATCCGGCTCGGTAAAACCGCGCTGACGCGCCTCGCGCACGATATCCGAGAATGCCGTGCTGCCATCGTAAATATTGAAGAGATAGGCGAGCGTACCGGAGAAGATGCCCTCGATCTGCGTGACCTCGTCGCCGGTCTCACGCAGATCGCGCAGCGTGTGCACCACCGGCAGTCCGGCTCCCACCGTGGCCTCGTATAGGAAGTGTGCGCCGCCGGCGCGTCGGGCCGCCTGCAGCTCGCGGTAATAGGACAAAGCCGCGCTGTTGGCCTTCTTGTTCGGCGTGATCACATGGATACCCGCGCGCAGCCACTCGGCATAGCGGGCGGCAATCTCTTCACTCGCGGTGCAGTCGATGATCACGGTGTGCGGCAGGTAATCGACGTGCACGTGCTCGATGAAGCGCGCGAGGTCCCCGCGCTGCTCACTTGCCGCAAACTGTTCCTGCCAGTTGCGCAGGTCGAGATCGGTCTCGGCGAGCACCATGCGGCGTGACCCCAGAATGCCGCGCACGCGTAAATCGAGATTGAACTGCTCGCGTAAACGTTCGCGTTGCGAGGCGATCTGATCAAGCAGCACACGACCCACAGTGCCCGGCCCGATCAGACCGACCGACAGCGTGTGCGGCGACAGGTACAGCCCGGCATGCGCTGCACGCAGCGCACGCGTGGCCGAGCGGCCCTCGATCACCACGGAAATATTGCGCTCCGAGGCGCCCTGAGCAATGGCCCGCACGTTGACGCCGGCGGTACCGAGGGCGTTGAACACCTTGGCGGCAACCCCGGGCGTACCGGCCATGCCATCGCCCACGACCGCAAGAATCGCCAGATCGGTATCGATCTCGACGCTCTGGATATGTCCTTCGATGAGTTCGCGCTCGAAGGCGTGGCGGATCACCTGCGCCGCCCGCTCACCCTCGCGCTGCGGAATGGCGCAGCAGATCGAATGCTCGGAGCTGCCCTGGGAGATCAGGATCACCGAGATCCCCTCCTCGCGCAGCGCGCCAAAGAGCCGGTGCGCCGTGCCCGGCACTCCGATCATGCCCGCACCCTCGAGGTTGACCAGCGCGACCTGCTCGATGCTGGTGATACCCTTGACCGGCAGGCGCGAGTTCGGGTGGGCGCAGATCAGCGTTCCAGGCTTCTGCGGTGCGAAAGTATTGCGGATCCAGATGGGTATGCCGTCGCCCACCGCCGGCGCCATGGTCTGGGGATGCAGAACCTTGGCACCAAAGTACGCGAGCTCCATCGCTTCACTGTAGGAGAGTGAATCGATCACGGTGGCATCGGGCACCCGGCGCGGATCGGCCGACAGCACCCCGTCGACATCGGTCCAGATATAGATCTCGCCGGCCGCGAGCAGGGCGGCGAAGATCGAAGCTGAAAAATCGCTCCCATTGCGCCCGAGCGTGGTCTGCACCCCCCGCCGGTCGGCGGCGATGAAGCCCGTGATGACCAAAGTTCCCTTGAAATCCGCATCCACCAGATCGGCCAGCTGCCGGCGCGAGGCATCCCATTGCACCGCCGGCCCGAGCGGCCCCCACTCGACCACCACGACTCGGCGTGCATCGAGCCATTGCACCGGTCCGCGTCGCGGCACTCGGGCCTCGAGATAGCGGTAAAAGAGCTTCGTCGACCAGATCTCCCCATACCCGGCGATCAAGTCACGCACATTCGCCGCCGCGGCCCGCGTGAGCTTCACGGTCTGCAGGATGCCCTCCAGATCGCGGCAGTCCCGCTCCAGCCCGGCGCTGTATAGCCGTACCCCATCGGGCGGCAGCAACGCGGCGGCCATCGCCGTATGCCGTTCGCGCAGTGCCATGATCTGGCTGCGATAGCGCTCATCCTGCGCCTCGGCGAGACTGATCAGTTCGAGCAGCGCATCGGTAACCCCTTTGCAGGCCGAGAGCACGACGCCGAGACGTTCCGCCGGCGCGGCCTCGAGGATGCTCGCGACGCGCTCGAAGCACGCCGCGTCGGCGACACTCGAACCACCGAACTTGTGCACGATCCAGGGAGCGGAATTCGACATGGGATGGCAGACCACCTGAGAGGAAAGCCGTGCGACTCTACTTATGCGCACCTGAGCGCGCAATGGATCTCGGCGAAGACTGTGCGGCTGCGCTCTTCGAACCACCGCATCGAGGGGTCGAGCGCGGGAGGGGTTAAAATAACCGACGATGAACGAAACCGAAATCATCCGCCGGCAGCTCGCCACCGAGCGGATGCACGCTGCCCAGGTGGCCAATGCATGCACGCGCGTGTTCGGCGCCGTCGGCGGCTCGACGCACGCCGCGTTTCGCGAGGCCAGCATCAACTACCTGGTCTGGGTGCTCAGCCGCTTCGAGCAGCGCGACCAGCTACTCGCCGAACGTATTGCGCACCGCGTCGGGATACCGGAGCACACTGCCGCGACCGCGACGCTCCACGCCCTCGCCGCCCTCGCCGCCCGCCCCGGCACCAGCCGCCAAGCTTTGATCCTCCTCGAGACTGCGCTCGCTGCGCCGCAAGAGGCGGCACCGGCGGCCTGGCAGGCGTTCGCGCACTACTTCAACACCACCTGGTACGAGCGACGCGAAGCTCTTGAGAATCAACTCGCCCAGCTGCGACGTCTCCCCGAATGGCGAGCGCTGTGCGCCATCGACGCCGACTCCATTCTGGAGGAGCGCACCCGCTATGCCCACGTGGCCGCACACCTGCCGGCAGGCGTCACTCTGATCGGCGCCCCACGACCCTGAGCGCTGCGGTCATCCTCAGCACCGTCCCGATCCCCTGCCGGCATCGGGATGCGGGAAGTGATCGGTTTCGTCCTCGCCGGGACGCGGCACCAGGCAGGCGAAATCCTTCTCGAACGTCAAGGACAACGTTCCGCCCGGCACGACACACTCCGCGCTCACCGTAACCTGATCGGTATCGCACCAGCCTCTGACGTGCGCCTCAGGAAGTACAAATTCAATACAATTGTCGCTATATGTAACTGATATATCTCCAGTTTCATTACTAGCGCTCAGGCGATACACCAGTGCCGCGCCCCCCGGGAACTCCGTCCGAGACTCGACTCGACCCTCGTGCGCCAGCGTTCGCATCTCCCCCTGCGTCAGCCGTAAACGCAGAGCGTTACCCTTGATTCTCAATTTCATACGCTACTCTCCCGGCTCGACGCCCGCCTGCCTGAGAATGCGCTGCGCGAGTCTGCGGTGCGGCTGATCGAGCATCCGCCCCTCGAACGAGGTCACCCCTGCCTCGGGTGCCGCTGCAAAGGCGGCGAGCACGCCGCGGGCCCACTCGAGCTCCGCCGTACTTGGCGCAAAAGCCGCATGAATCAGTGGGATCTGGTCGGGATGAATGGCAAGTTTGCCCGTGAACCCATCCGCGCGCGCCTGCTCGGTCTCGCGGCGCAGTCCGTCAGCATCCCGATATTCGACGAAGACGGTGTCGAGAGCCGCAACACCCATCGCCGCGGCCACGAGCAGGCACGTGGTTCGCGCCTGCTCGAACACCGGGCGTAGCGCGCCGTCCGGTCCGCGCTGGACGCGCG
Organism: Pseudomonadota bacterium; assembly: GCA_021822385.1. Lineage (GTDB taxonomy): Bacteria > Pseudomonadota > Gammaproteobacteria > Steroidobacterales > Steroidobacteraceae > 13-2-20CM-66-19. The sequence goes on from JAKARC010000002.1 coordinate 43,997, forward strand.
CGCCGAGCGTCGCGGACAGATCCTCCATTCCCCAGGTCAGTCCGACCACCCGGCGTGCCGATGCGCAGTGCTCGGCGGCCGCCTGCGGGTACTGGCTGAGCGAGAGCAGCCCGGTGGGTGTCTCCGTGCCGATGACGATCAGCCGCGTCGAGCCGATTTGCAGTCCATGACCGGCCTCGATCGCCTCGAGCGTCAGCGCAATGTGCTCAAGATCGGCGTAGCGGTCGATTTTGGGCAGCACCAACCCGGCCGGCCGCCCGGGCAGTACCGCGGTCACATCCTCGTACAGCCGACCGCTCGAGAGCGCATTGACCCGCACCCACAGCTCGGCAGGCGCAGCCGCACTCTCGGCTTGCAGGAACTCGAGAACCTGGGCGCGTGCGGCGCCGAGGCGGCCCGGCTCAACAGAGTCCTCGAGATCGATGATCAACGCGTCAGCGCCACAGCCGAGTGCGCGGGCAAGCTTGCGCTCGTTGTCGCCCGGCACGAACAGCAGTGAGCGCAGCATGCGCCCGCCGTTCATGCGGGCCGCTTCAGCATCAGGGCCGCGCGGCGGCACGAAGCGACCTCCTCGTCACGTTGGTTGTAGGCGCGGTGATCGAACACGACGATGCCCGAATCCGCCCGCGAGCGGCTCGGACGCAGCGAATGCACGCAGGTCACCGCGCGCAGCGTGTCGCCAACACGCACCGGGTGCGGGAACTTCACCTCATCCCAGCCGAGATTGCCGATCGTCGTGCCAAACGTGGTGTCATAGACCGACAGGCCCACCAGCAAGCCCAGGGTGAACACACTGTTGACGATGCGTTCGCCAAAAGGCGTGTCGCGGCAATACTCGGCATCGAGGTGAATAGCCGCTGGATTCATTGTCAAGGCGCAAAAAAGCAGATTGTCCGTCTCGGTAACCGTGCGGCGGACCTGATGCTCGAAGCGCTGACCGACGCTGAACTCCTCGAAGTACAGTCCCATCTTTGTCCCTCGTGCGGTCAAGGCGCCGCCGCCTCATTATTGCACCACCGGCCGATGGCTCATAACCCGGAAGCATCTGCCCGACCATACGTCCTCGAGCGCGGTTCGACGCTGACTCAGCATGAACCGCACGATCGGGGCCGCTGGCAAAGCATGGGGCGCTGAGATCCACGATCGGACCCGCCGGAAAGCGGGAGCCGCTGCGCACGCACCGTCGCCACGGCGACTGTGGTCTGATCAGCCCATGGGAAATGCGGCGGCGGCCTGAGTGCGCCGACGGACTCGGCGTGCTCGGGATCGCCGTCGGTGGAGCCGCCTCGGCCACTGGCTGCTCGAGCTCCTGCCGGCCTTTGTTACGCTCATCGCGAGGCGATACCGCGCGTCTGCAATAGCCCCGGCCGGCACGACAGCAGATAGCTGCAACGCATCGAGGACCCCGTCCAGACCTGCGACCGCGGACGCATGTGCGCCGGACCACCCGAGATCGAAGGCATCGCTCTGCGACACAGCGCGCTCAGAGACGCGTACAGGTCTTGTTGAGCGCTGCCCAGTGCGCCGCCCGTTCTTCGGTCAGGGCCCCTTCGGGCACCCGCCAGCGCCAATTGCGCCAGCTGTGCGTGCCGGGGGTATTCAGCCGCGCCTCGGAACCGAGGCCGAGCAGGTCCTGCAGCGGAATGACCGCGAGTGGCGCGGCCGACTCGAGCACCACGCGCACGATCGACTCGGGCACTGACTGCGACGTGAGCCCGAGCATCCGATCCACGTATTGCCGGGTCGCAGTCTCCAGAGTCTCGTACCAGCCGAGCGTCGTGTCATTGTCGTGCGTGCCGGTGTACGCCACGCAATCGGCACCGTAGTGTTGCGGCAGATGAGGATTGTCCGGCGAGCCGTCGAAGGCGAACTGCAGCACGCGCATGCCCGGCAGCGAAAATGCCTGGCGCAACGCGGTGACATCCGGGGTGATGACCCCGAGATCCTCGGCCACGATCGGCAGCGCGCCCCATTCCTGCCGCAGTCGCTCGAGCAGATCACGTCCCGGACTCGCGCACCAGCGACCCCCGCGCGCATCGGGCGCACCGGCCGGCACCGCCCAATGCGCGACGAACGCACGGAAATGATCCACGCGCAGCAGATCAACGCGTTCGAACTGCGCCCGCACTCGCGCGCGCCAGAATGTAAACCCGTCCCGCTGCATCGCCGGCCAGTCGTACAGCGGATTGCCCCAGACCTGGCCGCCGGCGCTGAAATAGTCCGGCGGCACCCCGGCCACGGCCGCCGGCTGGCCCTGCGCGGTCAACTGAAACTGTTCCCGATCCGTCCACGTCTCCGCCGACATCGGCCCGATGTAAAACGGCAGGTCACCAAAGAGCCTCACCCCTCGCGCATGCGCATAGGCCCGCAGCCGCCGCCACTGCACGAAGAAGGCGAGCTGCTCGGTGCGTACCTGCTCGATTCGGGCACTGCGCTCGGTGCGCAGCTGTTGCAGCGCCTGCGCCGAACGATCGCGCAGCGGTGCCGGCCAGTTCCACCAGGGCGCCCCCGCACACGCCTCGCTCGCCGCTTCGAACAAGGCGTAATCCTCGAGCCAATGACCGCAGGATTCGAGGAATGCCGCCTGATCGGCCGCATCGCCCGGAGGCTCGGCCGGGTCGAGCAGTGCCGCAGAGCCGGCGAAATCCGAGCGTGCAAAATAGGGTGAGCGGTCCGCACCGGTCGGTCCGAGCGGCAGGAACTGCCAGACCGTAAAGCCCGCCGCGGCCAACCAGTCGATAAAAGCACGCCCGCCGCGACCGAGCGGCCATTGCAGTGAGGCGAGGTGCGCCAGGACTCCGGCGCGGCGCCGATCGAGCACGGCTAATCGTTCGACACCCACGGTGACCTCTGCGGCAGCGCGCAAGCTGCTCAACGCTGCGGTAAGGGAAGGTCGGCGAAAAGCGCCGCCGCCTCGGCGGGACTTGCTGCCCGATGCGCTCGCTCGATCAGCCGCCGCTCCAGATGCGGCGCGAGCAACTGCGCGAACTCGTACATGTAGCGGCGCAGCAGTGCCCCTCGACGGAACCCGATCCACGTGGTGTGCGCCGGCAGCAGGTGCGCCGCTTCGAGTACCGCCAGATCGTCGGCACCCTCGGCGACGGCCATCGGTGCGACGATGCCCACGCCAAGACCCAAGCGCACATAGGTGACGATCACGTCTGCGTCCTGCGCGGTGATGGCGACGTTCGGAGTGTATCCGGCCTGCGCGAATGCTTCATTCAGCGAGGAGGAGCCGCTGAAGCTGAACGTATACGTGATCAGCGGGTGGGCCGCGAGCGCCCGCAGGGTCAACCGCTCCAGGCGCGCCAGTGGGTGGGCCCGCGGCACGATCACGACGCGGCTCCAGCGGTAACATGGCAGCAGCGTCAAGGCCGCAAAGCGCTGCTCCGATCCCGTTGCGATCACGCAGTCGATCCGATCCTGCGCCACCATCTCGGCGATCTGCTCGGAAGTCCCCTGATGCAGATTCAGCCGCACGTTCGGGTAGCGCGCGCGAAATGCCTGAATCACCGCCGGCAGCACGTAGCGCGCCTGTGTGTGCGTGGTGCCGATCGACAGACTCCCGCGTCCCTCGTCGCGCAGTTCCGTCGAAAGCGCGCGAATGCTCTGCACCTGCTGCAGCACCTCGAGTGCCCGGTCGATCACCTCCTGGCCGGCCGGCGTGATGCGTGTGAGCGTGCGACCCTCGCGCAGAAAGATCTGAAACCCGAGCTCGTCCTCGAGCAGCTTGATCTGCTTGCTCACCCCGGGCTGGGAAGTGTGCAACTTCTGGGCGGCAGCCGTGATATTGAGGCCGCTTTGCGCGATTGCCGCCAGGTAACGCAGCTGGTGCAGTTTCATGGCCCAAGCGTAGCGCAATGGCCCGGCAGCATCCATAACCGCTCCGCAGCGCCTCAGAAGCAATCATTCGTTCTGTACCGCAGCGGCCGTGACTATAGTCGCACCCATGACGGCCGATGCGTTGCACCCCCCGATCGAGCACAAGGCGCAAATCGTCCGTGAGCGCCTCGCCGCTGCACAGCGCGAGTATCCACGATTGGTGTATGCCAACAGCCTCGGCGCCGAAGCGATCGTGCTCACCGACATCATCTGGACCCACTTGCCTGATATCGATATCTTCAGTATCGACACCGGGCGCCTGCATCAGGAAACGTATGATTTAATCGAGAAGCTGCAGTGGCGCTACCGACGCGCGCTGCGCCTCGTGCACCCGGATGCAGCAGCGCTCGAGCGGCTCACCGCCGCCCAGGGCGTCAACGGCTTCTATCACAGCCTGGATGCGCGCCTGGAGTGCTGCCGCGTGCGCAAGGTAGAACCATTTCGCCGCGCCATTGCCGGTTACGATGCCTGGGTGACCGGAGTGCGCCGCGAGCAATCCGCGACGCGCGCACGCGCCGTACCACTCGAATGGGATGCCGATCACGGACTGTACAAGGTCAGTCCGCTGCTCGACTGGAGCGAGACGGAGATCTGGCAGTACATCCGCACCCGCAAGCTCCCGTACAATGCGCTGCACGACCGCCAGTTTCCAAGCGTAGGCTGCGTGCCGTGCACGCGTGCCATTCAGCCCGGCGAAAGCCGGCGCGCCGGCCGCTGGTGGTGGGAGCAACCCGAGTCTCGCGAATGCGGCCTACATCCCCGAGCGCGTCCGGCCACGGCTCAAGCCTGAACGCCCCGCCCCGAAGCCTGGACCATCTGCCGATCTTCCTGCGGCTGCGCGACTCGGCAGTGGCCGTGGTTGGCGGTGGTCACGTCGCGGAACGTAAGATCGAGTGGCTGCTGCGGGCGGGTGCGCGGGTCACCGTCATTGCGCCAAGCCTGTGCAGCGAGCTCACGGCCCGCGCCGCCCAGGGCCAAATCAGCCATCGCGCCGAACGGTTTACGGCAGCCCATCTCGACGGCATGCAACTCGTCATCGCCGCGACGGACTGTCGCGAAATCAATGCTGCGGTTTCGACCGCCGCGCGCGCCCGCGCGCTACCTATCAACGTGGTCGATGACGCCGAACTCTCCTCCTTCTATTTTCCGGCCATCATCGATCGGGCTCCGCTCGTGGTCGCGGTCGGCTCGCAGGGCAAAGCGCCCGTGCTCGCCCGCTGGGTGCGGGCGCAAATCGAGGCGTTGTTACCGGCGCGATTGGGGCATCTTGCGCGCTTCATCGGCGCACGGCGCGGGCGCGTGCGCCAAACGCTCCCGGCACCGGCCCGGGCCGCATTCTGGGATCGCATCGTGCGCGGCACGACGGCCACGCGTGTGTTGCACGGCGACGTGCGCGGGGCGGAGCAGGAGTTCGCGCACGAACTCCGCACAACGAGCTTGTCCGCATCGGACCCCCGGGGCGGGGCGCGCCTTGGCGAGGTCTATCTGATCGGTGCCGGACCCGGCGACCCGGACCTGCTGACCTTGCGCGCGCTGCAATTGCTGCAACAGGCCGATGTTATTCTGTACGATCGCCTGGTGACCGAGGCGGTATTGGAACGTTCGCGCCGCGATGCCCGCCGCATTTTCGTCGGCAAGGGACGCGAGCTCGGCGGTCCGGGCGCCGCACAGCAGCGGATCCATGCGCTCATGGTCGACTTGGCCCGTTCCGGCCTGCGAGTGGCCCGACTGAAAGGTGGCGATCCGTTCGTGTTCGGACGCGGTGGGGAAGAGGTGCAGTTTCTCGCCGAACATGGCATTCCCTACCTCATCGTACCCGGCATCACCGCCGCGCTCGGCGCGGCGGCCGCCGGTGCCATTCCCCTTACGCAGCGTAACATGGCGCAAAGCCTGACCCTGGTCACCGGTCATGCACTCGACGATGACACGATCGACTGGCACGCGCTTGCCCACGCCCACCAGACCGTGGTGTTCTACATGGGGGTGGCGCATCTGGAAGGAATCTGCGCGCGGCTGCATGCCGCCGGTGCGAGTCCGTCCCTGCCGGCGGCGCTGATCGAGCGCGCCACGTTGCCGCAACAGCGCATCGTGCGCGGAACGCTCAGCAGCATTGCCACGCTCGGTCGCGAGGCGCGCATCTGCGCGCCGGCGCTGCTCGTGGTCGGCGCGGTCGCCGCCCTCGGCGCCGGGGCGCCGGCGACGCTTGCCAGCGCCCCCGTACTCTTCTCTGCGGAGGATGCCAATGAACAATGACGATGGGTTTGTCGCAACGGTCGGCCACACGCCGCTCATCCGCCTGCGGCGGATCAGCGAACAGACCGGCTGCGCGGTGTTCGGCAAAGCGGAATTCCTCAACCCCGGCGGGTCGGTCAAAGACCGTGCGGCCCGCGCCATCGTGCTCGCCGCCGAACGCAGCGGCGCACTCGGGGCGGGCGGCACCGTGGTTGAGGGCACCGCCGGCAATACCGGCATCGGCCTCGCGCATGTCTGCAATGCCCGCGGCTACCGTTGCATCATCGTGATGCCGGACAATCAATCCTCGGAGAAGTATCAACTGCTCGCCGCCCTCGGCGCCGAGGTGCACAAGGTGCCCGCGGTCCCGTACAGCAATCCCAACCAGTACCAGAAGGTGGCCGAACGCCTTGCCCGTCGGCTGCCAAATGCAATCTGGGCCAACCAGTTCGACAACACCGCCAACCGGCAGGCGCACATCGAGACCACCGGACCGGAGATCTGGCAGCAGACCGGCGGGCGGATCGATGCTTTCACCTGTGCCACCGGCACCGGCGGTACTTTTGCCGGCATCGCCCATTTCCTCAAGTCCCAGCGCGCCGACGTGCGTTGTGTACTCGCCGACCCTCCGGGCAGCAGCCTGTACGAGTATGTGCGCAGCGGTACGCTGCAGGCCACCGGGACCGGCTCGATCACCGAGGGCATCGGCATCGGCCGCATCACCGCCAACCTGCGCGATGCGCCCATCGACGCCGCGGTGCATATCGAGGATAGCGACACCGTGCGCCACGTTTATCGGTTGCTCCACGAAGAAGGGTTGTTCCTCGGCAGCACGAGCGGCCTCAATGTAGCCGCGGCCGAACAGCTCGCGCGCGAGCTCGGGCCCGGCCACACGGTGGTGACGGTGCTGTGCGATGGCGGCGCGAAATATCAGTCGCGGCTGTTCAACCGCGCGTGGCTCGAGCAGAAGGGACTCGCGCAGTACGCGTGCACGGGCCGGGGCGCCGAGCCCATCGACGTGCGCAGCGCCATGATCGGTTGAACCCGCCTCGACACATCGGCCGGAGCGCTCAGGGGCGGGCCAGAATCTCGCGCACGAAGCGGATGCGCTCGCGCAGCTGATAAAGCTGTTCGGCGTGCGAGCCGGGAATTCGACGCAGAATCACCGCCCGTTCGATGGCGTGCAGTCGATCAAGCAAGGCCAGGCGCCGCTCCGGAGTCAGCGGCTGCAACGATGCGCGCTCGAGCGCCATCAACTCGGCATAGCGCCGATGAATGCGACTTCTGACCCGCCAGCTGTACAGCTGCGGCAGATACAGCAATCCTGGAATGAGTACAACGATGACCGGCACCATCACCACGGCGAGGCGCTTGCACAGGCTGGCCAGCCAGAACGGCAGATAGCGATACAGGAAACTCCTGTCGCCGGTCTTGTAATAACGTGCTGCCGCCCGATCGAGCGGATAGCGATAAGTCGCCGTATTCGGAAACACGCGCGCAGCATGCAGTACGTTGGCCTGGCCGTAAATCCGCTCGGCGGCTTGAATGATGAGATCGCACAACGCCGGGCGCAGATTGGCGTGTGCGAGCAGCTCGACCGCCGGCGCGAGCAGCGTGATCCTATGCCGCGGCTCGTCGCGTGCCAGATCGAAGGTGCCGGCCGGAATACTCACTTTGTGCAGATAGGGAAAGCGGCGCACATAGGCATTGGCCTGCGTGAACGCGAACAGGCGGATGCCGGGCGTATGCAGCATCTTGACGATGACCGACGGCGGGGTGGAATCTCCGGTGAGGAAGATCGCCTGCACCCGGCCGGCAAGCAACGCCGCGCGGGCCGCCGCACCTTCCAGACCGAGCAGGCGGGTGGCACGGCCACCGACAATGCCGTTGGCCTTCAGCAGCGTTACCGCCAATGCGCGCGTGCCGCTGCCGGGCTTGCCGATCGCGATGCGCTCGCCGCGCAGTTCGGCCAGGCGCTGCAGGCGCGGGCCACGATAGAAAATGGCAAGCGGCTCGTAGAACATGCTGCCGAGGGATACCAGGCGCTCGGCGCGCCGCCGCGCCGAGCGGTGCCCGCCCGGCAGGCTCGTCGCGGACTGCACCAGTGCCAGCGCGACGCCGGCATGCGGCGTATGCAGCCGCTCGAGATTCTGCAGCGAGCCCTGGGAGGGGAGGACGTGCAGCGTGATGCCGCTGCGGGCCAGAATAACCTTGAAGCGATCAGCGTCGATGGCGAACGTACTGCCCGGTGGCCCGGCGCTCATTGTCAGGGTGCGCGGTGGCCCGGGCTGGGTAAAATGCACCGCCAGCCAAATTGCAATGCCGCTCACGATCAAAATGGGCACGAGCGCATCCGCCAGATCCGCCCAGGAGATCGTAATAATCTTCACGGCCAGGCCGTGCGCGGCCGTCTCAGGCCGTTTCGAATCGCTGACTTGCCGGTCCGGTTCCATGCTGCGGCAAGTTTATCAAAGCCACACCGCCACGCCTGCCTGTTGCTGTCGTATACTGCTACGCCTGATTCCCTTCGGAGGTCCCGTACATGGCCAAAGTCCTCGTCCTGTATTATTCCGCATACGGCCACGTCGAACGCATGGCGGAGGCCGTCGCCGCCGGCGCCGCCGCGGTGGCCGGCACCACGGTCAACCGCAAGCGCGTGCCGGAGCTCGTTCCCGCCGAGATCGCCCACAAGTCGGGCATGAAAACCGAGCAGCAGGCCCCGATTGCCCGAGTGGATGAGCTGGCTGATTATGATGCCATCATCTTCGGCACCCCAACCCGCTTTGGTAACATGGCCGCACAGATGCGCAATTTCCTCGACCAAACCGGAGCACTGTGGGCCAAGGGCGCGCTGGTCGGCAAGATCGGCAGCGTGTTTGTTTCAACGGCAAGTCAGCATGGCGGTCAGGAGACCACCATCACGAGCTTTCATACTACTCTGTTGCATCACGGGATGATCATCGTCGGTCTGCCGTACGCGTTTGCCGGATTGACGCGCCTCGATGAGGTCAGCGGCGGGTCGCCGTACGGGGCAAGCACGCTCGCAGCGGGCGACGGCTCGCGCCAGCCGAGCGAGAACGAACTCGCTGGCGCGCGCTTCCAGGGGCGTCACGTCGCCGAAATCGCCGCCCGCCTCGCGCGCTGAGCGGTTACGAAACTGCACGGGGCCGATCAGCCGGCGCTCGCGCGGCGCTCACGCCGCCGAGCGCTCGGCACTGCCGGCCGCGCCGCGCAGTCCGCTTGCGCGGATACCAGGCTCCGCAAGCGCAACCGCACGAACTTCGGCGACGTTCTCGGCCCAAACGAACTCGAGTGTCGCCTGCACGCTCGCGGGGATCTCCTCGAGATCGCGCCGATTGCGTGCCGGTAGAATCACGGTGCGAATTCCCGCCCGCGCCGCCGCGATCGTCTTTTCCTTGATGCCCCCGACCGGCAACACCAGACCACGCAAGCTGATCTCGCCGGTCATGGCGACGTCGGGACGCACTGCCTGACGCTTCAGGAGCGATGTCAGGGCAACATACATTGCCACGCCGGCACTGGGACCGTCCTTCGGGATTGCGCCAGCCGGAACATGCACGTGAATATCGCTGCGGTCAAACAGCTGCGGATCGATGCCGAGCTCTTCGGCCTGCGCCTTGACCAGGCTGAGGGCCGCCTGGGCGGACTCTTTCATCACATCCCCGAGCTGTCCGGTGAGAATCAGCTTGCCTGAACCTGGCAGGCGTGCTGCTTCGATGAACAGGATGTCGCCCCCAACGGGTGTCCAGGCAAGTCCCGTTGCAACGCCCGGCACGGAGGTGCGCTGGGCAGCCTCGTTCTCGAAGCGTGCCGGACCTAGCACCTCGGGGACGTCCGCGGACTCAAACCGCACGGCGCCATCCTTGCCCTCGGCAATGCGCATCGCGGCACTGCGCAGCAGCGCCCCGATCTGGCGCTCGAGGCTGCGGCAACCGGACTCGCGCGTGTATTCATGAATCACCCGTAACAGCGCCGCATCAGCGATCACCGCCTGCTCGCGAGTCAGTCCATTTGCACGCAACTGACGCGCCACCAGGTAGCGCCGCGCGATCTGCAGCTTCTCCTGATCCGTGTAGCCGGTCAGTTCGATGATCTCCATGCGATCGCGCAACGGGCCCGGAATCGTGTCGAGCACGTTGGCCGTGGCGATGAACAGCACCTGCTGCAGATCAAACGGAACACCGAGGTAATTGTCGCGGAACGTCGCATTTTGCTCCGGATCGAGCACCTCGAGCAGCGCCGCCGATGGATCACCCTGGAAGCTCGCGCCGAGCTTGTCGATCTCATCGAGCATGAACACCGGATTGCGCGTACCGGCCTTGCGCAGGCCCTGGATAATATTGCCGGGCAAGGCACCGATGTAGGTGCGCCGGTGCCCGCGGATCTCCGCCTCGTCATGCACGCCGCCAAGACTGGCGCGCACGAACTTCACCCCCAGCGCGCGCGCCACGCTCTGGCCGAGCGAGGTCTTGCCCACGCCGGGCGGACCAACGAAGCACAGGATGGGGCTGCGACCCTGCGGATTGAGCTTGCGCACGGCGAGATATTCCAAAATGCGCCGCTTGATCTTCTCGAGCCCATAGTGATCCTCATCTAGCACCTGACGGGCCCGCACAATGTCAATGTCTTCGACATCGCTGCGACTCCACGGCAGCGCGACCATCCAGTCGAGGTACGTACGCACCATGCCATGCTCGGGGCTCGCCTCGCTCATGCGCCGCAGGCGGTTCAGCTCCTTGCGCGCCTCCGCTTCGATCTCCGGCGGCATATGCGCATCGGTAATCGCGCGATCGAGTTCGCCAATTTCCCCGCCATCGCCCTCGCCTTCACCGAGTTCCTTCTGCAGCTGATGTAGTTGCTCGCGCAACAGCGCTTCCCGTTGCCGCTCCCCGAGCGCCGCCTGGGTCTGCGCACTGATCTCACGGGTGAGCTTCAGGACCTCGAGGCGATGCGCCAGCAGCTTCACGACCTTGTCGAGCCGCTCGCGCAAATCGACCGTCTCGAGGACGTCTTGCTTCTCTTCAGCCTTGATGTCCATGAAGCTGACAATGAGATCCGCAAGCTGTCCAGCCGATTCGATGCTGCGCACCGTTCGCGCCAGCTCCGCCGGCGCCTGCGGCAACAAGGATAGTGCCTCGATGGCGCGATCCTGCAGAAACTCGCGCCGCGCCTCGATGTCCGCGCCCTCCTGCACCGGTTCAGCGATGGACTCCACACGTGCGGCAAGAAACGGCTGCTCGCGCACGATGTCGAGCAGGCGGAAGCGGCCCTCACCTTGACACACCAGATGATGGGTGCCGTCATTACCAGTAATGTAACGCACTACCGTGGCCAGCACGCCCACCCGATACAGATCGTTCACACCGGGGTTTTCCACCGCCGCATCCCGCTGCAACAGCAGCCCCACTTTGCGCCCACTGCGCACCGCTTCCTGCGCCGCCGCGATACTCTCTTCGCGACCAAGGGTAACCGGCAACACGATGCCCGGAAAGAGCACCATATTACGTGTCGCCACAATCGGCACGGCCGCCGGCGGCAACGGAAGATGTTCGTCGCGGTCGTGCGCCGGAGTGTTGTGAATATCCGTCATAGCTCATTCTCCCGCGACCGCACCAGATGCACCTCGAGGCACCCGTGCTCGTAGCGCGAGCCCGAGAGCGAAAACATACGACCGGCGAGGGGTATGCGGCGATAGAACTGCCCGTGCGGAATTTCCAGTCGCCGGATCGAGACATCCGGATGAGCGAGCTTGACCCGACGCACCGTACGCACGGTAAGCGCGTACGGCTCAAGCCTCAGCTCGATATCCTCCGGGACAACTCCGGGCAGAGCGAACACGATGAGCATGCCGCTCCTGCCTTCCTGGATATCCACCGGGGGCTCCCAAGCCGCGGCACCCGCACTTGGGCCGATGTAGCGCAGAAACGTGCGCTGCATCCGTTCGGCCTGCTCCAGAAGGTCACAGGCCTGTTCCCACATCCAGCCGTACTGCCGCTCACCATTCATGCCTCAGCCTCCGCGCCGGTTCACGCCGCGTCTACGGAGAAGCTAATCGCCGCAGTCCACGCCGTGGGATTCGCCCGCGCTCGAGTCAGACATGCGGCCAGAAACCGCCAACTCAAGAGGTCACGCATCCGTCAAAAGGATGAGACCGTGCCGACCGACGCACCCGCGGCACCGCGGCGGACACCCCGCCCGGGCGCTTTCGGGCGCTCACTCCCTCGCCAGCCCCTCGTCACTGACCAGTGTAAGGACGTCGTATTGCGCGACGGTGGCACCGTCCTGATTGGTGATCTCTGTGTCCCAGCGCACCTCGCCATAGCCTCGACCGACACGCAGCGATTTTTCCTTGCAGGTCAGACGCACCTTGATGCGATCGCCCGGCTTGACCGGCTGCGTGAAACGCAAGCCATCGATGCCATAGTTGGCGAGTACCGGACCGAGCGGCGGATCGACGAACAGCCCGGCGGCCGCTGCGATGAGAAAGTAGCCATGAGCCACCCTACCGCCGAAGAGAGGATTGCGGTGCGCCGCCGCCTCGTCCATGTGCGCATAGAAGTAATCACCCGAAACCGCTGCGAACCGCTCGATGTCCGCCACGGTCACCGCACGCTCGCGCGAACGGAACGAATCGCCGATGCGTAACGCGCCAAAGGACTGACGAAACGGATGAATTCCCGAGTCGAGCTCGCGTGCTCCTCGCAGCCAGCGGCCGGTGACGGCGGTGAGCACATCGGGTGTTCCCTGCACCGCGGTGCGCTGCATGTAATGCAACACGGCGCGGATCCCCCCAAGTTCCTCCCCGCCGCCCGCCCGCCCGGGTCCTCCGTGCACCAGGTGCGGCAGCGGCGAGCCATGCCCGGTCGAGTCTGCGCCGCAGTGGCGGTTGACGACCAATACCCGACCGTGAAATGGCGCCAGCCCCAATACCAGTTGCGCGGCAATGCTCTCATCCGCAGTAAACACCGAACCGACGAGGCTGCCGGCGCCGCGGCGCGCACACTCGATCGCCTCTGCCGGCGTCCCGTACGTCAACACCGTGCACACCGGCCCGAAGGCCTCAACCTCGTGCACCGCGCCCCCCGCCCCGCCATCCCGGCAATAGAGCAGCGTCGGCAGCATGAACGCGCCGCGCTCCGCATCGACGGCCGCAAGCTGCGCCCGCGTGTCACCCCCGCGAATCAATTGTCCCGCGGCTCTCAGCCGCTCGATCTGTGCCAACACTTCGCGGCGCTGGGCGAGCGAGGCAAGCGGTCCCATGCGCACCCCGTCGCGACGCGGGTCGCCAACGACCACCGTATCGAGCTCCGCGCACAGCGCCTCGAGCAGCGCGGTACCCTGCGCCACCGGCACGACGGCTTTGCGAATCGCGGTGCATTTCTGTCCGGCTTTTACCGTCATCTCGCGCACCACTTCGCGCACGAACAGCTCGAACTCCGGACTCCCAGACTTCGCATCCGGTCCGAGAATGCAGGAGTTCAGCGAGTCGGTCTCGGCCGTGAAACGCACCGCCCGCTCGAGCACCCGTGGATGGGCGCGCAGGCGGCGCGCCGTCGATGCCGAGCCCGTAAATGCAATCATGTCCTGACAGGTCAAGTGCTCGAATAGATCACCAATTCCACCGCAGATCAACTGTACCGCGCCCTCGGGCAGTTCGCCCGATGCAACGACGAGACGCAGCGCAAGCTCTGCGAGATAGGCTGTTGCAGTGGCGGGCTTCACGATCGTGGCAACGCCGGCGAGCATTGCCGGGGCAAGCTTCTCGAGCATGCCCCAGACGGGAAAATTAAAGGCATTGATCTGCACCGCTGCGCCCTCGAGCGGTACGCACACGTGCTGACCGAAAAACCCGCCACTCTTGGCCAGCGGTTCAGCGGGACCATCGATGTAGACCTGCCCCTCGGGCAACTCCTTCAGGCCCTTGCTCGCGTACACGAACAGCGTCCCGATACCCCCTTCGATATCGAGCCATGCGTCCGCCCGCGTCGCGCCCGTGGCGTAAGAGAGCGCATAAAGCTCCTCTTTCCGTTCGCTCAGGTAGCGCGCCAAACGCTTCAGGCACGCGGCGCGCTCGTGAAAATTGAGCCGCCGCAGATTCGCCCCACCGACCGCACGCGCGTATGCGAGCGCCGCGGCAAAATCAACGCCTTCGCTCGACGCGCTGGCGATCATTTCGCCGGTGGTCGCATCGTGCAGCGCCACGCCCGGTCCTGCGCCCTGCACCCATTTGCCCCCGACATAACTCGCAAGTGACATCACCCGACTCCCGCTCATCGACCGGTGAACCGCGGCTCGCGCTTGGCGGCGAAGGCGGCGAGTCCCTCGGCGTAATCGGCGCTGTAACCGAGTTCGCGCTGCGCGTCCCGCTCCGCATCAAGCTGCTGCTCAAGCGTGCGGCTCGCGCCCTCAACAAGCAACCGCTTGGTGCGTGCCAACGCACGTGTCGGCGCCGCGGCAAGTCGCTCGGCGAGCGCTGTGACCTCGGTGGCGAGATCCTCGTCCTCGAGGCAGCGCCAAATCAGGCCCCACGCGGCCGCCTGCGCGGCCGGCAGTTTCTCCCCGAGCAGCGCAAGTCCCATGGCCCGCGCCGGACCGACCAGCCGCGGCAGCAGCCACGTGCCGCCCGAATCCGGCACCAGCGCGCGATGAACGAAAGCCTGCATGAAACTCGCCGAACGCGCGGCCAGGACCAGATCACAGGCCAAGGCAATATTGGCACCCGCGCCGGCCGCCACGCCGTTAACCGCGGCGATGACCGGCAGCTCGAGTTGGCGCAATGTCAGGATCAACGGCTTATAGTAACGCTCGATCGACTCGCCGAGGTCCATCGCCGCGCCGCCAGGGGCCACGGTACGCTCACCGAGATCCTGGCCAGCACAAAACGCGCGACCGGCGCCTGTGAGAATGAGTACGCGCACTGCGGCATCTGCACCAACGCGCGCCAGCGCATCGCGCACTTCCTCGTGCATGCGCGTGTTGAAGCTGTTCAGGCGCTGCGGTCGATTCAGCGTGAGGCGGGCGATGCCCGCCGCGCTCGAGTAGTCGATGGTCTCAAAGTGCATGGAATCCTCCGCGCAGCGCTGTGGCCTATGGATCGTCGTAGTCGAGCTCGAGCTGCGCGCTGCGGCAGAGCGACTGACAGGCAAGCACGTAGCCCTGGTCGAGTTCCCAGTCCTCCAGGGCATAATTCTGGGCCATGCGGACCTGCCCACGCACAACACGCACCCGGCAGGTCGAGCACACGCCGGAGCGGCACGAGAACGGCAGCTCGATGCCGGCGCGTTCAGCGGCCTCGAGCACCGTATCGGCGCCGATCGACATGGTGAATGCGCGCCGCCGGCCATCCAGGATCACGCCGACTTCGGCCCTGCCCACCGCCGCCTCGGCTGCAATTGCCACAGGTGTATCGATCCGCTCGCCCGCAACCGCAAAATGCTCGACATGGATCCGCCTGGCATCCACTCCGAGCGCGTGCAACGCCTCGGTCACCTGCGCGGCCATATCGCCGGGTCCGCACACGAACGCCTCGTGCACCCGGCGCGGCTCGAAGAACGCACGCGCGAACAACCGCACCTTCGTCGCGTCGATCCGGCCGTTGTACAGGAGCAGTTCCTGCGGCTCCGCGCTCATGACGAAATGCAGTGCCAATTGCGCGGGGTACAGATCCTTCAGAGCTTGCAGATCCTCAAGTCCCATGGCGCGGGCCGTGCAGCGATTGCCATAGAAAAGGAGCATCGTCCCGCCGGCGGCGAGCACGGCGCGCGTCACTGACAGCACCGGCGTGATGCCGCTGCCGGCCGCGAACGCGACGTACAGCCGCTGCGCGAGCGTCTCAGCCCGCGGTGTGAAGCTGCCCCTCGGTGGCAGGACATCGAGCGTCATGCCCGGCACCAGGCCCGTCAGCCACTGCGAGAGCCGTCCGTGCGGCTGGCGGCGCACGAGAATGCGCAACTGCTCGGCGTCTGGAGCGTTCGTGAGCGAATAGGTGCGGCGCAGCTCCCCCGCCCCGTCCAACGCGCGCACGACAATGTGCTGGCCGGGCGTGCCGCGAAATTCCATGCGCAGCGGTTCGGGAACAGCGAACGTAATGGCAAGCGCGTCCTCGGCCTCGGGCCGAACGGCAACGACGCGCAATGCGCGGAATGTCACCATGTCAGATGCATTTGAAGGTATCGAACGGCTCGAGGCATGTCCGGCAGCGGTAGTGTGCCTTGCAGGGCGTGGAGCCGAACTCGCTGACTCGCTCGACGTCGCGGCTGGCACAGCGAGGGCAGCGCGGCACCAGACCCGGGACGCGCTCGACGGCGATGCCGAAAGCCTCGAGCCTGCGCCGCCCCGCAGCGCTCAGCCACCGGCTCGACCATGGCGGCGACAGCACGGTCTCGAGCACCACCTCGCCGTGCCCGGCCCCATCGAGCGCCGTGCGGATCGCGCTGACAATGACCTCGGTGGCAGGACAGCCAGAGTACGTCGGCGTGATACCAACGTGCACGCGAGCATCAGGACCGGCGCGTACGTGGCGCACGATGCCGAGGTCCACAACGCTCACCGCCGGGATCTCTGGATCCATCACCGTCGCAAGAGTTCTCCAGACGGCCCGCTCCCGCAGCCGCACCGCTGGACGGGCCGGCTCGCTCACCACGACACCCCCGGGTAGAGGCGCGGCAGGTACTGCAGCGTCGCGAGCAGATGCGTGAGCGCCTCGGTATGCACACCGCGTTTGCCGTGCCAGGGATAGTGCTGATGCGCCGGCACAGTCAGCCGGGCCGCCTCCAGCACACCTGCCAAACGCTCCTGCCACCGCGCGTTCACGACCGCCGGCTCCGGTCCGATACCGCATGCGGCCATACGCGCATCGAGTTCATCGGCCACGCGCAGCTCGTCCGTGAAGCGCCACAGCGCCTGCAGCGCCGCGCTCGCGCGCCGATGGCTCTCCCCGGTGCCATCCCCGAGTCGCACGAGCCAGCCCGAGCTGTAGCGCCAGTGGTATCGGCACTCCTTTACCGCCTTCTGCGCGATTGCGGCGAGCTCCGTGTCGGCCGAGGCAACGAGGCTCGAGTAGGTCTCGAGTTGCCACGCATCCAGCATGACCTGGCGCACGATGGTTTGAGCAAAGTCCCCGTTTGGCTGTTCAGCCAGCGCGACATTGCGAAACTCCGCGGCATCACGCCCGAACGCGAGTGCATCCTCATCGCGAGCGCAGCCCTCGATACGGCCGGCGAGAGTGAGCAGCAAGCGCGCCTGGCCGAACAGATCGAGGGCAATGTTGGCGAGCGCGAGATCCTCCTCGAGCGTAGGCCCATGCCCCAGCCACTCGGCAAGTCGCTGACCGGCGACCAGGCTGGTGTCGGCAAGACGCAGCACGTATTCGCAGTGCGCCTCGGCGGCGGTGCATGCCCCGTTCATATGTTCTTGACCTCCTCGGGAATCGAGTAGAAGGTCGGGTGTCGGTAGATCTTATCGCCTGCCGGATCGAACAGCGCCGCGGCCTCGGCCGGATCGGCGGCATGAATATCGTTCGAGCGCACGACCCAGATGCTCACCCCCTCCTGCCGGCGGGTGTAGATGTCGCGGGCATGCTCGATGGCCATGCGCGCATCGGCGGCGTGCAGACTCCCGACATGCTTGTGCTCGAGGCCGGCACGAGCGCGGATGAACACTTCATAGAGAACCCAGTCCTCGGTCATTCTCGCCTCCCACCTCAGCCGACACTCGCCGCAGGCGCATGTTCGGGGTGCTTCTCCGCGTATGCCACCGCTGCGGCGCGCACCCAGGCGCCCGCCTCGTGCGCCTCGCGGCGCGCCGCTAGCCGTTCGCGATTGCACGGGCCATCGCCCCTCAGTACCGCTTCGAACTCACCCCAGTCGATCGGGCCGGTCTGGAAGTGCTGGCTCGCCGCGTCCCAGCGCAATTCGGGATCCGGAATGCTCAAGCCGAGAAAATGCGCCTGCGGCACCGTGGCATCGATGAATTTCTGGCGCAGCTCGTCGTTGCTGAAGCGCTTGATTTTCCAGCGCATCGACTGCGCGGTATGCACCGAGTGTGCATCGCTCGGTCCAAACATCATCAGTGCCGGCCGCCACCAGCGGGCAAACGCATCTTGCGCCATAGCTCGCTGCGCCGCGCTGCCACGTGCGAGCGTGAGCATCAGTTCATAGCCTTGCCGTTGGTGGAAGCTCTCTTCCTTGCAGATGCGTACCATGGCGCGCGCATAAGGCCCATATGAGCAGCGGCACAAGGGAATCTGGTTCATGATCGCTGCGCCGTCGACCAACCATCCGATCGCGCCGATGTCAGCCCAGGTGAGCGTCGGGTAATTGAAGATGCTCGAGTACCGCGCCTGCCCCGCGAGCAGCTGCTCGATCAGGGCTGCACGCGTGACACCGAGCGTCTCGGCGGCGCTGTAGAGATACAATCCGTGTCCGCCCTCGTCCTGAACCTTCGCGATCAATACAACCTTGCGCCGCAGCGACGGCGCGCGGGTAATCCAGTTGCCCTCGGGCAGCATGCCGACAATCTCGGAGTGGGCATGCTGGGCGATCTGGCGGATGAGCATGTGGCGGTATTGCTCCGGCATCCAATCTGTCGGTTCGATCTTCTCGTCCCGATCAATGCGCTCTTGGAATCGCGCCAGGCGGGCCTGCTGTTCAGCGTCGTCCGCGCCCGCCGCCCCCGGCTGCGCATCCAGTGCCTGTGTATACATACCGGTCGCCGGTGATTTGATACGAAAACGCTATACCTATTCCTGTTTTTGTGTCAATACGATTCGTGGCAAAATGAATCTTTCCCGGTGCCAACCCGCAGATGCAGTCCGTATACCACGCCCAGCCGGCGATCGAAGCGCTCCGGCAGCGCTTCCGCGCGCAACGGCCGCTGCGCAGCGGCTCGTTGCTGATGACGATCTTTGGTGATGCCATTGCCCCGCGCGGCGGGCGCATCACCCTGGGGAGCCTGATACGACTGGCCGAGCCGTTCGGGCTCGCCGAGCGGCTGGTACGCACGGCGGTGGCCCGATTGGCCGCGGACAATTGGCTCATCGCAACCCGAACGGGACGGCGCAGCGAATACCACCTCACCGCAACGGGACGCGCCGTGTTCGCCGAGGCCACCGCACGTCTGTACGCCCCGAGCCCGCACAAGTGGGACGGCTCCTGGACGCTGCTCGCGCTAAAGCCCGCTCGCGGCGCCGGAGGCGAGTTGCGCCGTGCGCTGCGCTGGCTCGGCTTCGGTCAGATCGCCCCTGGACTCTATGCCCACCCGGCGCTCACCTGCACGCAAGTGCGGGCCGCGCTCGCGTTGCGCGGGTGGACAGACCCAGGCTGGCTGTTCGAGAGCCGTGGCGAGAACCCCCGGGCCGACCGTGATTGTGTGCAGTTCGCGTGGAATCTCGAGACTCTCGCACGCCGCTACCGCAAACTCCATGACACGTTTGCGCCGATCGATGCGGCCGGACGCTTGCAGGCCATCCCCCCGCAGTCGGCCTTTCTCGTGCGCACGTTGCTGATCCACGAATACCGGAGAATTCATCTGCGCGATCCGCTGCTGCCGCCGGCGTTGCTGCCGGAGAAGTGGATCGGCGCCGAGGCTTACCAAATGTGCACCCGCCTGTACAACGGTGTATTCCACGCCGCCGAGGCGCATCTTGATGCCTGCGGCAGCACGTTGACCGGCCCGCTGCCGCCGCCCGGTCCGGAAATCCAGGCACGCTTTGGCGGGCTCAACCGCTGATGTGCACTTACTGCGCACGCACGCACCTGCGCAGCACGGATGTCGGGACGTCACCGCGAGGTGCAGTCCAGTGCGGTTCGTCAGCATGGACGATGAGCCGAGCGGATCCGTTCTGCCCGATCCAACTGCACCGTTGTCCGTGCACGCGAAGCGCACCGCGCAGCGACAGCCGGGGCGATGAAGCGGGTCAGCGGTACACCGCGGTCTGTGTGCCGCCGCGCCGACACGCGCTGAGTCTCACTCCGGCCAGTCCGCCAGCCGCGCGGCAAAGACCTGCATGAACTGATTCGCCTGCTCCCCATCCATGACGCGATGGTCGATCGTCAGAGTGGCGTAGCACCGTGGCCTGATTTGGCAGTGATCCGCACCCGAATCCGTGACCGCTACGACCCGTTGCTCTATCTTGCCGACACCGACGATGGCAGCCTGTCCCGCCGGCAGAATGATCGGAGCAGCAAACAGAGCCCCGCTGACACCATGGTTCGACAGCGTAAAAGTGCCGCCCCGCACCTCCTCCGGCTGCAGCGCGCCGGCACGCGCGCGGCGCGCGAGCTCATTGATCTCGCGCGCGGTCTGCTCCAGATCGAGCGTCTCGGCGGCCCTCAGCACCGGCACCACGAGCCCGCTCGGCGTTGCCGTGCCTATGCCGAAATTGACGCTCTGGTAAATCTCAAGCGCATCGTCGGTCCAGCGACTGTTGGCGTGCGGCACCACCGCGATGGCCTGCACAGCCGCGCGCACGAAATACGCCGTAAAAGTCAACGACGCGCCCCGACTCGCAAAGGCCTCGCGATGACGCGCCCGATGCGCAAGTACCCGCGTCATATCAACCTCGAACACGGTCGTCACGTGCGGTGCGGTGTTGAGCAGGCTCGCCACCATGCGTGCCGCGATGCGTTTGCGTACCGCACTATGCGGCACTCGCTGCACGGCCGGATGCGTCCCAGCGCAAATTGCCGGTTGCGCGGCAGCGTGCGCCTCGCCATCCGCCGGTCGTGCGTCCGCAGCGCCTAAGACATCGTCTACCGTGATCCGCCCGCCCGGACCGGTGCCGCGCACCTGCTGCGGGGAAAGTCCGCGCTCGGCGAGAAGGCGGCGCACCGCCGGACTTAGATGCGTGGGATCGGCACCCCGATCTGCCCCTGCGCGCGCGCCTACGACTGCGGCCGCGGTAACCGCGGCATCCACCCCCGCATGCCGCTCGGCGGGCGGGGACTGAGTGCCACTGCGGGCAATGCGGCCGAGCAGATCGCCGGGCGCGACCTCGGCAGTCTCGGGTTTAAGAATCTCCATGAGCACGCCGGCCACCGGCGCCGCCACTTCAACAGTCACTTTGTCGGTTTCGAGTTCGATGAGCGGCTCATGCGCCTGCACCGGCTCTCCCACCGACTTCAGCCAACGCAACACCTGCGAGCGCGACCCCTCGGACTGCTCGGCGGGCGCGCGCACCTCGACTGGCGCTGTGGACATGACTACACGCTCGCCAGCGCCCGGATGGCGCGTGTGATGGACTCGACATCGGGCACTGTGGCCGCGAGCAGCTCGGGGCTGTGCGGGCTCGGGATGTCGGGCATCGCCAGCCGCTCGACCGGCGCATCGAGGCTGAAGAACGCGTCCTGCGCCAGGGTAGCGGCAATTTCCGCGCCGAATCCGGCACTCAACGTGTCCTCATGCACGATCAGACAGCGCCGGGTCCTGCGCACCGAGGCGAGCACCGCCGCGCGGTCCCAGGGGGACAGCGTGCGTAGATCGAGAATTTCCGTGTGTACCCCCGAGGCCGCAGCCGCACGCTCGCAGCGCTCGACCATCGCGCCCCAGGTCACGATCGTCATTTCCGAGCCCGCACAGATGCGCCGTGCCGCACCGAAGGGCAGCGCATA
The DNA here is from genome assembly GCA_021822385.1 of Pseudomonadota bacterium. Lineage (GTDB taxonomy): Bacteria > Pseudomonadota > Gammaproteobacteria > Steroidobacterales > Steroidobacteraceae > 13-2-20CM-66-19. Next base: position 65,740 of record JAKARC010000002.1, read on the forward strand.
CGCATCGCCAGGGTATGGGCGCCGTGCCCAAGCGTCATCGAGCAGCGAGCGATGCTCGAAGAACAGTGTCGGCTCATTGCCGCGCAACGCCGTGCGCAGCAGACCAACCGCATCCTCGGCATTCGAAGGCATGGCGACGCGCCAGCCGATAGCGTGCACCCAGGCGACTTCGTTCGTCTGACTGTGCCATGGATCACCGCACTTGAAAAAGCCCACGGGCATACGCACCACCATGGGTGCGGCAAAACGATTGGCGGTGCGCCAGCGCATCGTGCCGCAGTCATTGAGCTGCTCTGTCGCCGGATCGGCGTATTTGCGAAATTGAATTTCCGGCACTGGCAGCAGACCGGCTAGCGCCAAACCGACGGCGCGCCCGACGATGCCCTCCTCGGACAGGCTGGTATCGAACACCCGGGCCGCGCCGTATTTCGTCTGCAGTCCGAGCGTTGCACCGTGCACCCCTCCTTTCGGACCGACATCCTCACCGAACACGAGCATGCGCGGGTTGAGAGCGAGTTCGACCTCGAGCGTGCGTCGGATCGCAGTCAGCATGTTGATGCGGGCAGGCTCGGGGACGGGATCGCCGTAACTCGCAGGGATGGCGGCACCGAGCGGGGCAAGTCCACCCTGGGCCTGCAGCTCGAGTCGTCCGCTGGCGTCGCGCTCGGTGAAGACGTAGCGCGTCACTCGCTGCGGATCCGGCGGCGCTCGTGCCAGGGCTCGCGCCAGTGCCGTTTCGACCGCCTGCAGTGCCTCGCGCTCGATCTGGCGCCACAGATCCACGCGCATCCGTCGCGGCACAAGATAGTGGTACAGCCGCTGCAGAGGATCGTTGCTGCGCTCGCGCGCGAGCGTCTCGGCCGATTTGTAGGTTTGCGTATCCTGCCCCGAGTGCCCGCACAGTCGCGGCACCGTCAGCCGCAACAGCGCCGGGCGACGCCGCTCGCGCACGAAACGCACCGCCGCGGCAACGCGCTCGGCCGCCTCGAGCGGATCGGCGCCATCGCCTTCATACAGTGCAAGACCGGAAAATGCCCGCAAATTGGCGGCGATATTCCCGCCCGGGGTCTGCAGTTGCGAGCGCACCGAGATGCCAAAACCATTGTCCTCGATGTAAAACAGCATCGGCAGGCGCAGCGTCGTCGCCAGAGTCAGCGCCGACCAGAACCCTCCGGTGGCCACCGACGCGTCCCCTCCGAGCGCCACCGCGATGCTGCGCGCATAGTCGGTCTGTCCCAGGGTGTCAACGTGGTAGCCAATGGCTTGGGCCCACCCCGCCGCCGGCGTGTATTGAGCGCCAACGCCACCACAGGCCGGCAACACCGTCACGGCTCCACGCCCGGGCCGGTTGAACACCACGCCAATATCACGCCCGTCGCTGAAGCCGCCGCAGCGGGCCAGCGGGGCGGCGGCGGCATCCTCCAGATCGGCACCCACGGCGAGCATGAGCGGCCGCGAGCGGTAGTAGACGCTCACCGCGTCATGGGGATCGGTGAGCTGCAGCCCAAGCAGGATCTGTGCCAGATCGTGCCCACGAGCAGAAAATTGGTACATCACCTGCCGCGCCGGCAGCAGTCGCTTCTCCTCGATGTCATCGAGCGCCCGTGACTGCTGCAGCAGACGCGTCACCTGCTGCCAGTCAGGCTGCATCTCGAGCCAAGTCGGATGGGTGGAGTCGGTCGCCGATGAGGCCAAGGGTGCCATGAGCCGTCGCTGTCGATTAGTGCTCGAGCTCGAACAGCATTGAGTGTATGCGTATATCCTGGAAATTAGCTTTCTTTTATTGCTCGTTTTCCGACTCACTTAGCAATAATATTGCCGATCCAGCCTCTTTGAGGACATTACCGTGATCGCGACCCTCGATCATTTCGACTGTCGGATTCTCGAGGTGCTGCAGTGTGAAGCGCGCATCACCAACCAGGAACTTGCCCAACGCGTCGGGCTCTCGCCCGCGCCCTGCTGGCGGCGACTGAAACGTCTCGAACGCGACGGCTTCATCGAGGGGTACACGACGCTGCTGTCCGCCGCGGCCATCGGTCTGCCCATTCAGGCCTATGCCCTGGTGCTCTTGGAAAATCACCACGCGCAGACCGTGGCGGCATTCGGCCAGTGGGTGCGCGAGCGCCCTGAGGTGCTCGAGTGCCACGCCATGAGCGGCACGAACGATTATCTGCTGCGAATCGTCGCGGCGAGCATGGCCGCCTATGAGCAGTTTCTCTCCGCCCATCTGCTGCAGCTGGATGCGGTGCGCTCGGTCAACACCAGTTTCGTACTGCGCACCCAGAAGTTCACCACCCGGCTGCCGGTGCACTCATCGCGGGAATCATGAGGTCGTCACACGGCCGCCCCGCAGCCGTCCAAGGTCACACGAACCTTCAGAAAACCTCGAAGATACCCGCCGCCCCCATGCCGGTGCCGATGCACATGGTGACCATACCGAAGCCCTTGAGGTTCCGGTGGCGCATGCCATGCACCAGGGTTGCCGTCCGAATCGCGCCGGTCGCCCCGAGCGGGTGACCGAGCGCGATCGCGCCGCCGTGAGGATTCACGCGCGCCGGATCCAACTCGAGGTCCCGAATCACGGCAAGGGCCTGCGCCGCAAACGCTTCGTTCAATTCGATCCATTGCAGCGCATCCCGGGCAAGACCGGCGCGCGCGAGTGCCGCCGGCACTGCCACCTTCGGCCCGATCCCCATGATGGCCGGTGGCACGCCCTTGACGGCGAACGTCACATAGCGGGCGAGCGGCGTCAGGCTGTAACGCCGCAATGCCGCCTCCGACACCAGGATCACCGCGGCGGCGCCATCGGAGGTCTGGGAGCTGTTGCCCGCGGTAACGGTACCGGAGGTATCGAAAACGGGTTTGAGCTTGGCAAGCGCCGCCAGCGAGGTATCCGAGCGCGGACCTTCATCCTCGCTCAGGTGTTTGATGCTGCGGCGCACCTCGCCGCTCGCCGAATCGGGCGTACGTGTCGTGATCTGTACCGGGGCGATCTCGGCTGCGAAGCCGCCTGCGGCGCGCGCACTCAGCGCCCGACGATGCGATTCCAGTGCGAAGGCGTCCTGATCCTCGCGCGACACATGCCACTGGCGCGCCACCTTCTCCGCCGTGATGCCCATGCCATACGCGATTGCATAGTGCTCGTCGCGGGCGAAGACCTGCGGGTTGAATGCAATCTTGTTGCCCATCATCGGCACCATGGACATCGACTCGGCACCCCCTGCGATCACGACGTCCGCCTCACCCAAGCGAATCCGGTCGGCCGCAATCTGCACCGCATTCAGCCCCGAGGAGCAGTAACGATTGACCGTGATGCCGGGTACCGAATCGGGCAATCCGGCGAGCAGCGCCGCAATACGCGCCATGTTCAGACCCTGCTCTGCTTCCGGAAACGCGCACCCCACCACGACGTCCTCCACGGCCCCCGGTTCGATCGCCGGGGTGCGCTCGAGCGCGCAGCGCAGCACATGCACCAACAGATCATCGGGACGAGCATGGCGCAACATCCCGCGCGGTGCCTTGCCGACGGGCGTGCGCACCGCGGCAACGATGTAGGCTTCTGTGACTTTCTGTGTCATCGTGAGTTCCTCCCGCGGCCGTCAATTACGCAGCGGTTTGCCAGTGGCGAGCGTGTGCGCGATGCGCTCCTGAGTCTTGGCGTTCTTCAGCAGCTCGAGGAAGTGGCGCCGCTCGAGCGCAAGCATCCACTCCTCGTCAACCGCGGCGCCGGGCTCAAGGTCCCCGCCGGTCATCACCTCGGCGATGCGCTCGCCAATCTCGAAGTCATAGGGACTGATGAAATGACCTTCGAGCAGGTTCAGGAGCTGCATTTTGATCGAGGCAGCACCGACGCGCCCGGCGACGGCGAAGCGCCGGCCGGGCAATGGTGGCCGATAGCCGGATTCAGCCAGCGCGAGCGCCTGCTCCTTGGCGACATGGAGCAGCTCGGCACTGTTCATGACCACGACGTCGCCCGCACCGAGATAGCCCATCTCGCGGGCCTCGCGGGCGCTGCCAGCGACCTTGGCGGTCGCAACCGCCATGTAATAATCCTTCAGCGCTGCGAACAGATCGCCGGTACTGCGCTCAGCGGCACGCCGGGCGAGTTCTTTGCAGCCACCCCCGGCGGGCAACAGACCAACCCCCGCCTCGACGAGCCCGACGTACGATTCGTGCGCCGCGACAATGCGATCGCAATGCAGCGCAAACTCGCAACCGCCCCCGAAGACGTACCCCTCGGTCGCCGCGACCGTCGGCACGAAACTGTATCGCAACCGCATCGAGGTTTTCTGAAAACCGCTGATCACCGCCTCGATGCTCGCCCAGTCGCCCGCGGCCACCGCCGGCCTCAGCGCCTCCAGATTTGCTCCGACCGAAAACGGCGGCTCACTCTGCCAGATGACCAGCGCGCGATACCGCGCCTCGGCCAGATCGAGTGCATGGTTGAGCCCGGCGAGCGCCTCGGGTGAGATCGAGTGGGCCTTGGTGAGCAGCGACGCAACCAACACGCCATCGCCACTGGTGCAGGCGCGCACTGCCGCGTTCTCAAATACGGTTTCCCATTGCCGCGCCGGCTCGCCGACCAGCAGCCCCGGAAACAACTGCCGGCGGTAGACCGCAAGAGCCGAGCGCCCCACCCATCGTTTTCCCGCCGCATCATACGAGCCCTCGGCGCCATGCACGCCACTCCTGCCAGGCTCGCTCACCCACGCCGGCAAGGGGGCATCGGCCAGCGTCTTGTGCTCGCGGATGTCGCTCTCGAGCCATCCGGCTACACGCGACCAGCCGGCCGCCTGCCACAGCTCGAGCGGTCCGCGTTGCCAGCCAAAGCCCCAGCGCATAGCCAGGTCGAGATCGCGAGCCGAGTGTGCAATGCCAGCCAGATGATAGGCCGCGTAGTGGAACGTATCGCGAAAGCACGCCCACAGAAACCGCCCCTGTGGATGCTCGCTCGCCCGCAGCGCCGCGAAGCGCGCCGCGACATCGTCGATCTTGAGCAGGCCGATCACCTCGGCATCGGCCTGCGCGCCGGCGGGCACATGCGTGCCGCTCGCCGGATCAAGCACGAGCAGCTCATGGCCACGCTTTTGATAGATCCCGCCGCGTGTCTTGGCGCCGAGCGCTCCGGCCTCGATGAGGCGCTCGAGCCACGGCGGCAGCGTGTACAGCGCGTGCCATGGATCCTGCGGCAGTGCCTCGCGCATCGTGCGCACCACGTGCGCAAAAGTGTCCAGGCCGACGACATCGGCGGTACGGAACGTGGCCGATTTCGGCCGTCCGAGCAACGGCCCGGTGAGCGCATCGACAACATCGAAGCGCAAGCCGAATTTCTCCGCATTAGCGACAGTAGCCAACATCGAAAAAACCCCAATGCGGTTGGCGAGAAAATTCGGCGTGTCCTTGGCACGAATCACGCCCTTGCCGAGGGCCGTGACGAGGAAGCTCTCCAGGCCATCGAGCATGGCCGGATCGCTGTCCGCGCAGGGAATCAACTCGACCAGACGCATGTAGCGGGGGGGATTGAAGAAATGGACACCGCAAAATCGGGCTCGCAGCGATTGCGGACAGGCGGCCGCGAGCGCCTCGATCGACAGACCCGAGGTGTTGGTGGCGAAAATAGCCTGCGGCGCAAGCGCCGCAGTCACCTTGCGGTACAACTCGATCTTCCAATCGATCCGCTCGGCGATCGCCTCGATCACGAGGTCGCACTCAGCAAGTCGCGCGAGGTCCGTGCCATAGTTCGCCGGCTCGATCAGTTCGGCAAGCGCTGGCGCCCCGAGTGGCGGCGGCTGCTGTTTAGCAAGCGCACCGATGGCCTTGGTCACGGTGCCGCTGCCGCCGGAGCTGTCCGGCAGATCGAACAAGACGGTCTGTACTCCTGCATTGACCAGGTGCGCGGCAATCTGCGCGCCCATGACGCCCGCCCCAAGCACAGCCACCTTGCGTACGATGAAATTTCTCTCGCTCATGACTTCCCCTTCAAGCGCGTCCCCACCGGCGCTGCACCCCGCGCACGCGACACCTGCGATGTGCCGGTCGCGGCACGTGCTCTCCGGCCATTGCCTTCACTCCCGCCACCGTCGCTCGCAGGCGCGGCGACGGCCCGCAGTTTCACTACCGGGGCACGGCGCCGTCCGCCGGGACCCTGGGACCGAACCAAGCCGTTGCGCACGGCGTGCGTGGTGCCCGCGCTTGCGCTCATGCCCGCCACCACGAACGGCACGACATATTTGACGATCAGATCTGGGTCGCGCGCCGAAACCACCGAGCGGCCGAACACCTTGAGAATGTCGTTGCCCGCAAACGCGTGGAACATGACGCTGAACCCCACATGCAACCGCCAGATGACTTCCTCGGCGCCGAGCGCCGGCAGCGCGTGCGCGAGCGCCTGCGTGAAGCGCGTGACCATATGCCCCCAATCGTCCGCGAGCATCTGGCGCAACTGGCGATGATTTTCCACCAGGACCCGTGAAAACAGGCGCGCAAACATCGCCCCCCCGCGCGCCGGATCACGCGAGAGAGCAAGCGTGGGGCGAACATAACACATCACTACTTCCTCGACGCTCATGTGCGCTGCGCCCGCGGCGGCGCGCTCCTCGAGCGTATCGAGCTCGCGCAGGCACGCGCATGCCCAAGGCGCGAAGCGCCGCGTGAACACTGCTGCAAACAGCGCATCCTTGGAGCGGAAGTGGTAATTGACCGCCGCCAGGTTGACGCCAGCCTGCTGGGTGATCAGGCGCAACGAGGTGGCTTGCAGGCCGAACTCGACGAACAGAACCTCGGCGACATTAATGATACGCGCCGCAGTGCCGCTGTAGCGCGGCAGGTTCTGTTCGCACGGCGCCCCGTGCTGCTGTGAAATTTTTGCGCGCATGGATAAAACGACCGTTTGAAACTTATATTTAATCCGGCTTTCGGTCAAGTACCCGCCCTGCTCCAGGCGCCGGCCGCTGCCGCCGCCCGCAGCAGCGCGCACGGCCGCCAGCGCTCACCGTGACTCGGGGCAAGGCCCTCGAGTGTGGCCACAACGGCGTCGAGCCCGGACCGCTCCGCCCAGTACATGGGACCGCCCCGGAAAGCCGGAAAGCCATACCCGTATACGTACACCACGTCGATGTCGCCGGGGCGAGCGGCGATGCCCTCCGCGAGCACCCGGGCGCCCTCGTTGACCAGCGGATGCAGCAGCCGCGCCAGGATTTCCTGCGCGCCGATCGAGCGCTGCCTGATTCCGAGTTCGTCCGCAACCGCGCGGATCAACGCGAGCGCCTCAGGGTCCGAGTGGCGCCGTCCGCCCTCGTAGCGATAGAACCCCCGGCCGCACTTGCGCCCGAGCCGCCCTGCGGCAACCATCCGCTCGAGTATTGGCGAGCAACGCTCATCGGCCGGCAGCACGCGATTGCGCCGGATCGCCCAGCCGACGTCATTGCCCGCAAGATCGCGCATCGCGAGCGGCCCCATCGCGAAGCCAAACTCCTCGATTACCGCGTCGATCTGCTCGGGCGTCGCCCCCTCCTCGAGCAGGCGCTCGGCCTCCACCCCGTAAAAGTGCAGCATGCGGTTGCCGATGAAGCCGTCGCAGTTGCCGGCCAGCACCGGGATCTTGCCGAGACGGCGCGCGAGCGCCATCACGGTGGCGAGGGTCTCCGGCGAACTGGCGCGGCCGCGCACGTTCTCCATCAACTTCATGATGTGCGCCGGACTGAAGAAGTGCGTGCCGACCACCTGCTCTGCGCGCGCGGTGCAGGCCGCCAGGCGATCGATGTCGAGCGTCGAGGTGTTGCTGGCGAGGATCGCGCGTGCCGGGGTGCAGCGATCGAGCTGAGCGAATACCTCGCCTTTGAGCACCGGATCTTCGAACACTGCCTCGATGGCAATGTCGACTTGTGCCAGCGCGGCGTAGTCGCTGACGCCCCGAATGCGGCTGCGTGCGGCGGCGGCCTGTGCGTCGGTGAGCTTGCCGCGCGCGACGCTCTCGTCATAGAGGCCCCCGATGCGAGCAAGGCCGGCGGCGAGCGCAGGCGGCGACACATCGAGCAGCGCCACCTCGATGCCCGCGGCTGCCAAACACATCGCAATACCCGTGCCCATCATGCCCGCCCCGACGATGCCGGCCCGCTCGATCGGCAACGGCCGCACGTGCGCCCCCAGACCGGGAATGCGGCGTGCGGCGCGCTCGGCGTGAAAGACATGCATCAATGCCTCGCGCTGTGCGCTCGCGCGGCATTCGAGATAGTACTGACGTTCCAACTTGAACGCCTCTTCTGCCGGCAGAGTACAGGCCGCCTCGATCGCATCGACGACACGCCACGGAGCGAGTTGACCGCGATAGGCGTGCGCGTGTGCGGCGCGCCAGCGCGTGAATAGATCGGGCGCAAGGGTGCGGATCTTATCGGTGCGCGCGTGCGCCGGTAGCGGCAGCGGCCCGGCGGCGGCAAGCCTGAGCCCCCGCTCGTGCGCCGCTCGCACCGGCTCGGCGACCGTTGCGTCGATGACGCCGAGACTCAGCGCACGCGCGGCCGGCACAGGCTGCCCGGCGCTTATCACCTCGAGCGCCGCCGCCGGGCCGGCGAGGCGGGTGAAGCGCTGTGTACCACCGCTGCCCGGGATCAGACCCAGTTTGACCTCGGGCAGTCCAAGGTGCGCGGCCGGCGCCGCGATGCGCGCATGACAGGCGAGCGCAAGCTCGAAGCTCCCGCCCAATGCCACCCCGTCGATAGCCGCCACAACTGGCTTGCCGAGCGCTTCGATCTGCGCCTGCAGCTCGCGCAGCGTCGGGCTGCGCAAGGCGACCCCCGAGGCAATCTCATCGATGTCAGCGCCTGCGCCAAAACTCCCGCGTGCGCCGTAGAGCACAACTGCCTTGACCGTAGGATCTTCGCCGGCGCGGCGCAGTCCCATGCCGATATCCGTGCGCACCTGCAGGTCAAGGGCGTTGACCGGCGGGTTGTCGATCTGCAGCAGCGCGACATCGCCGTCGCGCAGGTAATGGGTCGACACGGCAGCCCCCAGTGCGTGAACAGGTCGATGGTAGCGCGCCTGTGTCCGCCGATCGAGGCCCGCGCAGACGCAGAAGCGGTGCGCCGCCGCGCCCGCGCGCTCAGACGATGATGTGCCGCGCCCGCAAGGCCTCGAGCACCTGCCGCGCACCTTCCTCCGGTCCGAGCGGACCTGGGGTCAGCACCAGCTCGGGATTCTCCGGCGGCTCGTACGGGGAGTCGATACCGGTGAAGTTGCGGATTTTCCCTGCGAGCGCGCGCGCATACAATCCCTTCGGATCTCGCCGGCGACACTCGTCAAGTGGCGTATCGCAGAAGATCTCGATGAATTCTCCGCTCTCGACCAGCTCACGCACCATGCGCCGTTCAGCTCGGAACGGGGAGATGAACGAACACAAGACGATCGCGCCGGCATCGACGAAGAGCTTGGCCACCTCGCCGACACGCCTGATGTTCTCCACGCGATCCGCATCCGTGAAGCCCAGATCGCGATTGAGCCCATGACGCACGTTGTCGCCATCGAGCATGTAGGTGTGTGCCCCGTGCGCGTGCAGCTCACGCTCGACGATGTTCGCAACCGTGCTTTTGCCGGAACCGGACAGGCCCGTGAACCATAGAATTGCCGGGCGGTGACCGTTCAGGCGCATGCGTGCGGCCTTGTCAACGAGCAGCGCCTGGCGGTGGATATTGGTTGCACGCCGCAAGCCGAAACTGATCATGCCGGCAGCAGCCGTGGCGTGCGTAAACCGATCGATGAGCACGAATGCGCCGGTGGCACGGTTGTCCGCATATGCGTCAAGCGCCACCGGCGAAGTCGTCGCGAGATTGCACACTCCGATCTCATTCAGACCAAGCGTCTTAGCGGCAATGTGCTCGAGGGTGTTGACATCGACTTTGTGCTTCAGGCTCGTGATGCGCGCGGGCACGTAACGCGTACCGATGCGCAGCAGATACGAGCGCCCCGGCAGCATGGGCTCCTCGAGCATCCACAGCACCTGCGCAGCGAACTGATCGACGACCTCCGGGCGCGCTTGCGCGTGCGCCAACAGGTCGCCGCGGGCGATGTCCACTTCATCACTCAATGTCAGCGTCACCGCGTCACCCGCATGCGCTTCGGCCAAATCACCATCGGCCGTAACGATGCGCTCTACGCGGGTTTCCCGCCCCGAGACCGCCACCACCACAGGATCACCGGGCCGCACGATGCCGGAAGCGACGGTGCCCGCGAAGCCGCGGAAGTCGGCGTTCGGCCGGTTCACCCATTGCACCGGGAAACGCAGCGGCTTCTCATCCAGGCCCTCGCTGACATCGAGCGTCTCAAGCTGCTCGATCAGCGTTGGCCCTTCGTACCAGCTCATACACTCACTGCGGCGCACCACGTTGTCGCCATAGCGCGCCGACAGCGGAATGCTTGCGATCGAGGCAAACTTCAGTGCGGCAGCGAAACCGAGATACTCGGCCACGATGTGGTGAAAGCGTTCCCCGGAGTACTCGACGAGATCGATCTTGTTGATTGCGAGCACGACATGCCTGATGCCGAGCAGCGCGCAGATGAAGCTGTGCCGGCGCGTCTGCGTAAGCACGCCTTTGCGCGCATCGATCAGGATGACGGCGGCCTGTGCATTGGAGGCACCGGTGGCCATGTTGCGCGTGTATTGCTCATGACCCGGCGTGTCGGCGACGATGAATGCGCGGCGCGGCGTGGCGAAAAATCGATAGGCGACATCGATGGTGATGCCCTGCTCGCGCTCGGCCTGCAGTCCATCGACGAGCAGTGCCAAATCGAGCTCATCGCCCGTGGTGCCGTGCTTGCGGCTGTCCCGTTCGAGAGCGGCGAGCTGATCGTCGTGGATCAGCTGCGTATCGTACAGCAGCCGCCCGATGAGGGTCGACTTGCCGTCGTCCACCGAGCCGCACGTGAGGAAGCGCAGCAGCGTCTTCTCGCCGGCGCGCGCACCCGTGGCGGCATCCTCCGGCACGTACGCGAATCTTTCAGAAGTATCCGTCACGTTTCTTCTTCTCCATTGACGCCGCCTCGTCGTTGTCGATCAGCCGCCCGGAGCGCTCCGAAGTGCGCATCCGCAGCATCTCAGCAATGATCTGCTCGATCGTCGTGGCGTCGCTCTCCTGCGCTGCCGTCAGTGGATAGCAGCCGAGGGAGCGGAAGCGCACCGAGCGCACCTGGGTCTGTTCCCCGGGTTTCAGCGGCATCCGCTCATCGTCGCGCATGATGAGTTGGCCGTCGCGCTCGATGACGGGGCGCGGCGCGGCAAAGTACAACGGCACCACCGGGATCTGCTCGGCACGGGTGTACTCCCAGACATCGAGCTCGGTCCAGTTCGACAGCGGAAAGACGCGAATGGTCTCGCCGGGATTGATGCGAGTGTTGTAGAGATTCCACAGCTCCGGCCGTTGGTTACGCGGATCCCATACGTGCCCCGGGGAGCGGAACGAGAAGACACGCTCCTTGGCACGGCTTTGTTCCTCATCGCGGCGAGCGCCGCCAAAGGCGGCATCGAACTGCCACCGATCGAGCGCCTGCTTCAGCGCCTCGGTCTTCATCACCTGCGTGTGCAGCTGCGAGCCGGAACTGATCGGATTGATGCCACGCGCCACTCCCTCGGCGTTGGTGTACACGAGCAGCTTCAGGCCGTGACGCGCCGCGATCTCGTCACGGAAGCGGATCATTTCCCGGAACTTCCAGGTCGTGTCAATGTGCAGCAGCGGAAAGGGCAGTTTGCCGGGATAGAACGCCTTGAGCGCCAGATGCAACATGACACCCGAATCCTTGCCAATCGAATACAGCATCACCGGATTGCGAAACTCCGCCGCCACTTCGCGGATGATGCCGATTGATTCGGACTCGAGGCGGCGCAGATGCGCCGAGAGGCGTGCCCGCCGATGGTGGGGATCGCGCTCGCGCGCGCTGATGTCGTCCATACGGGTCATGCCGCCAGAGGCACGAGCGGGAACGGCCCGCCGGCCACGAAGAAGGAATTGCGTAAACCCGGTTTCCCGTAACGCAACGGCTCACCTCCGGGCGCGAGCACCTGACCACCGGCGGCCTCGAGTACCGCTTGCCCGGCCGCGGTATCCCATTCCATGGTCGGACCGAGCCGCGGATACAGGTCTGCCTCCCCAGCGGCGACCTGGCAGAACTTCAGCGAAGAGCCCACCGAGACGCGCTCACGGACAGGGTAGCTCTGCAGGTAGGATTCGGTCTGCGGGGTCGCGTGCGAGCGCGAGACCACCGCGGTCAGGCCGCCCTGCGGCGCTGGGCGCACATGCACCGGCTCGCGCGCACCCGCCTTGGCGGTGTGCGGCTCGGCCGGCTGCAGAAAGCGGAACGCGTGCCGCGCGACGACATTGCCCGCATAGAGCATGCCGCCGACCGGCGCATATACCACGCCCAGCACTGGTGCACCGCCGCGGATCAGCGCAATGTTGACCGTAAAATCCCCACGGCGACCAATGAATTCCTTGGTGCCATCGAGCGGATCGACCAGGAAAAACGCCGCGCCACTCGATGGCCTGTGGCCGCCGGCGTAGGACTCTTCCGCCACCACCGGAATGTCGGCGGCGATGCGCTGGAGATGCTCGAGAATGATCTGCTCGGCCGCGCGATCCGCCGCCGTGACCGGACTCTGGTCCGCCTTGTACTGGACGTCGGCATCGCCGCGGCGATAGATGGCGTACGCGGCGCGCCCCGCGGCCACCGCCACTGGCAGCAGCGCCTCGAGGAGCTCGGAATCTGTGATCGGAGACACGGTCGCTATCCGTTGAAGTACCGATGCACAGTCTACCAATGCCCCGTACCGCATGCTGGCGGACGGCGCACGTTTTACCAGAACTTCTGGTTATGCCCTAAGCCCCGCAGGCAGGTGCCTCAACTGCTGCCGATCGGCATGGGCATCAGCGGCAGGCCAAGCGACTCGGCAACGGCGGCGTGAGTGATACCGCCGGCGTGCACGTTCAGCCCAGCGGCGAAACCCGCATCCCGCCGCAGCGCCTCCTGCCAGCCGAGGTCTGCAATCTGGCGGACATAAGGCAGCGTGGCGTTGGTCAAGGCAAACGTCGAGGTGCGCGCCACCGCACCGGGCATGTTCGCCACGCAGTAATGCACCACCCCGTCAACGACAAAGGTCGGCTCGGCGTGCGTGGTCGCTCGACTGGTTTCGAAGCAGCCGCCCTGATCGATGGCGATATCGACCAGCACCGAGCCGGCTTGCATGCTCGCGAGCATCGCGCGCGTGACCAATTTGGGCGCCGATGCACCGGCAATCAGCACCGCGCCGATCACCAGATCCGCCTCCTTGATCAACCGCTCGATCGTCGCCGTGGTCGAATATGCGGTACGCAACGCGGAACCGAACTGCTCGGACAGTTGCCGCAACCGGCCGAGCGAACGATCCACCACCGTGACGTCGGCGTGCATCCCGACGGCCATCTGCGCCGCGTGTGTGCCGGCGACACCACCGCCCAGGATCAGCACCTTTGCCGGCAACACCCCTGGCACCCCGCCAAGCAGCACGCCGCTGCCGCCATGCGCCTTCTGCAAGCAGCTCGCTCCCACCTGCACCGACATCCGGCCCGCAACCTCACTCATCGGGGTGAGCAGCGGCAGCCCCCCGTCGTGAGTCACGGTCTCATAGGCGATTGCAGTGACGCCGGATTTCATCAGCGCACGCGCCTGCTCAGGGTCCGGCGCAAGATGCAGGTACGTAAAGAGCACCTGGCCGGGCCGTAGCAGGGCACATTCGGCGAGCTGCGGCTCCTTCACCTTGACGATCAGATCGGCCGCAGAAAACACCGCGGCCGCGTCCGGCAGGATGCGCGCACCGACCTCCTGATAGGCTGCATCCGTAAAGCCGATGCCACGTCCTGCACCGGACTGAATCAGCACCTCGTGACCTGCGCCGGTAAGCTCCCGCACCCCGGCTGGCACCAGTCCCACCCGATACTCGTGAACCTTGATCTCGCTCGGAACCCCGATACGCATGCCGCTCTCCCCCGAATGCAACTGCGCACGAGCTTACGGCGCGGTGCTGGAGCGAGCTTGCAAATGCCGCAGTGGCAGCCGATTTTTACCGCAGGATCTGTCTCTATTAAAATTATTTATGGCAGAATATTGCGCCTATGAGCCTGGATCGCTACGATCACGCCATTCTCCGCCGCCTGCAGCAGGACGCGCGCATCACCAACGCGCGCCTCGCAAGCGAAGTCAGCCTGTCCGAGTCCGCCTGCCTGCGGCGGGTCAAAGCGCTCGAGACATCGGGCCTGATTCAGAGCTACACCGCACGCATCGATCAGCACAAGGCGGGCTATCCGGTCAACGTGTTCGTGAACATCACCCTCGATCGCCAGAGTCAATCGGGGCTTGAAGCCTTCGAAGCGGCCGTGCGCAAGATCCCCCAGGTGATGGAGTGCTACCTGATGACCGGCGAGCACGACTACCTGCTGCGACTCGTGGTGGCCGATCTCGATGATTTCGAGCGCATCCACAGCCAGCACCTGACTCGTCTGCCGAGCGTCGTGCGCATCCAGTCGAGCTTCGCGATGCGCACCGTCACCCGTTCCGCGGTGCTGCCGGTACGTTGAACGAGCGCCCGCCGCGACTTCCAGCCACCGGACGTCGTGTGGAGTTGCTGCGGCCGCGGCTCTCGCGCAGTCAATACATGGGCATGCAGACGCTCGGGCGTCGGCGCCCTGTTGTGCGCGGTGACAAGCCGTGCGCGGGGCCGGCCAGGCCCGCGCATGCGATGTTCTGCGATGACTGCCGTGCGCAGCTGCCGCCAACGCATAATTTCTGGGCGGACGCCTGCGAGTTACATCAAATCGGGCTCGCCACAATGTCGGAGAATGAAATCGCGGGATGCATCGCGCAACTGTACGGCTGAGGCGAATGCGGTGCCCTCACTGGGTGCTGCGATCGGCGCGCCCACCGTAACGGTGACCGGACAGCGCCGCAACAACCACTGCCCGTCGCGCAACACCCGCCGGGTACCCCGCAAGGCGACCGGGATCACCGCCAGCTTGCCCGCGACCGCCATCTTGAACGCCCCAAGGTGAAAAGCGCGCAGACCCGTCGCCGCAGTGAAAGTGCCTTCCGGAAAAACCACCAGACTGTCGCGCGTCATGTCGAGCACCGGGCGCGCCTTCGCTCCACCGCTTGCGATCGGTTCGGTACGCTCGATGAATACGGCGCCGAGCTTGCGCAACCATGTACCGAGGATCGGTACGCGTGCGAGCCAACGCGTGGCCACGAAACGGTGCGGCGCGGGAAGTATCGCCAGCACCACGATCGCGTCCACGTAACTGCAGTGATTGACCACGATGACATGCGGACGTCCGCTGTTGCTGGCCATCGGATTCACGCGCAGCCGGATCGCGCACAGGCGCAACGCCCAGCGCGCCGCCAGATGCGTCACCGTCCATGCGCGGCGCCGGCCAGGAACGAGCAGAGACACGAGAAATGCCAGGGCGCCGATCGTCGCGAGCACGAGCGCGGCATAGACTGAGTAAATGATGCGCGCGGCCCACCCCCAGATTCCCGCGCTTACGTCCCTGTCATCTGTGCGCACATCGCACCCCCATTTCGTCTCAGCGTCGGTGTATCGGCCTGCTCCCTGCCGAGCACGATCCAACTGCACCGAGTCCGTTTCCACCCCACATGCGCGCAGCAAATCGCCGAGCGTACAGCTGGGGGCAAACGCGGCCGGTGCAGCCGTCACCCCCATACGCTCTTCGAGCCTGCGCGCCAACTCAAGTCGCGCCAGACTGTCAAAGCCGAGATCGCGTTCGAGTGCGCTTGCAGTGCCGAGATGTGCGGGACACGGCTGTCCACGATGCAGCTGAGCGTACAGGGTGTCCACCACTGCAAGAATACTCGCAGCATCACTTGCGCCGTCGGAGCGCCCCGCAGACCGCAACCGCTGCGCACCCGCGCGCCCCGGCAGGTCTGGGGTGAGATTTGCCATGCTCTCCTGCCGACAGTCCGCGCCGGCCCGATCATCGGGCCCGTAGACCGCCACGCCTGCCATTGTGCGCCCGCGTCGATCGAGGCACACGTCCGCAAGCCATCTTAACCTGCATACTGCGCCGTCGCGTGGCCCACGGCAACCCACCGCCGCCACAGCCGAGGATTCAGCTTTGGACGGGCGCGGTCGTCAGACGCGCAATACGATCTTACCGATGTGCGCGCCGGACTCCATCAACGCGTGCGCAGCCGCCGCCTCGGCCAACGGAAATGCCGCATAGATCGGCAGATGCAGCGCCTTCGACTCGAACAGCGGCCAGATCTCGCGCTTCAAACCGGCAGCGATCAGCCCCTTGCGCGCGACGGATTGCGCCCGCAGTGTGGAGCCGCCGATCATCAGCCGTTTGCCCATCAGCTGCGCCAGATCGATCTGCGCAGCGCGGCCGCCCTGCACCGCTATGACCGCAATGCGTCCATCCGGCGCCGCGGCCACCATGTCCCGCGCCACGTACTCGCCGCCGACCATGTCAAGAATCACGTCGGCGCCCTTGCCGCCGGTCGCACTCAGGGTCGCGGCAACAAAGTCCTCTTTCTTGTAGTTGATGGCGTTATCCGCCCCGAGCGCACGGCAGGCAGAGCACTTTTCAGCGCTGCCTGCCGTGACCACGACCCGGGCGCCCAACGCCTTGCCCAAGATTATGGCGGTGACACCAATGCCGCTTGCACCGCCGTGCACCAGCAGCCACTCGCCAGGTTGCAACCGAGAGCGTTGGAAGACGTTGTAATAGACGGTGAAGACCGTCTCGGGAAGCACAGCAGCCTGCTCCAGACTGAGCGCGGCGGGCACCGGCAGGCATTGCACCGCCGGCGCCACGGCGTATTCGGCGTAACCCCCACCGGCAACGAGCGCGCACACCCGATCGCCCACCGCCCACTCGCTCACGTGCGGTCCGATGCCGACCACCACACCGGCGATCTCGAGGCCAGGAATATCACTCGCGCCCGGCGGCGGCGGATACAGGCCCCGACGCTGCAGTACATCCGGCCGGTTGACGCCTGCGGCAGCCACCTGAACCAACACTTCGCCGACGCCCGGCTGCGGCATGGGCCGCTCCGTCAAACGCAGCATCTGCGGCTCTCCCGCAGCACTGATTTCTACGGCGCGGATGCTCGCAGGTAATTGATTCACAGCACCACCTGCCCTTGCTGCGCGAGCCGACCGGAGCGGCCCGGCAGGCAGCCGGATTCGATACGGCAGCGTGGCAGGCGCGCGCAGTCGAAGGCGGCCGCATAGGTGCCAAGATCAGTCAGTCGCGTTCCGCGAGCGGCCCAACCCTCGAGCAGGCGCGCAAAGTCCGCACGCAAGGCTCCACCCTCGAGTTCCGCGTGCAGGGTGAACACGTGATCACGCACCGATGCGGTGAGCGTCAGCAAGTGATCGATCGGGTCGATGCCGCGTAGATCCGCCCGCCCGATGAGTTCATCGAGAGTGGGCAACGTCGTCGGCAGCTGCGGCACTGCGACCTCGCATCCATCGATGACGGGAATGAACGGACCGGTACCGCGAGTATCGGAAGCATAGCGGAACCCGGCTTGCGCCTCGAGCGACGGCACGAAGCGATTCACCTGCCAACCGGCTGCGCCGTGCACCTGCGGCACACGGCCGAAGATCCGTTCAAACTCCGCGCGCGCAAGCCAGAGCTGCCGGCGCGTCCAAGCCGCGCCTGCGCGCGCGACTCCGTCTTGCCACTTGACGTGATCCCAGGTGTGTACTCCAACCTCGAAACCGCGCGCGGCCACCTCGCGCAGCACTGCTTCGCACCGCCGGCCAATGCGCGGCCCCGGTAAGAGAACGCCATAGAGCAATGTCCGCAACCCGTAATGACGCAGCACCGAAGTCCGTTGCACCTTGGCGAGAAAGCCGCGCCGCAGCACCCTCTTGATCGCCCTGCCTGTGTGATCCGGCCCCAGGCTGAACAAAAACGTCGCCCGCGCCCCGACCTTCTCAAGCGCCGCCATGAGGCTCGGCACACCCTCGAGCGTCCCCCGATACGTATCGACATCGACCTTCAGCGCAATGGTGCTCATCGATGCCCTGCGTCGACCCTCACGCGAGTCGCTGCGGCCGCGCTTCCCACTGCCGTGCCAGATGCGCCAGGTCCAACGGACCGCGCTGGTCAGCCGCCGCCAAGATCCGCAGGGTGCCCTGCCCGCATGCCGCATAGCACACGCCATCGCAGCCGTACAGCCGCGGTGTGCCAGTTGCATCGCGCCGGGACGACTCGACACGAGTGCGGTGAATCCACACGCGCTGGTGATCGATCTCGGTGAATGCGCCCGGAAACGGCGGCGCCACCGCGCGCACGAGATTATGGATGCGTTCGGCGGGCCAGTTCCAGTCGATCCGTCCGTCCTCCGGCCGGCGCCGCCCGAAGTACTGACCTGCGACGATGGGTTGTGCACGCCGCGGCGCAGTGCCGGCGAGCAACCCCGGCAGCGAACGCACGAGAACGATCTCCGCGGCAACGGTGACCTTTGCATACACCTCGCGTGCATCGTCGTCGGCGAGAATCGGCACCGCCATCTGATCGACGATGTCGCCAGCATCGGCCCGCGCGACCATCTCGTGCAGGGTCGCTCCGGTTTCACGTTCCCCGTTCACGATCGCCCAGTTCACAGGCGCCCGTCCGCGGTACTTCGGCAGCAGCGAGCCGTGCATATTGAACGCGCCGCGGCGCGCGCAGCCGAGGACGTCGGCCGGAAGCAATGCCCGGTAGTAGAACGAGAACAGAAAGTCAGGCGCAAGCGTCGCGAGCCGCTCGACGAGGCATGTCGCCTCCGGTCGCTCCGGCACGATCACCTCGATGCCATAGCCACGGGCCACCTCGGCCACACTCGCAAACCAGCGGTTCTCAAGCGGGTCGTCGGCGACGGTGACCACCAGTGGCACCTCCACTCGCGCGCTGAGCAGGGCCTGCAAGCAGCGCACGCCAACGTCGTGGTAGCCGAAGACGACGGCGCGCGCACCGCTCACGGCGTATGGCCCGGTTCGTGCTCGGCGCGTAACATTTGGCGGTGGTTTTGCACCCTATTGGACCGCGGCTCGAGAAGCTCCTCGCTCCGTCGCTGCGGATCGCCGCCGGCGGCCGGCCGTAGCCCGGCCGCCTCGCTCTCAAGAATGGTGGTGATCGTATAGCGCGGCCGCTGTCGCACCTGCTCGTAGATGCGTCCGACGTACTCGCCCATCACCCCGACACTCACCAGCAACACCCCGATGAAGAAGAATGCCAGCCCGAACAGCGTAAACACGCCCTGCACCTCCGGACCGATGAAGATGCGCTGCACCGCCAGCACGACCACAAAGGCGAGGGATATCAGCGCGACCACCATGCCGAGCATGGTGATGAACTGCAGCGGGACCAGCGAGAAGCCCGTCATCAGATCGAAGTTCAGGCGGATCAGCCGGTAGAGCGAGTATTTCGACTGGCCCGCAGCGCGCTGCGAGTGTTCCACCTCGATCTCCACCGGATGACGGGCGAATGTATAGGCAAGCGCCGGCACGAAGGTGCTCACTTCCAGGCAGCCGTTGATGGCCTCGACGACCGTCCGGTGATACCCGCGCAGCATGCACCCTTGATCACTGATACGGATCCGCGTGGTCCGTTCGCGCAGCCGATTCATGAGCCGGGAGGCGGCCTTGCGCCAAAACGCATCATGGCGCCGTGCCCGCACCGTACCGACATAATCGGCGCCCTGATCCAGAGCAGTGACGAGCTTAGCGATCTCTTCCGGGGGATTTTGCAGATCCGCATCCAAGGTAATGATGTAATCGC
This sequence comes from Pseudomonadota bacterium, assembly GCA_021822385.1. Classification (GTDB taxonomy): domain Bacteria; phylum Pseudomonadota; class Gammaproteobacteria; order Steroidobacterales; family Steroidobacteraceae; genus 13-2-20CM-66-19. The sequence goes on from JAKARC010000002.1 coordinate 85,545, forward strand.
CGCGGGTATGCGCAAAGCCGGCAAGAATCGCCATGTGCTGGCCGGCGTTGTGCGTCAGCAGCACCACACGCGTGCGGTCCGCCCGCCGCTCAAACAGCTGACGCAGAATCGCCGCGGATCGATCGGTACTGCCGTCGTCGACGAAAATGACCTCGTAGCCACGCCCCAGCGCATCGAGCGCCGGATACAACCGCTCCGCCAGCGCCTCGAGCCCCGCTTCCTCGTTGTAAACCGGGATGACAACGGACACTGTCGCACTCATCGCATTGCCTCGCGCAGCACTGCGTTGACCGCCGTGACCACACGCTCGGGATCCGAGTCGCTCATCGCCGGGAACAGCGGCAGTGTGACGGTTTCCCGGCCGATGCGCTCGGCGTTTGGAAACTCACCGTCGTGATGGCCGAGTGCACGATAGGCACTGAACAGATGAATTGCCGGATAATGCACCCCAATGCCAATGCCGCGCGCGGCCATCGCCGCAATGAATTCCGCCCGGCTGATACGCATGCGCTCAAGCGGGAGCAGGACGGCGAACATGTGCCAGTTGTGTCCGGCATCGCCGCGCGCCGGCAGGCGCAGTGGCGGCGCATCGGCCCACAGCTCGAAGTAACGGGCCGCAAGCGCGCGGCGGCGGGCCGTGAAGCCCTCGAGTTGACGCAATTGCCCGAGCCCGACGCAGGCGGCGACATCGGTCAAGTTGGCCTTACCGCCAGCGAAATACGTCTCGCATTGATCGGGCGCGAGCCGCACCTGGCCGTGAAAACGATGCAGTTCGAGCGCACGCACTTCTTCGCTCGAGCCGCCGACCACCGCCCCGCCCTCGATCGAGGTGATGTTTTTGTTGGGATGGAAGCTGAAGCAGACAAGATCACCGCTGCTGCCGATGCGCCGGCCGCGGTAACTTGCGCCCATCGCCTGGGCCGCGTCCTCGATGACACGCAGGCGGTAGCGCGTCGCGAGTGCATGGATCCGATCGAGATCAACCGGCAGCCCCGACAGGTGCACCGGCATGATCGCGCGTGTGCGCGGACTGATCGCCGCCTCCGCTGCATCGATATCTATCGAGCGCGTATCGAGATCCACGTCGACGAACACGGGACGTGCGCCGGTTCGGACCACGACATTTGCGCTCGCCACGAAGCTCATGGCCGGCACGATCACCTCGTCGCCGGCGCCAATGCCGCACGCCAGCAATGCGTGCTCAAGACTGGCCGTGGCTGAGGTCTGGGTGCGCACCGGCCGTCCGCCGCAATACTGTGAAAGCGCCGCCTCGAACTGCGCGACCTTCGGCCCACTGGCGAGCCAGCCGGAGCGCAGCACTTCGGCGACCTCGGCAATGGTCTGCTCATCGATGCTCGGACGGGTGAAGGGCAAGAAGGAACTCATAGCCTCAGGAACGCGCCACCAGCACCACACCAAAGATGATCACGACGATGCCCGCCACACGCTCGAGGTTCGGCACCTCGCCGAGCAGCCACCATGCCAGGCCCACGTTGATGATGTAGCCGAGCGAGAGCATCGGATACGCCTGGGTCACCGGCACTCGGGATAGACCGACCACCCAGACGATCAGCGACACGCCGTAGCACCCCACCGCGAACCACAGCCACGGAACATACGCGAGTTCGAGCAGTCGTTTCGTGACATTGACACCCTGCCCGAACAACGCACCAGTGTCATCGGTGGCCGCTTTTAGACCAAGCTGTGCCACCGCGTTCAAAAGCACGCCACCGAAGAGAAAGCCGAACACCGACCACTTCATGAGCGGCGGACCGCCACCGTGAAGCTGTCGCGCGCAATCACATGTCCCGGGAGGCCTTCCTTACGATACCGCCGCCATACGGGCAACCCGAAGAACGCGACAGCATTATGACTGGCATCCCACTCGCGCACGAACTGCGAGGGTGTCGCGGTCATTAGGCCCGGTTGCAGCTTCTCCCCATAACCGAGCTCTCCGGAATAGCCCACGAGTGTGAGCAACCGGCCGAGGTACGGCGGAATCGTCTGCCGATATTGACCGACACTGAATAGCTTGGTGCGGCGATGAACGAAGGGCTTGACCTGCTGCACCAGTTGATACGCCGAACGGGACGGCGGAATCACCGTGTATTCGCACAGCAGTGCCTGCCAGACGAAGATGAACATTGCCACCATCACGAACACCCCGACCGGCGTGCGCTCCGTGACCACCTCGCTCGCCGCCCGTGGCCCGGTCCCAGCGGCAATCGCAGCCGCCACAACCGCCGCGACCGCCCAGAGAATCGCCGCTTCGGGAATGAAGCCATTGCGGTGATGCGAGTAGACGAGCAGCCCCGCGGCCACAAATACCGCGAGCCCCGCTGCAACCCAGGTTGCGCGAGCAAGCCCGCCGGGGCGGCGCACGAGATACACGCCGGTGAGCGCCGCCAGCGGCGGAAACATCGGCAGGATGTAGGTCGCGAGCTTCGAATCCGAAAACGAGAAGAAGATCAGCGTCAGCACGGCGTACAGCAACAGAAACTTCAATGGCTTGAAGTGCGCGACCGGCCCGGGGTCGGACCAGGACGAGCGCGCCGCGCGCGCGAGCGGAATGAGCCACGCGAACGCCCCAATCACCAGGATTACGATGAAGTAGTACCAGGGCTCGATGCGCCTCTCCCGATTGGTGAGGAAGCGCTCGAAGTGCTGCACGATGAAAAAATAATGCGGAAAAGTCGGGTTGCGCAGCGATACCAGTACCAGCCAGGGTGCCGCTATCGCGACCATCAGCGGCACGCCGAGTGCGGCATGCAGGCGCCGCCACGGGCGCCCGTCACGCTCGAGGACGGTATAGCCGATGAGCGCAAGACCGGCGAGCACGTACACCTCGAGTCCCTTGGTGAGCAACGCGAGCGCCGCCATTGCCCAGGACAGGAGCATCCAATTGCGCTCCGCGCCGGAGCCCGGTTCGGCGCACTGGGCGCGCGTGAATGCAAGCACCATCGCCGTCAGCCAGAAACACAGGCCCGCATCGAGCAGGTCGAGATGCCCAACAATGCCGAAGTATGGACTCATGGCAAGCAACGCCACGGCCGCAAGCGCCGAGCGGCGGTCGTACAGCCGCGCAAGCCATGCATAGATCAGCAGCAGACAACCAAATCCGAGCCCGACCGTCCACAGCCGCGAGGTGAGGTTGCCCACCCCGAATACCGAGTAGATCGCCGCACTCGCCCAGTACTGCAACGCGGGCTTCTCGAAATATTTCAGGCCATCGAGCCGCGGCGTCACCCAGTTGCCGGTGACGAGCATCTCGCGCGGAATCTCGGCATAACGGCCTTCGTCCGGATCGAGCATGGGCCGGATCTGCATGGTGGCGAACCACACCACCGCCAGCACGACCCACGCCCACCACCTGAGTCTTCCGGCGCGTGTGTGCGCAGTGCTCATCGTCGCTCTCCGTGGAACCGGCGTGTGCCTACAGTCCGCTCACCGCCGCATTGAGGGGATTGAAGCTGCCGATCTTGACGTAGAAGTCGATCGTCCGGCGGATGGCGGTATCGAGATCCGTATGCGGCTGCCAGCCGAGGTCGCGACGGGCAGCCTCTATGGCCGGCACGCGCACCTGAATGTCCTGGTAATACTTGCCGTAGTACTCGCCAGCGGAAACGTCGATGATCTCTGTGCTTTTGGCGGCCTCGCGCAGCTCCGGAAACTCCTGCGCGATGCGGATGGTGCGTTCGGCAAGCTCGCGTATCGAAACGCAATTGTCTGGATTGCCAATATTGAAAATGCGGCGCGTCGCTCGTCCACCGCTGTTCTCGATGATGGTCAGCAGGCACTCCATGGCGTCATCAATGTAGGTGAATGAGCGCTTCTGCAGCCCCCCATCGACCAGTTTGAACGGCCGGCGATAGAGCACGTTGGAGAGAAATTGCGTAAACACCCGCGAACTACCCTCCTTGGGCTCCTCGATGTTATCGAGATTCGGGCCGATGAAATTGAACGGCCGGAACAGCGTGTAATCCAGGCTGTCGCGCACCCCATAGGCGTAAATCACCCGATCGAGCAGTTGCTTGGAGGCAGCGTAAATCCAGCGTTGCTTGTTGATCGGACCGTAAACCAGCGGACTCGTCTCCTCATCCAGCACCGCATCGGGGGACATGCCGTAAAGCTCGGATGTCGAGGGGAAAATCAGACGCTTGCCGTACTTGACGCAGTGACGCACCACGGCGAGGTTCGCCTCGAAATCGAGCTCGAAAACCCGCAGCGGATGCGTGACGTACTGCGCCGGGTTGGCAATTGCGACCAACGGCACGACCACGTCGCACTTCTTGACATGATACTCGACCCATTCCTTGTTGATGGTGATGTCACCTTCGACGAAGTGGAAGCGCCGCTCGCGCGGCAGCTCACCGAGCTTGTTGTCGCTGAGGTCAATCCCGTAGACCTCCCAGTCGCGCTCGCGCAGAATCGCATTCGTGAGCGCGCTGCCGATGAAGCCGTTCGCCCCGAGAATCATGATCTTCAGTGCCATGGACACCCTTCGTGCCGCCTGTCCGGGCGACGCATAAAAACCGGATTTTACCAGCTTCGCGCCGGCACGCGCACCGACTTGAACCGCACGCGCCTAGAACCGCAATCCCACCGTGATCGGCACGAACTCAGTCGGCTGAGAAGTCTGAATCCGCTCATAGCGCGCCTCGACGAACAGCGTCTCGCCGTCGCTCAGCGCGAAATCAAGACCAGCGCCCGCATTCCACGTGAAGCGCGTGCTCGAGCCGCTCGCCACCTCGACCTGTCCCGGTACGAGCCCATACGCGCAATAACCAAACCACGGGTCGCACAGGTAGCTGCCAAACGCAAGTGTCTGCGTGAGCCCCACATGCATATGCGCCACGCCGATTCCCACCAGCGTAAAACCGGTGATGCTCCGCGTCACCGGCACTCGGTACTCGGCATCGACGTTCAGACCGATCACGTCACCATAACCGCCGTCAATCTGGGTCTGGTCCGCCGCTTCGTTGATTGCAATGAGGTTGCGCGTGGCGTTGAACTGGGTAAAGTCGAGGTCGGCGCGCAAGGCAATCGGCAGCGTGGGCCGCGGCTGCCAGGTGAGCCCGCCGCCGAAGGTCCACCCGCCCTGGAAATACTGCGAGGTCGTGCCAATGGTCGGACTGTATCCGACATCGAAGTGCCAATGCACCGGCTGCACCGGCGCGAAGGTTTGCTCATAGTACGTCTGGGCCGACGCGCGCGCCGAGAGGCCGAGGAAGACCAACGCTCCCATCGCACAAAGATAACGTTTCATGAATTCAACTCCTTAAATAGCGCCACCTCAAGCCGCAGCCACTCGTCCAACCGGAGCGCACCGCGCTCAGGCGGCGTGCAGCTTACGCTTGACCAAGTGCGTGATGTCACGCATCTCTTCGATGCCGAACAGCAGCGCACATCCAAAGAACGCACCGATGCCTGTTACGATGACCAGCATCAGCGCTCCGAGTTTCGGCCAGAACGCCTGCGCCGGCCAATTGGCGAGCAGCCAGTGCGAGCCGCCCCAGCAAATGAGCGCAAGCACCGCGCACGCGCCACTCAGCTTGACCATCAGCTTGAGCATCGCGCGCGACTCGAGGCGACCGATGTATCGGCGCATCAGAGCATACAGCACCAGGAAATTCGTGCTAGCCACGCACGCGGTCGACAAGGCAAGCCCCTGCACGCCCCAGTGCAATTGCTGCGTCGTGAACCAGCACAGCAGCGCGTTCAACCCCATGGCGCACAGGCTCACCACCATCGGCGTCTTGCGCCGGTCAATGGCGTAAAAGGCATTGACAAGCACCTTCAGCGCCGCATAGCCGCCAAGGCCAACCGCGTACAGGCGCAGCGCTCCGGCTGTCTCGAGCGCATCGTGCGCGCTGAAGCGACCGTGTTGGTAAAGCACCGAGACGATCGGACCGGCGAGCATGATCAGGCCGATTGCCGCCGGCAGGGTCATCAGCAGAACCATGCGCAGGCCGCGGGCGAGTTCGGTGCGAAATCCGTCGTGATTGCCGGCCGCGGCCATTCTCGAGAGCATCGGCAGAGCAACCGTACCGAGAGCCACCCCGAACATTCCCAGCGGGAACTGCATCAGGCGAAACGCGTACTGCAGCCAGGTAATCGGTCCATTGCCGAGCAGCGAGGCGAAACCGGAATTGACCACCACATTGACCTGCACGGAGCTCGCGGCGATCAGCGACGGACCCATGATCAGCAATATGGCTTTGACCCTCGAATCGCGCCAGCGGAAGTCCGGGCGGAAACGATAGCCAAACCGGCGCAGCCGCGGCAATTGCACGCCAAGCTGCAGCAGTCCACCGATGAGGGTGCCAATGGCCAGTCCCACCGTCGCCCTGGGACCGAAGCGCGGATCGAGCCACCAACCGAGCCCCGCCCCCGCGATGATGGTACCCAAATTGAAAAACGAAGACGCCAGCGCCGGAATGCCGAACACATTGCGCGAGTTCAACATGCCCATGACCAACGCCGCGAGCGAGACGATCAGGATGAACGGATACATGATCCGCGCCAATTCGACCGTGAGAGCGGCTTTGGCCGGACTGAATCCCCAGCCCAGCATCGCCACGAGCCATGGCGCAAGCGCAATGCCGAGCAGCACGACCAGACTGATCGCGATCACGGCCAGCGTGAGCACCTTGTTGGCCAGCTGCCAGGCGGACTGCTCGCCCTCACGGAGCAGTGTTTTGCTGAAGGTCGTTACGAAGGCGGTCGACAAGGCGCCTTCGCCCACCAGATCGCGCAGTAAGTTCGGAATACGAAAGGCGGTGATGTAAGCATCCATCAGACGCCCGCCGCCAAACAACGCGCCGAAGACGATCAGGCGCACCAAACCGAGCACCCGGCTGCACAGCACCGCAAGGGCGATGAGAGCGGCGCCACGGGTATTGAGTCTCTCCCCCGGCGCGCTCACAGGCACGGGACGTTCCGTCGCGACCATCGGGGAGAAGCTCAGCGCCGCACAACGCCAGGCGATCCGGCCTTCGCCGCACCACCGGGACCACAGCCGCTGTGCCGTCGCACCACTTCCGCCACCCAATTGCCGCTCATGCGCTCCGCCTGAACCGCTGCTCCGACACGGCACCCCGCCGCCCGGGCAAGGATACCGGCCGGCACCGGCCGGCGCGAGAGCCCGGCGCGGCACTCGCCGCGGCCCGCACCCGGGTCAAACTCGGCTCGAACGGAAGGCGTTTCCCGTGCCGTGTGCGCGGCTCGGGGGCAGCGCTCACGCCTCGGTGCCGGCCAGACGTACCACATACCGACCCGTTGCCTGCCCCGTGACAAGCACCTGTGCCGCCGCCTCAATGGCCTCGAGCTCGATCACTTCGCGCAGGACGCCCCGCTCGATCCAGGGCACCCGCCAGGGTCCAGCAAGCTGCTGCCAAATCGCCAGGCGCAGGGCTCGCGGCACTTGGACGGAATGGATGCCGAGGAGACTGACGCCGCGCAGAATGAACGGCATGACGGTCGTGGCAAGCGCCGGGGACTGTGCGAGCCCAATGCTGGCGATATTTCCCCACGGCTTGCAGGTGCGTATCAGATACGCCAACGTCTCGCCCCCGAGATTGTCCACTGCCCCGCCCCACTTGGCTGTCGCCAGCGGTTTGGCGTCCCACTCCAGGTGCGCACGGTCGATCACCTCATCCGCACCGAGCGCATGCAAATACCCGGCGGCTTGCGATTTGCCCGTGATCGCCGCACTGGTGAAACCCGCCCTGCGCAGCAGCGCGAGGGCGATGCTGCCCACACCACCGGTGGCCCCCGTCACAGCGACGGGACCCTGGTGCGGATTCTGACCGTTCTCCAGCATGCGCCGCAGGGCCAGCGCCGCTGTGAAACCGGCAGTGCCGAGCGCCATCGCCTCAAGCAGGCTCAATTCCGGGGGTAGAGGGACAAGCGCCTCGGCCGGCACGAACGCATATTCAGCAAAGCCACCGTCCAACCATTCGCCGAGCCCCTCCCCCGTGGCCACCACCCGATCCCCCGGCTTGAAGGCCGCAGAGCGGCTTTCTTCGACCACTCCCGACAGATCAATGCCGGGCACGCGCGGATGGGAGCGCAGGATCGGGGCGCGGCCGGTCACCGCCAGAGCATCCTTATAGTTCAGCCCCGAGTAGGCAACCCGCACCAGCACCTCAGCTGAGGTGAGATCGCCCCGCGTCACGCATTGCACACTTGCCCGTGGACCCTCCGTGGTCTTATGGACGCGCAAGGCCTTGAACGGCTTGATGGGGCTGAACGGGTGCTGCGGCATCGTTCGACTATTCTATACGTGCAGTGATTCAGACCGACGGCATGTGTGCGGCGGCGCGCAACGCCGGACACCTTGAGATCGATCAATGATTTTCTTTTTATTTCATATACTTGAGCGAAAAACATGAGCCAGGCTTTCATCTGCGATGCGATTCGCACGCCATTCGGCCGATATGGGGGAGCACTCGCAGACCTTCGCGCCGACGACCTCGCCGCCGAAGTCCTGCGCGCGCTGATGGAACGGCATCGGGAGGTCGACTGGGAAGGCCTCGATGACGTGTATCTCGGTTGCGCCAATCAAGCTGGAGAGGACAACCGCAATGTTGCACGCATGGCCGTGCTACTGGCGGGACTACCGCCAAGCGTACCGGCCTCGACTGTCAATCGTTTGTGCGGCTCGAGCCTCGATGCGTTGGCAATTGCGACGCGCGCCATTGTCGCCGGCGAGACCCATTTGATGATTGCCGGCGGCATTGAGAGCATGACCCGCGCGCCCTACGTCCTCGGCAAGGCACACGCGCCCTTCGCGCGCGGCGCGCAATTGGAAGACACCACGCTCGGATGGCGCTTCGTCAATTCGACCCTGCGGGAGCGCTTCGGTATCGATTCCATGGCCGAGACCGCCGAGAATCTCGTCGCCGAGCGCAACATCTCGCGTTTGGATCAGGACCGGTTCGCGGTGCGCAGCCAGAAGCGCTACGCGCGCGCGCAGGCAGCCGGTTTCTTCACTCGGGAGATCGTCCCCGTCACGGTGACCCGAGCGCGCCAGCCGCCGGAGCAACTCCGCCACGACGAGCATCCACGCCCGCAGACCGATCTGGATGCGCTCGCACGTCTCAAGGGCATCGTTCACCCGAACGGATCGGTTACCGCGGGCAACTCATCAGGCATCAACGATGGCGCGGCCGCGATATTGCTCGCCAGCGAATCGGGGCTGCGCCGCTTTGGTCTGACCCCGCGCGCTCGGGTAATCGGCAGCGCCGTTGCGGGCGTGGCCCCGCGCGTCATGGGCATCGGTCCGGTGCCGGCGACACGCAAATTGCTGCAGCGGACCGGTCTGTCGCTCGCCGACCTAGACTTCATTGAGCTCAACGAGGCCTTCGCCGCGCAGTGCCTCGCGGTTCTGCGCGAACTCGGGCTCGCCGACGACGCCGAGCACGTCAATCCCAACGGTGGCGCGATCGCGATCGGGCATCCGCTCGGCGCGAGCGGCGCGCGCCTCGTTGCTACGGCGCTGAATCAACTCGAGACAGCAGGCCGGCGGCGTGCCCTGTGCACTATGTGCATAGGCGTGGGCCAGGGCATCGCGCTGCTGCTGGAACGACTGTGACTCGCGCTGCCGGCGGTATGCGATCTCATTCGAGCCGCACGCACAGCGGCTCCAAGCCGCTGACACTCGCCTCGATCAGATCACCGCGCTCGACAGGCCCCACGCCGGCAGGCGTGCCGGTGTAGACGAGGTCCCCGGGCATAAGCCGCCACGCCGCCGAAAGGTGCGCAATGATCTCCGGCACACTCCAGATCATCTGCGCGAGCATGCCACGCTGGCGTTCGCTGCCATTGATGCTCAGCGCAATCACGCCCTCATCGAGCTGCGCCACTTGCGTGCGCGGGGTGATCGGTCCGAGCGGCGCGCCATGCTCACATCCCTTGCCGATGCACCACGGACCAGCGCGCTTTTTCATCTCGGACTGCCGATCGCGCCGGGTCATATCGAGGCCGACCGCGTAACCGAAGACGTGCTGCTGTGCTGCGCTGACCGGTATGTCAGCGCCCCCCTCGCCGATCGCCACGACCAGTTCCACCTCGTGATGAAGATTACGCGTAAGGCTCGGATAGGGCAGCCGGCCCATCGCCCCCACCTCGACCGGCAGCAGCGCATCCACCGGCTTCATGAAGATCACCGGTGGGTCCCGTCCCGTATTGCCCATCTCCTCGGCGTGGGCACGATAGTTCGAACCCACACAGTAAATGCGATGCACGGGAAAGCGCTCCGCCATGCCAACAATCGCTGCGCTCGTCACGGGCGGCGGGGAAAACAGATATTTCATGCGTCGAGAGCGTAGCACGCCGGCACGGATCGAGCCCATCCCTTGCGTGCGGGCACGGCGGTCTCGCCGCGACCGATACAGCAGCCGCGGTGGAACTGACCGCGCTATCAGAGCTCCTCTGCATCCCTGAGCCCTTCTGCAACGAGAACTCGCTTCGGCGCGCTGCACGGGGCATTCGCCGCAAATCGCACTGTTCCCCCTGCCGCCGGCGTTCCCGCCGCGCACTGATGCGGCATGATTGCATGCTTGAATATTCGTCCTGGCACTGCATGAACAACGGCCCCAGAGCCGCGAGGATCCGCCGAATGAAGCCCCGCCGTGCACTCGTGGCGCTTTGCGCGCTAACCGTCTCACTCTCTGTTCTCACCCCCGCCTTCGCCGCCCGGTCAACGCACGCGCAGGCTGCGGCCCCGACTTCGGGTGTCTTCACCCCCCGCGAGGTGACGACCTACGGGTCGGTGACGGTCAGCGGACACAAAATTGCCTACCGCGCGGTCGCCGGCACGATCATCGTGCACCCGCCCGGCTGGGACGATGCCGCAGTGCCCCCGACGGGCAAGGATGCGATCGGCACAGCCAACGGCCCGCCTGTCGCCTCGATGTTCTACGTCGCATACTTCAAGCGTGGCGTTCCGGCGCGGGACCGTCCGATCACTTTTCTCTACAACGGGGGTCCGGGATCCTCCAGCCTTTGGCTCGATATGGGTGCATACGGTCCCGTGCGCGTCGTCACCAACAGCAGCACGCACACTCCGCCAGCGCCGTACCATCTGGTCAACAATCAGTACAGTCTGCTCAACGTCTCCGATCTGGTATTCATCGATGCACCCGGCACCGGTTACAGTCGGATCGAAGGCAAAGGAAAGGACAAGGCTTTCTATGGGGTGGACCAGGACGCCAATGCATTCGCCTCCTTCATCATCCAGTTTCTCTCCCGCTTCCACCGCTGGAATTCACCGAAATACCTCTACGGCGAGAGCTACGGCACTCCTCGCTCCGCCGTGCTCATCTATGACCTCGAAGTCAACAACAACATCGACTTCAACGGCGTAATCCTGCAATCCCAGATCTTGAACTTTGATCTCAGCGCCGACGATCCACAACACAACCCCGGCATCGAATTACCTTACGAACTTGCATTGCCGTCGATGGCGGCAACCGCCTGGTATCACCACGTCCTGCCGGCACAACCGGCGCATCTGCGTCCGCTGCTGCGGAAGGTCGAGCGGTTCGCCATGGGGCCGTATGCGGACGCACTGGCAGAAGGATCAGCGCTGCCGCGCAACCAGGAACGCGCGATCGCGGAGAAATTGCACGGTTACACCGGACTGCCCGTGTCTTACCTGCTCAAGGCAGACCTGCAAGTCAGCGGATTGATGTTCGAGCACGAACTGCTCAATTCTTCCGACGAGACCACCGGACGACTCGATACGCGTTTCGAGGGCCCCTCAATCAACCCTCTCAACGAGCGCGCCCAGTACGACCCTCTGGTCGCTGGCATCGGTTCGGCCTACGTATCGGCGTTCAATGATTACCTGAGCAAGGTGCTGCATTATCGGACCAGTCTGCAGTACCTGCCAATGATTAACGTCCCGACCTGGCAGATGAAGCATCAACCGCCGAACGCAAGCTACAAGCTTCCCATTGCAGTCAATGTCATGCCAGATCTCGCCTACGCCATGAAATACAACCCGGATCTGAAGATCTGCCTCAACGGCGGCTACTTCGATCTTGCCACGCCGTTCTACGAAGGCTGGTACGAGATGCATCATCTGCAGATACCGCGTAGTTTGGACAAGAACATCCAGTATCACTACTACAAGTCCGGCCACATGATCTACGTTCGGGTCGCAGCCCTGAAAAAACTGCACAAGAATGTTGCCGCGTTCATACGCCAGACCGATAACCTAAAGGGTTGACCATGAGTTCCTCAGCGCATAGCCGCCTCGTCCGCGGCCAGCATCTAACCAGCGCGATTGCGCTCGCAGCACTCGGTGCCATGCCTTTTGCCAGGGCCGCAGCGCCGGCAAACGACCACTCTCCGCGCCCACGCAATCCGTATTTCCACACGCACGCAAGCACGACCCGGGGCAGCGTCAAGATCGGCAGCCGAACAATTCACTATCACGCCGTCGCCGGCATGATCATCGTACACGCCACCGGCTGGAACGATGCGACCGGAACCGACGGCGCCGGACAGGCGCGAACCCACGCGCCGCACATTCCACCCGAAGCCGCGATGTTTTACGTGGCTTATTTCAAAGACGGAGCCGATCCCAGCAAACGCCCAATCACATTCCTATACAACGGTGGTCCCGGCTCCGCCAGTCTCTGGCTGCACATGGGCGCATTCGGACCGCGCCGCGTGCTCACCGCCGGTCACACCCAGACGCCGCCCGCACCGTACAGCGTGGTAAACAACCGCTACAGTCTACTCGATGCCTCGGACCTCGTGTTCGTCGATGCCCCCGGCACCGGTTTCGGCCGCGTGCGCGGACCTGATCCGGACAAGCACTTCTATGGCGCGGACGCCGACGTGCACGCGTTCGCGCAGTTCATCATGAAGTTTCTGTCCAAATACGGTCGCTGGAACTCACCCAAATACCTCCTTGGGGAAAGCTACGGCACGCCCCGCTCGGCGATGCTCGTCAATGATTTGGAAACACGCCATAACGTTGATTTCAATGGGGTGATTCTGCTCTCCGCGATTCTCAATTTCGACGATTCCAATGGCATCGGCATGGCCCGGTTCAATCCCGGCGTCGACCTGCCATATGAACTGTCGCTGCCCTCGTTCACCGCCACGGCCTGGTATCACCACAAGCTGCCCGGCGGCGAGCCACCGTTGCAGCCGCTGCTCGCCAAAGTCGAGCACTTCGCAATGACCGACTACGCCCAGGCATTGCGCGCTGGCTCGCTGCTGAGCCGCGCGAAGTTTGCCGCAATCGCGACCGACCTGCACCGGTACACCGGGTTGCCTACCCACTATATCGAACAGGCCAATTTACGCGTCAGCGGTGGCGAGTTTCAGCACGAATTGCTCTCTGCCTCCGACCGGATTACCGGTCGGCTCGATTCACGCTTCGCCGGTCTGGCGCTGAATCCCCTCGGCCAACGTGCACAATACGATCCGCAGTCCACGGCGATCAGCTCGGCTTATGTGGCGGCCTTCAACAATTACGTGCGCAAAGTCCTGCATTTTGGGTTCGGCCTGCGTTACAAAGTACTCATTCCTGTGTGGCGCATCTGGAACTTCTCGCACCGCCCGCCCGGGGTGCACCACACACTTGCGCGTGCGCTCAACGTCATGCCGGACTTGGCAAATGCGATGAAACAGGATCCGGATCTGAAGGTGATGCTGAACGGCGGCTACTTCGACCTAGCGACACCGTTCTACGAAGGCATCTACGAGATGCAGCATCTGCCCATGCCGCGCAAACTGCAGGCGAACATCGAATACCACTATTACATGTCGGGTCACATGATTTACGTGCACGTGCCGGCATTGAAGCGACTGCACGCCAATATTGTGAAGTTCATTGACTCAACCGATCATCTAGATTAAACGGTCGCGGCACGTTGCTTTACTGCCGATCCCCGCGGGAACATGCTCCCTGCTCACCGTCGGAATCTCGACGCATTGAACGACGGGCGCAGTCCATCACAGGCCGTCCCTTGGCCTCGCGGCTCAGCGCGACCTCGGTAAGGTCCAGCACGCGGGCCGCTGCTGCATGCCGATCTTCGGATAATACTGCTCAGCGGCAGGGACAGCGATCAATATCAACATACTCTCCTCGCCCGCTGCCCGTCGCGTCGCCGCAATCAACTGCTTGCCGATGCCCTGACGCTGATAGGCAACGTCCACAGCAAGATCCGACAGGTAACAGCAGAAGGAGAAATCGGTGATTGCGCGCGACACCCCCACCAGTCGATCAGCATCACGGGCGGTCACGACGAGATCGGCTTGCCGGAGCATGCGCTCAAGCCGCGCCAGATCGTCGACCGGACGCCGCTCGCCGAGCGTTGATGCCACCAGGACGGCCCGGAATTCCTCAGCTGAAAGATCCGGCTCCAATAGATAGGTAATAGACATAGCGTCACTCCGCACTCGGTACCACACTCGCCGCCATTTTCCAGCCCCTTAGCCGTCAGTTGGGCTCATAGAGACCTGCCGACTTTAAACGCCGCATGCAACACCATCGTTCCGCCGCCGGGATTTTATCGTAACTGTAACCACGGCTGTGCCGACTTGAACGTAAGGACTCCGGCATCCCCGTTCTTCCGGCTTTGATCTGAGCGGCCGATGCTCTGTGGTGCGGCGAGTGGCCGCATGGCGAGGGCGGACGATGAACGAGCAGAAGCAAGCGGAGCTGACGCTGGGTGAGAGGCGGTACCTGGAACGGGTGCGCGAGGCGCAGAGCGAAGGGGTATCGCTGAAGCAGTACTACCTGGCGCATGGATTGAGCCTACGGATGCTGTCCAGGGTGCAACGGCAGCTGTCGGACAAAGGGCCTCGTGAGGGGTGCGCGAAGGTATACGATTCCGCCTCCAATGCATGCGAGGCCGAAGGCGCCGACTACCCATAAAAAGTCACCCGTTAGCACTATCCCTGCTACGAACGTGCCCGCGCCGAACACTCTGTTCGCCGCAATGAATTAGGGAGACGAGATTAACCCAAGGGCCGTCATTTCCGGTAAGTGCGTCAAGCCAGCCAAGAGGCACGAGACGCCAAGATGTAGCGTTGCTCCGTTCATCGCCGACACACTGAATGGAACTGGCATGCGCCCCAGCTTGAACAAGCTGGTCCGCTATTCGATACTGGAATGAGAGTATTGCTCATGTTCCGCCGAATCCTCTACTCGTTGATCCTCATGGCCAGCCTGCCAGTGGTATGGATCAACTATCAGACTTACTTGCACGATGTGGCGCTCGGGATGGCCATGAGATCTGCGGGCCTTCTTCAACTTCATATCTCCCTTTATGCCTTGCGATCCCGTTAACTGCCCTAAGAACTCTGCCGCAATTACGTCGCCGCGGCAAGAACGATGGCGTCGCCGCAGCTGCGTCATACAGGAGCGAAATTCATCGAATTCAGGCACTCTGGGGCGGCGCGTTTGCGGCACGCCCTATATCGGCGAGCCTGCTATCGTTGCTGCTCATCTCCATCCCATTCGGTCTCGTCTTGTTGGCAGCCGGCGGTTGGCGCTCGCTTGGTCCTCATGACTGGGTTATGGCTGGGATAGTGGAATTGCCGCCTGCGTTTGTGGTTGCGCTTGGGCTCATCAGTATTAGATCAAATCGCAGGGCAGCCAGGTAATACCGGGCAGAGTGTCACCTGCCGCCGTTCCAACCATGAGCGTACATTGTTTCGGCGAACACGTTCGGCGCTTCTCGGTCACTTCGGCTCGAAAGTGCCCGCAACTCGATACGGTGTACGTCTGGTCAGCGGTCCGGCGGAACACGCCGAGGGAGCTCACAGCCCCTTCGCGGCCACCATCCTTTCGATCACCTTGGCTTTGTGATCGACGACGAGATGGGAATAGCGCTTGACCATGGCGAGCGTCTTGTGTCCAAGGACGTCCGCAATCTCCAGGAGCGAGGCGCCCTGTGCGGCGAGCATGGACGCCGTGGTATGGCGCAGGTCTTGGAAGTGAAAGTCGCTGATCCCAGCCGCCTCGAGTGCGGCGTACCAATGTGCATCGAAGTGCTCGTAAGGCCCCGGAAGTCCTGACGGTTGCGCGAATACCCATTCGCTGCGCGCCGAGTTTTGCAGCTTGAGCTCCCGCAGCGCTTCGAGCGCTTTGCCGGCGAGCGGGAGCGTGCGCTGCTCGTCGTTCTTGGTCTCACGGACGAGCGCCCTGCCGTTCTTCAGATCGACATCCGACCATTTGAGGCGGATCAGCTCGCCCTTCCTCGCGCCGGTCGTGATCGCGAGGAGAACGAGGGTGTGGAGCGGTGTCCACTCGGATTTCCCGCAGGCATCGAGCAGCGCCGCCCGTTCCTCGTCGGTCAGGAACCGGGTACGCCCGCGCGGCTCCTTCTTGCGGCTGATATCGCTCACCGGGTTGCGCTCGAGGAGCCGGCGCTCCTTCACCGCGAACGAAAGCGTATGCGAGAGGCAGGCGATATAGCGGTTCACGGTGCCGCCACTGCGCTTGTGAGCCTTAGGGACGATCACCTCGCCCGTCTTTTTGTCCTTGCGAGGTTTGCCCCGCGAGAAGGTCTCAGCCGCGAGCCGGTCGCGGGCCTGGGAGATGCGATCGGCCGTGATCTCGGCGAGTGCCAGGCCAGCGAACTGCTCGGCCCACCATTTGAGTTGTCGCGTGCGAGTCGCCCTCTCCTTCTCGTCGAATTCCGCGAGCACCGTCTCGGTGTAATCCTTCGCGAGCGCATCGAAGCTCGTGCGTCGCGCCGCCGCATGCGGGAAGTGTCGGCCTTCGCGTATCGCGGTCTCGATCGAGGCCGCCCAGGCTTGCGCCTCCTTGCGATTGGGGAACGTCTCGGACTGTGCCGGGCGCCCCTTTACTCGCACCTGCGCACGGTAGGAGACCGACTTTGTGATCGGGCTGACGATGCGTTGGATCGAAGCCATGCGTGCCTCGGTACACCGGTGTGCAGCGATGAGCAGGTTAACTGCACTGACTGTGCACGAATTGGCGGGGACAGTGAAGCTCGCGATGGCTTGTAGCGAGTAATTCACTGATTTATAAGTATTTTAATTGGGGCGTGAGGGAATCGAACCCTCGACCAGCGGATTAAAAGTCCGATGCTCTACCGACTGAGCTAACGCCCCGAAGACCACCCGGCGGCAGTTTCCGAGAGGCACCGCAGGGGCGGGAATAATACCCGGATATGCCCCTCACCGGTAGCGCGTAGGGTCGCCAACGCCCGCGGCGGAAAATCCAGCGCGGCGCAGGCGGCACGCATCACAGTTGCCGCAGGCGCGCCCTTCGGCATCCGCCTGATAGCAGGACACGGTGATGCTGTAATCGACGCCACGGGCAATTCCCTCACGAATGATGCGCTCTTTGCTCCAGGCAATCAGCGGCGCGTGAATGCGGCACTGTCTGCCCTCAACTCCAGCCTTGGTCGCCAGATTCGCCAGATGCGCAAATGCCGCAATGAACTCCGGACGGCAATCGGGATATCCGGAATAGTCGACCGCAGTGACGCCGACGAAAATGTCGATCGCCCCGAGCACCTCAGCCCATGCCAGGGCGAGCGCAAGCAGCAGGGTGTTACGCGCGGGAACATAAGTAACCGGGATCCCCGTCGTGGGCGCCTCCGGCACGGCAATCGATGCGTCGGTCAACGCCGAGCCGCCGATTCCCGCGAGGTCCACGTGCATCACACGGTGCTCGCGGACTCCAGCGGCACTAGCCACACGCGCCGCCGCGGTCAGTTCCGCCGCATGGCGCTGCCCATAGGCGACCGAAAGCGCATGGCACGCGAACCCCTGGTGTCGCGCAATGGCGAGCGTTGTGGACGAGTCGAGCCCGCCGGAAAGAAGAACCACCGCCTTCGGCGCATGCAAGTCCGTCGCCACTCGATCCGCCATCATCATTTGCCCGGTGTATTGCCCCAGAGAATCTTGTGCAGCTGGATCTGCATCCGCACCGGCAGGCGATCGGCCAAGATCCACTCGGCCAAATCACGCGCCTCGAGTTGCGCATAGCTCGGCGAGAACAGGATTCCACAGTGCGCCTGCAGGGCCAGCTCACGTACCTTGGCTGCGCTCCATTCGTAATCGTTGCGGTCGCAGATCACGAACTTCACCTGATCCTTGGCGTCGAGCCGCGTCAGTTCCTCGTAGCGATTCCTTTTCTCCTCCCCGGAACCCGGCGTCTTCACATCAACCACGCGCACTACGCGTGCATCGACAGACTTCAGGCTCATCGCACCGCTCGTCTCGAGCGAAACCCGAAAACCGCCATTGCACAACCGGCGAAGCAGGTCGAGACATCCCTGTTGTGCCAGAGGTTCACCACCGGTGACGCACACGTAGCGCGAGCCGATTTCGGTCACGCGCGCAAGCACCGCGTCAATCTCCCACCATTCGCCGCCGTTAAACGCGTATGCAGTATCGCAGTACTGACAGCGTAATGGACAGCCGGTCAGCCGGATGAAGCTCGTCGGGATGCCGACCGTATCCGCCTCTCCCTGCAGAGAGTAGAAGATTTCAGTGATTTTCAGCCGCGTGCTTGGCCCGCTCATGCACCAGTGCTTCGCCGCCGATTAATCCGACGCTGGTTTGGCCAGTGCGCTCGCAGCGCGCCGCGCCGCGTTCGAATCCGGATATCGCTTGATGACTTGCGCGAGTGTCCGACGCCCCTCGGCTGTCTTGCCCTGTGCGATCAGCGTGTTGCCGAGATCGAACATCGCCTCGGGCGCCTTCAGCGAGTGCGGAGAGTTCTTCAGCACGCTACGGAAGGCCTGCTCGGCCGCCGAGTAATTGTCGTTCACGAATTGGGCTTCACCCAGCCAGTACTGCGCATCCGGCTCGAGCGGGCTGTTTGGGTACTTCGTCACGAACTGCTGAAAGTCCTTGGCCGCATGTGTGTAGTGGCCGGCCTTGAGCGCATTGAAGGCCAGTCCGTACAGTTTCTCCTCAGCGGCACTCACCCCCGGCAGCGCCGCACTGCCCTCGGGTGGCGGCGCGCTGGCTGCGCGACTGCGTGCAAGCGCCTGCAGGCGCTTATCCAGGCTCGCATACAGATCGTGCTGCTGGCGCGTCAGCCGCCGATTTTCCTGCTCGAGCTGATCGATCTTGCCGCGCAGATCGCGCACCTCAGCGCGCAGCTCACTTTGCTGCTGAGCAAGATGCACGAGGCTCCCGTTGGTCACGAAGTGATCGAGCCTCGAGACGCGCGTCTGCAGGTTCTGCACGGCTATTTGAGTCCGGGTGGGACCGGTGGCACAGCCGGCAAGCAGCGCCGCGGTCAGCGCTGCCACCGTGCCAAGCAGGGGAAGGGTACGCATGAATCTGCCTTAAGATAGGGTCATTGTGCCGATTGCGGCGTTTGGCCCGGCTCACCCGGTCCGGGGTTCGTCGGGGTCAAATAGACGATGTGTACGCGCCGGTTCTCCGCCCATGCAACCGGATTGTTAGCCGGATTAATGGGATCTTCAAGGCCGTAGCTCACCACGGTGATCTGACTTGGCGAGACCCCCTGCAGCAGCAGGGCCTCGCGCACGGCCTCGGCGCGGCGCATGCCAAGACCGATATTGTACTCCGCCGAACCTCGGTCATCCGTGTACCCCTCGAGGCGTACACGCGCATTCGGGTGTGACACAAGATAGGCGGCGTGGGCGGCAATCACTTTCATGCCATGTGCGCTGATCTGCGAACTGTTGAATGCAAAGTGAATAAGCCGGTCCGCCAAAAGCCCCGCCCTGGGACCCGGCACGGATTGCTGACTGCCGAGTGAACTGGCGTTGGCATTCGCCCCTGACCCAGCACCTTGGGCTGCGGCTCCGGCACCCGGCGCCGTTGCCAATTCCGAGGACGCCGACTTGACCGGATGGCTTGCGCAACCGGCAAATACCAGGGTACTCACCACCATCAACATCATCAGAATGCGACGCATAAGACACCTATCTCCGTAAACGCCGATTTACCGGCGTCAGTTTATTGCCTCTCACGCGAACCGCCCGGTCCGTGTGCTCAATGATCTTTGCGCGGGAACGGTCCCCACGTTGGACTACTCACTTCTCCGTGCGTTGGTTTGAGCGTCATGCCCGCCAAACCATCAACCGACACCATGGCTAGAATGCTTCCGCCCTTGGGTCCCAACAGACCCTTCGAATATATGATCGTCGCTCCATTCGGCGCGAAGCTTGGCGAGCTGTCGAGCGGCCCGCGGGTCAGCACGCGAAAGGTCCCGGTCTTGAGATTCTGTACAGCAATGCAAAACCGCCCATCGATAGCAGTCACCATGGCGAGCAGCTTGCCGTTCGGGGAGATGCGCGGATCGGCATTATAACCGTCGGTATAGGTGATGCGCACCGGAATGCTACCCGGTGTGATGCCGACCCGATAGATCTGCGGCGAACCGTCCCGGTCCGAGGTGAAGTAGACGGACCGGCCGTTCGGCGCCCACTCCGCGCTGGTATTGATCGCCGGCGCATCGGTGATGCGGGTGAAGTGGTGGGTGTGTAGATTGAGAACATAAATCTGCGGATAAGAATTCCCGCTCAGCGTCAGCGCGAGCTTCTGGCCATTCGGCGCCCAGGCCGGCGCACCGTTCTCCCCCGGACGAGCCGAGACCCGGTAGCGCTGGCCCGTCCGCACACGCTGCACGTACACGGCCGAAAGATGGTCCTCGAAAGATACATAAGCCAGCCATTTCCCGTTCGGCGACCAGACCGGCGACATGATGGGCAGAGGGGATTGCAGTATCAGATGCTGATTGTAGCCGTCGGCGTCTGCAACGACCAACTGGAACTCGTGATGGGCCCCCGTGCCGATTTGTGCCACGTAGGCAATGTGCGTATCGAAGGCACCGCGGATACCAGTGATCGCCTGAAAAATGGCGTCACTCACCCGATGGGCCGCGTTGAGCAGGGCCTGCGGCGTGCCCGTAAAGCGCTCGCGAGCCACGCTCTGGCGCGTCAGCGCGTTCAGCAGATTGAAATCGACCGCGAGTCGGCCGCGCGAGCGCCGCACCACACGTCCAACCACGAGGTAATCAATTCCGGTCGCTTTCCATGCCCCAAACCGAACCTGAGCCGCATGGTGCGGCGTTCCCGGCATGCGATCGCGTGCCAGCGTCGTGAAGCGGCCACAACCGGCAAGGTCGTGAGCAACGACCGCTGCCACATCGATCGGATCCTGCTCGGATTCGGCGAACGGCACGACCGCGATCGGCACGGGATGATTGACCCCCGTGGTGATTCTGATCGTGACTTGTGCCAGTGCCGGGGTCGCGGCAGCGGCGAACAATAAGGCTGCTAGCGCGCTGCTGCGCAGACCTGCATGTGGGATTGTGCGTTTCATCCGTCGGTGCTCTCCGGCTCATTGGGGGGCAAAAATGAAATCCAGCTCCTGGTTGTACAGCGCCGGATCGGGCGGCGGCGGCAACGGTGAGGCTCGGTAGACCGCCGCTTCGATCGATTCACGCACGGCTTCATCGCCATTGCACCGCCCGACACTCGCGCTCGCCACAGCTCCACCCTGCACCAGCGTCACATGCACGGTGCAGTTGATATTCTGCCGGGCGCTCGGGGGCCTGATCCAGGCCGTTTCGACGCGCTGCGTGACTTCATTGATCCAACCGGCAACCGCGGCACGCATCTTGGCGCTGCTTTGAGCGCTTTGTGCCAGAGCCTGGCGCAGCTGCGCGATACGGGCAGCCCGGGCGGCGGCGGCACGTTCGGCCGCGAGTTTCCTCTGCAGGGCGAGCTGTCGCTGCTCGGCGAGCTTCTCGGCACGCTCCCGAGCCCGCTGCAGTCGTGCGAGCCTGGCGGCTCGGGCACGCGCTCTGGCCTCAGCCTGAGCCTTTGCAAATGCCGCAGCTCGGGCAGCGGCCTGCTGCTGTCGCCGCAGGCGACGCCGCTCGGCGGCGGCGGCCGCGACCCGCCTCGCTTCCGCTTCAGCTGCTTTTGCGCGCAGCGCCAACGCCTGTGCGGAAGTCGGCGCGGGCGGACCCTGCGGCGGGGCGACCTGCGGCGGTGTCGGCACCGGACGTTGCGGCGGCGCTTGCGGCCGCGGAACCGCCTGGTGTGCGGCGCCCATTCCATTCAGTGCCCGTGCGTCGACAACGGTGGCGTCGACCGCGACCGACTTCGTGACTGGACGATACTCGTAACGCCACCAGGCGTAGGCGAACGCTCCGATGATCAAACCGTGCAAGAGCACGGACATTGCGATAGACACCCAGCGATCGCGGTCAGGATGCGGCATTTCAGAGCGTTGCTTCAACTTCCGGACCGTGCGCCCTTCGGCTGACTGATGAAATCCATCTTGTGCACGCCGGCATCCTGGAGAATCACCATGGCTCGCATCACGGTGCCATACGGCACCGCGGTATCCGCCTTGATCATCACCGCGCGATTCGGATCAGCCGCAAGCGCTGCGGTGATATGCGCGTGAATGGTCTGCGCGCCCACCGGACCCTCAGTGCTCCCGCCAACCGTCAGGTACATCTCCCCCTGGCGATTGACCGAAAGAACGACCGGCGTCACCTTACCCGTCGGCAGTGACCGGGCGGATACGTGCGGCAGATCGACTTTGACTCCTTGCGTGAGCAGAGGCGTGGTAATCATGAAAATGATGAGCAGCACCAGCATCACATCGATATACGGCACGACATTGATTTCTCCCATCAATCTTCGCCCGCGAGAGATCTGTGCCATTGGGCTCTCCTAGCGCGCCCTGCCACCCGTGGGAGCCGTGGGGGGTACAGATGCGGCGGCCACCGTGGGCGCAGCGGCGGCACCACGGGTCGCATGCCGCTGGAGAATGGTCGAGAACTCCTCCATGAAGGCATCGAAGCGCACTTCGAGCCGCCCGACCTGATCGGCAAAGCGATTGAACGCGACGACCGCAGGGATCGCGGCGAACAGTCCAAATGCGGTCGTCACCAGCGCCTCGGAGATTCCCGGCGCCACCGATGCCAGGGTCGCCTGGCGCACGTCGCCAAGCGCCGAGAAGGCACTCATGATGCCGATGACCGTCCCGAACAGACCCACATAGGGACTCGTCGAGCCGACCGTGGCGAGCGTCGCAAGACTGAACTCGAGCCGATCGATCTCCTTCAATTGCGCGACGCGCATGGCGCGCCGGGCACCCTCCAGCATCACCTCCGCCGAGCCTGCGCCTTGCTGACGCTGGCGAGCGAACTCCCGAAAACCCATCTCGAAGATGCTCGCCATGCCGGTCGCGCCGCCGCGCGTTTCGACCGCCCGGTACAGCTGCGCCAGATCCCCGCCCGACCAGAAGTTGTTCTCGAACTGATCAGCCTCACGCCGAGCCCGAGCCAGCAGCAGTCGTTTGCGGAAAATGATTGCCCAAGACGTGAGCGAGGCGAGAAGTAGCAGACCGATGATGATCTGCACGAGGAAGCTCGCTTGCACGACGAGCTGAATCAACGACAAGTGTCCACTCATGATGAGAAAGCCCGTTCCATAGGAAAGGTCAAGGCCCGGCACAGCGGCTGAGGAAGCTTCCGCGGACGCAGTGTACGCGCATCCACGCACGCAACCCTGACCTCAGCAGTCAGCAGAGGTACCGGTTCGACGCCCCGCAGGATCCGCTGTGCAAAGCGCATGCATACGGCCCCGTCCGCCTGCGCTGCACTGGTGACGAGAAGCTCATCATCCAGCCGCGCCGGTCGACGATAATCCACTGATAAATTCACGACCATAAACAATACACCGGGTTCCCGCGCCATCTGTTGCTGAGAGAACCCGAGCGAACGCAGCCATTCGGTACGGGAACGTTCCAAAAAGCGCAGATAATTCGCATAATAGACGATTCCGCCGCCATCTGTATCCTCCCAGTACACCCGGACGGGCCAGCCGAACTCACTCATGCACCGTCCTCGAACAACGACAGCGCCCCGCCCGGCCGCTCCGGCGGTGCCCGGCCGAAGTGCTCATACGTAGCTCGCGTGGCAACACGGCCGCGAGCCGTACGCACCAGAAACCCCTGCTGAATCAAGAACGGCTCGATCACATCCTCCAGCGTCCCGCGCTCTTCCCCGACCGCTGCCGCGATGCTGTCGATACCGACCGGACCGCCATCGAATTTTTCGATGATGGTCTCCAGGAGCTTGCGGTCGAGCGTATCGAAGCCCTGCCGATCCACCTCGAGCAGATCGAGCGCAGCCTCGGCAACCGCCTCCACGATGCGCCCGTCCGCCTTAACCTGCGCGTAATCACGCACGCGGCGCAGCAATCGATTCGCGATGCGTGGCGTTCCCCGGGCCCTCTGCGCGATGCGGTGGGCGCCGGCGGTATCGATCGGCACCTCGAGGATATCGGCCGAGCGCCGCACGATGTGCTCCAGATCCTCGATGCCATAGAATTCCAGGCGCTGCACGATCCCGAAGCGATCGCGCAGTGGGGAGGTCAGCAGCCCCGCACGTGTCGTTGCACCCACCAGGGTGAACGGCGGTAAGTTCAGCTTGATCGAGCGCGCCGCCGGTCCTTCGCCAATCATGATGTCGAGCTGGCAGTCCTCCATGGCAGGGTACAGCACCTCCTCGACCACCGGCGAGAGTCGGTGAATCTCATCGACGAACAATACGTCACGCGGCTGCAGATTGGTGAGCAACGCCGCCAGGTCGCCCGGACGTTCGAGCACCGGTCCGGAACTCTGGCGCAAGTTCACACCGAGTTCGGCGGCAATGATGTGCGCCAGGGTCGTTTTGCCGAGGCCCGGGGGACCAAATACCAGAACATGATCGAGCGCCTCGGCCCGCTGGCGGGCGGCGCCGATGAAAATCTCAAGCTGCGCACGCGCCTTCGGTTGGCCCACGTACTCGGCTAGGCGTCGTGGACGAATCGCCCGATCGAGCACCTCGTCCTCACCGCTCGCCGCTGGATTCAATGTCCGCTCGAGATCCATGCTCTTCAGTCCCGTGCGGCACCTTGCAGCGCGCGCCGGATCAGCTCCTCGGTCGAGTGCTCTCCGCGACCGACCGCCTTCAGCAGCCGCGTCGCTTCGAGCGGCTTGTAGCCGAGGGTGACAAGCGCGTCAAACGCTTCGCGCTCGGGACCCTCGCCGGGGGCGCTCGCATGCAATTGCTCACCACCATCGGCGCCAATACGGTCACGCATCTCGACCACAAGACGTTCGGCGATCCGACGGCCGATACCCGGCACGCGCGTGAGCGACTGCACATCCTCGTGGCGTACACAGCGTGCGAAGGCCTCGACGCTGACGCCCGAGAGCAGCGCCAATGCAATCTTCGGTCCCACGCCCGACACTTTGATCAGGCTGCGAAATAGCTGCCGCTCCTCCTCGGTGCGAAATCCGTACAGCACGTGCGCATCTTCGCGCACGTACAAGTGCGTCAGCAGGCGCACCTGCGCGCCGATTTCCGGCAGATGGAAGTAAGTCGACATTGGCGCTTCAATTTCGTACCCGAGACCACCCGCCTCGATCGTCACGCGGGGCGGTACCTTGAACAGAACGTGTCCGTGAATCGAGCCAATCATACGGTCAACCGCCCCCGATGGATCCTGCGCCGCATGCAGCCGCAAGCCGTGCGAGCTGGCGCGAGTGAGCATGGCAGAGCGCCACCGCGAGCGCATCGGCGGCGTCGGCCGCGAGTCGCCCTTCGAGCCCGAGCATGGCGCGCACCATATGGGCCACCTGCGGCTTCTGGGCCGCACCCGAGCCGACCAAGGCGAGCTTGACGGCGCGCGGAGCATACTCGAATACTGCCAGCCCGTGGGGTACGGCGCACAAGGCCGCGCCGCGCGCCTGCCCCAGCTTCAACGCGCTGTCAACATTGCGATTGACGAAGACCCGCTCGATGGCCACCTCGCCGGGCCGGTGCAGCGCAATCAGCTCGTTCAGCCGTTCAAAAATCCAGCGCAACCGGCCGGCACCCGTACCGCCCGGCGGCACGGCAACGCAGCCATGCGCCAAGTGCATCCAGCGACCGTTCTGCCACTCGATCACACCGTATCCGGTCGTACGCGAACCGGGATCGAGACCCAGAACGCGCAGCCCTTCCGGGACCGCAGGCACCGCAATGCCACCCGCCACCGGTGCGTCCGGGTCAAAGGTTCGCCAGGAAAGCGTCCGATATCTCGGCATTCGAATACACGTTGCGCACGCCCTCGAGCCTCGCGAGCGCCGCGAGCAGCGCTCTCATCCGCTCGGCGGCCACGCCAGTGAGCGGCCGGGTGAGCGCAGCACGCAGGATCACATCCGCCTGCTGCGCCGTCAAACCATTGTCGGCAAGCCTCGATTGCACCGAGGTCAATTCTCGTGGATCGGTCAGCACCACCCAGCTGCGATCGGTCTCGCCAAGCACCTCCTCGGCACCGGCCGCGAACGCCGCGCA
Source organism: Pseudomonadota bacterium (assembly GCA_021822385.1). Taxonomy (GTDB): domain Bacteria; phylum Pseudomonadota; class Gammaproteobacteria; order Steroidobacterales; family Steroidobacteraceae; genus 13-2-20CM-66-19. The sequence goes on from JAKARC010000002.1 coordinate 111,880, forward strand.
CTTCAGCTGTTCCTGTTCGACACCCGCTCCGAAGCGCAGGCGTCCCACACGGTCAAACAAATATTCCACCGATCCGGCCGCGCCAAGGTACCCGCCATGATGACGAAACATTTCCCGCACCCGCGCGCGCAGGCTCCCCGCATCGTCGACGACGCACTCGATCAGCACCGCGGCTCCGCCTGGCCCATAGCCCTCGATTCGCAACGGTGAGGCACTGGACGAATTCACGATCATGGGGAAATATACAGCTCGGTCCCGGGCTCGCACAACCGCTGCAACCGCTCGCTTCGGTTCGGGCGCGGGCGGAATGATCGCTATGATCGACACAGCGGTCCGTACACACCGAGTCCTCGTGGAAACGACGCAGCACTGCCCCACCCCTCTGCTCGAATCGATCGGCACCACGCGCCAGGCACTCGAAGGATGTGGTGGTCTTGATCACTCGGCGCTCGCAGAGGCGCTCGAAGCAGCCGAAATCGTCGGCACGCTCACTGAGGATGCCACCCTGGCCCGCGCCGTCCTCATCAAGATCTCGCGCGCACTCACGCATCTGCCGCCCGAGACGCTGCGAAATCTGGTCGGGCGCGAGGCGGCTGACACGGCTGCTGCGCTCGCAAAACTTGGCGAAATAGGGCTGCCGTCGCACTGGTCGCCGTCGCAGGGTCTCGATACGAGACAAGCCGAAACGCTGCGCAAAATGCTGCTCGCGGTCGTGAGCGACCCCCGGCTGATCGTCGCGCGCCTCGCCGAGCAGCTGGTCGCCCTGCGCCACGCCCGCGATGACGACGCTGACGCGCGCGCCCGGCTCGCGCTCGAGACGCGTGCGGTGTTCGCTCCGCTCGCCAACCGTCTGGGCGTCTGGCAGCTCAAATGGGAACTCGAGGACCTTGCCTTGCGTTACCTCGAGCCGGAGGTCTACCGGCGCATCGCCACGGCTCTGAGCGAACGACGCGCCGACCGCGAGCAGTACATCGAGGCCCTATGCGCCGCGCTGCGTGCGGCGCTGCGCGCCGCCGGCATCGACGCGCAGGTTTACGGCCGTCCGAAACACATTTACAGTATCTACCGCAAAATGCAGCGTAAGCATCTTGCCTTCGAGCAGCTGTTCGATGTCCGCGCGGTGCGGGTCATCGTCGGCTCGATCCCGGAATGCTACGCCGCGCTCGGTGTCGTCCACGCCCGTTGGCCGTACATACCCGGGGAATTCGACGACTACATTGCCACGCCCAAGGGCAACGCGTATCGATCAATCCACACGGCCGTGATCGGTCCGCAGGACAAGAGCGTCGAGGTTCAGATCCGCACCCGGGAAATGCACGAGCATGCCGAACTCGGTGTAGCAGCGCACTGGACTTACAAGGAAGGCAGCGCTGCCGATGTGCAGTACCAGCGCAAGATCGAAGCCGTCCGCCGGATGCTCGTCCCGGGCGCCCTCGAGCGCGGCGGCGCCGAAGGTGAGTTTCTCGAACAAGTCGGCACCGAACTGTTCCGCGACCGAGTATACGTATTGACGCCCAAGGGTGAGGTGGTCGACCTGCCCCATGGCGCGACACCACTCGATTACGCGTACAGCGTACACACCTCTCTCGGCCATCGCTGCCGCGGCGCAAAAGTCAACGGTCGGATCGTGCCGCTGACTCATGTGCTCGCCAATGGCGAGGTGGTGGAAATCATCGCTGCCAAACAGAATGGACCCAGCCGCGACTGGCTGGCGCCCGAACTCGGCTACCTGGCATCGGCGCGCAACCGGGCCAAGGTACGCGCCTGGTTCCGCAAGCTCGACGCCGCCGACAACCGCAACGCCGGACGTGTCATTGCGGAACGGGAATTGACCCGCCTCGGCGTCAATGCCGAGCAGTTGCCCGAACTGCTCGCGGCAGTCAATGCCCGCGACACCGATCAGTTCCATCAGCTGCTCGGCGAGGGCGAGATCACCGTGCCCCAGCTGAACCGTGCGGTCGGCCGATTGCGCGACCGGCACGAGGCACAGGCACCGACGGTCGCACGCACCCACACCGCAGGCGACTCCCCGGTGGATATCGAAGGGGTCGGAGATCTGCCAGTCACCCTGGCCCGCTGTTGTGCGCCACTGCGTCCGCAGCCGATCGTCGGTTACATCACCATGGGTCGCGGCGTCACCATCCATCGGCGTGGGTGTGCAAATTTCGAGCGCATGCGCGCGATCCACGCGGAGCGGGTACTGCAAGTCGAGTGGAGCCTGCAGGCCGCACCCGGTTTGCCGGTAAAAATCACCATTCACGCCTATGATCGACGGGGTCTGGTACGGGATCTCACCGATGTGCTCGCGTTCGAACGCCTGAGCATCCAAGCGATGAGCACCACCACCAATCGCGATGCCGGGACGGCACAGATCCTGTTCGAATTGATGATCGCGGACGATGCGCAGCTGCAGCGACTGCTGCTGCGGCTGCGCATTGTGCCGAACGTGACTTCCGTCAGACGGGAACGCTGACGGACCGTCAGCGATTCAGCGCGTCAATGGCGCGCTTATCGGCGGCAAGCGCCGCCTCGTGCAGGGCTTCGGCAAGCGTCGGATGGGCATGGATCGTGCGTTGCAGATCCTCACTGCTCGCGGCGTACTCCATCGCCAGCACCGCCTCGGCGATGAGCTCCCCGGCCATCGGCCCGATGATGTGCACCCCGAGGATCTCATCGTCGTCTTGGGCGGCAACGATCTTGGCGAAACCGAGTGCCTGTTCCATTGCCCGGGCGCGTCCATTGGCGGGAAAGGGAAACACTCCAAGCTTGTACGCACGGCCGCTCGCCTTGACCTGCTGCTCGGTCTGCCCCACCCATGCGATCTCCGGAGCGGTATAGATTACCGCCGGGATCACCTTGTAGTTCACTTCGCCGTAGCGACCGGCAATCATGTCCGCGACCATCACCCCTTCCTCCTTGCCCTTGTGCGCGAGCATCGGACCGCGCACGCAGTCGCCAACCGCCCAAACGCCCTCGACGCCGGTGCGGCAGTGCTCATCCACCTTGATGAATCCACGCGCGTCGATTTCCACACCGGTACCCTCGCCGAGCAGCTCACCAGTGTACGGACGCCGCCCTGCCGCGACAATCAACCGATCGACCGTGAGCGTGTGCGCGCCCGTCGCATCCTCGTAACTGACTTCGACGGCATCGCCGAGAATCTTCGCGGCGCGCACCTGCGTGCCGAGGCGGATGTCGATCCCCTGCTTCTTGAACTGGCGGGCCGCCTCCTTGGCGACCTGCTGGTCGGCCATCGGCAAAAGCTCCGGCAGCGCCTCGAGTACGGTCACTTCACTGCCAAGACGCCGCCATACGCTGCCGAGCTCCAGGCCGATGACTCCGGCACCAATCACCCCAAGACGCCGCGGTGCCGCCTGAAGCTCGAGCGCACCCCACGAGTCGATGATGTACGGATCTTTGAAGGGCGCGGACTTCAACTCAGTCGGCACCGATCCCGAGGCCAGCACGACATGCTTGGCCGTCAATTCGCGCTGCGAGCCGTCCGCGCCCGTGTAGGCGACGCGCCGACCGCTCAGGAGCTTGCCATGACCGTGCAGTCCGGTCACGCCGGCCGCCTTGAACAGCGCAGTGATGCCCTGGGTGCTCGCCTTGACGATGCCTGCCTTGCGCCGCTGCATTTGCGCAACATCAAGGCTCACGCCGGTCAGCTTTATACCGTGCACCGCGAACTCCTCGCGGGCCCGGTGATAAAGCTCGCTCGATTCAAGGAGCGCCTTGGATGGGATACACCCGGCATTCAGGCAGGTCCCGCCGAACGCATAGTTGCCGTCACGGTTGCGCCACTCATCGATGCATGCCACTGTGAGTTTGTTCTGGCCGGCACGGATCGCGGCCGGATAGCCCGCCGGACCGCCACCGATCACGATCACATCGAATGTGTCGCTCATGTTCAGATTCCCAACAGCATGCGGCCCGGATCTTCCAGGCATTCCTTGACGGCCACCAGGAACTGCACGGCATCGCGGCCATCGATCAGCCGATGATCGTAGGTGATCGCGATGTACATCATCGGGCGGATGAGGATCTGCCCCTCGATCACCATCGGACGCTCCTGGATCTTGTGCATGCCGAGAATGGCGCTTTGGGGTGCATTGACAATAGGTGTGGACATCAGCGAGCCGAATACCCCGCCATTGGTAATGGTGAAGGTGCCGCCGGTAAGATCCTCGATGGCGAGCGTGCCTGCGCGCGCCTTCTTGGCATACTCGGCGATTTCCTTCTCAATGGCCGCGAAACCCTTGCTGTCGGCGTCGCGCACGATCGGCACGACCAGACCCCGATCCGTCGAGACTGCCACGCCGATGTCGTAGTACTCGTGATAAACGATCTCATTGCCGTCGATCGCTGCATTGACCACCGGGAAGCGCTTCAACGCCTCGATGCACGCCTTGACGAAAAACGACATGAAGCCGAGTTTCACGTCATGGGTCTTCTCGAAGCGCTCCTTGTGATGGGCACGCAGTTGGTTCACGGCCGTCAGATCGACTTCGTTGAAGGACGTGAGCAACGCTTGCGTCGACTGCGCCTCGACCATGCGCTGGGCGATGCGCTGACGCAGCCGCGTCATCGCCACCCGGTGCTCAGCACGCGCGCCGGCAGGCTGCGGTGTCTTGACCGACACGGCGGGCTGCTCTGCCGCCGATTGCTTGCCGAGGAACCCCACCACATCCGACTTGGTGAGACGGCCGTCGCGTCCACTTGCCGGTATCGTGCCGGGATCCAGTCTGTTCTCCTGCACCAGCCGTCGCACCGACGGACTGAGCTTTTCCTTATCCGTGTCCTTATCCGTGGTGTCTTTCTCACTGTGCGGCGCGGCCGCGACCGCCGGCGCATGGGACTTGGCTGCTGCCGAGGGCGCGGTTGCAGCGGCGGGTGTTTGCGCACCCTCATCGACCCGGGCCAGTAGCTGTCCTGCACTCACCACTGTGCCTGCCGGTACGGTCACCTCCCGCAGTACGCCATCGGCAGGCGCTGGCACTTCGAGAACGACTTTGTCCGTCTCCAGGTCGGCCAAGTTCTCATCGCGGTGCACGCTATCCCCAGGCTGCTTGTGCCAGGCGACGAGCGTTGCGTCCGTGATCGATTCCGGAAGCTGCGGGACCTTGATTTCTATGGTCATTATTTATGAACTCTTTCTGATCGGCGTCGCCGCCTTGCGGGCGCGCGTACGCGCATCCGAGGTCAATCGCGACGTCTTGCGCGCTGACTTCTCTGTCGTCGTGGAATGCAGCGCCGCATCAACCAACGTGCCCTGTTCACGCGCATGCGCCGGGCCGATGCCGGTGGCGGGCGCAGCGGCCGGAGCCCGTCCCGCATATAGGAGCTCGATGCCCGCCTTGAGCGGCTCGGTCAAGCGATGGCGGATCTGATACCAGGCACCCTGATTCTGCGGCTCCTCCTGACACCACACCACCTCGCGCAGATTCGGATAACGCACTAGCGCCGCCCGATACTCCTCGCTTGGGAATGGGTAGAGCTGCTCGATGCGCACCAGCGCCACATCGCGGATGCCGGACTTGCGCCGCGCCTTGAGCAGATCGAAATACACCTTGCCGCTACAAAAGACCGCGCGGTGAACGCCGTCGACGGGTAGATCGTCGATTTCGTCGATCACACGCGCGAACGCCCCGCTCGCCAAGTCCTCGAGAGCCGAAACCGACAGGTCGTGGCGCAACAGACTCTTTGGCGTCATCACGATGAGTGGCTTGCGGAAGGTCTGCAGCATCTGCCGGCGCAGCATGTGAAACATCTGCGCCGGAGTCGACGGCACACACACCTGCATGTTGAACTCCGCGCACAGCTGCAGGAAGCGCTCCAGACGCGCCGAGGAGTGCTCCGGTCCCTGCCCCTCGTAGCCGTGTGGCAGGAACAGCACCAGTCCGCAGTAGCGTTCCCATTTGGCCTCACCGGAGCTGATGAACTGATCGATGATCACCTGCGCGCCGTTGGCGAAATCGCCGAATTGCGCCTCCCAGATCGTCAAGCACCCCGGCTCGGTGGTCGAATAGCCGTACTCGAAGCCGAGCACCGCCTCCTCCGACAGGACCGAATCGATGATCTGCACCCGCGGCTGACGCTCGAGAAGATGCTGCAGCGGAATGTATTGAGTCGGACTACCCTGGTCGTGCAGGACGGCGTGCCGATGGAAGAACGTGCCCCGTCCGCTGTCCTGGCCGCACAAGCGCAGCGAATAGCCGTCCTCGACCAAAGAGGCGTAGGCGAGCAGCTCCGCGCAACCCCAATCGAGCGGCATCTCGCCGGCGTGCATCTGCCGCCGGTGGGTCATGATCTGCGCGACGCGCGGATGCAGCGTGAAGCCTTCGGGCAGATCGGTCAGGCGCTCACCGAGGAACTGCAGGCGCTTCGCTTCGACCCCCGTGCCCACCCGTTCGGTCCAGTCCGACTGAGCATAGCGCGTCCAGTCGACCGTGAATTGATTGCCGATCATCCCCAGCGCCGCACGCGCCAGGGGTTTGCCCTGATCGAGACCATCGCGATATTGGGTCACCAGGGACTCGGGCTCAGATTCGTCGATGACTCCCTCGCTGATCAGCCGGTCCGCATACAGCTTACGCGTCGTTGGATGTTCACGAATGGCCTGATACATCTGCGGCTGAGTGGCCGCCGGCTCGTCCGCCTCGTTGTGCCCCAGACGCCGATAACAGACCAGATCGATGACGACGTCCTTGTGATAGCGCTCGCGGTAATCGAGCGCCAGGCGCGTCACGAATACCGCCGCTTCCGGATCATCCCCATTGACATGAAAAATGGGCGCTTCCAGCATCTTGGCGACGTCACTGCAATAGTGCGTTGAGCGCGCATCGCGTGGATCGGAAGTGGTGAATCCCACTTGATTATTGATGACGATGTGCAGCGTGCCACCGGTGTAAAAACCGCGCGCCTGCGACAACTGCAGCGTCTCCATCACGACACCCTGGCCCGCGAAGGCCGCATCGCCATGGATCAGAACCGGCAACACGCGTTCGCCGAGCGCGTCGTTGCGTCTTTCCTGGCGCGCCCGTACCGACCCCTCGACCACCGGATTGACCACCTCGAGGTGCGACGGGTTGAACGCAAGCACGGTATGCACATTGCCCGTAGGAGTGCGCAGATCCGCCGAGAAGCCCTTGTGATACTTCACATCCCCTGAGCCCTTCAAGTGGCTGAGGTCGTAATTGCCCTCGAACTCCGAAAACAGCAGTGACGGCGGCTTGCCAAGCAAATTGACCAGCACATTCAGGCGGCCGCGATGCGCCATGCCGATCACCACCTCCTCCACACCTGCCCCGCCGCAGTGTTGGACGAGATCATCGAGCATGGGAATCAGCGTCTCACCACCTTCAAGCGAGAAGCGCTTTTGACCGACATACTTGGTGTGCAGATAGCGCTCATGCCCTTCGGCGGCGGTCAGCTGCCAGAGGATGCCGCGCTTCTCCTCGGCCGTGAAGCGATGCTGCAGGCGTCCGGCTTGAAACCGATCTTGCAGCCACAACCGCTCGGTCGCTTCGGAAATGTGGGCAAATTCCGCCCCCACCGTGCCGCCGTAGATAATCTCGAGTTCGCGCAGAATCTCGCGCAGCGGCATGCGTTTGGCCACCGCCTCGATACGGCTACCCGTGTAGAACTCGGTATCGAGATCCGCCGCGGACAGCTTGAAATATTCAAGCTCGAGCACATGGGGTCGGGGTCGTTGCACCAGACCCAGAGGATCGAGATGGGCGACGAGGTGCCCGCGGTTGATCCAGATCTGAATCAGGCGTGAGACTGCGGCCTGCCGCGCATCGGTGCTGCGCCCGCCGGGTGGCGCAAGCGAGCGCCCCTGCCGGGCCCGTGCCGCCAAGCGCGCCTCTATGGCTGAGCGCGGCTGCTCCGCGCCCGCGGTCCCGGGCAGTGCATCAAAGTATTGCCGCCAGCGGGCATCACAGCTCGCCGGGTCGCGTAGATACTGCTCATAGAGAGTATCGAGAAAATCGGCGTTGCCGCCGAAAAGAGGTGTAGGTTCAAGCATGCTGGCAGCGACTATCGCAATTCAGTAGTGTAACGGAAAGGGTATGCGCGCGGAATATGCTTCCCCGCAGCGGCATCGAATCCACACGTGCATGTGCCAGCTACAGACACACGCCGCCTGCTCGCGTCTCAAAGCATGCCGAGCAACGCAAGCTCATAAAAAATGAGTCCGATGTAGGCCAGCAGCACGCCATAAAGTATGAGCCGCACGGGGATCCAGCCGAAGACCCGCAAGCGTGCGAGCAGCGTCAGGCAGACGATGCCCCCGCCGGTCAGCGCGATCTTCACGAGAACGAAGATCGCAGGCGATCCGCGCACGAGCGAGACCAGCATTGGGTTGACTTCCCGGGCGCCGCGATTGAGCAACATCAGGGTGAGCAGCGCATCGGCGCAGGAGAGCGCCATGATCGCCACGGCAACCGCAAGCCACCAGGGATGATGCCAGTCGACCGAGCCGAGGCGATTTTCCCCCGCGCGCCGCGGACCGTGGCGGCGCGGCCGTACACTCCCTTGCCAGAGGGCCCGGAAAATTCTGCGGCGTCGATCCGACTCGCTGCGGCGTTCGAGCTCCGGCTGCGAGCCCACCGCGCGACGTGAGATCGGTTTGGACACTTCTCGGCATTACTTTGCGCTGTGCTCGGACGATTGTAGGGTCGAGTCCCGCAGGCGCCGCCCGCAAGGGCCTGAACTGTGACCGCCATCGCAGCCCCGCAGACGCGCGCAGCACTGCACGCCCCTCGCCCGAGTCCGGCAGGCGGCTTGCCCGCAGTATAGTCCGGCCGCTCCCGCAGACGCGGACCGCCCCCCATAGGAGAGAAGGCCGGCGCCCCTGTTCGAGAGAGGCATAGCGAAGTGCGGCACGCGATCGGCTGCCCCGAGTCGCCGACGCAGGCCTGTGCGGAGGCGTGAGGCCGCCTCTGGGCCGGAAAACTTGTGGCGCCCCGGACAGGAGTTGAACCTGTGACCTCACCCTTAGGAGGGGTGCGCTCTATCCAACTGAGCTACCGGGGCGCCGTCGGCACAAGTGTACCGGATCGCCCGCGGACAACGCTCGCCGGAGTGGCGGCGCCGCGCGCACGCGCCGCACACCGACCTCTCAGGGGCCCGGTGTGGCACATCGAAGCTGGGCGCTGATGTCTTTGGAGAACTCGCCCGTCACCAACAGCCGGTGTTCCACATCATCCATGATCTCGACGCGATTACGCCCGGCCGATTTCGCCCGATACAGCGCCTCATCGGCAAGCTGCAAGGCACCATGGCAATTGCGCGATGCGCTCGGCTGCAGCACTGCGACCCCAATACTCACCGTGAGCACGGGCCCGCAGCGCGAATTGTCGTGCTCAAGCGCGAGCGCCTGCACGGCGCAGCGCATTGCCTCGGCAATCGCCGCCGCTTGCGTACGATCGACCTCGACGAGGATCACCCCGAATTCCTCGCCTCCGTAGCGGGCCAGCAAATCGATCGCCCGAGGCATGCAGCCCTGCACCGCCCGGGCGACACTGCGCAAAGCCGCATCACCGGCCTGGTGCCCATAACGATCGTTGTAAGCCTTGAAATCGTCAACGTCGAGCATGAGGATCGCGAGCGGTCGCGCAGCGCTCTTCGCCTCACGCCACAGACGGGTCAACGCCTGATCGAACACCAGCCGGTTGCTCGTCCATGTCAACGCGTCCTGGCGGGCGAGTTCACTGAGGAGGTGACGCTCGAGGAACTCGAGCCGGGCGTGCCGCTCAATCAAGCGCACCGCGACTGCACACCCAGCCAGTGTCATCAGCAGCAGGACAGTGCCACTCACCAGCACGCCCTGCGGCAGATGCAGCGTGAGCGCCGTGCCGAAGGCGCTGACGAACGCTGCAACTGCACACAGCAAGCCGGCCCGAAAGGGCAGTCCAAGCAGTACCAGCGGGCCCATCATCAGCAATGGCAGCAGCATCATGACCGCCGGTGCCCCGCCGGCGGTCAGCCTGACCGCCGTGTACGCCACGATCACGCCGCGCAGTGGCACGAGCCAATAGGCGAGCCGCAGGTACAAGCGCTCGTACAGGCTGCTGAAGGCGACGCCGACGAGCGGCAGGCTGCACAATCCAATTATCGCGAGCATCAGCGCGCGCACCGGATCTATGAAAAATGCGCCCGTCGCCGCGAGCTGCGCACAGCGCAGCAGGAGCAGCAGCAGCACCAGCAGGCAGGCGAAACGCACGACGGGTCGCTGCATCTGCAAGCCGTCGCGCACGAATTCCCGCTCGAGTTCCCGGGGAAAGCGGACCGGCGCGGGACTTTTGCGCAGCTGCGCTGCGTATTTGGAATCCGGTAGCGCCTCGAGATCGAGCTGCAGTGTCATGCGGGTTGGACCTTGGCAAAGCACGCCGAGGATAAACGCACGCCGCGCGATGCGATGTGATCAAGCTCAGGGTCTCGGCGGAGAGCCATTACGGCCGGCATGCAGTACCTTCAGTACAATCAGCCCACCCTCGACATTGGCCACGGCGGCGCGGCGCTGTGCCCCGGCACTCGCCCTTGTCCAGGCCGACGGCCCGAGTCCGGGATCGTCGCGCGACGCGCCATCGTGCGGGGTGGCGCATGGATCCCTGCGGCGCGCGCACGTTCACCTTGTACTCACGAGTGCTATAGTATTTCTTGTCATGATGAGGCTGGCGCTCGACCCCTAGGTGGTGGACGTGCTGATGCCCGATCTGGTGGGGCGTGATCTCAGACCGTCGGCCTTTCTACTGCACCCATTGTATCTTGTGGCGAAACCGCCCTGCGCCGCTCGCTGTGGGCATGCAGGCCATCACCGGCGCGGCGATCCACCCGCAGCGAGCGTCCAGGATGCAATCCGCCCGCGCGCCAAGGCCCCGGTGAATACTCGTCATGCACGTGGCCGCCTCCTCAAGCGCAGCAATGCCCGGCAGCGTGAGATTCGGGCGCAAGTGAACCGTGCCCGCATGCCCCTGCGCTGGATTGCACTCGCTGCAGTGCTCGGCGCGCTGTCCGGTTGTGCGTCCGCCCCGCCGGTACGGGCGCCACACAACGGCTACTGCGTCGCCGATCATGGCTGCTATCGGGTTCTTGCTAGTGCGACCGGTTACAGAGCCACTGGGGTTGCCTCCTGGTACGGCACCGGGGATGCCGGACAGCCGACCGCGAGCGGTATGCCGTTCGACCCGAACGCCATGCGCATCGCCAACAAGGTACTGCCCTTTGGCACCTGGGTGCGGATACGCAATCTGCGCAACGGACGCGAGGCCGTCGCCATGGTCGACGATCGCGGACCGTTCTACGGCGGTCGCATCATCGACGCAACCCCCGCCGTGGCCCGTCAGCTGGGCTATTTCCTGGATGGAACCGCTCCCGTTCAGGTTGTGGCGATTCCGCCCGCCGAGCTCACCGCGGCGCAACGCGAGGCAGCGCGCGCAGATGAGCGTCATGCAATTCAATACGCACGAGAGCATCCCCACGAACTGCTTGCCGAAGCCGGTCACTTCGCCTTGCGCGGTGTCATCGACATCACTTCGACCGGATTCCACCTGGCGGTGGGTGTCGTATGGGATACGCTTGAGGTCGGTTACGACATCCTGCGGCACATCTTCTGAAACGCCCGATGCCCTCGGCCGCTATGGACCCCGCGGTTTCGGGCGAGACGCGGCCGCCTAGGGTTCAATCTGGCCGCGTATCGCGCCCGCCGGATGCTTGTGCGTGTGCACGTTCAGATACAGATCCCCGGCCAGATACTCCCGGTACTGCGCAGGGGTCAGTCTCGATCCCGCAGGGACATACCAAGTGTGATCGGCCCCCCGTTTCAACCAGATGACAATTGGTCCGTTGGTGCCCCGGGCCCCCTGGTGAATGTGCACCATGAACGGCCTGATCCCGTGCACGACCACATCACCGGATACCCGTCGCTGCCGCGTCACGGTGATGGTCGCATGACCGCGCCCCGAAGTCTGCACAGCAGGAACCTCCTGGGCGCCCGAGAGCACGATCTGCGAGGTATGCGCACTCGCCAGACCGATTCCAGCCGCCAACACCAGAAGGGCTGCGGCACGCTTGAGATATGCATGCATAAAAACCACCACACCGGAATCAGTACGCACGGGCCACCGTACCACGCTCGCCCGACTCCCGCCAGGGCCGACAGCTTCCAGCTCAGGTCGCGCTGAAGCCAATGGCAGCCATCCGGGCATGCGGACCGGCCGGCCGCATCCGCGCCGACGCCCTACCTCGACACACCGCAGCGCGCCAGCACTTCGCGCAGATCCCGTATGGGCGGGAAAACCTCGTTGTTCCAATCCGACCCTTGCGCATCATGCGCACGTTGCTCGTATTCGACAATTTCCTTGTCCTCGAGAAAGATCCTCTCGGTAAACCAGGTGACGAACGGCCAGACCACATGGATCAACCCCGGGATTGGCGGCTTTTTCACCGACAGAAATCCAAAGGTGCGATTGGTGCGTTGCTCGGCGTCGATGGGCGTGTAGCACAGCCACACGTCAAGAACCGGATCCTGCGACTCCTCGATGTTGCGTCCAACCCAGACCTTCAGGCTCTGCGAAGGATAGTCGGTGCGGATGCGCATATGATCGCGAAAATCCTTACGCGCGTCGCCGCGTGAGCGCATCATGTCGACGATGACCCGCTCGCCCATGCTCGACTTGCCCTCGGTCCTGCTGAACGTGTATTCAACCTGTGCCCAGTTCTCACCATGCTGACGCCCGAGACAGCTCGCGCGGATTGAGCCCATCTGCTTGCGATGCAGGAACTGATGATTCATGTCGAAGAGATTCTCGTGCATGAACGTATAGTGACAATTCACCTCACGATTCAGCCTGCGGGTCTTGTATTGTCTGTGCCCCGCTGCACCGAGAGCACTCGGTAGCCGGGCTTCGGCGAGCGCCGGGTTGCCCGGAAACACCAGGATCAGGCCGTCGATCTCGCGCACCGGATAGCTGCGCACACCGTTCGGCCGGCGCTCCTTGCCAAGGTACGGCACGTCCACGCACTTGCCGATCCTATCGTAGGCCCAGCCGTGGTAATGGCATTTCAGCTGATCGCCGCACACAACTCCGAGGTGCAACGGCACCTGACGATGGGCGCACCGGTCCTCTAGCGCGTACACTTGCCCGCTCTGCCCGCGATACAACGCGATCGGCTCGCCGGCGAAGTGGCGTCCGATGATCTTCCCTCGGCCGACCTCGTCCGACCACGCCAGCGGATACCAGTAATCGGGATTCGCCGCTGAACGGCGTAGATCCGCGGCTCCTGCCCGACCTGTGGAAGACAACGTCGCCTGTTCGTCCGACATCTGCCGCCCCTTTGCTGTGATGTTATCAAATGTGGCAGTGTACCCCTTTGATGTGACTGCCGCGAGGCATGAGTCGAACGCGCACCGATTCGACTGGATCGAACGCCTGCTACCGGGACTTCGAGCCAGTGCCCGGCCGACGGCAGCTGCCGGGTTGACACTCGTCAACGCCTCAAGGCACGCTTATGCATTGCATACCCGCATACCCGCGATCACAGCGGGGCGCTCAGGTATCCCTCGACCCGCGCGTGCATCGATGACCAGTCGCAGAATCGCGACGCGCGCGGCGGCTGGACCTACGCGCGACAGCCGGGCGAGGCACGAAGAATCTCAGCGTCTCAGCAGGTTGCGAGCTCAATGTGCTCGATGACAAACTCATCACTCGATACGCCGCGCTGGCGCGTGCGAAATGCCGCATATAAAGAGATCGCATCGGCTCCGGCACGGCGAACTTCGGCGGGCACCTTGGGCACCCGCTTGCGAGTGGCGAAGCGCGATTGAACGATGCCCGTGTCCTCCAGGGTGATCTGCACCGTATCGCCGCTATCGATGCTATCGACTGTCCCGACCATCTGTCTCGCTCTCCTGCGGTTTGATCCGTCGCAACGCGACCCGCGTGCACACGGCTCGATCTCTACGCACGGAGATTAGCGACCGGATACACGCCCTCTTGAAGCGGAATTGCAGAAATCTGCATTGCTGCGGCGCTGCGGCAAGGGTTTGCCGCAGCGCCGGCGGCAATGTCGTGCCGCGCACTACAGACGGGGCGGCGGCACGGTGCCGGGACAGGCGGCGTGCACCACGGCACCTCAGTGGGTTGGGCACAAACCACTCCTGATGGGCCAGCCTGAGCGCCGCAGAAACGTCACGGTGGGACGCAACAACTGGGCGACCTGCGCACGCCGTCGGGGGTTACCGAGCGCACGAACACGCCACAGCTGCGCCGGCCGCATTCCGGCCCGCGCGTACGTCGCCGCGGACGGGAAATACACATATCGCGCGTACAGCTCAATCGTCGCCGATAGCCACGGAGCAAGCAGCCGTCGCCGCCAGGATGGGCACCGACTCGCACTCAGCTCGCATTGCTCCCGGCCGTAGGCCAGGTGTATCGCTTCGTCGCGCATGTGAATGCACGCGATCCGATAGACGACGCTGCTCAGGGTGACCTCCTCCACAGCGCGTCGCAGCCGACGGTTCAGCTGGTCGGGAATTTCCTCGCCTGCGACCGCCATCGCCCAGAACAGCGCCGCCTCGCTCGGCACCAGACGACCGAGCGCCTCTGCAAGGCGTGCGCGCACGCTGCGTCCAGCATGAAACCCGTAACCGCTGCGGTGGAGCAACTCGACGAACATCAGGCTGTGCCCGGCCTCCTCGCGCAACTCGTGCAACAATCGGGCGCGACGCACCACATCCTCGCTGCGCTGCGCCAGGCGCGCCAAGCGCGCCATGAACTGTGACTCGAGCCAAAGACCCGCTTCGAGCAGGTGCGCGTACTCAAGATGCGAGAGCACTTGCCGTTGGCGCAGCGGCAACGCCTCGAATTCCGCCACACCGGCAAGCGACAACAGACTCGGCGGCATCCACCAGCACTCGCGGTCGACCCCCGCCCAATCGATACCGCTCAGCGGATCCTGGTACCGAATCTGCGGTAATTCCGCTAGGCTCGACATGTCGACCTCACGGGAGATGTTCTGTGCTGCTCGATCTCTTTTACGAGCTGTCCATGCCTCCCGCGCTGCACCGTACGGAAGCGCAGGCCTATGCGGATGCACTCGATGAGATCGAGCTCGCCGACCGGCTGGGGTTTCACGGGGTATGGCTGGTTGAGCATCACTTGATGCAGGGCTATTCGCACCTGTCGAAACCCGACCTGGTACTCGCGGCACTGGCGCGGCGGACCGAGCGCCTGCGGCTCGGCCTGGGCGTCATTCCCCTGCCCTATCATCACCCCGTGCACGTCGCCGAACGCATCGGCACACTCGATGTGCTCTCCCGCGGACGGCTCGAGGTCGGCATAGGCCGTGGATTCTCGCCAGACGAATATGCCGCGTTCGGTGTCGAGCCGGCTCAGAGCCGCAGCCTCGTCGAGGAGTCGCTCGCCATCGTGCGGGCAGCGGCCGCAGGCGGACCTATCATTCATCACGGCAGGCACTTCAGCCTCGATGGCGTGACCGTCCAGCCGCGTCCGGTGCAACACCCATATCCACCATTGTGGACAGCTGCCGTCAGCCCCGAGACGTTTGAATGGGCCGCGCGAGAAGGCCTGGGCGTGCTCGCGGGCCCATTCAAGCCATGGCCGATGGTCCACGCCGACCTGCAGCGCTACCGACGTGCCTGGCTGTCGACCGCACCCCCGCGCATCGGCATGACCGTCGGAGTGCTGTGTCTGCGGGACGGAAAACGCGCTCGCGCGCTCGCGGGACCGGCCTTCCGCTGGTCTTATACCCAGTTGCTGCGCGTGACAGCGCCCGTACTCGAGCGACTCGTGCCGAGCTACGAGCACTTTCACCGCCTGAGGCGATACCGGCGGCTGATTGCGGCCGGCGCCCGATTGCGCGCGCTTGAAGCTCTGGGCCTGGCGGTGGTCGGTACCCCGGACCATTGCCTCGAACGGATTCGCCAGTTCCGCGCTGGCGGTGTCTCGCATCTGTTGTGCTTCATCGGTGCCGGCGCTCTGCCGAGCGCGGTGGTGCGCGAGTCGCTCGAATGCCTCGCGAGCGCAGTCCTGCCACGCATCGCCACGGAGGACTGACCAGCATCGCATCATGCGGCCATTTCCCGCCCGCATCGCCCCTGCCCGTCACCAATCGGCGCCTCCGACCAGTATCCGGGCGATGCGATCCAACCTCGCCATAGATCCTCGGCCGCGACGCGGCCGCGAGCATGAGCGTCAAGCAGCGCCCGCCGGCGCCTTAACGCACGCCCATACGCGCCATCATAGAGGTCGGACAACTCGCTCTCGTAGTCATCCACCGCATCCGCGCGGCCGGCGAGCCAATGCGCGGCTGCCCCCCCGGCGAGCGCCCCGGAGCGCACGGCGGCTTCTATGCCGGCGCCCGTCACCGGATTGGTCAAGCCTGCTGCATCGCCGGCGAGTAACACCATGACGCTGCGCAAACGACCAATGCACCGCAGGCGACCACCCGCGGGAATCAACCCCCCCGTCAACGCCAAGCTCGCCGCCGCGGATACGCGGCCCTGAGCCGCGAGCTGCGCCTGCAGCTCATGCACCGATACCTTCAGCCGGTGCCGGTGGGCGAAATCAAGGCCCACGCCGACATGCGCGCACCGGCCTATCGGAAACAGCCAACCATAGCCGCCCGGATACGCCGCTCGCAGGAAGATGTCGGTCGCGTGGTATGGCGCGGGCAACGGCAGAGTGATCTGGCGCGCCGCCACCAGCTCGCGATTCACCGTGCCTATCGCACTTCCAACGACCGATCTCGGACCATCGGCACCGATCAGGACACGCGCTTCGATCCGCTCCCCGTTCGAAAGACACACGCTCCCGTCCGCACCGACCCTCGATACGGAAACTCCGAGCCGGATGTGCGCGCCTTGCGCTACCGCCCGCGCCACCAATGTGCGATCGAATTCGGGCCGACAAATCATCCGGCCGTAGAACTGCGCGTTTGTACGCGGCGCTTGCTGCTCCACCGCACTGATCATGCAACGAATCGGCTGCGCCGTAAGTCCGTCCCAGCCGACACCGTCGACGCTGAAAGCCGCGGACACCAACTCCGCGCACTGCAGCGGCTCGCCGACGCTGCGCCTGCGATCAACGGCAATCACCCTACAGCCGCCGGCGGCGGCCGCGGCCGCCGCGCTCGCCCCCGCCGGCCCGAGCCCGACCACCAGAACCAGCGGCCGCGCTTGGCCGCTTATGGACCGCGGCTCGACGGCGGCATTCTGCGGCAAGGACACGGGTACACCAGTGCGTCTCAGCGACGCTTCGGACAGAACTGTTGATGCAACGTGCGCATCAGGGCAGCCACTTCCTTGCTAGCGAGCACATAATAGACAGACTGCCCGCGCCGATGGGCCTCGACAACATGATGCTCGCGCAACAGCGCCAGATGTTGCGACACCGCCGACTGGCTGATACCAACGTCGGCCTGCAGTTCATTGACGGACTTTGCGCCCTCTGCCAGCAAGCATACGAGCATCAACCGCACCTTGTTCGCGATGACCTTGAGCACCTCACTCGCCCGGTCAACACTGCCCTGAAGCTCGGACAGCTCGCCGGGCCGCAAACTGACGGCGAGCTTCTGCACTACCGCCGTCTGGTCGCGCCCGCTCATCCGGCACAACCGGCAAAGCCATCGGCGGTCATCTTGGCTTCATACGGCGCCGCGATGGCCGTCCCCGGCACAAGCGCAGGCCGGACCGCCGCCCACTCCTGCGGCTGGATGACCAGCAGCCAGCCCTTTTCATACGGATCCTCATTGGCGATCGCCGGACTCGCCACCATGGCCTCGTTGACGGCCACAACTGAGCCACCACAGGCGAGTTTCGCCGGCCCCACCCACTTGCCCGACTCGACCGTCGCGCACGACTTGCCGGCTTTTATTTCCTTGCCGACTGCCTTTGGCGTAAAGGCCACCAGCCGGCCCGCCATGGCCGTCGCCACCGCGGTCATGCCGACTTTGACGGTGCCGTCGTCGAGCTCCTGATACCAGATATGATTCTGCACGTCATACAACAGGTTGTCCGGAAGATTGCACCCACGTACCTTGGCCATATCGAGTCCTCATCGCGAGAAATCAGCCCCGGCGGAATCAGCCGTGGTGCGCAGCGGGCGCGATGCGCAGCAGAACTCACCGAGCCCTCGCTCCTGCAGCTTGCCAGCGACGAACAGGCACAGGTGATTCGCCAGTCGCGCCATCATCCCAGCCCAAACGTCCGCGGCGGCATCATCCGGCTGCAATACTAGCAGATTGTAGTGATAGACCAATTCGCGGCAGCTCTCGCGACAGGCATTGAAGCTCGGCTCGTCGCGCGCGCCCTGGCGATGCAACGCGAGCAACCGGAATCCCTCGCGCCGCTCCCCGGTCGGATCCTCGCCTCGGGCCCGCACCCAATGCTCAATGACCTCTTCGGCGAGAGCAAGCAGAGCGGCCGCATCGGCAGCTCGCGGACCGTGCGCGAGCAGTGCGGCGAGGCACTGTTCGATCTGCGTCAGCGTTCTCATGTCACCCCCTTGGCGGCCAGGAGCTCGGCGGAATCCGAAACATTCTCAGCCATACCCACCTGTCGGGGCGACAGCCCCAAGGCGAGCCCGAGTAGCTGCGTGAAATAAATGATCTTCACGCGGGTGCTTTTGCCAAACTTCTTCTCCGCGCGCACCTGATGCATCTCGAGTCCCGAGTGGCAGGTGGGACACTCCGTCGCAATCACCTCCGCGCCGGCCGCCTCGGCCGCCTGCAGGATATTGAGCACCAGACGTGTCGAGATATCGCTGTCAGATAGCGTGTGGGCACCGCCACAACATGCGGTCTTCAGCGGAAACTCGACGTTCTGTGCACCCGCGGCCGCGAGCAGATCGTCCATGAAATGCGGCTTTGCGGTCGATTCGCTGCCCGGACCACGGTCCTTCTCCGGAAAGATGTGGCGGGGTCGTGTATACATGCAGCCATAATAATTTGCGACCTTGAGTCCCTTCAGACCCCCGCGCACCCTGCGCCGCAACTCCTGCTCGCCAATTGCGCCCTTGATCCATTCCAGCGCATGAATGGTCTCGACCTGGCCGGCCCGATAACTGGGGTCTCCCGCCTTGCGCGCCAGGCGTTCGACCACCGCGGCGCTATCGGTGTCATTGCCGAGGTCATACTCGGCTTTCTTGAGGTTGTGGTAGCAACCGTTGCACGGCGCCATGACCACATCCATATTCATCCGTTGAGCGGTGATCGCCAGGATGCGCGCCGACAGATAGGTCTGCACCTTCGGATCGATGTTTTTGGCCTCCATGGCGCCACAGCAGTTCCAGTTCGGCACCTCGACCAGATCCAGGCCGAGGGCTTTGCCGAGCTGACGCGTCGAGCGGTTATAGGCATGACCAGTCCCCTCGAGTGCGCAGCCCGGATAATAAGCAACACGGCGATACTTGTCTGTTTTCGCATCAGCCATAACAGCACTCCCTAATCGCCGGCAGTGCCGGACGCATCATGACGCGCCGCCGCAATGAGTGCGGACAACCCAAGCGCGCGACGCTGCTGCGCGCGCTGCTCCTGCACGTATTCCGTCAACGCCTCACGCGCGGCACCCCAACCCCGGGTCCGCGGCGCGCGCACGCTCGACAGCCCAAGGCGCCCGAGCAAACCAAGCGGCAGATGCCGCAGCATCCGTCTGAGCATTTCCACCAGCCAGTCCTGCCGCAGTGACTGGCCGGTGCGGGCGAAGAATCCCTTGATGAGCCGCCCCTCCTCGATCCGCCCGCGCGCGATCACCTGCGCGGCGAACGTTTCATCGAAGATCATGGCCGGAGACTTCGGCGTGTGCCCCTTCAACTCAAGCCAATGACTGAGGGCCTTCATCACGCCCTCCGGAAACACGTCCCGAGGACAGGCATAGGTGCACTTGTTGCAAGACACACATTGCCAAATGATGTCCTTGTCACGCAACAGCTCGGATTCCATCCCCATCCGCACCAGATAGATCCAGAACCGGGGGTTGAAATCCGGATTGACGGCATTGACCGTGCACGCGTTGGTGCAGGATCCACACTGCCAGCAGCGATGGATGTACTCTCCGCCGGGCAGCGCGGCAATCTCCTCCTGCAGCCGCTCATTGTAGTCGGTCACCACCCGTGTCTGGATGAAGGTGCTCCAATGTCCAGAAACATCGACCCCGTCGACGACGAGCTTCTCGTGCGTGCGCAGGTCTTCGGGGCGTATCAGCGATTGCTCATGTATGGGCATGTTGGCTCACTCAGGCTCCGGCCGTTTCACCCTCGATGCTGTGCGCACGCGCTGGCCGAGCGTCCCCGGGAATACCATCGAGACCGAGCAGCCTGCGTGTGTACTGCGACGGATCGTCTTCGGTACTGAAGTCGACGCGCAGATAGCTGCCGCCCTGGGTGCATATATATTCGGCGTAGACCTGGGCGCACAGGAGGTCCACGTACTCGCTGACATCTCGGAATACGCCATTGCCCGCGAGGAACCCACCCAACTCCTCGCGCAGCGTCAAGAACGTTGCATAGCTGTCGGGCACGTCGATCCGTGTGCCATCCTCGCCATCGAACCAGATCTCACGCAATACGCCGGTATTCGCGGCCGCATCCCAGACCCAGCGGGTCATCAACGGGAAGCGCTCCGCCGCGAGCTGATGCAGTACTTCGGCCGCCAGATCGCGCACCCAGCGCGGGCGGCCCGCGGGGTTGCAGCACTCACCGAAAGCGGCCATACGCGTCTCGACGGCACTCGTGTCACGCAATGCCTCCATCAGACGCACCAGATCGTCGCGGAGTGCATCGAAAGTCGGCCGCGCGAGCCACGGACCGATGCGCCGCCGCACGGTCGGCAGGAACGGCACCAGGATGCGAAACTCATGTGGCTCAAGCCGTGCGACGGCCGCGCCGTCCGCACCCAGCACTTCGCGAAACACGCTGCGTTTCAATGCGAGCGCCCGCACATATTGCTCAACGCCTCCGCTTGCCTCGCACTGTGCGACCAGCCGCCCGAGGCTGGCATTCAGTCTCGGCCCGCTGAGCTCGAGGCGTATCGGATGCATCTGTGCGGGCACGGCGGCCGTTTTGGTTTTGGGACTCATGCCTCCCCTCAGGCGCTCGCCTGCGTCGGCAGCGTCAACGCCAGGGCGCGCACGGCCGCCGCGTGACCTTGCGCAATCGAGTCGTCGATCGTCTCCGGACCACAGGCCGCGCCGGCCACGAAAACCCCCGCGCGCGAGGTCTCCGCGGTGTTGCCATACGAGTTGCCGCGCGCAAGATATCCGTGGGTCTCGAGAGCGACGCCAAAGATCTGCGCAATGGCGCCGTTATCAACGTTCGGATCCATGCCGATGGCGTGCACCACCAGGTCGAATGGAATGGTGATCGGCCGCTTCACCAGGGTGTCTTCACCCTTCACAATGAGCTTCTGCCCGTCGGAGGTGACCTCGGCAATTCGCGCCTTGATGTACTTGACCTTAAATTCCTCCTGGCTGCGCCAGTAGTACTGCGTCTCATAGAGACCGAAGGTCCTGATGTCCATGTAGTAGATGTACACGTGACAGCCCGGCAGTTCCTGGCGGATCTCCATGGCAATGTTTGCCGAGACCGTACAACAGACTTTCGAGCACCACGGCCGCCCAATCTGTCGGTCGCGCGAACCAACGCACAGCAGGATCGCAACGCGTTCCGGCTTACGGCCGTCGGAGGGACAGCGCACGCCCCGGCCCGATGCGATCATCTGCTCAACCTGAGTCGTTGTCACGACGTCCGCAAAGGTCCCGAAGCCCCATTCGGGTTTATTCAGCGAGTCGAAATGGGTGAATCCCGTGCACAGAATTGCTGCGGCCACCTCGATGCGCCTGCCATCGGACAACTCTGCCGTGAAATTGCCGGGCGCGCCGGTAAAAGTCTTAACCGTGGTGCCAAGATGAATGCTGGCCCGCCGTTCCTGCTGCACCCGAGCGACCATCCCCCCAATGGCGTCCTTGGCCCACTCCCCGGAGGGTACCAATCGGGCATAGCCGGAGAGGATCGGTGCCCCACCAAGTCGCGAATTCTTTTCAACCAGTACCGCCGGTTGACCAACTTGCGTCAGCGCCCGCGCTGCGGCGAGACCCGCCGGCCCTCCGCCGACAATCAGGATTGGTCGGCTCATTCAGCGTGCCCCGCTGCCGGCACCGAAGGCTTGAAGCCGGGACCGGAGGTGATTTTTCGCCGCGGATCATACAGCGTCTCGCTCCGACCGGCCGCGACCTGCTGCAGATAGGTCTCGAACTCGGCCTTGCGTGCCGGCCAATCGATGCCGAGCTTCTCCATCAGCGTCTCTGTTGGCGAGGCGTGCCAATGCGATTGCACGATCTTATAGGGATGCGCACCGCAGACGAGCGCAGCGAACTGGCAATCGGCCAAAACCGGCAGGCTAACCGGCCGGCCATCCGCCTTGCTGATCCATTGATTCTTGTCAAGTGTGGTGATGCAACCGGTGTCGTGGCCGATCATCACATCAGCGTGCGCCTGCTCCACCGCGACGCGAATCTTGCGATCAATGGCAAACGAGCGCGTGAACTCGCGCTCGGAAATGATGTGCCGGAAGCCGAAGCCACAGCAGTCGTACCAGGTCTCGTAATCAATGACCTGCGTGCCGAGTGTCTGCATGATGCCGGTCGAAACGGCGACGCGGTTGCCATCCAGCACCTTGTCATCGTAGATGACATCCTCGGGCACCATCTTGTACACATGACAGGCCGGATGCACGGTCACTCGGATCTGGCTGCAATCGATGGTCTGCAGCTTCTTGACCTCTTCGCGCACAACATGCAGCCACTCGGCATAGTGCACGATTTCCTCCGGTATCAGCAGCTTCCCGTCGACCAGCCGGCCAAGCTTGCCGAGAATCTGCCGCATTCGCTCGCGCAATTTCCCCGATTGCAACAAGTAGCCGCGCACTTCTTTGTAATTGCCGAAAGAAGTGCCGCAGTGCACCAGGGGATAATAATAGCCGGCCGGCAGGCCCTGCGCTTGGGCGGCCACGTATGCCTGGTGAAAATTGCGCAGGAACACCGCAGCGAGGCTCTCGATGTTACCGATGCCCGAGCCATGATAGTTCCACGCGGTACACGAGGTCTGGTCGGTCTCATCCAGATACTCCGTGCCCAGGCGATTCATGAGCCACAGGAGCGAGGCCGGATAGCCAGGAATATTGCCGCACTGGCCGCAGGATTTATGGTGCCATAGCCGCAGCGTTGGAATCTTCTTTTCCCACCCGTACAGGGTGCGAACCAGCACCGGCTTGTGCTCCTCGGTGACACGGTGCACCACGATCTCCCCGTCCTTCTCGAGCTGCCACATGGCATCGCGGACATCGGCCACCCGGTCCTTGCCGGTGAGCATGGAGCGCCGGTTGATGACCTGCTCCACCCAGGCCGTGGCCACCTGCGCATCCTTGCCGGCAAGCCGACTGCTCCGCCACTCGGGACCATGACCGGTGAAACGCTCGCCCGGAATATGCTCATCTGCTGTCATGACTGCCGCCTCCGCTACCGTTGCTCGAGAGAATCAGCTGCTCGGGATACCACCGCGGGTTACTTACGCCTCCGCCTGCTCTGCCTGCTCCTCCTGCCACTCAGAATACTCATCACGCTTATCCTCCATGATGTCCCGGATCACGTCGAAAAGATTGGGATCGATCGTCTCCAGACTATCGATCACACCGGTTTCCTCCCAGATCGTATACAACTCGACCGAGGTCTTAAGATTAACCTCCCAGGCGGTCTTGGTGGTGTGCAGAGTCGGCACCGGGATCGCTTTGCGCAGCACCTCAAGCGGCGCGTCGACCTTGGAGATATTCGGTCCCCAGTCCGGAAACGCATCCCGACTGATCATGTCCGGCGAAAGCTGGTTGCCGGTCGAGATGAGCTTCAACATGACACGACTGAACGGGCGCAACACGTTCTTGGCCGACTCCATGCCATGCTTGATCGCCACCTCCCGCATCAGCATCACCAGCCCGCCCGGCGAGTTTCCAAACGGGCAGCGCGCTGCGCAGGTGTAGCACTGCGCGCACGCCCAGATCTTCTCCTGCATCGCATCGTAGATGCCTTCGAGATTTTCCGTCCACAACAGCTGCACGATCTCGCGCGGACTGTAGTCGTAGTAATGCGCCGACGGACAGGTCGCAGTGCAGATGCCGCAATTGAGGCAACCGTTGAGTTGGTGATCGAATCTGAGGTCGGACTGAATGTCCTGGAATATCGCCTCGAGTTTGGTTCGGTCGAGCGGCGCATCTGCGGACACCGGATCGCCGATGTGCTCCTGAACTCTGCTCGTGTGCTCGTGCGTCACGTCACCGCTCCACGGATTGATCAGTAGCTGAGCACTCGATAGTCATCGTCCATGACACGCTCGATCAGGTACGCGCCACCGATGATGCCACTGCACTCGGGAATCAGATCCTCCTGCGTCATGCCGAACAGATCGAGGTTCGGCGAACAGCACCAGAACTTCACCCCCGCCTCGTGCGCGTCCTTGATGAAATCCAATACCGATTTCGGCGAACCGTTCTTCACGAACAACTGCTCGGCGACGCCCTTGCGCAGGAGTCTCCCGGCGGTTGCAGTGCACACGACCTCGACTTCAAAATCCATCGCCGCCGCCACGGTTGCCTGGAATATCGGCGCGCCCAGCTCCTCCCCATTGCGTGGATCGGTGTTGGCCATCACGATGATCAGCTTAGATGCCATTTCCGCCCGCCTCGCGCCCGACGCTGCGTCGTCGACCCCAGCGCCATTGCGCCTAATAAGTTATTAATAATCACTAATAGTTTATTTAGCCGTTGGCGTCAAGCTTTACCGACTGCTCGTTGACATCAGCCACCGCCATCAGCCGCAGTGCCTGGGTCAGGCCCGCCATCACCGCCGCGAGCGCCGCCTCGATCTCGGTCTGCACGGCCCTGAGCTCATGCAGAGCCGCGGCGGTGTCGGCCGGCGTCTCGGCGAACTCCATGATCAGATCCTCGATGATGGCCGACTTGATGCCCGGGTGACCGGCAAAGCCAAAGGCGCGCTCACCGAGCTGAAACAGCGCCCAGCGCAGTCGTTCGTCGCGCGCGAGCACCTGCGCCGCTTCCGGTAACGCCACTGCATCACGTCCGTAGCGCACCACCGGATAACGGTCCGGCAACCACCCACCCAGGGCATGCGCCACAATGCGCCGAGCCACGCCGACTTCGAAGGTGAGCGCGCCGGCACGGGCACTACCGCCGGCCGCAAGCGCCAGCACCTGGGCGCCAAGTCCGAATCCGAGCACAGGAACCCCGTCGGCAAGCGCAGCCTTAACCAGTGCCATCTCAGGTTCGAGCGAAGGCAGGCAGGTCGCGCCCGGCACGACGCCCCACGGACCGCCCCCGAGCAACACCAACCCGTCGACGATCTCGGCCGGACGGGGCAGCCGTCCGCCCGCGGTGAAGGGACGGAAGTATCGAAACCGTATGCCGCGCCCCTGCAGATGCTCTTCGATGTAACCGAGATACTCCGCTGCGGTGTGCTGAATGACAGCGAGGTTCTTCGCGGCTGTGGACATGATGCTGTCAGGCCGCCGGTGCCGCCAGGGCCGCCTCGATCGAGCGGCGAAAATCCGCGGCAGTTACCGACAACATACTCGCCGGATACTCGCGAAAAAACCCCTCGATCGTCACACTGGCGGCCTCGGCATCCACACCGCGCAGACGGCTCTCCAAATCAAATACCAGCCGTGGCGGAGCAACAAAAAAATCCCCGCTGATCAGCACCTGACCAATCCGCCGGCCACCGGGTCCCTCACGCCGCACGTGCGTGGTGATCGTCCCGCCGGGTCCCGTGGCCGTTCCGGTTGCGATGTATCCATCGCTCGGCGGACCGTCGATCTCGGTGACGAACTGCTCCTGTCCAATCTGTGCGTCATGCAGCTGCCGCCCACGCTCGAGCAGAACCCGCTGCTCGGCGGCGCCCGCGGAAACAAAGGTCAAGCCCAGTTGCTGCTGAAATCCCCACAGCAATGCCTGCTCAACTTGCCCCATGCTCGGTGTCTGCGCTCCCATCAGCTCACGCAGACTCACCACGCGCTGCGCGGGCGAGTCGAGTCCGTGCCGGAGCATCTTGGCCCGTGGCACGCGCAACGCACCCAGCATGGCTGTGCTGTCGAGGCCGATAAGCACCGTGCCCTGATAGAGCAGCGTATCGCCGTCGAAAAACCCTCCCGTTCCGCCGATTTTACGGCCTCCGACCTCCAGATCGTTGCGTGGGCGAAACCGCACCTCGACCCCAAGACGGCTGAGGCCCGCCGCCGCCGCCTCGCACACCGAGCGGGCCACCTCCGCAAGGGCGCCGCTGCCAAGGGCACCGCGCTGAAACACGAGCGCCCAGCCGAGCTGCTGCGGATCGAGATAGATGGCGCCGCCGCCAGTGATGCGCCGCCCCACTTCGACACCGTTGCGCCGGCAGAACTCCAGATCGATCTCAGCGCTCAGCGACTGATGGCGGCCAACCAGCGCACTCGGTTGAAACTGGATGAAGCGCAACGCGTCGCCCAGCTGGCCGGCTTGGTGCAGCTCGAGCATCGCCTGGTCGAGGGCGATGTTGAATCGTCCCCGCCTCACACCGGTAGCGAAAACGTGCACTGGCCCGCTCACGCGTCCTCCTGCACCACCGGTACGGCAAGCTGTCGCCGGATGCGGCGTACATCCGCGCGGTTCGGCGCGAATGGAAAACTTGCGATATCGCTCGGCGGCGAATCTCCGTATGGCCGATCGCACGCCGAAATGTCATCCCGAAACTTGCCGGGACAACCGGAGGTGCGAAAGGCCACACCCGCATCGATAACCCGATCAAGCTCCGCTCTGGGCAGGCCGAAGTCAACGACCCGGCCCTGCGCATCGAAGCGCATCTGCTCATACCTTACCCCGGCGTAGTCGATCAGGTAGCGCGCGAGTTGCACGCGCCGCCACTGGTCGCGCGGCGTGGCCGGCAGGTGATCCATGAGCGAGCCTTGCTCGGGAAAGAAACAGAACAGGTGACTGTGCCCGCCGAGATCAACCAGCTGTTGTACCAGGCGCAATGCCTCGTACTCCGTCTCGCCCATCCCAATAATGACGTGCGCGCCGAACTTCTGCGGCCCGAACACATCACGGGCTGCAAGGAGGATTTCCCAGTATTTGCTCCACTTGTGCGGCGACTGCACGCCTTTGCCGCGGGTACGATCGAAGATCGCCGGAGTTGCCGCATCGAGCGCCACCGTGAATATGTCGGCACCCAGATCTCTCAGTCGAATCACATCCTGCCGACTCATGGTGGTGGGGTTAGAGAGAATCGAGACCGGGATGGAGAGCGGATCGATGCGCCGCGTCCATGCACTTAAGACTGACACCGTATCGGCATCCGAGCGCGGGTGAGTAATCATCGAAATGCACATGCGGTGAAAAGGGCTCGCTGTCCCCGCGCGTGCCACAATCTCGACGATCTGTTCCACCGGCACTGCCGGCCAGTCGACGCGAATGAAATTCCGATCGGCGTAGTCACGCTCGGCCTCGCGGTGACGCGCGAGGCCGCAATAGGCGCAGTTGGCGCGGCAACCCTCCGGGTAGGTCAGCAGCAGGTTCAGACATCGTGTGCACCCGCACCGGTGCATGCGCCCTGGCATCAGCCCAAGTGTCATTGCCGCCGCCGTGGAAATCTGCACGTACTCCGGCGAGCGCATGTGCGGTGCCAACATGTTGTTGTTCGGGAGGTAGACTCCCCGCGGCGCAACGTCGGCCGACTTGACAGGCGCGCCATTGCGCCGTTGTGGCGGAGTGGGCGCCGGCGCTCGCGGCTGCATTGCCGCAAACGCATTGAATTCACCGGCCGCCCCGATGCGCGGCTCTTGCGCCTTGGTCGAACGGCAACTCATGCTGAAGCCTCCGCCTGTGCCCCAGTCGCCCGCGCGCAGGCACGGCCGGCCGATGGCGCACGGCCGGGCAACTGCAGCGAACAACACGCGTGCTGCTGCTCGCTGCGGCGACCGATTGCCGCCGCGACCGCAACCGCGCCATCGGCCGGGAATGCGATGCCGTCGAGACCGGCCAGCACTGCATAGGTGTCCGTGATGCGCTTGTGCATTCCGGGCGGTCGGGCGCAACCGAGCAGCACGCGCCGCTGCGGCAAGCGAGCACGCGCCTCGGCAAACAGCCTCCCGACCGTGCCGGGATCGGGAACAGCGAAGGTTCCCGGCGCCGCGTAGTGTGGCATCACGACCACGAGCACCA
Source organism: Pseudomonadota bacterium (assembly GCA_021822385.1). Taxonomy (GTDB): domain Bacteria; phylum Pseudomonadota; class Gammaproteobacteria; order Steroidobacterales; family Steroidobacteraceae; genus 13-2-20CM-66-19. Next base: position 140,155 of record JAKARC010000002.1, read on the forward strand.
AGGCATCGATCGGATAGCGGCTCACGATCTGTAACGCGGCGGACTCCCCGCGCACCATACCGTAGTGCAATCCGATGACGATATGCGGCGTCACCTGCATCGTGGTCGCGCACAAGGCCGCGAGCGTCGCTTCGAAATCCGCCACCGGCCGTTCGAGGTGGTACACCTCGCGAATGGTCTCCTGCGCACCAATCACGTCCATCATCGCGGTATCGACGCCCGCGGCCTCCATCGCGCGCGCGCCGCTGCGGTCCGTGAGCGCCGTGTGGATCGCGATGCGCAGGTACGGATGTTCACGCTTCAGCCGCTCGATCACCGGATAGAACCGCTCGTAGTGAATCTCATTGCGCCGGTTGGAGCCGCCCGAGAGCAGAAACCCCCGCAGTCCCGCGCACGCGATCAGCTCGCGTACCTTACTTTCGAGCATCTGCGGCGAAGTTGCCGGCAGCATCGGCTCGAGAATTTTTGCCCGACAGTGGTCGCAGTTAAGAGCACAGGCGCCGGCAGTGACCGAGAATGCCGGGAAGCTGTTCCTTGTGCACCCGCAGAGCTCGCTGCTGGCATACGCCTTGAAGGTCGGGGTCGAGAAGCGTACCGATCGTGCCACCGCCACCGCGCCGTCGCGCTCCAGTTCGGCCACGAGGCCCGCATCGAAGGCAGCGCCCTCGAGATCCTCAATTGCCTGCAATTTCTCCAACCAGCTCATGCTCTTCACCCCCATGCTGTAACCGCTGCAGGCGGTCCCAGGAGCGCGGTCACGGCGGCGCGCACCGGTCCCTCGTGCGGCGGATCGGCGAGCGTGCACAACCACCGCGGATCAACCGCCTCATCGTCGATGAGCTCGCTCGACAGACCTGCCAGAATACGCCGCGCCGCAGACGGCAGGCGGTCGGGAATCTTCCGGCCGCTCAGTCGTCCCCACAACCCCGTCCAGCACCGCGCCACCGTCCAGGGATTGTAGCCACCGCCGCCGAGCACAACGGCGGCCGGCGCCGTCCGCACCAGCGCCTCGACCGCCCGCCACAGCGCCGCGTTGCTCAACGCAAGACCGCACAGCGGATCACCGGCCAACCCATCGACACCACAGGTAATAACCACGGCCTGCGGCCGCAGGGCGCGCGCATACGGCAACAGTGCGGCGCGCAGCAGGAACCGCAGCTCCGTGTCGTTGAAACCCCGGGGCACGGGGAAATTCCTCGAGCGGCCGCCGCCAAAATCATCCACAGCGCCGGTGAACGGCCAGCGTTTTGCCTCGTGAATCGACAGGGTGTGGATGCGCGGATCGTCACGCACCGCATCCTGCACACCGTCGCAGTGATGGGCATCAAGATCAACATACAGGATACGCTTCAGGCCGCGCTCAGCGAAACCACGCAGCGCGAACACCGGGTCATTGAAGTAACAGAAGCCACTGGCACGGCCCGGACGACCGTGGTGAGTGCCGCCGGCCGGATGAAACACGACATGCCCCTCAAGCGCCAGCTCGACCGCACGCACCGAGCCCCCGACGGTCGCCGCAGCGCGGGCAAACACTCCGGGAAACACCGGATTCTCTCTCGTTCCTATCCCAAAGCGCTCGCGTATGTCGATCGTGGCGAAACCTGCCGCATCCGCCGCTTGCAGAGCAGCGATGTACTCCGTGCTGTGGAAACGGCCAAGTTCCAGTTCCGTGGCCGCGGGACTGTCGCGCATTTGCCTGTCATCGAGCCAGCCCAGGGCTGCGCACAGCGCAAGCACCGTTCTAAGCCGCGGAATAGACAAAGGATGTCCGGCACCGAAACCCGGCGCACTCGCCGCTGTTCCAACGATCAACAGCGCTTGCTCGCTTGCTCGCATGCGCCAAGCCCGCCCCGCTCGTTCATTTTTTTCAGGCTATCAGTGATTGCTTATTTTAGCAATGTCTGATAACTTGTGGGTAAATACAACGCGCAAACCTTGGGGGTCGAAACAAACCTATGAGCGCGCCAACCGACAGTGGCACTGCGTATGCAGCTGCCAAGCGCATGTCCATCATCGTCACCAAGGGGTCGCTCGACTGGGCGTATCCACCGTTCATCCTGGCCACAACCGCGGCAGCGATGGGCGTCGATGTCACGATGTTCTTCACCTTCTATGGACTGCCGCTGCTGCTGAAGAATCTCGATCTGAACATCTCCCCGCTCGGCAATGCCGCGATGAAGATGCCCCTTGCCGGTATGCACATGACCATGCCGAACATCGCGTGCATGATTCCGGGGGTCGATGCGGCCGCTTCGCGCCTGATGAAAAACCTGATCAAAAAAAAGGGTGTCGCATCCATTACCGAGCTGCGCGCACTCGCGGTTGAGGCAGGCGTACGCATGATTGCCTGTCAGATGACACTCGATCTGTTCGAATACAAGCTCGAGGACATGATCGAGGGGCCAGAGCTTGGCGGCGCGGCCACCTACATCGAGGTCGCGACGCAGGCGCAAATCAATCTGTTCATTTGAACCGTGTAACGCTCCCGGTGATCCTACCATGGTAGATCAGACTCTCGACGCCAAAGGCCTCAATTGTCCGCTGCCAATTCTGCGCGCCAAGAAGGCGCTGCAGACCATTCCCGTTGGCGGCACTCTCGAGGTCCTCGCGACCGACCCCGGCTCGGTCAAGGATTTCCAGGCCTTCTGCAACACCACGGGCACGGAGCTCGTCGAGTCCGGGCAGCAAGGCACCACCTATCGGTTTGTCCTACGGCGCAAGCATTGACTCTGCCATGACGTAGTCCGAGAAGACGCCCGCACAAGCGTCCACGCAAACGGGGGTAGGCATCATGAAACACCAAGTGTTCTTGGCGAGCATGCTTGGATTGTCATTGCTGGCGGCAGTGGCGCACGCAACCAACGGCTACTTTACCGACGGCGTCGGTGTGAAGAGTATGGGGCTTGCCGGCGCCGGCAGTGCCGATCCGAGCGAGACGATGATCATGGCCACCAATCCGGCCGGGCTTGCCTTTGTGCCGGATGATCTGGAGGTAGGTCTCGAGCTGTTCAGCCCGGATCGAAGCTACAGCACCTCCGCGAGTCAGGCCGATGGTGAGGGGGGTGCCTTCACGATCGGCCCGAACAGTCTGGTCAGCGCCGACCGACTCTTTCCAATTCCCTACATCGCGATCAGACGACGGATCGACGCGCAGAACAGCCTGGGTGTCGCCTTCTATGGTCGCGGCGGCATGGCCACCAGCTGGTCGGGCGGCACGGCAACCTTCGCCGCTGGTCCAGGTGCGCCGGTGCGCACATTGAGCGGAACTTTCGGGGCGGGCGATGCCGGCGTGAATCTCATGCAGGCATTTCTCAACGTCGGATTCGCACACCTCAGTGCGGACCGGCACTTTGCTGTGGGCGTGTCCCTGATCTTTGCGGCACAGCGATTCACCGCAAACGGCCTTGGTGCCTTCGCCGGCTATACCGAGGCGTTCGCTGCAAGTGGCGGTACCGTCATGCCACGGGCGCTCTCGAACACCGGTGCCGATATGGCCTATGGGGGTGGTGCCTCGGTCGGCATCGAGTGGCGACCGCTGCCGCGCTGGGCTGTCGCTGCGGCCTATACCTCCAAGATGTACATGTCACGGTTCACCCGCTACAGCGATCTGTTCGCCGGGCACGGTGCCTTCGACATCCCGGCGAACGCCACGTTTGGATTGACTTTCAAACCCCGGCCGTCGCTCGCATTGGATTTCGACACGCAGAGAATCTGGTACGGCTCGATCGCCGCGATTGCCGATCCAGTCCAGAACATCTTCGGTTGTCCGACCGCCGGGGCCGGCGGCACGGACCTCGCCGATTGTCTCGGCGGGGCCACCGGTGCCGGATTCGGCTGGCAGAACATGACTATCTACAAGTTCGGCGTCAACTGGCGCGTCGATCCCACCTGGACCGTGCGCTTCGGCGCAAGCCACGGCGCGCAACCGATTCCATCGTCACAGATGACCTTCAACATCCTCGCCCCCGGGGTCATTGAAGATCACTTCGCCCTCGGCTTCACGCACCATGGCGCGCGCGGGGATTTCAGTGCCGCCTTCACCTATGCGCCCACGCAGACGATCAGCGGTCCGAACACGTTTGATCCGACGCAGACCATCAGGCTGAGCATGCATCAGTTCATCGTCGATTTCGGCTACGCGTGGAAGACTTGATGAGGTCATGTGCAACCGCTGCCGCATGTCTATAGTGCCACCGCCTCAGGCTCGCAAACCGGCGAGGTAAGCCTGGATGCTCCCGGGCTCGCGCGGCTGACGAGTGCGCCGGCACCTCAGTTCGGCGGCCCCGGCACTCTGTGGTCACCGGAGGCTCTGCTTACGGCCGCCCTCGCCGACTGTTTCATCCTGACTTTTCGCGCCGTGAGCGCCGCGGCGTTGTTCGGCTGGCTTCGTCTCGATTGCCGCGTCGAGGGCCTCCTCGATCGCCTCGGGCGGCAGACGCGGTTCATCAACTTCACCCTGCACGCAACACTGACGATCGCACCTGGCGCCGACCGGACCAAGGCGCGGCGCCTGCTCGAACAGGCCGAACGCGCCTGCCTTCTCATCAATTCCCTCAACAGCACGCATACACTCGCTGCCCGCGTCCTCGTTGCCGGCGCCGACGGTGACCGCACTGGCCGCAACCCCTGACCCCGCCGCCGGCACGCAGCGGGCTCTGATCGACCTGGCCGCGCACAGTGCCGCGGGCGCTACTGAGCCGCCCCGCTCACATGTCTTCCTCCCGGCCTCCCTCGACTCCCAACAATCCAAGCCGGCGCAACCGCCGCACATGGCGGTACAGCGTGCGCTCGCTGATCCCCAGGTGGCGTGCGGCTTGCGCGCGATAGCCATTGCAGCTGTCCAGGGCTGCCCGTACCGCCGCGGCGCTGAGCGGGCCGCGGCGCCCACCCGCAGCATCCGTCCGCACCGTCATGGTTCGATCCGCACCGACGACGCGCTCGCGGCTGCGGGTATCGACACGCACATGCTGGGGCCCGATGATGCCGTCACCGGCCAGAATCGTCGCTCGTTCGATCACATTGCGCAGCTCACGCACGTTGCCCGGATAATCGTGCTCGAGCAGCGCCTCGATCACCTCGGCAGACAGCGGCAGATGCCTCTCGCCATCGGCGCTGCGTGCGAGGAAATGTTCGGCAAGTGCCGCAATGTCGTCCTTGTGCGCGCGCAGCGCCGGGACCTCAACGGGGAACGCGCTCAAGCGGTAGTACAGATCGGCGCGGAAACGGCCACGGCGCACCATGGCAGCAATATCCTGGTTCGTCGCCGCGATCACCCGCACATCAACCGCGGAGTAGCTCGTTCCGCCGAGGCGTCTGATACTGCCAGTCTCAAGCACGCGCAACAGCTTGCTCTGTAGCGGCAGCGGCAGATCACCAATTTCGTCAATGAACAATGTTCCGCCGCTTGCCACCTCGAACAGCCCCTTCTTCGCTGTGCTCGCACCCGTGAAGGCACCGCGTTCGTGACCGAACAGCTCGTTCTCGATCAATTGCTCTCCCAGCGTCCCGCAATCGACCACCACGAACGGCCCCTCGTGTTGCGCTGAGAAGTGGTGCAGATAGCGCGCCGCCTGTTCCTTACCGACACCGCTTTCTCCGAGCAGCAGCACGGTGGTGCGCGTCGGAGCAACGCGCTGCAGCACACTGATCAGACGCAGCAGCAGCCGGGATCGTCCCACCAGCAGCATGCCGTTGCCGGCGCCCCGCGGTTCGCCGAGCGGATGGATATGCTCGCCAATGTAGTGCACCTCGCCGGATGGCGCGACGATCGGCACACAATGCAACTGCACGCGCTGCTCATGGCCCGAACAGTCGTAATGCACGTGCATGACATCCAACGGATGTCCGCTCTTTACAATCTCCTCGAGCGGACAATGCTCACCGTTGCGGCTGCACGGAACCGACGAATGATGCGATATCTCATGACAGAGCCGGCCGATGACTTCGCTTGCATCACGCGCGTATTGCCGGCAGTACGCCCGGTTGGCCGCGACAATCCGGTAGTTGCGGTCGATGACGACGAACGGCTCCGGAAGGATATCCGCAAGCTGTTCGCAGGAGGGCTTCTCGGGCGGCGGTGCGACCATCATGGGCTTCTTCGTCTGCCAAGTCATGGCGTGTCATGACATGACCGGGTGAGTTTTAGGCCCGCACACCCCGAATGTCAATGACCTTCGCTAAACCCGCAACTGATGCTCGGCGGCTCTGCCGCGGCCTGGAGAGGCGTTGTTGCAAGGCTTGCGGCACTTCAGAAGACGCTGCGGGACCCTGTTCACCGGATCGATCCGCTGAACACATCGCCTCGTCGCGACCGCCATCGGTGCTGGCACGGTTCTTGTAGGAACATCGCACGAGACCGTCCGGCTACGCCAGGCGGCGAGGCGTGACTGTCATGACGAGGTGGGACCAATGTCAGAGCGACTCAGCATCGTGTGTGTCTCGGGCGCGCTGGAAAAGATGCAGATGGCGGCGAACATTGCGGCCACAGCCGCCGCCTGTGGCACCGAGGTGTACGTATTCCTCTCGATGAACGCGCTGATCTACTTCATCAAGGGGCGCAGCGAGCAGGCACCCGCCGAGGGCGAACTCGGCCGGCTGATGAGCCACAAGAACGTACCGCCGTTCAAGCGCCTGTTTGAGCAGGCCAAGGAGCTCGGCGGCGCGAAACTGCACGCCTGTTCCATGGCCATGGACGTGCTTGGAGCCGACGACGAGGCCCTGGATGCAGCGATCGACGGCCGACTTGGGCTGACCAGTTTTCTCAGTAGCGCCGCTGGCGGCCAGCTGGTGGTCTTCTGACGTGGCGCGCGCCGGCGCTGCCGTTCCGTTGGCACGCCATGAGCGCATGGCGGACGCACACAATGTGTCCAGGCGCTCGAAATTTCAGCAGCCGGGAGCACAGGTGCAATGACCGATGAGAACATCAAGGTGATCGATGCGCGCGGCAGTTTCTGTCCCGGACCGCTGATGGAGCTGATCGCGTATATCCGCGATGCTAACGTCGGCGACGTCCTGGAGCTGCTCTCATCCGATAAAGGGTCTGCGGCGGACGTGCCGGAATGGGTGCGCAAGGTCGGTCACCAGATGGTCGCAAGCGAAGAACGGGACGGCATATGGCACATCCGCGTGCGCAAGACGAAATGACCGTGCATGCATCGGTCCGGCCGAGACAACTGACTCATCATCGTTAGTGGAACGACAGACGGGGGCGCATGATGAATATCCTGATCGTCGGCGGCGGCATGGGCGGCACCATCCTCGCGAACAATCTCGCGCGACGGCTGCACACCGAACTGCACGAGCACAAGGCGCGGATCACCGTGCTGTCTGCCTCGGAACGGCACATGTATCAGCCCGGCCTCCTGTACGTCGCCCTCGGCCGCATGCTGCCAAACGAGCTGTATCGGGACGAGCGCGGCCTGCTCGAACCACAGATTGAATTTCATGTCGACCCGGTCGAGGAATTTGCGCTCGATCACCACCAGGTCCGCACGCACAGCGGACGGGTGTACGCGTACGACATTCTGGTGATTGCGACCGGTTCGCGCATCTTCCCCGAGGGCGTCCCCGGATTGAAGGAAAACGCCGAATTCTTCTACACCGAAGAGTCGGCGCTGCACATGTATCAGCGTCTGCGGCAATTCACGGGCGGTCGTGTGGTGATTGCCGTTGGCGTACCGCACAAATGCCCCATGGCGCCGCTTGAAATCACCTTCATGCTGCACGACTACTTCAAGGACCGCGGTCTCCTCGAGAAGACCCGCATCCACTACACCTATCCGATCGGGCGCACCCACAGCCTCGAGAACGTGGCCAAGTGGGCCACCCCGGAATTCGATCGCCTCGGCATCAGCTACGAGACCCTGTTCAACATCAAGGATGTCGACGGTCGCGCCAAGGTGGTACGCAGCGAGGAAGGAACCGAGGCGCCATACGATCTGCTGATTGCAATTCCCGCCCACAAGGGCATGGAGGTCATCGAAAACAACAATCTCGGCAAAAACGGCTGGATTCCGACCGACCGTCTGCGCCTGAACATGGACCAGCGCGACAATGTCTTCGTGCTCGGCGATACCACCAATCTTCCCATCAGCAAAGCCGGTTCAACCGCGCATTTCGAGGCGGATACATTGGCGGAAAACCTCGCCGCCATGGTCAAGATCGGCACCCCGGTGCGCGATTACGACGGCAAGGTGTTTTGTTTCATCGAAGCCGGCAAGGATCGAGCCACCTACGCCATGTTCAACTACCAAAATCCGCCCAACCCCAGACCCCCGACGCGCGCGGTCCATTGGTTCAAGACCGCCTACAACAAACTTTACTGGGCATCCGCCCGCGGCTTGCTTTGAGGGGTCGCCATGAGCGAGACACAGACGAACGGGGCCACCGACGTGGCCGCTGAACTGGCAAGCCTCGCCGCAAGCGCAGGCGATGCGCTCACCGACGACATGGTCGCTCGCCTCGCCGGCAATATTGGGGAAGCGCTTGCGCTTGCCGACCGGATAAATCGCAGCCCGATCGCCGATGCCGTCGCCGTCATCAGTCAGCTTGCCGACAACGGTGATCTCGAGCGCCTCGCCCACGTGGCCCGCCTGCTCGGTGCCGCCGAGGATGCGCTCACCGACGAGATGGTTGCACGCCTCGCGGGTGTGCTGAGCGATGCGCTATCGCTGCTCGAGCAGCTTACGCGCAACGATGCGTTGGGGCGGATCCTCGCGTTCCTACTGCAGCCGGAAGTACAGACCGTCCTTATCCGATTCGGCGAAGCGCTGCTCGCGGCAAGCAATGATTACCGGCAGCTCCCGCCCGCGAAGGGCGGAATCAGCGGCTGGTGGCGTCTGCTGGGTGAGCGCAACAATCAGCAGGCCATGCAGTTCTTCGGATTATTTGGCAAACATCTGCAGGGCGGCGGCACCAGTTAAGGACGATCGCCCCTGTCGCCGCGCGAGGACCGCCTCCTCAGGCCGTCCGGAGCGGATCGGGCCGGCTGGTCAGATGTGTAATGAGCGCCCGCTGCGCCAGCGTGGCATGCCGGTCACGGTGACTGAGCAACGCGTATTCACGCTGTGGCAGATCGATCCGCAGCTCAGTGAGCCTGCCGGCATCGATGGCGGCTGCGACCACGTGACGGGATATGACGGTGGCGCCGACGCCGGCCTCCACGGCCGCGCGCACCGCCTCGTTTCCGGGCAGCTCGAGAAAGATATTAAGATCCTCGAGCGTCAACCCTTCGCGCGCCGCCAGATCCTCGAGCGCGCGCCGCGTACCCGACCCCGGCTCGCGGATTACCCAGTTGAGCGTGCGCAGATCTACCCGCGTCGCGGTTGCGGTGATCTGCCCGGTGGCGACCACCAGCACCATCTGATCGTGATCGAGGCGGGTGCGTATGACCGCCGGATGCTGCGTCGGCCCTTCCACCAGTCCGATCGTCACCTCGCCGTCGGCGACCGCGCTCTCGACCTCATGCGTGTTGCGGATCGTCACGTTGAGACGCACGCTCGGATTGGCCCGGTGAAATGTCGCCAGCCGGCGCGGCAGCCAGTACGTGGCGATCGTCTGGCTCGCCGCGAGCGCTATCGGGCCGGCCGGGGTACCGGCCAGGTCGTGCAGCACCGACTGCGCTCGAGATGCCCGCTCCAGCACGGCCCGCGCCTCGCGCAGGAAAATCCGCCCCGGCTCGCTCAACTGAATGCCACGACCGACGCGGTCGAAGAGCTTGATCTGATACAGGTCCTCGAGCGCAGCAATCGCGGCTGACGCGGCCGACTGGCTGATGTGAAGCGCCGCGGCCGCGCGCGTCACATGCCCGCGCTCGGCAACTTCGACGAATACCCGCAGTTGATCCAGCGTCATAAATCATCATTTTATCATATTAGAATAAGCAATTTAATTGATTGAAGCGATGATTGCGCGCCGCAGCGCACCGGACTACAGTCGGGTGCGGGTTGGGGAACCCGCGCCACTTGCGCAACAGAAGAACCCGACTGCCGAGGCACTGCGGAGATAGCCTGTGTTCACGCTCAACCCGTTTGCCCATCTTCCCGCCGCGATACCGCCCATCGCGATGAGGAGTTACGTGATTGCCATGGTCGTGCTCGTTGTCGGCGGCACGCTGATCGATCTTATGCATAAGCGGAGTGCACAATATTTCTTCAGGCAACGGCGCGCCGCTCGTTCGGCTGCAACCCGCCGCGTCCCCGGGGTCGAAGCGGCCGGGCTTGCGCTGCAGACCCTGGTGGTCACGGGCATGGCGGCCGGTGAGTTCTGCAATCCCTGGCGGCGGTTGGCGCATCTGCTGAGCATGTACGGCTTTCTGCTCTATGTCCTCAGCACCGCCATTCTGGTGTTTGCATATCCGCCGGCCGCCGCGCCCGCCCCGCCGATCCTCCCCGCGCTGTGGTATCTCGGGGCCGCGCTCATCTGCCTGGGTGGTTATTGGTTCTGGTTGTTCCTGCGCGTGGACGTGGCTGCAGAGGGCCGCTCGCGCTGGCGTGTGGTGCGAGCGGACCTTTTCATCCTGACACTGCTCGCAAGCGCCACGTTCGCGCTGATCTGGGCCGGTACGCAGGCGGTGCACGACGGCATCGCCGCCAACGTGTTCTTCGCTCTTTACCTGCTTGCGACGACGATCCTGTTCGGCTCGGTGCCTTGGTCCAAGTTCGCGCACATGTTCTACAAACCGGCCGCCGCATTCGAGCGGCGCATCGAGCAGGCAAACGGCTATCGGCGCAACCTGCCCGCGCCGGCCGCACGGCCCGCAACACTCGGCAGCGCCCGGCGTCAGCCGCGCAACTACTAGGGAGCGTTTCGCATGCCTACGTTTGTGTACATGACGAACTGCGACGGATGCGGATACTGCGTGGATATCTGCCCGTCGGACATCATGCACATCGATCCGGAGTATCGGCGCGCGCTCAATATCGAGCCAAACATGTGCTGGGAGTGCTACTCGTGCGTGAAGGCGTGTCCGCAGCAGGCCATCGACTGCCGCGGCTATGCCGATTTCGCTCCGCTCGGCCACAGCGTACGGGTATTGCGCGAGGAGCAGAAGGGAACCGTCTCCTGGCGCATCAAATTTCGCGATGGCCGCGAGAAGAACTTCGTGTCTCCCATCAGGACGACACCGTGGGGATCGATCAAAGGACCATCCGAGTACAGCCCGCCGCTCGCCGCGGCCCTCGATTCGCAGGAACTTGCCCATGAGCCCGAGGCGCTGAAGGTCGAGGTCCTGCCGGCACTGGCGCGCAGTCGATTCAAGAAGGGGTTGGCACCATGAGCCGAAGAACCATACGCGTCGATGCGGACATCCTCGTCATCGGCGGCGGGATGGCCGGTTGCGGCGCCACGTACGAATCCCGCTACTGGGGCCGGGACCTGAAAGTCGTGTGCGTCGAGAAGGCGAACATCGAGCGCAGCGGCGCAGTGGCGCAGGGCTTATACGCCATCAACTGTTATATGGGCATGCACTGGGACGAGAACCAGCCCGAGGATCATGTGCGCTACGCGCGCAATGACCTGATGGGTCTGGTCCGGGAGGATCTCGGCTACGACATCGCCCGGCACGTCGACGCCACCGTGCACAAATTCGAGGAATGGGGCCTACCGATCATGAAGGACCCTAAGACCGGCCGCTACCAGCGCGAAGGCAAGTGGCAGATCATGATCCACGGCGAAAGCTACAAACCGATCGTTGCCGAGGCGGCGCGCAAAGCCGCGAGCAAGATCTACAACCGCATCATGGTCACGCATCTGCTGATGGACAGCAAGCGCGCAAATCGGGTTGCCGGCGCGGTCGGCTTCAACGTCCGCACCGGTGACTTCTACGTGTTTAGGGCCAAGGCGGTGATCGTCGCCGCCGGCGGCGCATCGCATATCTTCAAGCCGCGCGCCGCCGGGGAAGGCATGGGCCGGACGTGGTATGCGCCCTGGAGCAGTGCCTCGGCCTACGCGCTGCCGATCCTGGCGGGGGCGAAGATGACCCAGATGGAGAACAGGATCGTCCTCACTCGGTTCAAGGACGGTTATGGGCCGGTGGGCGCCTACTTCCTGCATCTGAAAACCTATACGCAAAACGCCTACGGCCAGGACTACGAGGCGTTCTGGCGCGACTCGATCGAGCGCTTGGTCGGCGATTACGTCAATCATCATCCCGTGCCGACCTGCCTGCGCAACCATGCGCTGCTCGAAGAGGTCAAAGCGGGGCGCGGACCGATCCGCATGGTGACCACCGAGGCGTTCAAGGATCCGCACAAGGAAACGGTCGGCTGGGAGAACTTCCTCGGCATGACGATCGGCCAGGCAGTGGTGTGGGCCTCGCAGAACATCGACCCGAAAGAAATCAACCCTGAACTGACCACGTCCGAGCCTTATGTCATGGGATCGCATGCGACGTGTTCGGGAGCATGGGCGAGTGGACCGGAGGATTACGCCCCGGCGGAGTACCAGTGGGGCTACAACCGGATGTTGACCGTCGAGGGCCTCTTCGGTGCCGGCGACACGATCGGCGGCACAGCCCACAAGTTCTCCTCCGGCTCCTTCACCGAAGGGCGGATTGCCGCCAAGGCGGCCGTGCGGTACCTGCGGGACATGGGCCGAGACCCACCCGAGGTGAGCGAAGCCGAATGCGCCGAGTTGAAGCAAGCGATCTATGCACCGCTTGAGAACTATCGCCGCGGCCGCAATGAGATCGTGGCCGGCACGGTCTCACCCAGTTACCTGCTGCCAATGCACGGGCTGCAGCGACTGGAGAAAATTATGGACGAGTATGTTGGCGGGATCAGCGCGCATTACACCACCAACGAGCCACTGCTTACCCGCGGGCTTGAGCTGCTCGGCATGCTGCAGGAGGATCTGGCTCACCTTGGCGCCGAGGATCTGCACCAGCTGCAGCGGGCCTGGGAGCTGCAGCATCGCGTGCTCGCCTCGGAGTGTGTGACACGCCATACGCTGTTCCGCCAGGAGACGCGCTGGCCCGGTTATTACTACCGCGCCGATCATCCGCACCTGGATGACAAAGACTGGCATTGCTTCACGCTCTCGCGCTACGAGCGCAAGTCCCGCCAGTGGGAACTCGAGAAGGCACCCGTGTTCCACATCATCGACTGAGCCGCCTCGGCACGGAAACGCTCTGTATGCCACAGCTCGTACCTCCGCACGGCTCGAGTTCGCTCCAGCCCCTGCTGCTGCCTGAACCGGACCGTGCGGAGACGTTGGCGCGCGCGCAACACTTGCGCAGGATCCCGCTCGACTCACGCGCCGTGTCGGATGTCCTCATGCTCGCCATGGGTGCGTACACGCCGCTTGCGGGCTTCATGGGCCATGACGACTGGCGCAGCTCGTGCGTGGACATGCGCCTCGCGAGCGGCGTGTTTTGGCCGATTCCAATCACGTTGCCGGTCGCGGCGGATCTGAGCGAGCTGATCGCCGTAGGCGATGACGTCACGCTCGTCGACGGCCAGAGCGGGGAGATTCTGGCGCTGATGTCGGTGAGCGAAAAATATGCGATCGACAAATCGCTCGAGGCGAAGCATGTCTATCGCACCCAGGACACCCGCCATCCAGGCGTTGCCAAGCTGTGGCGGCAAGGCGATCTGAACCTCGCCGGACGGGTCATCGCAGTGAGCGAGGGGCAGTACCCGGCGCGCTACCCGCGGCTGTATCTGCGGCCGGCGCAATCGCGGGCGCTGTTCCTCGAGAAGGGCTGGTCACGCATCGCCGCCTTTCAGACCCGCAATCCGATGCATCGCAGTCACGAATATCTGGCGAAAATTGCCATTGCGGTCCTCGACGGTGTCTTCATCCACCAGGTGCTCGGGGAATTGAAACCCGGGGATATTCCGGCCGAGGTACGGACCCGTGCCGTGCAGGTCATGGTCGAGAATTATTTCCGGGCCGACACCGTCGTCGAAGCCGGCTATCCGATCGAGATGCGCTATGCCGGCCCGCGCGAAGCGCTGCTGCATGCGCTCATCCGACAGAACTTCGGCTGCTCGCATCTCATCGTCGGACGCGATCATGCCGGTGTCGGCGATTACTATGGGCCCTTCGACGCGCAAAGGATCTTCGACGATCTGTGGGACGGTGCCCTTGCAACCGTGCCGCTGAAGCTCGATATCACTTTTTATTGTCGCAGATGCGCCGATATGGCGACGGCCCGTACTTGTCCGCATGATCCAAAGGACCACATCACTGTTTCCGGCACCCGCCTGCGCGAGATGCTCTCGAGTGGGACCGACGTTCCGCCGGAGATCAGCCGCCCGGAGGTGGCGGCGATCCTCAGAGAGTACTACGCTCGTATGCGCCCGACGCCAGGCGCTTGCGGATCATGATCATCGCGCAGATTTCCGACACCCACATCACCCACAGTGCACCGGATGCCGAACAACGCAGCGCGGATCTTGCGCGTACGATTGCGGATATCAACGCCCTGGCTCCCGCCGCGGATGTGATCCTGCACACCGGCGACCTTGCGCACGGTGGTCGGCCCGAGGACTACGCGCTAGCAGCCTCTTTACTGCGCCAGGCGCATGCACCGCTTTACGTTGCCCCCGGCAACCGCGATGATCGGGACAACCTGCGCCGGGCATTGTCGCCGTGGGCCTGCCGTGCCGCCGCGAGCGGCAGTCTCACCTATGCGATCGAGGACTTCCCGGTACGGCTGATCGCCGTCGACACCGTGACGGCGCAGAGCAACAAGGGCGACTTCTCCGCCGAGCAGGCCCGGGACCTGAACGAGCTGATCGACGCCGAGCGCACCAAACCCATTGCCGTGTTCATGCACCACCCGCCGTTCGTCGTCAGCGTCGGCCCCGATCCGCTCAATTTCATCACCCCCGAGGCCTTGCGACGGCTGCAAGTGACGTTGGTGCACTCCCGACGCGTGCGCGCCGTCTTCTGCGGCCATGTCCATCGCTCAACCGCCGGCCGGATCGACGGGATTGTCGCACTGGTGACCCCCTCGACGGCCACCAGCTTGCGCAAGGGCGATTATCCGGCGCGGATGCGCGCTCAGCCGGTTTATCATATACACCGCTTCGATCGGGAACAGGGGTTCTCGAGCGAGGCCAGGATCGTCGCAGCGACGGCCGGCAAATAGACATGCCGTCCGAGGAGGCTTGACATGCAAATTGGAAATTTTCTCAACCGCTCACGGCAACACGTGGTGACATGCGGACCGGATGACAGCCTGGAATCCGCCGCCCATCTGCTCTTCAAGCATCGTATCGGTGCGATGCCGGTCTGCGCATCCGGCGCCGGCTCGCGCATGATCGGCATCATATCCGAACGTGATCTTGTCAGGGCCATGGCGACCGATGCGCGGCGGCTGCCGAGCATGCGGGTTCGCGACCTGATGACGACCGAGGTGGTTACCTTCCCGCCCGATGAAACAATGCAGGCGGCCCAGGCGCTGATGCGCGCCAAGGGATTCCGGCACCTGCCGATCGTTCAAGACGGTCGGTTGCTCGGCATCCTGTCGATTCGCGACACCCTGGCAAGCCGCCTCGAGGAATCGCGCGTCGAGATCGACGTGCTGCGTGACTTCGCGCTCACTGCCCGTTGTCTGCCGCTCGATCGCGGCGGCTGAAGCTGAACGAGCCTGCATACCGAACGGCGGCTAACGCGAGGGCTGACACCGCACTCGCAGCCGCTGCGGGTGCTCCGCATGCCGGGGAACCGATTTGCCGGGGCCCCACAGCAGCCTCGTGTGCCTGCCGCGCAGCGCCTCACCCCTGCAAGGAAGCGCCACCCGCCCGGCAGTGCGCTTGAAAGCTCGGGCGATATTCGTGAGAATCACCCCCACCGGTTGACCCCCTCAATCCGGGGTCACCCGGGTCGGCCCGCAACCCGACCGAGATGGCAGGCGAGGCAGCGCGGTCCACCCATGAACGATACTGTGACCGATTCCGGCACGCTTGAGCGGCTCCTGGCGCAGGTCGCATTGCGTGATCGGAACGCTTTTGCTGAACTTTACCGGCACATCTCGCCGCGTCTGTTTGGGGTGTGCTTACGCATGCTGGGCGACCGGGGCGAAGCCGAAGAGGTACTGCAGGAAGTATTCATCGCCATCTGGAATCGAGCGGACGGCTTCAATCCGACGCTGGCCGGGGCCCGTACCTGGCTCACCACCCTGACGCGCAATCGGGCAATCGACCGGTTGCGCCAGCGCCATGCCGACAGCCGCACCGATTCCTTCGATTTCGACAGCCTGCCCGATGAGGGCCGTGGTCCGGCCGCGCACGCCGAGGCCAGCGAGGACTACCGGCGACTTGAGCATTGCCTTGGCAAGCTCGATCCGAAGCATTGCCGCTCGGTGCGTGAAGCCTTTTTCACCGGGGCAACGTATAAGGAACTGGCAGAGCGCAGCCAGGTGCCGCTCGCCACGATGAAGAGCTGGATCCGCCGCGCCTTGCTGCAACTGCGTACGTGTTTGGAAACATGACCACCCCGACCGACGAAGAGGATCGCGACCTGCGCTATGCCGAGTACGTGCTCGGCGTGCTCGACAGCGATGCACGTGGCGCACTCGAGCGCGAGATAGCAAGGAACCGCGAGGCGTCCGCCCGCACAGCCGCGTGGAGTCGGCGTCTTGCCCCGCTGGCCGATGAAATCGTGCCTGAAACACCGCCCCCCCAGTTGTGGACGCGGATCTTAAAAGCATTGGAATTCTCCGCACCGACCGCGGGTGCGGTGGGCCCCTGGCACAGCATCCGCCTGTGGCGCGCGCTCGCCCTGGGAACCGGAGCGCTACTGGCCGCGGCATGCGCCGCGCTGGTATTCGTCTTCGTCAGCCGCCCTCCCGTGCCACCGATTCCATTCATGGCCGCCACCATCACCGAAACTGATGGTCAGGTGGGCTGGACCGCGACCATGGACATCAGCAAAGCACGCATGATTGTCGTGCCAGCGGTTCCACAGGCAGTACAGCCAAACCGTACGCCGGAGCTGTGGCTGATCGCGCCCGACCGCCGACCCATTCCCGTGGGCCTCATATCCACGCATGTCCCGATCACTCTTACCCTGAGCGCAAGCTTGGTCGAGCTGCTCGGGCCCAGCGCCCGTCTTGCCGTCACCATAGAGCCCCGGGGCGGATCACCGACAGGGCAGCCGACCGGTCCGGTTGTCGCCGCCGGGGCAATCGGGGCCGCCGGCGCCGCGCCCCCGACCGCCGTGGCAATGCGGCTTGCACGCCCGACGCGCTCGTTAGTCTGAACCGGCGGCATGACCTACGGGCGCACCTGCGCCTGCATCCAACCGGCCGCCTGCTCCGTATAGAACACCATCGTCACAGATGGTTTTCCACGATGAGCTCGTATCCGCTGCCCGCCCCGCATCCCGACGGTTCCAATCGTCGATCACTGGCACAGACGCTGCGGCACTGGTTCGACACCCGCGACAGCGATGCGCCGATCGATCCCGCCGCGGCCGATCGGATCGACTGGCTGCGCACCGCGCCGTTCATCGGATTGCATCTGGGGTGCCTCGCTGTGTTCTGGACGGGGGTATCGGGTACAGCGCTTGTCGTGGCCGGGGCGCTCTATGCAGTGCGCATGTTCGCGCTCACCGGTTTCTATCACCGCGGCTTCGCGCATCGGACTTTCCGTGTCTCCCGCCCCGTGCAGTTGCTGTTCGCCGTGATCGGTGCGGCCTGTGTACAGCGCGGGCCGCTGTGGTGGGCGGCCCATCATCGCAACCATCACCGCGATGCGGACACCCCGCGCGATCCGCACTCGCCGCGCATTCAGGGCTTTCTGCGCAGTCACATGGGCTGGTTTCTCACCCGCCGGGCGTTCCAGACCGACCTGAAACGCGTACCCGATCTTGCCCGCTACCCCGAACTGCGCTGGCTCGACCGTTTTGACGTCGCCGTGCCACTGGCCCTCGCCGTGGCGCTGTGCGCGCTCGGGGCCCTGCTGCACCGGCTCGCCCCGCAGCTCGGCACCGACGGACCACAGTTGCTTGTGTGGGGCTTTTTCATCTCCACCGTAGTGCTATTTCATGCCACGGTGACCATCAATTCCCTCGCCCACCGCTGGGGCACCCGTCGCTTCGCAACCGCCGACGACAGCCGCAACAATGCACTGCTGGCACTACTCACCTTTGGCGAGGGCTGGCACAACAACCACCATCGTTTCCCCGGCACCGCCCGCCAAGGCTTCCTCTGGTGGGAGATCGATCTGACCTGGTATGGGCTGCGACTACTGGCCGCCCTCGGGCTGATCAGCGGACTGAAAACGCTGCCGGCGAACGTGCTCGAGCCGCGGCGGGGCTAGCACCATGCGTATCGCGGTAATTGGCGCCGGCATCGCCGGACTGGCCTCAAGCTGGCTGCTCTCGCGCCGGCACCAGATTACGCTGTTCGAGGCGAACGATTACCTGGGCGGACACACGCACACGCACCAGATACGCCTCGCCGGGCGCGAGTACGCGGTGGACTCCGGTTTCATCGTATTCAGCCCGCGCCAATATCCGCTGTTCACCGCGATGCTCGCTCAGCTTCGGGTCGAAACGCAGCCCACCACCATGAGCTTCTCGGTGCGCAACGAGGCGAGCGGGCTGGAATACAACGCCACCCGCCTCGATACCCTCTTCTGTCAACGGCGCAATCTGGTCTCGCCCCGCTTTCTCGGCATGGTGCGCGATCTGCTGCGCTTTTATCGCGAGGCGCCGGCGCTGCTGACCTGCGCGCCACCGGGTCCCACGCTCGCAGAGTATCTGAGCGCTGGGCGCTACGGCGACGCGTTCCGTGACGACCATCTGGTCCCCATGGCCTCGGCACTGTGGTCCTCTCCACCGGCGCAGATTCTGTCCTTTCCCGCCCGGTATCTGGTGCAGTTCATGGCAAATCACCAGATGCTCACCGTGAGTGACCGTCCGCAGTGGCGCGTGGTACGGGGAGGCTCGGCCAGCTACGTTCGCGCGCTGCGCGCGCGCTGGACTGTAGAGGAACGCCCGGCCTGCCCCGTGCGTGCCATCCACCGTGATAACGATGCCGTGGTCGTGGCACATGCCGGGGGCACCGAGCGGTTCGATCAGGTCGTACTCGCCTGCCACAGTGACCAGGCACTGGGACTGCTCACCGAGCCCTCTGCCGCGGAGCGCGCCATCCTCGGCGCCATCGGCTACCAGCCGAACGAGGCGGTGCTGCACACCGACCCTGCGCTGTTGCCCCGCCAGCGCAAGGCATGGGCGGCCTGGAATGCATACGTGCCCAGTGACTCCGGCGCACCGTGCACGGTGAGCTACTGCATGAATTTGCTGCAGAGTCTCGATTCGGCGGAGCCGCTCATTGTGACGCTAAACCGAACTGCGGCGATCGACCCGACGCGGATACTGCGCGTCATGCGCTACGCGCATCCCGTACACACGCATGCGGCGGTGGCCGCGCAGCGCCGACGCGACGAGATACAAGGTGTCAACCGAACCTGGTTCGCTGGCGCATATTGGGGCTGGGGATTTCATGAAGACGGCATGCGCAGCGCGGTCGAAGTCGCCACGCGGCTCGATGCGCACTGCGCGCAACCACTCACCCTCGGCAGGGCTGCCGCATGAGCACCGGGTGCGCACTCAACAGCGCGGTCTACGAAGGCAGGGTACGGCACTGGCGTCTCGGGCCAAGCCGCCACGCTTTCGCCTACCGCATCGCCCAACTGTACCTCGACCTCGATGAGCTCGATCAGGCGTTCAGCGGACGCTGGCTGTGGTCGGTTAATCGGCACAACCTCGCGGAATTCCGCCGGACCGATTACCTGGGTCCGGCGTGCGTACCACTCGCCGAAGCCGCGCGCAACCTGGTAGAGCGTCGTACCGGCATGCGTCCGACCGGTGCCGTTCGTCTGCTCACACATCTGCGCTACGCCGGCTATGTCTTCAATCCCGTCAGCTTCTACTATTGCCATCATCATGACGGGGCGCTCGCGGCAATCATCGCCGAAATCACCAACACGCCATGGAAAGAGCGTCACGCGTACGTACTGCCGATCACCGCCGCACACCGCCGCGGCGTGCTCTGGCAGTGGGACTTCGACAAGAGCTTCCACGTCTCGCCGTTCCTGCCGCTCGAGCGACAATACCAGTGGCGATTCAGCGCCCCCGCGTCGCGACTGCGGGTACACATGTCGGTGCAGCATGACGGGCAACCCGAGCTTGCGGCAAGCCTCGAACTGACACGGCAGCCACTGACCGCCGCAAGCCTCGCGCGCGTATTGTGGCGCTATCCGCTCATGAGCACACAAGTGATCGGCTCGATCTACTGGCAGGCACTGCGCCTGTGGTTGAAGCGCACCCCGATCTACGACCATCCACAGACTTCGCATACGTCAAGAGGTACCCCATGAACACCGCCGCCGCCCTGCTGCCGCGGCCCCGGCTCGGCACGCTCGACCGAGTGTTGCGCGACCGGCTGCTCGCCAGACTCGCCGACTTGCAGTACGGCCGACTCGAATTCGAGGACGCCTGCGGCCGCGCCGTTCTCGGCACGAGCGGACCGGCCGTAACTCTAACCGTACTCGCTCCAGCCTTTTATCGCGCCGTTGCCCTCGGCGGCAGCGTCGGCGCCGCCGAGGCGTACATGGACGGTCTGTGGCGCTGCTCGGCGGCCGATCTCGACGAGTCGGCGGCACTCGTCGAACTCGTACGGTTGCTGGTGCGCAACCGGGCATTGCTTGATGGTCTCGAATCGGGCTGGGCCCGTCTTGCCGGGATCATCCGCACTGCATGGCACGCAACGCGCAATAACACCCGCGCTGGTAGCCGCCGCAACATCGCGGCACATTACGACTTGAGCAATGACTTCTTCGCACTGTTTCTCTCGCCCGACATGATGTACTCCTCCGCGCTCTGGAGCGACGATGCCGATACGCTCGAGGCGGCCTCGATGCGCAAACTGGACGCGGTCTGCACGCGCCTTCACCTCAGCCGCAACGATCACGTGCTCGAGATCGGCACCGGCTGGGGCGCCTTTGCGCTGCATGCCGCCAATCATTACGGCTGCCGCGTGACCACCACGACTGTTTCGCGGCAACAATATGAACTCGCGCGCGCGCGGGTGCACGCCGCCGGACTGCAGGATCGCATCGAGGTGCGCTGCGACGACTACCGCGATCTGACTGGGCAATACGACAAGCTCGTCGCGATCGAGATGATCGAGGCCGTGGGGGCCGATCACCTGGAGGAATTCTTCGCCGCAATTGACCGGCTGCTGCTGCCGCACGGCGCGGCACTGCTGCAGGCGATCACCATCGAGGATCACCGCTACCGACAGGCCTTGAAGTCCGTGGATTTCATCAAGCGCCACGTCTTTCCGGGGAGCTTCATTCCCTCGGTACATGCCCTGCTCGCAGCCAAGACACGCGCGAGCGACCTGGCACTCGTCGCGTTCGAGGACTTCGGCGATTCCTACGCGCGCACCCTCGCAGCCTGGCGCAGACGCTTCATGACCCGGCTCGGCGACGTGCGGGCCCTTGGCTTTGATGACCGATTCATCCGCTTGTGGGAATTCTATCTTGCCTATTGTGAGGGCGGATTTCGTGAGCGTGCGCTTGGCGTTGCGCATCTGAAGTTCGTCAAGCCGCAGTGGCGCCATGGTCGCAGGGAGACCAGACAGTGGTCGGGCTGATAACCTTCATTGCCTACGAGATGGTATGGTTCGCCGCGGTCATCGGCGCCGGCCACGGCCGCGTCTGGCCCGCCATCGCGGCGGCCTGCGCGTTTGCCGCCTGGCGTCTGACCATCTCACGGCACCGCACCATCGACGCTCGGCTCCTCGCTGTCTCGCTGCTCCTCGGCTGCGCGCTCGAAGCCGTTTGGGTCGACAGCGGGCTGATTCGTGATGCTGCGGCATGGCCGCTCGCCATGGCTCCGGCGTGGCTGCTCGCGCTGTGGGCTGCATTCGGACTGACGATCGTACCGCTGTTCCGCTACCTGCACGCGCGGCCCTGGCTCGCCGCTTTGCTCGGGGCAATTGGCGGACCGCTGTCATTCGCCGCGGCGGCGCGCGGCTGGCACGCCGTTGCCTTCCCAAGGCAGCCCTGGCCGACGTTGATTGCCCTCGGCGTCGGCTGGGCCATGGCGCTGCCCACACTGACGCTGCTCGCGCGCCGCTGGCTGCAGGCAGAGGCTGCACGGTGCCGCGCATGAGCACCGCCGCCACCTTCGCTGTGCTCTGGAGCCTCGCGGCCCTGACCATGTGTTGTGGCTGGCTGTGGCAACGCCGACACCAGAATGCCGGCATCGCCGATGTGCTGTGGTCGGCGCTGCTCTGCTTCGCGGCACTGCTGTTCGCCGCAACCGGAACCGGAGCGCTCGCACCGCGTGTGCTGCTCGCCCTCCTCGGGGGCGGCTGGGCGCTGCGACTCGCGCTGCATATCGGTGCCCGCGTTCGCCGCGAAGCGGAAGACGGCCGCTATCAGTCGCTGCGCGCCCGCTGGCGAGGCGACCAGCGGCCCTGGTTCATTTTTTTCCAGATTCAAGCCCTATCGGTACCGCTGTTCGCTTTGCCGTTCGCTGCGGTCGCAAGCAACTCGCACCCAACGGCAGTCTGGCTTGCCATCGGAGCGCTCATCTGGCTCGCCGGGGTGTTCGGAGAGTCAATCGCCGACCGGCAGCTCGCCGGCTTTCGGGCTGAGCCATCGCAGCAGGGACGCACGTGCCGGCGGGGCCTGTGGCGTTATTCGCGTCACCCAAATTACTTCTTCGAATGGCTGCACTGGTTCGCTTACGTTGCCTGGGCGGTTGGCTCGCCACTTGCCGTGCTCGCTTGGCTCGGTCCCATCGTGATGTTCGTCTTTCTGCGCTATGTGAGCGGTGTGCCCTGGACCGAGCAACAGGCGTTGCGCTCGCGTGGCGAGGACTACCGTGCGTACCAGCGCAGCACCTCATGCTTCTTTCCCTGGTTTCCCCGGCGCACCCCTTCAGGAGGCGATTGATGAGCACCGCATTGTCATACCCTGTCGAACTTGCCGTCGATCGGCCCGCCCCCGGACTTTTAGGACTTGCCGAGCGTGGACTGCTGCCCGATGCGCTCGTGCGCTTCGGCATCCGCCGCCTGTGCACCGATCGGCTGCGCGAGGAGCACCGCGGCGGTCTTGCCGCCGAAGCCCGGCGCTTCAACGAGCGCATCGCCGCTCTGCGCGCAAGCCCGGTCGCACTTCACACCGAGGCGGCCAATGCACAACACTACGAACTGCCACCGCCGTTCTTCACGTTATGCCTGGGACCCCGCCTGAAATACTCCTGCTGTTATTTTCCGAACGGTGGCGAATCGCTGGCAGCTGCTGAAGATGCGATGCTCGAGCTATATGGTGAACGCGCCGAGCTCGCAGATGGCCAGAACATTCTCGAGCTCGGTTGCGGCTGGGGCTCGCTGACGCTGTGGATGGCCGAGCGCTTTCCTAATGCCCGCATCACAGCGGTATCGAACTCGAACGGACAGCGGCATCACATCGAGGCGCAATGTCAATTGCGTGGCTACACCAATGTTCGTGTGCTGACGCGCGACGTCAACTCACTCAGTCTTGAGACTGCCTCCTTTGATCGCTGCGTGTCTGTTGAAATGTTCGAACATGTGCGCAACTACGAGGTGCTCATGCAGCGCATTTCGCTTTGGCTCAGGCCCAGCGGCAAGTTGTTCACGCATCTGTTCGCGCACCGCACGCTGCTCTACCCTTTTGAAACCTCAGGAGCGGACAATTGGATGGGCCGGCATTTCTTCACCGGCGGACTGATGCCCTCCGCTGATACGCTGTTGCATTTTCAGTCCGCTCTCACCCTCGAGCAGCGCTGGCTCATTGATGGGACGCATTATCAGCGCACCGCAAATCTATGGCTTGCACGTCAGGATGCGCATCGCGCCGAGGTCATGACGGTTCTCGGCGACGCCTACGGCGAGGCGGCCCGGCTCTGGTTCGGACGGTGGCGACTCTTCTGGATGGCCTGCGCCGAGCTGTTCGGTTACGCCGCGGGCGAGGAATGGCTGGTCGCACATTATCTCTTTGAAAAGTCAACCGCCGGAGTCCAGGCATGAACGTCCGACGCGTACTGGTCGCATTGCTCGCGGTACTCAGCCTGAGCGCCTGCCACGGCGCGGCTGCAGACAAGCCCATCATTCCCGTCGCTCACGTCAATCTCAAGCGCTATATGGGGCGCTGGTACGTGATTGCCGCGATCCCCACCAGCATTGAGCGCAACGACTACAACCCCGTCGAAACGTACCGGCTTCAGCCAAATGGCTCGATCTGTACGGTATTTCGTTTCCGCCGCGGCAGCTTTGCAGCGCGACTGCACACGGTACATTCCACCGCCACCGTCGTGCCGCACACGGGCAACGCGCAGTGGAAGGTGCATTTGTTCTGGCTGCTGCGGCTGCAATATCTCGTCGGGTGGCTCTCGCCCCATTACAGTCGCGTGATTGTAGCCCGTGATGCGCGCGATTACGTCTGGCTCATGGCGCGCACGCCCCACATAACGGCGAGTCAATATCGCGCCATGGTCGCTCGGGTGGCCGCCATGGGCTACAACATCAAGAAATTGCGCAAGAGTCCGCAGCGTTGGCCGGAGCCAGAAGGACCACGTCCATCGTCTGCCGCGCTCTGCCGCTAAAAATGGCGTTCGCACCACTCGCAGTGGCCGGCGTCACGCCGATACGGTTTGAGGCAGATCGGGAGCGGCTCGACCTGCTGGCCGCGCCGCATGTCGACGCCGCTCGATTCTGCTCGCCAGCGCGTTGCCGCATGATTGAGCGCACCCGTACGCGACCGCCCGGCTCCATGCACCAGCGGGCGGATTCAGGCGTGCCGTGACGGCTCATGCGACCACCGCGAGATGTAAAGTGGCCGCTCGCTGCGGTGTCGACCCAGCCACAGCAGGCCGAGAGCTCCGAGCGGTACAACCGCAAGTAGAACTGCCGCCAACTCTGTTGCAGCAGTGGCAGAGCAGGCCGCTGCCGCCACGCCAACCCAACCGAATGTGACGAGCATCCCACCGAGACTTGGCAGAAGGGCGCGCTGCACACGTCGGCGGAAAGCGCCGCGCGCCATGGGCTTGGCGTACCAGAGCTGAATCAGCGCATTCGACAACGCACTCGCTGCAGCACCCAGCGCAGCGATCATGGCGGCCCAGGAACTGAATACGCCGAGAACCGCCACGGGAACAAGGAAGCCGGTGAGCGGGATAAGCGCCGCGGTGAGCTTGGCTCGCTCGGCGGCACCGTGTGTCAATGGTGCGCAGCGCAACAGGTCGGGCGCATCCTCCGCCGAGAGGGTAACCCAGGTCAGGCTGCTCGCGGCTCCCCCGGCCATGACGATGAGCAACCCGACGCAGACCATTATGAACATGTGCCGATCGGTCAGGTCTTGGGTGGCGAGCGCCACTGCCAGCGGAATCAGGTAGACTAGCTGCAGCAGAATCTGCGACAGCAGCAGCGGATCACGTGCGATCAACCGAAGCTCCTTGCGAATCAGAACCGAGCGCACACCGCCGCGCAATGGCCGCCAGGGCCGGTGCCGGGCGCGCCCCCCCACCGCCACAGTTGCCCGCGCCGCGTAGTTCGGGAACAGGGGCGCCGCGGCGTACGCAGTGGCCAAAAACAGCACCGAGCACGCCGCCGTAATGCCGAGCATCGGCACGGGCACCCCGCATGCCGCGCGCACAGGCCAAGCCAGCACCGAGTGGGGTCCGAACCACCCGAGCCGGACCGCGGTCTCAACCCATCGCGCCACCCATGCCCCATGATGCGGGAGGAACTGGGGAATCTGGGCCAGCAATATAATACCGCCAACGACAGCGGGGCCGAGCAACTGACTTACCGTGCGCGCGCGGCGCGGTCCGAGCGTTGCAAACAGCACCATGGCAACTACAAGGCCAGCGGATGTCGCAGCCAGCGCCACTGCCGCGATGAGGGGCAGCACCCCGATAATCGCCAAATGGCCGCGCACGACCGTCGCCGCCACGACAGGGGCAGCGAGCAGCCAAAACAGCGCCGCGACGGAACAGGCGATCGCACCTGACCTGACGAGCACCAGTCGCCGCGGCGGCAGCGGACTCGACAACAGTAGATCCAGGTCGCCGCGGATGTAAAACGCTTGCACGCTCAGCAGGAGCGCTTGCGCGAACATGATACCGAACAGCAGCACAATTGCGATGTCGGCGCCGAAAACAGCGAGCGGATGAGTCCCCAGGTGCGGGTGCGCAAGGAGCGCCGCGATTGGCGCGCCGGCAACGGCGACCGCAATGATCAAAGCCAGGACCACGATCAAAAGCATCCACCAGGACAGCCGACCTGATGCACGCGACAGCAGGCGCAGTTCATGCCTGATCAGCCACGGCACGGACCCCGGCGCAAAGCGCATCAGCGCGACTCCGGCCGAGTCAGCCGCAGAAATACCTCCTCGAGCGATGAGTCGCCGAGACCGGACAGCGCGCGCAATTCCTCTAGGGTACCCTCGGCGAGCAGCCGTCCCCGAACAATGATGCCGATCCGCTCGGCGAGACGTTCGGCGACCTCAAGCACATGCGTCGTGAGCATCACAGTGGTGCCCTGGCGGGCCCGCTCGAGCAGCAGGTCCTTCACCTGTCTTGCCATGGCGGCATCGAGCCCCGAGAGCGGCTCATCGAGAATCAGCAGCTGTGGATCGTGTAACAGAGCGCCCGCGAGCGCCGTCTTCTGCTTCATGCCACGCGAGAACTCTTCACAGCGCTGATCGCGCTGCGCCCATAAGTCGAGCCAGCGCAACAGCTCCTCGGCACGCTTGGCCGCAACCGCCGCATCGACGTTCCACAGGCCAGCGATAAATTCCAGATACTCGAGCGCCGTCAGCTTATCGTAGAGCATCGGCTCATCGGGCAGCCACGCCGTCAACCGCTTCGCGCCGAGCGGATCGGCGAGTGCATCAATACCGAAGATGCGGATCGAACCGTAATCCGGGGCGAGCAGCCCCACAATCATACGCAAAGTCGTCGTCTTGCCTGCTCCGTTCGGCCCGAGAAGCGCGTACAGTTGCCCCGGCGGGAGCATCAAGTTCAGACAATCCACCGCCGGTGCGATGAACCGCTTAGTTAGCTGCTCGACCTGCAACGCCAACTCAGCCACAGTAGACTCCTCGGCACCCCACACGCGGCGCCGGTGCGAATGAACGAGCGTAAACCTAGTCTAATCAGTTTCCCGGTTTCTGCCAATCATCGCAACTCTTCGATTTCCTGCGACAGCAGGAAGCGGTTCGGCTCGCTCATGGCGCGCACAAGGGTTCGTTCCGCGAAACTGTTAGCTTTGAGTGCGGCGGGGACGACCGTCGATACGACGACGACCCAGATCAATTCTATTGCTCAGATCGCCACGTCCGCCGTTCGTTGTCAATCTTCGAGACAGCGATCCCGTTGGCGCGTGCTTCGCGCTTGGCCTCGGCGCTCCCCGCTTCGATGCGGTCGCGAGCACAGCCATCCTTGCTAATGCCACTCAGATAACGCGCCGCAGCCGCACAGCGCGCAGGATTCTCTAGCGCGACTTTACTGGCCTTCTGGCGACGTTGAGGCGTAAGTAGCTGATGGACTTAGGATTACAAGGGCAGTCTACGTATACACAAAGGGCGGTTGTGCCGGCACGAGGTGGCGGAAGAGTCGCAACGCCTCGGGCTTGGCCTGCTCGAGTGTCCATTCGCAGCGAGGTCGGCCGCCGCGTTTTCCGGCGGGCTTGATGACCATGGCGAGGCGCACGGTGGCGAGCAGATCAAGCAGCCCGGAGAGTCCTTCGGTGTAATTCAGCTCTCGCGCCTGGAACTCGACGAGGCGCCCCAGGAGCAGAGCCAGCAGAAGGTGTGCACGCAGATCTTCTGATCGGTCCAGTGATACTGCGGGCGCACCGCCATGTGCTCGTCGTCCTTCAGTTGCCGGAACGCCTCCTCGACATCACTCTGACCGCGATAGGCGAGCA
>JAKARC010000019.1 GCA_021822385.1 Pseudomonadota bacterium
TGCCGTGGTGAACAACCTCGTCGTCGGCATGCACGCGGGCCGGCCGGTGTATCTGCGCGAGGTTGCCGATGTCGCCCTCAAGCCGGACGCCGCGCACTCCTATGTCTGGTTCGGTAGTGGCCCGGGTGCGGCCAAGCGCGATCTGCCCGAAGTGAGCGAGGCGCCGGCGGTGACGATTGCCATCGCAAAGAAGACCGGCGCCAATGCCAGTACCGTGGCCGATGGCGTCTTACGCCGTCTTGCCGAGCTGCGCGGCACCTATATCCCGGCCGGCGTGCACGTGACGGTGACGCGCAATTACGGGCATAGCGCCGATCAGAAGGCGGGCAAGCTCATCGAGAAACTCATCGAGGCGACGGTCTCGGTGGTGTTGCTCGTCATGCTCGCCATGGGTCGGCGGGAGGCGGTCGTAGTCGGTACGGCCGTGGGCGTGACGCTGATGGCCACCCTGTTCGCCTCGTGGGCATGGGGCTTCACCATCAACCGAGTCTCGCTGTTTGCATTGATTTTCTCCATCGGCATCCTGGTCGACGATGCGATCGTGGTGGTGGAGAATGTCCATCGGCACATGCGCCTCGGTGGCGGTACGCTGAGTGACATCATTCCGGCGGCGGTCGATGAGATCGGCAAGCCGACCATTCTCGCCACCTTTACGGTGATCGCGGCGCTGCTGCCCATGGCGTTTGTCGGCGGCATGATGGGGCCGTACATGCGGCCCATCCCGATCAACGCCAGCTCCGGAATGCTGATCTCGCTCGGTGTGGCATTGATGTTCACACCCTGGTTGAGCCGCAAGCTGCTGAGTAGCGGTCACATCGAGGCCACCGAACACAGCCAGCCGCTGCCGCTGCTGCCGCTGTTCAAACGCATCGTCGGTCCGTTCCTTCTCGGTGTGCGCGGCCGGCGCCGCCGGCGCTGGCTGTATGCGGGGATCGGCCTGGCGTTGCTTGCGGCCGTGAGTCTGGTCCTGACCGAATCGGTGGTGTTCAAGATGCTGCCGTTCGACAACATGTCACAGTTCTCGGTGGTGATCGAGATGCCGGTCGGAACCACCGTCCAGACCACCGCGCATGTGCTCGATGAGCTGGCGCAGGTGATCGCGCGGGTGCCGCAGGTGAGTGACTATCAGGTCTATGCCGGCACCCACGCGCCGGTGAATTTCAATGGCCTGGTGCGCCAGTACTACCTGCGGCGCGGTCCGCGCTACGGTGAGATCGCCGTCGAGCTGGTGCCCAAGAGCGAGCGCAGCATGCAGAGCCATCAGATCGCCATGGCGGTGCGCCCCGCGCTGGCGCGGGTGGCGCGCCGGTACGGTGCCCAGCTGCAAGTGGTGGAGGTGCCCCCGGGTCCGCCGGTGCAGGCGCCCATCGTCGCGGAGATCTTCGGTCCGAGCTACGCCGCGCAGCGCCGCCTGGCGCTGCGCATCCGCAAGGTGTTCGACACGACGCCAAACATCGTCGATACCTACGATTCGGTTGCGGCTCGAGCGCCTCGTCTGGTTGTGGCCGTCAGGCGGCAGAAGGCCGCGCTGCTCGGGGTGTCGCAGGCGCAGATCGCCCGCACGGTGTCGATGGCGCTGTCCGGCTATGACGCCACCTATGTGCACGTCGGCCGCGAGCGTCATTTGATTCCGGTGCGGCTTGAACTCTCCCCGGCCGATCAGGCGCGCATCGGTGAGGTGCTCGCCTTGCGGGTGCGGGCGCGCGACGGCGCGCTGGTGCCGCTCGCGGAGCTCGTACGGGTGCGCCGGCGCACCTGGGACGGACCGATCTATCAGAAGGACCTGCTGCCGGTCACGTACGTGACCGGCGACATGGCCGGCCCGCTCGACAGCCCGCTGTACGGCATGTTCGACATTGCCGCCCGCTTGCGCGGCCTGAAGATCGCCGGCCAGACCCTCGAGCAGCGCTTCATCAGTCCGCCCGTCGACCCGAATCGCTTCGCGGTGAAGTGGAGCGGGGAATGGCAAGTCACGTACGAGACGTTCCGCGACATGGGCATCGCCTATGCGGCCGGACTGGTGCTCATCTATCTGCTCATCGTGGCGCAGTTTGGCTCGTATGTGGTGCCGCTGATCATCATGGCGCCGATCCCGCTCACCATCATCGGGGTGCTGCCCGGACATGCGCTGCTGCACGCCCAGTTCACCGCGACCTCCATGATCGGCATGATAGCCCTCGCGGGCATCATCGTGCGCAACTCCATCCTGTTGGTCGATTTCATCGATGGCGCGGTGCGCGCCGGGTATTCTCTGGAGGATGCAGTGGTGCGTGCCGGAGCGATCCGCGCCAAGCCCATCGCACTCACGGCGGTCGCAGCCATGCTCGGGGCGTTCTTCATCCTCTCCGATCCGATCTTCAACGGACTTGCGATCTCGCTCCTGTTCGGCATTTTCGTCTCGACGCTGCTCACGCTCGTCGTGATTCCGATCCTCTATTACGTGTACTTGAGCCGCAAGCAGGCCCGCGCGGCGGGCGTGGCCACGGCGAGCAGCCCATGAGCGACGGGCGTCTCGTGCAGATGGGCGGGTGGGTCGCTCGTGTTGAATGGTGAGATCACGGGGGTCTGTCATGGCACACATCGTCATCGTCGGCGCCGGGCTCGGT
The DNA here is from genome assembly GCA_021822385.1 of Pseudomonadota bacterium. Classification (GTDB taxonomy): domain Bacteria; phylum Pseudomonadota; class Gammaproteobacteria; order Steroidobacterales; family Steroidobacteraceae; genus 13-2-20CM-66-19. The sequence goes on from JAKARC010000019.1 coordinate 2,607, forward strand.
GGAGTTCCGTGCGCCTATCAGATGCGCAAGCTCCTCGGCGGTGCGCATCGCGTCACGCTCATCGGCGCATCGCCGTTCTTCGAGTTCACGCCCTCGAACCCCTGGGTTGCAGTGGGCTGGCGCGAGCGGGAGCACACGCGAGTACCGTTGCGCGAGCCGCTTGCGGCTCATGGGATCGAGTGGATCGAGCAGCCGGTCACGGCGATCGATGCCGAGCACAGCACCCTGAGGATCGCCGACGGGCAAGCGGTGGCGTATGACTATCTGGTCATTACCACCGGCCCGAAGCTTGCCTTCGAGGAGGTGCCGGGCGCCGGACCGGGCGGATTCACCGAATCGGTCTGCACCCAGGAACACGCCGCCGCGGCCTGGGTGAGCTATCAGCGCTTCCTGCAGCAGCCGGGGCCGGTGGTCATCGGTGCGCTGCCGGGGGCGAGCTGCTTCGGTCCGGCCTATGAGTTTGCGATGATCGTGGACGCCGATCTGCGTCGGCGCAGACTGCGCGACCGGGTGCCGATGACTTTCATCACGAGCGAACCGTACATCGGTCACTTGGGTCTTGGCGGTGTCGGGGACAGCAAAGGGCTCATCGAGGCGGAGTTCCGCCAGCGCCACATCAAATGGATCACCAACGCGAAGGTTGGCGCCGTCAGCCAAGGCAGCATGACCGTGCTCGAGAGCGACGAGGACGGCAAGGCAAGGCACGAGCATCAGCTCGGTTTCCACTTCGCAATGCTGCTGCCGGCGTTCAAGGGTGTGGATGCAGTGGCCGCGGTGCCTGGATTGTGCAATCCGCGCGGCTTTGTGTTGATCGATCAACATCAGCGCTCGACCCGGTATCGCAACATATTTTCCGCCGGCGTGTGTGTGGCGATCCCGCCGGTGGAGGCGACCCCGGTGCCGACGGGGGCGCCGAAGACCGGCTACATGATCGAGTCGATGGTGGCTGCCGTCTGTACGAATATCGCTGCGGAGCTCGCCGGCCGCCCGGCCGAGGCGCACGCGACCTGGAATGCCGTGTGCCTGGCGGACTTCGGTGACTCGGGCGTGGCGTTCGTTGCCCTGCCGCAGATTCCACCGCGCAACGTCACCTGGGCCCGCAAGGGCAAGTGGGTGCACGTGGGCAAGGTCGCCTTCGAGAAGTATTTCCTGCACAAGGTGCGTACCGGTTCGGTGGCACCGGTCTACGAGCGCTATGTGTTGCAGGCGCTCGGCATCCACACTCTCAAGGACAGCCACCCATGAGGCTCCGGCACCGTGGTCTGATCGGCGCGCTGCTCGCAGCGGCGGCAGGGCTGTCCGTCCGGGCGCCGGCGCAGACTCTGGAGCAGGCATGGCATCTCGCGGCTGCACGCAATTGGACGTTGCGCGCCGCCGGGGACCAGGTGCAGGCGGCGCGCTCAAGTGTGCGGGCGGCGCGCGCTGCGCGCTGGCCGAGCATCGATACTCAGGCGAGTTATACGCGTCTCGGCCAGACGCCCGAACTAGATGTCGTGACGCCGACACTCGCGTTCCGGTCGGGCCCGATCTTCAAGAACAATCAGTATGTCAGCGCCTCGGTGCAGCTGCGCCTGCCGCTGTACACCGGCGGGGCGATCCGCAACGGCATTGCTGCGGCGAATGCGGGGCTTAAGAGCGCGGCAGCCACGCGACGCGCGGTGAGCGCGGACGTAAAATTGCAAGTGGCAGAGGCCTATGTGGCCGTGCTGCGAGCGCAGCGGGCGCTGGCGGTGGCGCGCGCGAGCGTCACCAGTCTCGCGGCACATGCGCATGCGGTACACGCAATGTTCACACAGCAACTGGTCGCCAAGAGCGATCTGCTCGCTGCGCGCGTGGCGCTTGCCAACGCGCGTGCGCAGGCGGTGAGTGCGCAGAACGTTCTGGCCATTGCACGGGCAAGCTATGATCGGCTGCTCGGCGAGCCGCTCGCGCGGGTGCCGCATCTCGATCCGAAGCTGCCGGTGTTCCCCGTCGATGCGCAGCCGTTGTCGGTGTTGCTTGCACGCGCGCTGCGTTCGCGCCCGGAGCTGCGGGCGCTGCAGGCGCGGGTGCGGCTGCTGTCCGCGCGCGCGCGCGTTGCCACAGCCGCGCGCCTGCCGCACCTCGCGGCGATCGGTGGCTACACGCACATCGACAATCAGATACTCAACCACGAGAACTTCTCGATGGTCGGGGTGGGCTTTACCTGGAAGCTGTTCGACGGCGGCGCGGCGGCAAATCAGGCCGCGGCGCTGCGCGCTCGCAGTGCAGCCGAGCGCCAGCGTCTCGCCGATGTGCGCTCGCGCATTGAGCTTGCGGTCCGCTCCGCCTGGTTGCAGCTCGCTGCCGCGCGCGCGCGGATCGCGGCCTCCCGCGCCGCGACGGCGCAGGCGGCGGAGAACTTGCGCATCTCGCGCAAGCTGTATGCGGTGGGTCTTGCCTCGAACACACAGGTGCTGGAGGCCGTGACGCTGCGGGCCGCTGCCATGCGCGACTATGACGACGCAACGCTCGATGCGGACCTCGACCGGCTGCGGCTGGCGTACGCGGTCGGGGCGCTGTGAGGGGGATCAGCCGAGCTTCAGCAGCTGCGTGATCAGCGCGTCGGTCTTGATCTCCTCCCCGCTCAGCGCCATTGCCAGCAGTTCCCCACCGAGCAGCGGCAGCGTCAGCAGGACATCGGGGCGCGTGCGCGCGACCCGTCCGGTATTGCGGGTGTCGCTGACGGCGGCCACGGTACGCACTTGCTCGTTCATTTCCTTGGCGGCGAGCACTACGAAGGCGTTGTAGGCGTCATCTTCGCTCAACGCGAGCACGGCCCGGGCGCTCTCGACACCCGCATTCCCCAACGTCTCGGCATCGCTCCCGTCCCCGACGATCGTATCCTCGCTCTGCTCCTCGCCGGCGGCGGGGGCCGCGGCAACGATGTGGGTGACGGTCATTCCGCGCGCAAGCAGGGCGCGGACTGCATCCTGCGCGAGCGCACCGTCGCCCACGACTATGATGTGCTCGACGCGCTTCATCTTCAGGGTCCTCCGCGGTTGCAGCAGATTCATCAGCCGCTTGTCGATCAGGGGGCCGGCAATGACCGGCAGGGACGTGGCGAACACGCCGAGGCCGAGCGCAATCAGCGTCATCGTGAACAGACGCGCCTCGCGCGTTACGGGCACGATGTCTCCGTAGCCGACGGTCGACATTGTTTCGATGGAAAAATAGGCCGCGTTCGTGTAGGTGGTGATGTGCGGCTGGAAGCCATCGCCGAGAAACAAAGCGCCAAACGTGCCGTAGCCCAGGGTGAGCGCGACGGCGGTGAACGCGAACAGGGTGGCGGTGGCGAGGCTCGAGCGGCCGAACGAGCGCCGGGCAGCCAGCAGCAGCAGCAGCTGTACGACACTGAAGATCTCGAGCGGCCTCGAGACGCGCGAGAGCGGCGAGAATTCGAGCGCCACCGTCGCCAGCGTGAGCAGCAAGGCGAGCACCCACGCCACGCGCGACCGCCACAACATTCCGACGGCGACCACCACCAGCAGTACGCCGACTACGATATGGGTAACGTCGCCGATGCGCATGATGCCCACGCCGCCGGCGAGCGCCGAGAGCGAGGGGGCGGCGAGCACGCGCCGCAGGGTCCGCAGCGACAGCACTGCGACCAGAATGTGCAGCACCCCCTGACAGCCGACCAGGATCGCGAGCGGAACGTGCGGAAACCAGGCACGGGTATGCAGCTTTTTCTCGAAGTGCCGCTGCTGCTTGCGCATCCAGGTCCGTGGCGTATCAAACCACTTCAAGCGCGTGACCTCATGGCAGCCCCATCCCGTCCCGTTGCGGTTGTGCGATCACCCGAATGCCCCCGGCGCGCTTCGCTCAGGTTCGGCGAACGGCCATCCCTGCGCTTCATCATGGGGTAGTTCAGGCCTGCGAGATGCCCAAAGGCACGGGGATCGCTGTGCATCGATGCCGCTGCACTATAGCAGGACTTGCACGCTCCGCAGCCCTGGGCGGTGCCATGAGCTCAGCGCGCGGCGGTCCCGCCGGCACCCGTCGATGACGCTGCGGACGGGTCGGCAGTTGCGGACGGCACCGGCTCGAGGCGCGGTGCCCAGCCGCCGGGGCGCCGGCCGAGCACGACGCGATACCACACGAGCGCCGCAGCGAGCGCGGCCCCGAGGATGAGCAGGCTCGGTCTGCCGACCGATGTATCGGCCCAATCGGCCGCACCGAAGGCGTACGCGACAATGAGGCCGAGCACCGGCGCGAGCGGAAACAGCGGCGAGCGCCAGCGGTCCGGTCCGCCGGTGCGTCCCCTGATCCGCCCGAGCAGCACCGCGGCGCTGGCGAATGCGAGCGCGTAGACGATCAGGCCCGAGATGAAGACGAGCAGCACGTGCGCGCCGAGTCCGCAGCAGGCGGCCGACAAAAGGCCGACCGTCACGGTGGCGATGCGTGGTGTGCCGCTCGCGCCGTGAACTGTGGCAAGCCGCGTGTTCAGGACGGCCGGGAAGATCCGGTCGCGGGCGAAGCTGAACCACAAGCGGGCGCTGAACATGATCTGCGCGATCAGCGCATTGAAGAGTGCGAGGGCAACGGCGGCATTGAGTGCGCTACCGGCCCAGGGACCCGCCACGAGGCGCACGTATGCGGTGAAGGGCGTGGCGCTGGCGAAAATTGCCGGATCGTCGGCGGCGCCGATTGCCACGGCGATGACCGGCAGAGCAGTCGCGATCGCTCCAAGCAGACAGGCGGTGAGCAGCACGCGGCCCATGTTGGGATGCGGATCGATCAGCTCCTCACCAAAGACGATGGCCTGATTGCCGCCGACGGTGGCAAATGCTGCGGTGACGGCGCCGAGCCCGAGTGCCACCGCGCCGACCGGCACGGCACCGCCGGCGGTCGGCAGGCGAGGGTGCAGTATGGCGGTCCACGCGCCCGCGGCGGGATGCGCAAACCCGGCGATCACCAGTGCCAGGACTGAGACCAGTTCGATCGCAAGGAAGGCGCCGGTGATGAGCGCGCTGGCGCGAACGGCGAGCAACGCCACGGCCAGTGCACCGAGCAGCGCGCCGTAGACCCACGGCCAGACCGGGGTCGCCGGGAACACCTGCCGCGCGTAGGTGGCGACGAGCTCAGCAAAGTACGCATTCAAGGGCAGGACGGTGAGAGCCCACAATGCCAGGCACGCAAAGCCGGCGGCGGGCCCCAGGATCGAGCCGACACCCACGTAGTCCCCGCCTGCATAGGGATAGGCAGAGCCGAGTTCGGCATAGATCATGCCCCAGACCGCGGCCACCGCGATGCCAAGGGTGAACAGCGCCACCGCGCCGGTACCGCTCTCGCGCAGCACCGCGGCGCCAGGACCGTAGACCGAGAACACCGGCGAGAGGCAGGAGAGGGTGAGCAGCAAGGCGGCAAACGGTGTGAGCCTGCGGTTGAGCACAGTTTCCGTTGGGGCGGCGTTCATCGTATGGATGACCATAGTGCGGGGAACGGGTCGCGAGCGCACACCGCGCGGTGTTCGCGCCGTCGCGTTGAGCCAACGGCTCGCCGCACGGATGACAGCTGGCTTCCCACGCTGGCTCGCCGCGGCAGGCCCGTCATACCATAGGAGCCGCCAGGCTGGAAATTGAAGTGCATACGCGCGCAGCAGCGGGTGAGTGCGGCTGAGCATCCGCGTGTGGCGGTACGACACGGTCGACAAGCCTGTCCGACATGTCGTGGTGCCGCAGCCCTACATGCCCGCCGGCCTCATCCTGCCGCAGGGCTTGGGTTATGCGATGGCCCACACCATGGCGAGCCGTGCCGGCAGCCTGCCCCCTGCGTTTAAGGCGGCGCAAGCTGTTAACAGCGCCATGTCACGTGTGCGCACAGGCCTGATTCCAGTAGTTCCGTTTTGTTGTTGAGTCATCGAACCTCGGCAGCCGCGCACCGATCGCAGCGACGTGCCAGTGTTAGCCGGTCGCTCGTGTCGGAACGGATGGTTGTGACCGTAGGACTCGGCGCAGAGGCGGCGCGACTCATGGGTGCAGCACGAGCGCTGGCCGACCTGATGTCTCGGTGGCGATGACAGGGGGTGCACTGTGCCGTGTGCGCTCTCGCGTGCCTGGCGCGTGTACGTCGCGGGTGAGTTGCGCCTGCCGGCGGTTCTGCAGTAAGGTGCCGGACATCCCCTGCATCAAGCCGTTGCGCAGGAAGTCCCCGAGCAGATGCCAAAGCACGAATTGCGCGCCGCGCTGTCCCTTGCCGCAGTGTTCTCGCTGCGCATGCTTGGCCTGTTCATGATCTATCCGGTGTTTGCCCTGCTCGCGCGCGGGTTGGCCGGTGCGACCACCGCGAGCATCGGACTCGCGCTTGGCATCTACGGACTGACGCAGGGCCTGCTGCAGATGCCCTTTGGCATGCTCTCGGACCGGGTCGGACGCAAAGTCATGATGGTGGTGGGATTGCTGCTGTTCGGCGCCGGCAGCGTATGGGCGGCGCAGGCGCATACCATTGCTGCAATGATCGGTGCGCGCGCGCTGCAGGGCTCGGGTGCGGTCGGCGCGGTGATCCTGGCGCTGGTGGCCGATTTGACCGCCGAGGAAAATCGAACTCGGGCGATGGCGTTGGTCGGCATGAGCATCGGGTTGTCGTTCCTGGTCGCGATCGTGCTGGGGCCGCTGGTCGCCGCATGGATCGGGTTGTCCGGGATTTTCTGGCTGATCGGCGCGCTGGCGCTCGTTGGCATCGCGGTGACCGTAGTCGCGGTGCCGAAGCCGCGGCAGCGCCGTGTCCACCGTGAGGCGGAACCGGTTGCAGCCCTGCTCGGTACCACCGTGCGCAATCCCGAATTGCTGCGCCTGGACTTCGGCATCTTCAGCCTGCACGCGATGTTGGCGGCGAGCTTTCTTGTCGTCCCGGGACTGCTGGCCCGCACCCTCGGCCTCGGCGCCGGCAGCGGCGAGTGGGTGTACTTGCCGGTTCTGTTGCTGTCGGTCGTCATCATGGTGCCGGCCATCATCATTGGCGAGCGCCGTCGACGCATGAAGGCAGTGCTGGTGACGGCGGTTGCGGCGCTGCTCGCCAGTCAGATCATGCTGGCAGTGGGGCACGATACGCCGGTGGTGCTGCTCGGGGCGTTGCTCGTGTTCTTTGCCGCGTTCAACATCATGGAAGCGAGCCTGCCCTCGCTCGTGACCAAGATTGCGCCCACCGGGGCCACGGGCACGGCGACGGGCGTGTATTCGAGTTCACAGTTCCTCGGCATTTTCGTCGGCGGCGCCATGGGTGGTTGGGTGCTGCAGCACCTCGGGGTCGCAGCCGTGTTTGAATTCACCGCGGTGCTCGCGGCGCTGTGGCTGGTGTTTGCAGCCGCCATGCGTCCGCCCCGTTATCTTGCCTCGCGCGTCTTGCGCCTCGGCGGGGGAACGTACGATGCGCCGCATCTGGCGGCGGCGCTGCAGGCGCTGCCGGGCATCGCCGAGGCAATCGTGATCCCGGAGGACGGGGTGGCGTATCTTAAAGTCGACACCGCGCTCTACGACGTGCGGCGCGCGGCGGAAATCGCCGGCTGTCCTCAGGACGGGCAACCGGCCTAGCGCCGCGGGCGGCGATCGCGCCGGCCCTGTGCTAGGCTTGCCGCCATGCCCCGGCGGGTCTCGTCCGGGGACGTGAAGGGGGCGGCATGAATTTCCGGGCGGTGGGATGGGCGCTCGCGGGGGCGCTGGTCTTGGTGAGTGGGCCGGTCCGCGCTGCCCAATGCGACGGGGTGGCATTCCCGGATCGGGTGACGGTCGGCGGCCGGGTGCTGCAGCTGAACGGTCTCGGTATCCGCAAGGCCACGTTCTTTCGCATCAAAGTCTATGTGGGCGCGCTGTATCTGGCCCATCGCTCGCACGATGCGGCGGCCATTCTCAACAACGGCGGCACGAGCGAAATCGTCCTGCATTTCCTCTGGCACGTCACCACCGGCGAGCTGCGCGAGGCGTGGCGGGAAGGGTTCGCCCACAGCGCGTCGGCGCAGCTGCCGGCGCTGCGCTCACGCATTGCCATCCTCGACGGCTGGATGCACGGAATCGACTCGGGACAGACGATGACCTTCATCCACCGCCGCGGCCACGGCATCGAGTACCTGCTGGATGGGCGGGAGCGCGGCACGATTCCGGGAACGGATTTCGCGCGGGCATTCCTCGGCATCTGGCTCGGACCGCGACCGCCGGGCAAGGCACTGCGGGCGGGGCTGCTGGGTGGCCGATGCGAATGAGTTTCCACGACACCGTGGGGTGGCGCTCAGCCCCGGTACTCGCAGCCGCTCGTACAGGTCTCGCGCACCGTGATGCGGCTGAGGGCCGGCAGTGCCGGCTTCAGGTGCGTCCAGATCCAGATGGCCAGCTGCTCGCTGGTGGGATTCTCGAGCCCCGGCACCTCGTTGAGATAGCGGTGGTCGAGCGCCTCGTGCAAAGGCGCGAACGCGCTCTTCAGGGCGGCGAAATCACAGACCCAGCCGGTCAGCGGATCGAGCGCTCCGCTGACGTGTACGCCGATACGGAACGAGTGCCCATGGAGCCGGGCGCATTTGTGGCCGGGGGGGACGTGCGGGAGGCGATGCGCAGCCTCGATGCGGAATTCCTTGAATATTTCCATGCCGCAACTGTACCGGAGCGTTTCCTGGCCGTCATCGGCGTGCCGCACACCCCGGTCTCCTGAAGCGGTACCATGCCATGATGAAATCGCGCTTTCGACCGCTCCTGCTGATCGTCACGGTGTTCTGGATTTACGTGGCGCTCTCGGCGATGCTCTATGCGAGCGACATGCAATCGGGTCTGACCGCGATGCACGCGGGCGATCTGTTCGCGCCCTGGCAGGCGCGTCTGCTGCAATATCTGCTCCTGTATCCGCTGCTGCTCGGGTGCGTGTGGACGTCGCTGCGCCTGGGCTGGGTGCCGCTTGGCCGACGGCTTTGGATGCAGGCGCTGCTGGCGGTCGGATTCGCAGTAATGGCCGAGCCGGCGCTGTGGCTCGGCTGCTCTGCCCGCGTCGGGATGCATCGGGCGCTGCTGGAGTTCGTCACCGCCAACGGCACCGGACCGATCGAGCTGCGGCCGGCACTGCAGATCTGGGTGGCGAGCGCGACGATGTTCCTGTTGACCTATGGATTTGGGCTGGCGCTCGCCACCGGGTTCGATATGTATCGGCGCCTGCGGGATTCGCAAATCCGCTCTGCGGCGCTCGAGCGGGAGCTGTCGGTCGCGCACCTTGCGGCGCTGCGCATGCAGCTCTCCCCTCACTCCCTCTTCAATCTCCTCAACACCATTCATGGTCAGATCGATGGCGATCCGGCGGATGCCCGCGCGATGATCGTGCAGCTCTCGCAGCTGCTGCGCCGGCTGCTGCATGCCGGCGAGCAGGAGTTCTCCCGGCTGGCCGATGAGCTGCAGTTCGCGCGGTTGTACCTCGGGCTGCAGCAGCGGCGGTTTGCCGACCGGCTGAGCGTGTCGGTGCCGATCCCTGAACTCGCGCCGCAGGTATGGGTGCCAAGCCTGATTCTGCAGCCGCTGATTGAAAATGCGGTAGTGCACGGGCTCGCCAGCGCGATCACTGCGGTTGAGGTGCGGGTTGAGGTGCGGGTGGACGAAACCCATTTGATATTGCGGGTCACCAACACGATCTGTCCCGAGGAGGCGGCCCGCGCCGATGGGATCGGCTTGAAGAACGTCCGCGAGCGGTTGGCCATCCAGTTCGGCGAACACGCCTCGTTCAGCTCGGCGCTGCATGCGGGCGGGCTGTGGGTTGCGGAAATTCGCCTGCCGCGGCTGCTCGAGGTGAACGGGCAGGCAGTGACGTCGGTCGCGGCCTGAGGCGTACGCGCGCGTGACCGATTCGACCCGCACGGTGCGGCGCGCCTCGATGGTGTCGCTGGGGGTGCTCACCGGCGTCAACTTGCTCAATTATCTGGATCGATACGTCGTCTCGGCATTGTTGCCGGCGTTGCAGCGCGCGCCCATGGGGCTCGACGACTTCCAGCTGGGCACGCTGATGAGCGCCTTTCTCATCGTGTACCTGCTCACCGCTCCGATCTTCGGTCGACTCGGCGATCGGGGCTCGCGCACGCGGCCGATTGCCATCGGCGTACTCATCTGGAGTCTGGCCACGGGCCTATCGGGTCTTGCCCACAACTATTTGCAGCTGCTCGGGGCGCGCGCCGTCGTCGGGATCGGAGAGGCCGCGTACGGCACCATCGCCCCGGCGTTGCTGGCCGACTACTTCCTGCCGCGGACACGCGGACGCGCCTTCGCGGTGTTCAACATGGCGATCCCAGTGGGCGCGGCGCTCGGCTACATTGTCGGCGGCATCGTCCTCGTGCACTACGGCTGGCATGCGGCGTTCTACGTGGCGGGCATACCGGGGCTGGTGCTGGCGGCGTGGATCTGGCGCTTGCCGGATCCGCCGCGCGGTGCCCTCGACACCGATGATGTTGCAGTGGCGGCCGGCGCCGGGATGGCTCTTGGGGTGAAGCCGGGCTCCTGGCGTGTCTATGCGCGGCTGTTGCGCCAGCGGCCGTATCTGCTCACGGTCCTCGGTTACGCGGCCTACACCTTCGCGGTCGGGGGGCTGGCGGTGTGGATGCCGACGTTTCTTGAGCAGGTGCGCGGCGTGTCGACCGCGCAGGCCACCGAGGGCTTCGGCGCGATTGTCGTGGTCACGGGATTTCTCGGCACCTTCGCCGGCGGATGGCTCGGAGACTATTGGCTGAAGTTCTCGCGCCAAGCGTATCTGTGGATGTCCGGGTGGGTGACGTTGCTCGCGGTGCCGGCGACTTATCTGGCGTTGACCGCAAGTTCGCCCACGGTGTTCTATTGCGCGCTGGTGGTGGCCGAGCTGCTGCTGTTCATGTCGACCGGGCCCATCAATACGGCGATCGTCAACCTGGTCAGTCCCACCGAGCGGGCCTGCGCCGTCGCACTCAGTATCTTCGTCATGCATGCCCTGGGGGACGCCATCTCGCCCACCATCATCGGCGGGGTATCGGATGCGACCTCGCTCGGCAAGGCGGTGCTGATCGTGCCGTTCGTGGTGGTGGTGAGCGGCGCGCTGTGGCTGCTCGCGGCACGGTCCGATGCGCGTGCGGTTGCCGCGCTCGGCCCCGCCTCATAGCGCGCGTCGGCCGCGCGGCGCCTATGCGCCGCGGCACGCCGGGTTACTTGGAGACGAACGCACGCTCGATGACGTAATCGCCGATTTCGCCGATATGCGGCGACTGACGAAAGCCGCGTCCGTCGAGGAGCGCGCAGGTATCGGTGAGCATCGCCGGGCTGCCGCACACCATGGCGCGGTCTTCGGCCGGATCGAGCGGGGGCAGTCCCAGATCATAGGACAATCGTCCGGACTCGATGAGGTGAGTCAGGCGGCCGCGGTTGGCATGCGGCTCGCGCGTCACGGCCGGGTAGTACAGGAGCTTCTCCCGCACCCATTCCCCGAGCAGCTCGTGGCTCTTGAGCTCCTCGATCCGGTGCTTCAGCACTGCGGTCTCGCGCGCCCAGCGTACGCCGTGCACGAAGATCACCTGCTCGAAACGTTCGTAGGCCTCAGGGTCCTTGATGACGCTCATGAAGGGCGCCGCGCCCGTGCCCGTCGACAGCAGATACAGGCGTTTGCCGGGCTTCAGATCATGCAGCACCAGAGTTCCCGTAGGCTTGCGGCTGACCAGTACCTCATCGCCCTCGCGGATATGCTGCAGGCGTGAGGTGAGCGGTCCGTCGGGCACCTTGATGCTGAGAAATTCCAGATGCTCCTCGTGATTGGCGCTGGCGATGCTGTAGGCGCGCAACAGCGGCCGCGTATCCACCTCCAGACCGACCATGACGAACTGGCCGTTCTCGAAACGCAGCCCCGCATCACGGGTGGTGGTGAAGGTGAATTGTGTGTCCGTCCAGTGCTTGACCGACAGGACCCGTTCCGTTCCGATCGTCGCCAAGTGTGCTACCTCTCTCGTGCGAACTGCAGGATGCAAGGCGCGCATTTTAATCGGCCGGGGGCCGAACGGGGCGAAATTGCGGTATATCCTGATGCCTGAGGGCTATGGCCCGACCCGCCCGTCGGCGCGAGACGACAGCTGCTAAGATTGCCGAGCCGCCTGCCGCGGCACAACGGCGAGGTCGGGAGATGGAACATAGTCAGCGTTCGGACCTGCATGGGCGGACCTTGTTCATCACGGGAGCGAGCCGTGGCATCGGGCTTGCGATCGCGCTGCGGGCGGCGCGCGAAGGGGCGAACGTGGCGGTTGCGGCCAAGACAGTCACAGCGGATCCGCGCCTGCCGGGCACGATTTACACCGCCGCTGAGCAGATCGAGGCGGCCGGCGGCCGGGCGCTTGCCCTCCCGGTCGACATTCGTGACGACGAACAGGTTCGTACGGCCCTGGAGAAGACCTGCGCGGTGTTCGGCGGCATCGATATCCTGGTCAACAACGCGAGCGCCATCAGTCTGACATCGACCCGTGCCACCGACATGCGTCGGTTCGATCTGATGCACGCGGTCAACACGCGCGGCACCTTGCTCTGCAGCAAGCTCGCCTGCGCTTATCTTATGCGTGCGACGAACCCCCACATTCTGGTGCTCGCACCGCCGCTTAAGCTCGAGGCACGCTGGTTCGCCCCGCATCTGCCGTACTCACTGGCGAAATTCGGCATGAGCCTGTGCGTTCTGGGACTCGCCGCAGAGCTTGCCAGCGATGGCATCGCGGTGAATGCCCTTTGGCCGCGCACGGTCATCGGAACGGCCGCACTGCGGGTGGCACTGCACGGCGCGCCCGCGGAGACGCTGCGCCGCGTGCGCTCGCCGGCGATCGTCGCCGAGGCCGCCTGTGCGATGCTCAAGCGTGACAGCCGCACCTTCACCGGGCAATTCTGCATCGATGAGCAGGTGTTGCGGGAGGAGGGCGTCAGCGATTTCTCCGCCTACCGAGACAGCACAGTGCGTGAGGAGGATCTCTTGCCGGATCTGTTTCTCGAGGATCCGCAGTTCGCACCCCGGCGCTGAGTGCCAGATTGACGCTCAAGATTCCGTGCGCGTCGCACCGACGGCAGTTTCATCGGCGCTCGCGAGGATGCGCAGTCCAGGCGCCTGGAGGATCTCGATCTGCTCGCGGCCGAGCCGGATCAGGCCGGCCGCCTCGAATCGATTGAGCTGGCGCGTGACGATCTCCCGTACCGTGCCGAGCTGTGCGGCAATCTGTTGATGCGTGGTGTGCAGCACCCGCCCCTGACCGAGCAGAAACCCCGCCAGGCGTTGTTCGATGGATTGAAAAGCGAGTGCGTCGACCACTGCGATCAGCTCCGCGAGACGCTGACCGAACACATCGAGCACGAAGCGCCCGAACGGCGGATGCGCCGTCATACGTTCGAACAGCCCGGGCGAGAGCACGACCATGCGTGTGGGCGCCAGGGTCTGCCCGCTGGCCGCGAGGATGCCGCCGGCGAGCAGGGCGTTGGCCGAGAACAGACAGACCTCGCCCGGCAGCACGCGGTAGAGCTCGACGGAACGACCCGAGCGGGAGCGGCGCGAGACGCGCACCGCTCCGCTCAGCACGAGCGGGAACCCGCGACAGCGGCTCGCCTCGGCAAAGACCGTCGTCTCAGCGGCCGCATCGATCCACGTGGCCTCACGCGCCAGGGACTCGTGCACCTCTGCCGGGAGGGCGGTGAGGCTGGGATAACACGCAAGGACTTCGGCGAGATCGCCGGCACGCAGAGCACTCATGCCGGATATCGTACGCCGCAGCAGGCCAAGCCGGCGCGCACGGCCTTTTGGCCCTGCGTGCCGGGGGTTCCTGCGCTGCGCCCGTGGTCCTTACGGATGCGTGGATTTGCCCGCGGCGCAGGTCTGGATACCGAACAGCCGATAGGCCGGGCAGAAGCGAAAGATGCCCGTGGCAAGCGGCAGCAGGCCAATATAGCCCCACGCGCCGATGCGGCCCGCGGCGGCAAGCGCGATCAGCACTACGCCGACGACGATGCGAATGATGCGGTCGGTGGTTCCAACGTTAACGGTCATGGACGTTCTCCTCGGCGTTTGAGAGGGTGATGCGCCTGGGTACCATGGCGGCAGCCTAGCGCATGCGGTGGGAGTGCTCGGTGACTAAGGTTACAGAGCATTCGAGCGCCTACCGCAGTCAGCCGATGCGGTGTCCGAGGTCGATGCCGGCAAGCTCGTAACCGGTCCTGAAATCGCGGATGTGCCGCGCCATCCACGCCGAGGCGGTCGCGGCGTCGCGTGCGCCCACGGCCTGCGTGATGCGCTGCTGCGCCGCGCCGATGCGCGCGCGCGCCTGCGGGACCTCGTCGATCATGGCGCGCAGCGAGGGCTCGAGCAGCTGAATTAGCGGCTCGTGCACGAGCGCGAGCACCTGATTATGCGTGGCCGCGCCCAGGGCGCGGAAATACTCAGCGGTGTGCCGTACCGCCAGCTCGGTGGCGCGATTTTCCCCGGCGAAGAGATTGTGGGCATCGACCAGGCGCTCGAGGTCGGCGGCCGTGTGCGCAGCGGCCGCAGTCGCGGCGATGGGCGGCTCGAAGTGTCGCAGTGCCTCCCAGACCTCGAGGAAGGTGACATCGTGCAATGCCAGGGCGCGGCTCACGTCCCGCGCGACCTCGCCGTGTCTCGGCCGGCTGACGGTCATGCGCTTGGAGCCGGGCCGGCGTTCGATCAGGCCGCTGCACTCCAGCTCGCGCAGCGCCTCGCGCACCGTCGAGCGGTTCACTCCGAGCTGACGCGCAAGCTCGGTCTCCGGCGGCAGCCGTTCGCCTTCGCGCAGCGCCCGGCTGCAGATGCGCTCGGTGATGACCGCAGCAACTTGGCGATAGGCCGGCGCGAGGGGCAGTGGCGCGAATTCGCTCATCCGGCCCCCTCAGGCAAGTTGCTCGAACAGCTCGCGGCCGATCAGCATGCGGCGAATCTCCTGGGTACCGGCGCCGATCTCATAGAGCTTCGCATCGCGCAGCAGTCGGCCGGCCGGATAATCATTGATGTAACCGTTGCCGCCCAGAGCCTGAATCGACTCGAGCGCCACGGCGGTGGCCTGCTGTGCCGCGAACAAGATGCATGCGGCCGCATCTTGCCGGCGCACCCGGCCCGTGTCGCAGGCGCGTGCGACCGAATAGACGTAGGCGCGCGAAGCCCCGAGAGCGGCGTACATGTCGGCAATCTTTGCCTGCATCAGCTCGAAGGTTCCGATCGGCTGGCCGAACTGCCTGCGCTCGCGTACGTAAGGCAGGACCAGATCGAGTGCGGCCGCCATCAGGCCGAGCGGGCCGCCGGCGAGCACGACCCGCTCGTAGTCGAGCCCGCTCATCAGCACCCGCACGCCGGCATTTTCCTCCCCCAGGCGGTTCTCCTGCGGCACCGGGCACTCCTCGAAGATCAGCTCGCAGGTGCTCGAGCCGCGCATGCCGAGCTTGTCGAGCTTCGGCGCGCTGCTGAAACCGGCAAAGTTGCGCTCGATGATGAATGCCGTGATGCCGCGACTGCCGGCGCTGCGATCGGTCTTGGCGTAAACGATGAGGACGTCGGCATCCGGACCATTGGTGATCCACATCTTCCGTCCGGTGAGGAAGTAGTGGCTGCCGCGCTTCTCGGCGGTCAGCTGCATAGCCGTGACGTCCGAGCCGGCCTGCGGCTCGGACATGGCGAGCGCGCCGACGTGCTCGCCGCTCAGCAGCTTGGGCAGGTAGCGTTCACGCTGTGCATCCGTGCCGTTCAAGCACAGCTGATTGACGCACAGGTTGGAGTGCGCCCCATAGGACAGCCCGACCGCCCCGGAGGCGCGGGAGATTTCTTCCATGACGATGACGTGCGCAAGGTAGCCGAGGCCCGCACCGCCCCAGCGCTCCGGTGCGGTGATGCCGAGCAGACCGAGGGCACCGAGCTCGGGCCACAAATCGCGGGGAAACTCGTTGCTGCGGTCGATTGCAGCGGCCCGCGGAGCGATGCGTGCGGCGGCGAAGCGCCGCACGTGGGTGCGCATCTGCTCGGTGGCCTCATCGAGGCCGAATTCGGTGTCGATGGCCGACATGATCTTGTCATCCCGTGGACGATGATTGTATGATTGTCCGACAATTGTTAAGACCTGACAAGTCATGGCTCGCATTGCCTCACGGCTCGATACCCGCTCGCAGGAGTTCCAGGACAACGCCGAGGCGCTGCGGACCTGCACCGCGGCACTGCGCAGCGACGTCGAGCGCATCGAGCGCGGTGGCTCGAGCGAGGCGATGCAGCGCCACCGCGCCGCCGGCAAGCTCACGGTCCGGGAGCGGGTTCGTACGTTGCTCGACCCGGGCGCGCCGTTTCTCGAACTGTCCCAACTGGCTGCCCATGGGCTCTATGGGGGCGGAATCGCCTGCGCCGGCATCGTCACCGGTGTCGGCCGGGTGAGCGGCCGGGAGTGCGTCATCGTGGCCAACGATCCGACCGTCAAAGGCGGCACGTACTACCCGCTGACCGTCAAGAAGCACCTGCGCGCCCAGGAAATTGCGCGTGAGAACCGCCTGCCGTGCATTTATCTGGTCGAGAGTGGTGGCGCGTACCTGCCGGCACAGGACGAGGTGTTTCCCGACAAGGAGCATTTCGGCCGGATCTTCTTCAATCAGGCCACGCTGTCGGCGCTTGGGGTGGCGCAGATAGCGGTTGTGCACGGATCATGCACCGCCGGCGGCGCATACGTGCCGGCCATGTCGGATGAGAACGTGATCGTCCGCAATCAGGGCCGGGTGTTTCTCGGGGGTCCCCCCCTGGTGAAAGCCGCCACCGGCGAGGACATCGATGCCGAATCGCTCGGCGGCGCCGAGGTGCATTGCCGGGAGTCCGGGGTGTGCGACCACTACGCCGAGAGCGACGCGCATGCGCTGGCCATTGCGCGGCGGATCGTGGCGCGGCTGCGTCCCGGGCCGGCGACCGACCCCCCGGTCGCGCCCCGCGAACCCTATTATCCGGCGCACGAAATCTATGGCGCGATACCGCAGAGCCTGCGCCGTCCCTTTGAGGTGCGCGAGATCATTGCGCGGCTCGTCGATGGCTCCGAACTCGATGAATTCAAGGCGCTTTATGGCACCACACTGGTGTGTGGCTGGGCCCATATTGGCGGTTATCCGGTTGGCATACTGGCCAACAATGGCATCCTGTTCTCAGCCAGCGCCTTGAAGGGCACGCATTTCATCGAGCTGTGCGCCCGCGAGGGCGTGCCGTTGCTGTTCCTGCAAAACATCACCGGCTTCATGGTGGGTGCCCAGGCGGAGGCCGGCGGCATCGCCCGCGACGGGGCGAAGCTGGTGACGGCGGTGGCGTGTGCGGGTGTGCCCAAGCTCACCGTGATCATCGGCGGCAGCTACGGGGCCGGCAACTACGCGATGTGCGGTCGGGCGTATGGACCACGGTTTCTGTTCCAGTGGCCGAACGCGCGCATCTCCGTCATGGGCGGGGAGCAGGCCGCCAGTGTCCTCGCCACGGTCAAGCGCACACAGATCGAAGGCGCGGGCGGGCACTGGTCGCAGGAGGACGAAGAAGCCTTCAAGCAGCCGATCCGTGACCAGTACGAGCGCCAGGGGCATCCGTACTACGCATCGGCGCGCCTCTGGGACGATGGCGTGATCGACCCGCTCGAGACCCGCCGGATCCTCACGTTGTGTCTGGCCGCGGTGCGCAACGCGCCGCCGGCGCCGACGCAGTTCGGGCTATTCAGAATGTGAGCACGCCGATGTTTCGTCGTCTCCTGATCGCCAACCGCGGCGAGATCGCGTGCCGGATTGCGCGCACTGCGCGCCGCATGGGACTCACCAGCATCGCGGTCTACTCGGATGCCGATGCGGCGGCACGGCATGTGCGCATGGCGGATCTGGCGGTCCGCATCGGCCCGCCGCCTGCGGGCGCGAGTTACCTCAATGTGGAGGCACTCATGGCCGCGGCGCGGGCGACAGGCGCCGAAGCCGTTCATCCCGGTTATGGCTTTCTCGCCGAAAGCGCCCGCTTCGCCCGAGCCTGCGCGGCTGTCGGGCTGATTTTTGTCGGCCCGGGTCCCGAGGCCATCGAATCGATGGGCGTCAAGAGCCAGGCCAAGGTGCGCGCGCGGGCCGCCGGCGTGCCGGTGCTGCCGGGCTACGCCGGTGAGCGGCAGGATCTTGCCCATCTCGAGGCCGAGGCTCTCGCTGCCGGTCTGCCGCTGATGATCAAGCCCGCCGCGGGCGGGGGTGGCAAGGGGATGCACGTCGTGCACGAGGCGACGCAGTTGCGCGCGGCGCTCGCGGCTGCGCGACGCCTGGCCGAGAGCAGTTTCGGGGACGGTGCGCTGCTCATCGAGCGCTTTGTGCCGGCTGCGCGGCACGTCGAGGTGCAGGTGCTCGCCGATGCTCAGGGCCACTGCATCCACCTCGGTGATCGGGACTGCTCAATCCAGCGGCGTCATCAAAAGCTCATCGAGGAGGCCCCCGCGCCGGGGTTGCCCGAGCCACTGCGGACCCGGCTGCGCACGGCGGCCGTGCAAGTGGCGCGCGCGGTCGGTTACTGCAGCGCCGGAACAGTGGAGTTTCTGTACGACGGTCGAGAGTTTTATTTCCTCGAGATGAACACGCGGCTGCAGGTCGAACATACCGTTACCGAGGCGGTGACGGGGCTCGATCTGGTCGAGTGGCAGCTGCGCATTGCCGCCGGCGACGCGCTGCCGTTCACCCAGGAGCAGATTGACATTCGCGGTCACGCGATCGAGGCCCGGGTCTGTGCGGAGGATCCCGTGCGCGAGTTTCTGCCGAGCGCCGGGGTGCTGCGGCTCGCCGAGTGGCCGAATGATGTAGCGCTGCGGGTCGATGCGGGCTTTGACGGTGGTGACACGGTACCGGATGCGTATGACTCACTGCTCGCCAAGATGATCGTGTGGGCGCCGGAGCGCAGCGAGGCGGCGCGGGCGCTGGCGGCGGCGCTCGAGCATACGCATCTTGCCGGCGTGCGCAGCAACGAGCGCTGGTTGAGCCGCATCCTACGTTCCGACGTGTTCATGCGGGCACAGCACAGCGTCGCGACGCTGGCCGAGCACGCTGGCGCGTGGCTCGCGCCGGATCACCCCACGGATGCCGCCATCGCCCTGGCGGCGCTGCTCGTGTACACACAGGGACGCAGCCGTAATCCGTGGTCGGCACGTGACGGCTTTACCCCGAATCTAATGGCAGCGTTCGAGCTCGAGATTGCGGCGGCCGGCATGACCTATCGATTGACCGTGCAGTGCCAAGGCGGTGAACCGAGTGGCGTGTTGATTGCGGGCGGTCCGTCCAATGCGTGTCCGACGCCGCGGCTGGTGGCGGTCGCGGAATTGAGCGAGTCGGCCGGCTGGATTGCGGCGCGCTTGGACGCCCTCTACCGGCGAGCCCGGTATCTGTGCGAGGAAACACGGGTGCACCTGTGGTTCGAGACGGCGCATCACGAGTTCGAACTCGAGGATGCACGAACGTCTGCGCGCGACCCTGAGACAGTCACCGGGGGGTTGACCACGCCCTTGCCCGGTGTGGTGGTCGCGGTCAACGTCGCGGTCGGTCAGGCCGTGTGCTCGGGCGAGACGTTGATGGTGATCGAGGCGATGAAGATGGAGCACATCATCCGAGCGCCCTTCGATGGACGGGTGACAGCGATTCACTTCCAGCCGGGCGAGCGCGTTCCCCAGGGGAGCGATCTGCTCGCACTTGCCCGCGCCGGCGCGTAGCGCTCGACGTGCGGGCTGTCCTGTCGGAGCTCAGGCGGCCAGGATGCGCTCAACCATCTCCGCCGTGTTGCGGCTCAGCTTCGGCGCAGCGAGGATGCGCTGCAGAGCTGCGCGCATCTTCGCCTGCCGCGCCCCGTCCATGCGGCGCCACTGTCCGAGAGGAGGCACCATCCGCGCCGCGACCTGCGGATTGAGCGGATCGAGCGCAAGGACGATGTCGGCGAGGAACTCGTAGCCTGCGCCGGAGGCGACGTGAAAGCGCACGGGGTTGGCGCTGCAGAAGCTGCCGACCAGGGCGCGCACCCGGTTGGGGTTGCGCAGGTCGAAATCGGGGTGCGCGACGAGGTTGCGCACCGTCGTCAGGGTGTCCGGCAGCCCCGCGGTGGCCTGGATGGCAAACCACTTGTCGAGCACCTGCGCGTTGGTGCGCCATTTGCTGTGAAACGTCGTGAGCGCCTCGGTCCGTTGCCGGCACTCGACGTTGGCGAGCGCCACCAGCGCGGCCAGCACATCCGTCATGTTGTTGCTCTGGTCGAATTGCGCCTTCGCCAGTTGTCTACCCTCCGCATCGCCAGCGGCGACCAGATAGGCAAGGCAGGCATTGCGCAGCGCGCGCCGCCCGATGGCCGCTGCCTCGATCCGATAGGGTCCCGAGTCGGTGAGTCGCTCATAGGTTGTCCGTAACGACTCGCGCAGTGCCTGGCCGATCGCCGTGCGTGCCGTTTCGCGCGCGGCGTGCAGCGCGTCGGGGTCGACGGTCTGTTGCTGGTCGGCGAGATACGCCTCGCTCGGCAGCGCCAGTGCCTCCGCCGCAAACGCCGGGTCCGCTTCCGCCCCGGCCAAGGTTGCCGCAGCGGCGGCGATCACGCCCGCATCCAATTGCGCGGCCCTTCCCGCGCTCTGCGCCTGCGCCAGCGCGAGCAGCGCGTCGGTCGCGTAGCGCTGACTGGCGTCCCAGCGGACGAAGGGATCCTGGTCGTAGGTGGCGAGGAATCTCAGCTGCGACGGGCTCAGACCGTTCAGCCGCACCGGTGCGCTGAAGCCGCGCAGGAGCGAGGGGATCGGCTCAACCGGAACATCTTCGAACAGGAAGTGCGTTTCGGGCGCCTGGATCTTCAGCACCCGCGTACCGGGACTCACGGGCCCTTCCCCGGCGAGGCGCACGGGCAATTCGGTCCCCTCGGGGGTCAACAGACCCATTGCCCACGGGATCACCAGGGGCTCCTTGTGCGGCTGACCGGGTGTCGGCGGGGTACGTTGTGTGACCGTCAGGTGATAGCGGCGGCTCGCCGGGTCGTACCGGTCGGAGACGGTGAGCTCGGGTGTGCCGGCCTGGTGGTACCAGAGCTTGAACCGGCTGAGATCGACACCCGAGGCATCTGCCATCGCCGCGACGAACTCATCGATCGTGACAGCCTGATTATCGTGCCGGGCGAAATAGAGGTCCATGCCGCGGCGGAAGGCGTCGCGCCCGATGAGCGTCGCCATCATGCGGATGACTTCCGCGCCCTTGTTGTAGACCGTCGCGGTATAGAAGTTGTCGATCGCCTGATAGTGATCGGGCTGTACGGGATGAGCGAGGGGGCTCGCGTCCTCGCGAAACTGCGTGGCGCGCAGCACGCGCACGTCGGCGATGCGTTTGACCGCCGCCGAGCCCTGATCCATGGTGAACTCCTGATCGCGGTAGACCGTCAAGCCTTCCTTCAACGACAGTTGGAACCAGTCGCGGCAGGTGACGCGATTGCCGGTCCAGTTGTGGAAATACTCGTGGCCGATGACCGATTCGATGCCCTGGTAATCGGCATCCGTCGCGCTGTCGGGGTCCGCCAGCACGTAGTGGGTGTTGAAGATATTGAGTCCCTTGTTCTCCATCGCACCCATGTTGAAATCGGATACGGCGGCGATGTTGAACACGTCGAGATCGTATTCGCGACCGAAGCGCTGCTCGTCCCATGCCATGGCTTTCTTGAGCGAGCGCATGGCGTGTGCGCAGCGACCTTCATCCCCGGGCCGCACCCAGATGGCGAGCGCCACCTCGCGCCCGGATCGGGTGGTGAAGCGGTCGCGTACCGCAACCAGCTGGCCCGCGACCAGTGCGAACAGGTAGCAGGGTTTGGGGTGCGGGTCGATCCAGGTAATGCGGTGACGGCCCTCCGGCAGCGTCTCGAGCGGACCGGGGTTGCCGTTCGATAGCAGCACGGGGTAAGCGGCTGCATCGGCGGTGAGACTGACGGTGTAGCGCGCCATGACGTCCGGCCGATCGGGGAAATAGGTGATGCGGCGGAATCCTTCGGCCTCGCATTGGGTGAAGAATGCGCCGTTGGACAGGTAAAGGCCCGACAGCTCCGTATTGCCCGCAGGGTCGATGACGGTCTCGAGTTCGAGTATGCAGGCGTCGCCGATGTCTTCGATGACGAGCGTTGTGTCCTCCAGTCGCCAGCGACCGGCATCCGGCACGGCGCCGTCGAGCACGATGGCGCGTACGGGTTGGCCCGCACCATCGAGGCGCAGTGCCTCGGCTGCCGTGGCCGCGGGGTTGCGGCGCAGCACGAGGCGCGAGCGTACGATCGTGGCCTGCGGATCGAGGGTAAAATCAAGCCCGACCGTGTCGACGAGGAAGGCTGGAGGGCGGTAATCGGCGAGCCGGGTTTCGCGCACTGTGTCCAGAGCGGCAGCGGCTCGGGTGGTAGTTTCATCTGAACTCGGCATGCGCAGACCTCCCAGAGCGGCGCAGTATACGCCGAGCAGACGGCGCGCAAAGGCGAGTCGCGGCGCTGCAGGCTGTGCGGACCCCGAGACGATGCGCCGGGCTTCTGCCCTAGCGTCGGGCGGTGGGTGCACCCCGGCCCGAGACGAAGGGCGAGTCGGCATCGAAGAATCGCCAGGGACGCTTGGCCCACGCGCCCGCGTAATCGACCCCGATGCGCTCGCTGCAGCGGATGCGCACGCGGCGCCGCACCTCCGGACGCTCGATCCAGAGTCTGTCCGCGCACAAGTCGAGGCCATTGTGTTGCCGGTCGATCCCCAGAGCGCGGCAGAGCAATCCGGGTCCGCACGCGCGTCCGGTGAGTCCCTCGATCGGCTCGAGTGCACGGAGCAGAACGGCATGCGGTACGCCTTCCGCTCCGGTGACCACGTTCAGGCAATACCACAGACCGTAGATCAGGTAGACGTACGCGTGTCCGGGCGGGCCGAACATCACCTCGGTGCGTGGCGTGCGTCCGCGCGCAGAGTGTGCCGCCTGGTCGCTGGGTCCCAGATAGGCTTCGGTCTCGACGATCCGCCCGCGGCGTGATTGCGTGCCGATGCGATGCACCAGGTGCATGCCGATGAGCGATCGTGCAATGCTGAGCGTGCTGCCGCTGTAGAACGTCCGAGTCAGCCGCGAGGTCCGCTGCTGGGAGCGTGCCGAGCTCATTGCGCGGGAGTCGGCCACGCCCACAGATGGCATACCGCACCACGGCCGTCGGGGATCATTGCAGCCCAGATACAGTCTAAGTCTCGGTATCGAGCACCATGCGCACGAGCTGAGCGAACGAGCTCGCGCCCATCTTTTCCATCACGCGCGCGCGATGAATTTCCACGGTGCGCTGGCTGACGCCAAGGTCCGCGGCCACCACTTTGTTGGGCTTGCCGCGGGTGATCAGGCTGAGCACTTCGCGTTCCCGCGGCGTAAGTGTTTCGAGATGCTCGCGGATACGGTCCCGCTGCTTCAGCTCCTGGCGCGTGCGCTGATCTTTCTCGAGCGCGCGCTGCACCCGATCGAGCAGATCCTGATCGCGGAAAGGCTTTTGCAGAAAGTCGAAGGCGCCATGCTGCATGGCTTCGACCGCCATGGGAATATCTCCGTGCCCCGTGATGAAAATCACGGGAATCGTCGCCCCGCGCAGATTGAGCACCTGCTGCAGTTCGAGGCCGCTCATGCCCGGCATGCGCACGTCGAGCACCACGCACCCGCTCTGGTGGGCATCATAGTGGGCCAGGAACTCCTGGGCGCTCGCATAGACCGTGGTCGGCAGGCCGACCGATTTCAGCAGCAGTCGCAATGAGGCGCGTACCGCCTCGTCATCGTCGACGACGAAGACCGTGGGCTTTGGATCGCGAACGGGTTCCATGAGCATTGACCGGCGCCTGACGTGGGAGGGGTGGTGGCAGGAATGGACACGGTTGCTGAGTTGAGCAAGTATGTTGCCGTCACGGCGTGCGGCGCGCTAGGTATTTTCCACATGCGGCCGGGCGCGGGTGCGAATATCGGTTGTGTGACTGCCTCAGCGCCGGTGTGCGCCGGCCGGAGTCCCGCCATGGATACAGAAGCTGTACGAATACGCTTGCTGCGCCAGCGTGAGGAACTGCAGATGCGTGCCCGCCGGGCCAGTGCGGATCTGCGCCACGAAACCGATCCGCTCAGCGCCGATTTCGCCGAGCAGGTCACGCAGCGGGAAAGCGACGAGGTGCTCGGCCTCATCAGCGAGTCGGCGCGCGAGGAGCTGCGCCAGATCCAGGCGGCGCTGCAGCGGCTCGATGCGGGCCGCTACAGCACCTGCGCGGTCTGCGGGCAGCCGATCGAGGAGGGCCGGCTTGCGGCCGTTCCGTACACGGACCGTTGCCGCGCATGTGCGGGGGCTGAGTCCGGTGGGCCGAGGCGTGCCGGATGAGTGCGCCGGCCGGCCCAGCCGCGAGCGGGGTCATTACCCTCATCACCGACTTCGGCGAGCAGGACCCCTTCGTCGGGGTGATGAAGGGCCGTATCCTCGGCCGCAATGCGGCCGCGCGCGTGATCGATCTGACGCACCAGATTCCGCCGCACTGGCCGGCCGAGGCCGGATTTTGGCTGCAGCGAGCCTTCGCCTACTTTCCGCCCGGAACGGTGCACGTGGCGGTGGTCGACCCGGGCGTCGGCACCTCGCGGGATATTCTCGTCGCGGTGATCGCCGGGCACCTGTTCCTCGCGCCGGACAACGGTCTGCTGGCGCCGCTCGTGAACCGGCACGCTGATGCGCAGGTGTTCCGGCTGCAACCGGAGGGGTTGGCGCGGCTCGGCATCACACGGGTGAGTGCAACGTTCCATGGGCGGGATATCTTTGCGCCGGTTGCGGCCGAGTTGGCCGCGGGGCGCTGCCATCCGGCGCAGCTCGGGCAAATCACTGCCCACGCATCCCTCGTGCCCGCCTGGGTGGAGGAACCGGTGGTCGAGACCGCGAGCGTGCTCGGGGTGGTGATTACCATTGATCACTTCGGGAATCTGATCACGAACATCGACGGCACGCTGCTCGAGCGGTTCCGGTTGCCGCTTGTGCGCGCCGGACATCTGGCCTTGCCGGTGCTGAAGACCTATGGCGAGCGCCGACCGGGGGAATACCTGGCGCTCGTCAATTCCTTCGGCGTGCTCGAGATCGCCCGAGCCGAGCAGAGCGCGGCCGACGGCCTTGGATTGGGTCGGGGTGCGCCGGTGACCGTGCGGGATCGCACCCAATAGATTGTGCGGCCTCTTGCTCCGCGCCGCGTTTTCATTATAGTTCGCTGTCTTGCTCCCGCGAAGTTTGACTACCCTATTGATTTAACTGGGATTTTTTGCGCCAGATGTCGGAACGAGATAACGAGAGCTTTGATCTCGACGAGGAAATCCTGAACGGCGCCGCCGAGGAGAGCGTCGACTACGATCGCATCCTCGATCGGGTGGACCGGCGACGACCCATTCCGGGCAAGCGCAGCAAAGCGGCTTGGAGCCGGCTCGAGGAGGTGCTTGCCGAAAAGAAGCTCGAGAAGGATCTGCGCGATTTCGACGAATGAGATCTAACGCCGGCTCTTCGCTGGGCCGCAAGGTATCGATCCGAGCAGGGTGGTCGTCGGCAATCATCGCCCCGGGGCGTGCTCGGCCGGAATGAGTGAGGCGGTCGGCCCCGCCGCTTCCCTGAGGAGCCGCATTGACTCGCACTGCGTCCGGATGGATTGTCCTGAAGTTCGGGGGGACCAGCGTCTCCTCGGTCGCGAACTGGCAGAACATCGCCCGCATCACGGCGGATCGGTGTGCACAGGGCGCGCACGTTCTGATTGTGCACTCGGCGCTGAGCGGGGTGACCGATCGACTCGAGCGTCTGCTCGATGCCGCCCGGGCGCAAGCGTACGAGGAAGAACTACGCGCCATCGAAGAACGGCATCGCCGGCTTGCAGCCGATCTCGGCATTGCGCTCGGGGAGGCCTGTGAGGCGCACCTTGCCGAATTGCGCCAGATCGCCGCCGGTGTGGCCTTGATCGGCGAGGTGAGTGACCGTACGCGCGCACGCGTGATGTCGGCCGGGGAGCTGATGGCCACCGATCTGGGTGCCCGCTATCTCGCCGCCCAGGGCTTGGCGGCGCAGTGGGCCGATGCGCGCACCATGCTGCGTGCCGAGGAACGCGCGCTCGCGTCCGCCAAGGCGAGCGTGTTGTCGGCCGTGTGCCGCTTCGAGCCCGACGATGCCCTCATCGAGCGGCTGGAGAGTCTTGCGCCGGTGGTGGTGACGCAAGGGTTCATCGCAAGCGACAGCGCGGGCAACACCGTGTTGCTCGGCCGCGGCGGGTCGGATACCTCCGGGGCGTACTTCGCGGCCAAATTGCGCGCGCAGCGGTTGGAGATCTGGACCGACGTGCCGGGGATGTTCAGCGCCAACCCACGCGCGGTGCCGACCGCGCGCTTGCTGCGCGCCCTGCATTACGACGAGGCGCAGGAAATTGCCACGAGCGGGGCGAAGGTATTGCACCCGCGCTGCATTCTGCCGGTGCGCCAGTACGGCATCCCGCTGCATGTCTATGCCACTCAGGCGCCGCACTTGCCGGGCACGGTGCTCTCGGGCGAGGGTGATGAGCGTGCGCAGGTCAAGGCAGTGTGCACCAAGAAGGGGATCACGCTGGTGTCGCTCGAAAGTCCGGGCATGTGGCATCAGGTGGGATTCCTCGCCGATGTGTTCCAGGTCTTCAAAGCGCACGGCATGTCGGTGGATCTGGTGTCAACCTCGGAAACCAACGTCACCGTGTCGCTCGATCCGGCGGCCAATACGCTCGACAGTGCCCTGCTTGCCGCCTTGGTGAACGATCTGGCGCGCTTGTGCCGTGTACAGCTGATCGGACCATGCGCGTCGGTAAGCCTCGTCGGACGTAACATTCGCGCCATCCTGCATCAGCTCGGCGGCGCATTCGAGTTCTTCGAAGAACAGAAGATTTATCTGGTGTCGCAGGCAGCCAACGATCTGAACTTCACCTTCGTGGTTGATGAAACTCAGGGCGATCGTCTGGTGGACCAGCTGCACGAGCTGTTGATACGGCCCGTGGCGGGTGATCGGGTGCTGGGCCCGACCTGGACGCAGCTGTTTGCCCCGGCTGCCGCCGCGTCCCGCGGGCACGCGCCGTGGTGGCGCAGCGGGCGCAGTGCGGTGCTGGCGGCGCTCGGCACGCGCGATGCCGCGTATGTGTATCATCGGGACACAGTGCGCAGCGCTGCCCGCGCGCTGCGGGGGCTGTCCAGCCTCGAGCGGGTGCATTTCGCGGTCAAGGCCAACCCCCACCCTGAACTGTTGCGCGTCATTGCCGAGGAGGGCGTCGATTTCGAGTGCGTTTCGCGGGCAGAGCTCGAGCACGTGCTCGAGCTGTTTCCGCGGCTCGACCCCCGGCGCGTGCTGTTCACGCCGAATTTCGCGCCGCGCGAGGAGTACGCCTGGGCGCTCGGACGTGGCGTGCAGGTGACCGTCGACAATGTGTATGCGCTCGCCGAGTGGGGCGATCTTTGGCGCGGCCAGGAGATTTTCGTGCGCGTCGACACCGGTGCCGGCGCCGGCCACCATCATCATGTGCGCACCGCCGGCGCACATGCCAAGTTCGGGGTTCCGGCTGAGGATCTGGACGAGATCGAGCGTCTGGCGCGCCGTCATGATGCGCGCCTCGTCGGTCTGCATGCGCATGTCGGCAGCGGTATTCTGGATGTGAAGACCTGGCCGCATACCGCGCGGCGGCTGGCGGAGCTGGCGCAGCGCCTCGAGACGGTCCGGGTGATCGATATCGGTGGCGGTCTTGGGGTGCCCGAACGTCCCGACCAGCCTGGGCTCGATCTGATCGAACTCGATACTCTGCTCGCGGCCGTGCGGGCCGAGCATCCGCGCCTTGCCATCTGGATGGAACCCGGTCGCTATCTTGCCGCCGCGGCCGGAGCCTTGATCGCACGCGTCACGCAGCTGAAGAGCAAGGGCCGTGTGCGTTATGTTGGCATTGCCACTGGCATGAACTCTCTGCTGCGTCCGGCGCTTTATGGCGCTTACCATGAAATCGTCAATCTCACGCGGCTCGATGAGGCCGGCGGGGAATTGGTCAACGTCGTCGGTCCGATCTGTGAGAGCGCCGATGTATTGGGACATGATCGGTTGCTGCCGCCGACGCGTGCCGGCGATGTGCTGCTCATTGCCAATGCAGGCGCCTATGGTCATTGCATGAGCTCGAACTACAACCTGCGTGCACCCGCCGAGGAGCTGTTCCTCTGAGCCGCAAGCGCAAGACGACGGCTGCTCGCCGTGACAGTGGTCGGCGTGACCGCCGTCATCGGCTGAGCCGCAGGCTCGGTGCGCTGATCGGCCTCGCGGCCGTTGTGGCGTTACTGGTCTTTGCCGGCTACGCGCTGTATCTCGATCATGTGGTGACCCGTCGCTTCAGCGCGCTGCGCTGGACCTTGCCGGCACGGGTCTATGCGGCGCCGCAGCAGCTGTACGCCGGACTCGATGTGAGCGAGGCGGATCTCGAGCATGATCTGCGCCGCCTGGCCTATCGGCCGGTGCCGGTGCTGCGCGGGCCCGGGACCTATACCGCGACGCTCGGGCAAGTCGAGATCATGCTGCGACCGGTGCGATTCGCCGACCGCGCGCGCCCGGCGATGCGGCTCAGTGTGACCTTCGGTGCGACCGGGATCATCGGTCTGCGCAATGCGGCGGGTGCCGAGGTGCCCGTCATTCGGCTCGATCCTCTGCTGATCGGCAGCATCTACCCGCGCGACGGGGTGGATCGGATCGTGGTCGGCCCGAAACAGGTGCCGCCGCTGTTGCCGAAGGCGCTGATTGCGGTCGAGGATCGCACCTTTGCGACCAACTGGGGCATCGATCCGGAGGGGATCCTGCGCGCCGCCTGGGTTGATCTGCGTGAACGCCGTTATGCCGAGGGCGGCAGCACGCTCACGCAGGAACTGGTGCGCAGTTATTTTCTCACTGATCGCAGGACACTGTGGCGCAAGATCCGCGAGGCCATCATGGCCGTCGCGCTGACGGCGCACTTCAGCAAAGCCGAGATCATGAATGCCTACATCAACGAGATCTTTCTCGGTCAGGACGGCAATCTCTCGGTGCACGGCTTCGGCCTGGCGAGCGAGTTCTACTTCGGTGAGCCGCTCGCTGAACTCG
This sequence comes from Pseudomonadota bacterium, assembly GCA_021822385.1. Taxonomy (GTDB): domain Bacteria; phylum Pseudomonadota; class Gammaproteobacteria; order Steroidobacterales; family Steroidobacteraceae; genus 13-2-20CM-66-19. The sequence continues at coordinate 31,707 of JAKARC010000019.1, forward strand.
ATCTGCCGCAGATTGCGACCCTGGTGGCGATCGTGCGCGGTCCGACCTATTACAACCCGCGCCTGTTCCCGCAGCGGGTGCTCGCGCGGCGCAATCGAGTGCTTGCCACCCTGGCGCACCAGGGGGTGGTGAGCCGGGCACGCGCGGCTGCGGCCATGCGCACTCCACTCGGTGTCACACCACAACCCACCGGCGCCTATTATCCGGCTTATCTCGATCTCGTTCGCCGTACGCTGGCGCGCGACTACCCGCAGAAGACGCTCACCGAGGCGGGTCTGAGGGTCTACACGAGTCTCAATCCGCATGTGCAGGCAATTGCGCAGCGGGCGCTCGACACCGTGCTGCATCGGCTCGACCGGCAGCACCATTATGGCAAGGAATTGCTGCAAGGTGCGGTGGTGGTCACCTCGCCGCAGACGGGCGATGTGCTCGCCATCGTTGGCGGTCGCGACGGGGATTATGACGGCTTCAATCGTGCCCTCGATGCGCATCGTTCGATCGGCTCGATCGTCAAGCCGTTCATCTATCTCACGGCGCTCGAGACCGGTCGCTATACGCCCGCGACCATCATCGAGGATGAGCCGATCGCGGTCAGCCTGGGCGGCGGCAGGTATTGGCGGCCACGCAACTTCTCGCGCATCTTCCACGGTCCGGTGCCGTTGGTCAGAGCGCTCGCCGAGTCGCTGAATGCCGCGACGGTGCGTCTCGGAATGTCGCTCGGACTGAATCCGGTCATGCAGACGCTGCGGCGCTTCGGTCTGCGGCATCCGCCGCAGGAAGTTCCGGCCATGCTGCTCGGGGCAAGCGATCTGACACCCTTTGAGGTCGCCCAACTGTACAACGGTATCGCCGACGGCGGGTTCCGTGAGCCGTTGCGCGCCGTGCGCGCGGTCGTCAGTGCCGACGGCAAGCCGCTGCAGGCGTTTCCGGTGCGTGTCACCCCGGTGGCACCGCCCGCGGACGTGTATGAACTCACCACCATGATGGAACAGGTGTTCACGCATGGCACCGGGCAGCCGGCGCTTGCCATCCTGCCGCCTGGAGCGTCGCTGGCAGGCAAGACCGGAACTTCGCAACACGACGCGGACAGCTGGTTTGCCGGTTTCTCGAGCAATCTGCTCGCCGTCGTCTGGGTCGGATATGATCACGATCAGCCCACGGGGCTGGTCGGCGCGCGCGGCGCACTGCCTGTCTGGGCGCGGATCATGCGACAGGTCGGCGTCGTGCCGCTCGATCTGCCGCCGCCCTCGGGAGTCAATGACGTGTGGATCGATTTCGCGACTGGCCTGCAGACCACGCCCGCGTGCGCGGGAGCCAATGCGGTTGAGGTTGCGGTTCCCGTCAACGCCCCATTGCCGCCCATGCCCGGCTGCGGTCTGAGCGGAGGTCTGTAGTGACTTCTGCGCGCGGGCGCTGTGTGCGCACTGCCGTGACGGCGCTGCTCGGCACGGCGATTCTGGCCGGGTGTGCGCTCTTCGGACCCCCGTATTCCAGCATGCATCCCGTGCACGGCTCGAGCGCACGGGGAGCACCTCTCCGGCAGTCGAGCGCGGCGCCCCAGGTCGGGGTCGGAGGCGCGGTGAATCCTGCGCTACCGTTGCCGGCTCAATCGGGGGCACCACCGCCGGTGACGCCGAGCAATGCCGTCGTGTCGCCGTATACGCTCGATCCAGCGGCGCAGGCGCTTATCGCCGAAGCCCGTAGGCAGGAGCACAGGCACAATTTCGGTCTGGCCGCTGAAACACTGGAGCGGGCGCTGTCGATCGAGCCCGCCAATCCCCGCATATGGCTCGAGTTCGCCCGCGAGCGCCTCGCGGCCGGTCAAGCCGCCGCGGCCGATGGCATGGCGCGCAAGGCACTGTATCTGGCCACGGGCAACGCCAGGCTCGAAGCCAGGGCGTGGGGCATGATTGCCGCCACGCTGCGCGCCGAAGGCCGACGCCAGGCTGCAATCAGCGCCGAGCAGCGTGCGGCCGAACTTTCCATGCAGTGACTGCCCGCCGGCGTGTCTTCAGACCGCCAGGGTGATGCTGACCGGGCAGTGATCGCTGCCGAGGATGTCCGGGTGGATCCTGGCGGCGGTGACGGCGTCGCGCAGAGCGGCGGACACGAGCACGTAGTCGATTCTCCATCCGATATTACGTGCGCGCGAATTGGCGAAGTGGCTCCACCACGTGTAGTAACCGTTGCCCTGTTTGAAGAGGCGGAACGTGTCGACGAAGCCGGCATCGATGAAGGATTGAAAACCGGAGCGTTCCTCGTCGGTAAAGCCCTTTTTGCCCCGATTTGGGCCGGGATTGGCGAGATCGAGCTCGGTATGGGCGACGTTCAGATCCCCGCACAGCACCACCGGCTTTTTTTGTTCCAGCCGGCGGCAGTGCGCGAGCAGGGCCGGATCCCAGTGGCGGTGACGCAGCTCAAGCCGGCTGAGGTCATCCTTGGCGTTGGGCGTGTACACCGTGACCACGTAGAAGTGCGCATATTCGGCGGTGATCAGCCGCCCCTCATCGAGGCTGTCGCGGCCCGCAGCGTCGGTGAAGGCGTACCGGCGTGCGATTGCGGCCGGCAAGTCGTTGAAAACCGAGGATGGCTCGATGCGGCTGAAGATCGCGGTGCCCGAGTAGCCCTTTTTCTGCGCCGAGTTCCAGTACTCCCGATAGCCTTGCGCATCGAGTTTGATATCGGCCTGACCGGGCTGCGCCTTGGTTTCCTGCAGGCACAGAATATCGGGCCGATGCGCTTGAATGAAGCCTTGCAACGTGCCTTTGCGGGTGACTGCCCGGATGCCGTTGACGTTCCACGAATAGATTGTGGTCATGCGCAGTGCCGGTCAGTGGAAGCTGTGCACTCACGCCGCAGCAGTCGGCGCGAGAGATTGCAGGCTACAGTACAGGTCCCGAGCCGGATGCTCAAGCTGCCGTCTAGGGGCGTGCGACCAGACGCAGCCCGCGCTGGGGCGTACCTTCGATGCGCCACCAGACCTGCGAGCGCCCGAACAGCGGAATTCCTATGTAGCCGCGCATCTTCAGCTTGCGGCCCCGGTCGATGAGGCGCAACTCGCAGTCATAGACTCGACCGGTGCGTGGATCAAGGATGTTGCCACCCACGTACCGGCCGTTGCGGTAGTGCAGATCGCGGATCAGGACTAGACCGTTCATCGGCTGGTTATGGCGGCTACCCGTGCAAGCGGTGCAACGCGCAGCGCCGTGCGGATGGGCCGAGGTCGGCTCGATGCGCCCGTAATACAGACCGTGATCTTCGTAAATGGCGATCAGGCCGAGCGGCTTGCCGGTGGTTTTGTCGATCGGGGCCCACAGTCCCACCGGCGTGCTCCACCGGTAAGTATCGGCGTGCGCGGCCGACGGTAGAGCGGAAAGAAAAAGGACAGCGCTCAGCACGACGAGCGACAGGCCGAGGAATTTCGAATAAGGCATCTTAAAATGTTAACGGGTCAGGATGGCGCGCGGGGTGCCATTTGGTGTGAACGGGATCCCCCTTTTGGCAGAGGACTCGATGGCGCTGCGCAGTTGCCTGGGCCGACGCCCGACGTCGGCGCGCAGCATCGTCGGTTCTACGCGACACTTGTGCCTGCCGCCGTCACTGCGGCGGCGTTGTTGGCGCAAGCGCGCTCGCGGCGATCCGGGTGACCAACCCTTGTGGTCCGGCCGGGATGTAAGCGCCCTTCATTTCGGCGGCGACCGGCTGGCGTCGGCGCTTGCGCCACAGATCGTACACGGTCAGCAGACCCGTCATGCTGGCAAGAAAGGAGAAATATGCGGCTGCGCCGAAGCGGGCGATGAGACTGCCGAGCAACAGCGGCGCGATGGCCGCACCGAGTCCGTTCAAGCGCAGTAGCGCGCTGCTCGCGGCCACCATTTGCGCCGGTTCGAGCTGGTCGTTGACATGCGAGACGCCGAGCGAGTAAAGCGTAAAGGCCATGGCGCTGAAGAGCGCCGCTAGGGCATAGAAAAATGCCCGCGGCAGGTGCGGGAAGATCGCGAGTGCGGCGGCGCTGAATGTTGCAAGCGCGCAGACCCCGGCCATAACGCTGCGCCGATCGACACGGTCGGAGAGCCGACCGACCGGATACTGGCCGAGTACCGCCGCGAGGATGCTGACACCCATGAACGTCGCAACCCCCGCGGTACCGAGGCCGCGCCGTTCGGCATAGAGAGGACCCATGGCATAGACACATGAGGTGATCATGCCGGAGACGGTCACGGCGACGACACCGAGGGGTGAATTGCGGCGCAGCTCGCGATAGCTGACTGCACGCGGTACGGTGATCTGCGGCGCATGCTGTCCGGCCAGCGCAATCGGCACCACGGCGAGGGAAATCATCACCGCGGCGAGCATGAAGGGTTGCGCGGTGTCGGGATTGGCCGGGATGAGCAGGAACTGCGCGCTGCCGAGTCCGATGTAGAGCACGACCATGTAGATCGCGAGCAGCGCTCCGCGGGTGGCGCGCCCTGCACGCTCATTGAGCCAGCTCTCGGTGACGACGAACAGACCGGCGAAGCTCAGGCCCGACACGCCGCGCAGCAGAGCCCAGACGATAGGCTCGACGAACAGCCCCTGGATCAGAATGGCCGCGGCCGCCACGGCCGCCATGGCGGCGAATACGCGGATGTGCCCGACGCGCCGCACGAGACGGGGCGATGTCGCCGTGCCGAGCAGGTAGCCGATGTAGTAGCAGGACATGACCGCTCCGATCACCGGAGCGCTGAAGCCCTCGAGCGTGGCGCGCAGACTGATTTCCGTGCTCTGCAGACCCGAGCCGATCATCAAAATGCCGATGCCGAGCAGCAGTTGCCACGTCGCAGCGAAGCCCGAAGATGAATCTGCGGGGCTGTCCGACATCATCTGAGCAGGTGCTGCACGGGCAGGGCCTGAGTAAGCCGGGTGTGGCATGTACCAGGCGCGCGGTTTGCGGCATGCGTGGGCGTGGCGTGCGTGCCCGGAGTCGATGGCAGCGGGTGCGAGGGCGCAGTGTGCAGAATCGACCGGGCCGGCATCGCCGGTGTGCCGCGAGCGTGCCTACGGCACCGGTGCTTGCCTGACCGTCGCCGAATCGCCCCAGGCCGAGCACGCGTATGAGCGTGCACACGGCCCGACCGGACCACGGTCGCAGCCGCGGACACAGCTGGGAATTGGATTCTCACGGGGCAGCGGAAACTTTGGGTCAAAGCGCGATAAGGTAGCAGAGTGGACCTGCGCTGCGCACGGCCATGGCACCGCGCCGGATCAGGGGGTGTGCGGGCCGTCTCGAGGGTCGGCGGCGTGGCGCACGGGCTGCATCGGCATCAGGGTGGCCGTGACGCGATTACGCCCGCCGTGCTTGCTGCGATAGAGCGCCGCATCAGCCACACGCAGCATGTGGTCGGCCATCTTGCGTTCCCCGACCGGCACCTGCTCGAGGTTGCACATGCCGAAGCTGGCGGTGACCTCGATCATGTTGCCCTGTACCGGGAAAGGGCGGTCGGCGATGCAGGCCCGTAGGCGCCGCGCTGCATCGAGCCCCTGCTCGTAGGCAGTTTCGGGCAGAATGATGGCGAATTCCTCGCCGCCGAGACGCGCGACCCAATCTATGCCGCGGCGCAGGGACTCTTGCAGGCGGACGCCAAACTGTCTGAGAATCGCGTCGCCGCCGGCATGACCCAGGGTGTCATTGATGTGTTTAAAGAAATCGATGTCGCACAGAATGAGCGACAGCGGGCGACGGTAGCGGCCTGCGCGCTCGATCTCGCGCGGGAAGTGCTTGCTGAAGAAACGCCTGCTCGCCACTTGCGTCAACTCATCGGTCGTCGAGAGTTCTCGGTTCTCAAGCAGCGCAATGCGCAGCACCTCCTCGAGTTCGGCGATCCGGCGCGCCGTGCCGAGACGTGCCGTCAACAGCGGCTCGCTCGCGTGACGCCAGAGGCAATCGTCGGCGCCTGCGCTCAGCCCGGATTCGATTTCCTCCGGATCGTCGACCGGGGTGATATACAGTATGAATGGTACGCGCGGCAGCTTCGCGGCGCGGACGCGCCGGATCAGCGCTGCGCTGTCGGTGATGAGGAGGGGGTAAAATTGTGCACGCAGGCATGCGAGCGTCTCGTGTTCCGCAAATACGGCCACATCGAGCATTTCCTTGTGGATGCGCCGTTCGAGTTGCTCGCGAGTGTCGACGGCGTGAACGACGAGCAGAGCGTGCGGCGGCGGCAGTACGCGCAGCATGACCGCCACGGTTGCCGTAGTATCTTCGCGCGTCGCCGGCTCGTGCACTCGGCGTTCGAGAACGCGCTTGATGACAGTTGTATGTCCACCGGAAGTCATGGAATTCCTGCGGACTCCTCGGCCGCAATTGTGCCGGCGCGCGTGGAATAAACCGGGTGCATCGAGAGTCAGGCCGCCGCGCCGGCGTATAGCGAGGAATCTATGGGTGACAACACGAACTCAGTGTGATGAACTTCACAGACCTTCTATCCAGCAGCGCAGCAACGAGAGATAGAGACGATGCCGTCACATACTCCAGCCTCCGTCCCCGGTGTCGATCCGCCTGCCGTCACCCGTCGCCGACGTCCCTTTCTGGCGCCAGTGTGGCTCGGTATGTTGGTGGTCGTAGTGCTCATCGCATTGGGCTTGGTGGTGTGGAGCACGGCGAGCAACACGTTGGTGCTGATCGTGCCATCAGCGAAGGCGCAGATCGGCTCGATTGCTAATCCGCCGCTGTCTGTCGCCGGCGGGCAGCAGGCGCAGCGGATCGCCGAGCGCTTTGCCACGGCTACCGGTCGCGATGGGCTGAATGTGATCTACGTCGAGGATACTCGCCGGGCGCAGCAGACTGCGGCGCCCCTCGCGCGATTACTCGGGCTGCACCCCGTGGTGCTCGCGAGCCGAGCCGGTCGGGATATGGCCGGGGAGATTCTCGAACAGCACGCGGGGGCAACGGTGCTCGTCGTATGCGATCGGCGGGCGATTGCCGATCTGGTTCATACGCTCAGCGGTGAGCACATCCGACCCGTTGCAGAGCGCGATATGTATATTGTGAGCATCCCGCGATACGGGCCGCCGAAGGTTCTGCGACTGCGCAATTGAGTCGGCGACGGATCAATCCGACCTGAGGCTGTCGGTGAGCATCTTGCGGACGAAGCGCGCATGCTCTCCGATGCGCAGATCGGCGCGGACCGAATTGCGGATGATGCCCTCGTGGTCGATCAGAAAAGTCGCGCGGCGCACGCCGAATCCAAATGGGGCGCGCACCCCGTAGAGTTTCGCGACGGCGAGCTGCTCATCGGCAAGCAATGTGAAGGGCAGGTGGTATTTCTCACCGAATGCGCGGTGACTTTCCGGACTCTGCGGGCTTACGCCGGCCACCCGTGTGCCTGCGGCTTCGATCTGCGGGTACAGATCGCGGATCTGGCAGGCCTCGCGGGTACAGCCCGCAGTGAAGTCGGCCGGATAGAAATACAGGATCAGCGGCCCAGATGCGAGCAGCTCCGCGAGAGAGACAGCCCGAGCCTGCTGATCGGGAAGGGTAAATTCTGGGGCACGGGTACCGATGGCGAGCATTGGACCTCACACAGCTCTTGGCTTCACCCCTCATCATAGCTAGAATCGCCGCCCTTGAATGGGGCGGTAGCTCAGCTGGGAGAGCGTCGCGTTCGCAATGCGAAGGTCCGGGGTTCGATCCCCCGCCGCTCCACCATCCTTCTCTTCGCTGCACTGTTTCAGGCATGACAATATCTCGAAGGTGGGGGCAACCTTTGGAGAAACTCGCCGCTCTAATGGTCAAAACCGAGCAGGTCGCCCCCAAAATCCCCCATCCGTGGCCACGTGAAGTTCCCCCACCCCTGAGGTGACGGACGCCAGTCGGCGCCGGGGCCAATTTGGCGGCGGGGTGAAAGTCCAAGAATGGAGATCATCGCGGCGCCGCGCCGTTCCTGGTCTCCGTGGTTCCAATCCGGAGCGCCGAAGACAAAGCGGCAATGAGGGCATTTGAGGCGATACTGAGTCGAAAGGATGAAGTGTCTTACCTGCAGGATTTGCTCAGCGAGCGAGAAGCCGCGGCTTTACTCGATAAGCTCCACTCGTTCGCCCGGTGGACGGAGAAGATCTTTCGGACTCTGGAAGAAGGCACGCGATGAGTTGCTGAGCCGCGAAATCAGCCCAGCGTGGGATCACCGAAAAGTCAACCCGCTCGAACGGCGGATCTGCATGCGCTGTCGGGCCATGACGCAGAAGGCGGCCACCGAGATCCTGCACATGCCCCGCTCGAGGCTCTCGGGGCTGCTGCACCGCAGCAACACCGCCGGCGCGATGGATATCGCATCCGCGGCTTGAGGAGCATCGGCGCCGACGAAACATCCTACTGCAAAGGACGCAAATTCGTCACGATCATCTACGAGCTCGAGCGTGCCCGAGTGGTGTGGGTCGGGGTCGGGAAAAGCCGGGAAACCATCGATCGGTTCTTTGCCGAGGCCTTGAGCGAGTATCAGCGTGCTCAGATCCGCTGGGCCAGCTGCGACATGAGCCGCGCCTACACCGAGGCGATCAAGCATCATTGCCCGAACGCCACCCTTGTCATCGATCACTTCCACGTCACCAAGGCTTTCAACGAGGTGCGCAAGGAGCAATGGCGCACCCTGGCCGGCGAGCAACGCAAGGCGATCAAGGGCCTGCGCGGGCTGCTGTACCGGCCCCGGCCACGTGGACCAAGGCTCAGACCCGCACCCTCAATCGCAATCGCCCACGCCATTGCGACAGCGCATTCATCGCGCCTGGGTGCTCACGGACGAGTTCGCTCAATTCTGCGGCTTCACCTACAAGGGAGCTGCAGAGAAGTTCCTGTGCACATGGATGACCTCCGCGCTGCGCAGCCGTATCCCCTCGTTGCGCACGTTCGTCGGCAGGCTGAAGACATACTTCGACAACATCCTCGCCTTCCTCGAGCGTGAACTGACCAACGCCGTCGCCGCAGGACTCAATCGCATCATCAAGATCGTCAAGATCCGCGCCAGCGGATACCGCAACCTCGTTCGTTCACCGACATCATCTTCCTCCTCGTCGGTGACTTCGATATCCCTGCGCACGTTCCGAGCCATTTGCGAATACTCTGATGTCATCTCTCACACCGGAAATCCTGCGCTATCCATCCCCATTGCCTTTTGGTAATCCCGGATACAGGCAAAGTGGTGCAATCCAGATGTACTGTAACATGCGAAAATTCAGCCCCCATTATGACGATGTATGGGGGGCGGCGCTACGATCACAACATTTTCAATGACCATGCGGTGCACGACCAGTCACTCTTGGGGCTTCCCGGTCGCCGTGTTCGATTCGGAAGCCTGATCAGTCCGATCAGGCTCGTAGAACACATCCGGTCATCAATTTCAGCTTCTGTGAGTTCGACGCTGCAGAGTTGGATATCGGCGTATGAGCGCCGGCATCCGCCGATTCACGGTGAGAGTGTGCCGCGGCGCATTCGGGCGCCTCGCGCCGGGGGCAGGCTCAGGGGCAACTTTCGGCCGCTACATCGCATAGAGTCTTTCAAATCGTGCAGTTACGCCCAAAATTCGATCCCCCGCCGCTCTAGTCCCACGTTCCATCTTGCTGAACGGTCGAATGAGGACGCGCTCAGCGAAGGGCCTCGTCGATCGAGAGCGTCCATTGGGGAGCGGCCGCACGGAGCCTCCTATCCTCGGTGATCAGCTTCGTGCCGAGTTCCTTCGCAACGCTGATGAATCGGCCATCGTATGCCGAGATACGCAGATTCGCTGCCGTCTCGAGAGCGTGGGCATGCGATGCACTCGCGAGTGTCGGCATCAGTGACTGGGCGCTCCCGAGCAGTTCCAGGCTTTCCTCCAACGTCAGTTCCCGCGTCCGGACGTATGTTGCGAGTATGTTCGAGAACTCAACGAGGATGAACGCCTCGCTGCGCCAGTCCGGGTCGCGCTCGTAGAGTGCCTGTGCGGCGTGCGTGCGATCGCCTGCGATGAGCAAATATGCGAGGACGTTCGTATCGACGAGAAGCACGCCTACTCGCGCCCGGCGCAGATGCTCGTCTCGATGTCGCGGATACCGAGAGGGCTTCGGCCGCGGAGCTGCACGGGCTTCGGCGGTCGACGCGGCCGGCCGGCGCCCGAGGACACCGTGAGCCCTTGCTCGAGAAGCTGCGCGACGGCTTCTTTGAGCTTCTGGTTGCGATTCACCGCCCGCAGCTTGACGCGGCGCATAAGCACATCCGGTAAATCGAGAGTGGTCTTCACAGTACCCATATTCCCATAATACCAGTTTTCTGTCTACGCGACGAGGTTAAGCAGGCATCCGCAGCGCTTAAGTCTCAGTCCTGCGGATGAGAGCATCGCATTTCCGGCGAGCGTGCCACGGCGCACGCCGTCGCGCCATGCACCATTTCCCCCGGTTCGGACCCAACCAAGTTGCCGGGTGAGGACCACCGGTGCGCTCCGCAAAAATGTCATCAGGCGGTGACGAGAAAGTAGTCGTGATGAAGTTCGCCGACAATGGGGCGGGCCCGCACGGCATAGGTCTCTTCGCGTCGGTGCCGTGAGGCGGATTTCGGAGAAGTGGTAGCGGGTGGATCGGGGATTCCACTTCTCAAAAACACGTGGGTTCGTCCGCTGTTGTGGTGTTTGAGCCAGTGTTTGAGCAGGGAGCGAAGATGCGACACCGAGATCGGAATCACCCCGTCCAGGCACTCCCTGCGTAATGTGCCGATGACCCGCGCGCAAAGAGCGTTCATCTTTGGACTGCGAGGGGCGGAATGCTGTACGAGGATCCGCAGACTCCGAATCGATTCACCGCGCCCGGAAGCGAAATACTGTCCCGGTCGCGGAGCAGGAAGCGATATCGATGATCGAGCCTGGTCACTGCGATTAGCTGCTGCAGCGTCCAGGGAGCGGTGCGATGGGTCGTGACGCTGTAGTGGACCAGGCGATGGGTCTCGTGCCCGATCACGACGAATACGTAGAGCATGCGGAAATTCGCTGTGATCGCGACGCAGAAGTCGCAGCCGAGAATTCCCTGAGCGTCGCGACGCGGGAACGTTGCCCAGCGCAGATATGTCCGCGGCCGGTGCGGTGGACGCCGGGGCATGTATTTACGGACGGTACGAAGGCTAATATGAATGCTCAGTTCCAACAGTAGTTCATTGGCGATGCAATCCTCGCCCCAGAGGGGAGTCTCCGTAGTCATCCGTCGGATCAAGCCTTGCAATTGAGCGGGAATAGCAAGACGGCATGGTCTGGGCTTCACAGCCACAGAAGCTTCCACGCGTTGCGGTGCCAGCGAAGCAGCGTCTCCGGACGGGCGACGACCAGGGCGTCGCGTCAATCGAAGAGCTTGGACAGCAGAACCAGGCGAACTCGGATGACCCGACCAATACCCTGCAGTTTCACGCCGCGCTTGATGTACAAGCCCAGTTGTCGTCGAAGGAGGATATTCTTGGCTTCGATCGATTTCCTCGATCGCACGCTCAGCCGCAGTCACGCGAATACGTCAGTGACCAACGCCAGTAAGACGGCGACTCCTGTGAGCGTGATGCGATCATCCCTCCCGGTCGGCAGAAAGTCGCCATGATGGACGTACCGAGCATTGCCTCGAATAAATGCGGAGGACAATCACTTCTTCCGCAAAATTCGCGCCGCGTTCCCGGGAATTGAGTGCAGAACCTTTCTTGCGAGCGTGCCACGCGTTAATGGTATTGAACGTAACGACCCGTCTCGACAGGTGCCCCGCACCGACCCTCAAATGGCGTGCTTCGAACCGGTCGGGCGCAGAGGGACCGATGTCGTGGGTAGGGGGGAACTCGGTAGCAGGCGATCAGTCTCTTTCTTGACCACGGCATAGCACTCGCAGCACAGCCGCTCGAGCTGGGGCCGGTCGAGCACGGTGATGTTACCGCGAGCATAGCGGATGACACCGAGCTTCTGCAGCTTGCCGGCCGCCTCGGTGACCCCCTCGCGGCGCACCCCCAACATGTTCGCAATGAGCTCCTGAGTCATGGTCAAGTGATTGGTGGGCAGCCGGTCGAGCGACAACAGCAGCCAGCGGCAAAGCTGCTGATCGACCGAGTGGTGCCGGTTGCACACCGCAGTCTGTGCCATCTGCGTAAGCAACGCTTGAGTGTAGCGCAGCAGCAGCAGCTGTAGTTCGCCGTTGCGATGAAACTCGTCCTTGAGGCGCTGTCCGAGCAATCGGTATGCCTGCCCGGCGCTTTGCACGATGGCCCTGCTCGGAGTCGTCTCACCGCCCATGAATAGCGCCACCCCGATCAGGCCTTCGTTGCCTACCACCGAGATCTCCGCAGAAGCGCCGTTCTCCATTACGTACAGCAGGGAAACGATAGTGTCGAGCGGAAAGTAAACGTGGCGCAGAAGATCGCCGGGCTCATACAGTACCTTGCCAAGTGGCATCGCAACCAGTTCGAGGTGTGGAATGAGCCGCGCGCGCTCGGGTGGTGACAGCGCGGCTAGCAGGTGATTCTGTGAATAATCGAATGGTCCGGACATAGGGGCTGAAACGCCGTTGGTAGTCTGCAGGCGGAAAACTGCCCGAGTTGCACCGGGGCGTAT
>JAKARC010000061.1 GCA_021822385.1 Pseudomonadota bacterium
GGGGACAACATCAAGATGACCGTGGAGCTGATCAGTCCGATTGCGATGGAGGAGGGACTGCGCTTTGCCATCCGCGAGGGTGGCCATACCGTCGGCGCCGGTGTCGTCGCGAAAATTCTGAAGTGAGGATGCAACGTGGCCAATCAAAACATTCGAATTCGTCTGAAGGCTTTCGATCACCGTTTGATCGACAGCTCCGCCCGTGAGATCACCGAAACTGCCAAGCGTACGGGCGCGACGGTGCGCGGTCCGGTACCTTTGCCCACCAAGATGGAGCGCTTCACCCTGCTGGTCTCGCCGCACGGCGACAAGGATGCGCGCGACCAATACGAGCTGCGTACGCACAAGCGGTTGATGGACATCCTCAACCCGACCGACAAGACGGTCGATGCCCTGATGAAGCTCGAGCTGCCGGCGGGTGTGGACGTCCAGATCAAGTTGAACTGAATCGGCACCGCACTCTCGGGTGCGGTGAGTTGCGCACGGGATCAGGGCGCGTTCCCGTCGGAGTCCGGGCAATGTACGGCCAGGCTAAGACCAGAACACAGGACTTAGGCAAGATTTCAGGATTGGGTGCTCGCGGCAGGTGGCGATAGCCCTTGCAGCCGACTGATCGGGACGCGTATACTCCGCGCCCCTTTGAGCCTCGGGCGAAGGTTGGAGTCACTGGCTCCAAGACCACTCGAGATGGGCGCTGCGGCGCCATGCGGTTGCCAGCAGCCGCAACATCTCCTGTCGTCGATCCAAGCCCGAGTAGACCGGCGGGCTGCGTGCTCCTGAGACTCGGTTCAGAGCGCAGGGCCGGTATGGCGGTGCAGCGGACACAGCGCCGATGGTTGGCCTGTGGGTTCGTGCAGGGTTTCGGGTGACAGCGGCAGCGGCGGTTGTCACCCATAAAATAGACAGAGGCGAGTCAATGACAATTGGAGTCGTGGGCCGCAAGGCGGGCATGACGCGGATATTCACCGATGCCGGAGAGACCGTGCCGGTGACCGTCATCGAGGTTCTGCCCAACCGCGTGACCCAGGTGAAGTCGCAGGAAAAGGACGGCTATCGAGCCGTTCAGGTGACCTTCAGCACTCGCCGTCCGCAGCGGTATTCGAAGGCGCTCAACGGCCACTACGCCAAGGCCGCGGTCGCACCGGGGCGTGCGCTCGTGGAATTCCGCCTGACCGAGGCGGACAAGGCGGACCTTGCCCCGGGTACCGAAATCAAGGTCGACATCTTCGCCGCGGGTCAGGCCGTCGACGTGACCGGTACGACGATCGGCAAAGGCTTTGCCGGTACCATGAAGCGGCACAACTTCGGCGGCCAGAATGCCAGTCACGGCGTGTCCGTGTCGCACCGGGCGCCCGGCTCGATCGGACAGCGCCAGACTCCGGGCCGCGTCTTTAAGGGCCGGCGCATGTCCGGCCACATGGGCGTGGTGCGTCGCACCACGGAAAACCTCAAGGTCGTGCAGGTCGATCTCGAACGTAATCTGCTGCTGATTCGTGGGGCGGTGCCGGGGGCCGAGGGGGGGCAGGTGATCGTGCGCCCGGCGGTCAAGGCCGGCCGGCAGGCGCTGCGCCGAACCATCGCCCCGACCAAGGTCGGTTCGACCCCGTCGGCCAACCCGATGAAGCAGTCGAAGAAGTAGTTCGCCATGAAACTGAAGATGGTCAACGGGGCCGGTGAGCTCCAGGTGTCCGAGGCGGCCTTCGGCCGCGAATTCAACGAGGCGCTCGTGCACCAGGTCGTCAATGCCTATCGGGCGACGGGGCGCGCGGGCACCAAGGCGCAGAAGACCCGCGCCGAGGTCAGGGGTGGCGGCAAGAAGCCCTGGAGCCAGAAGGGTACCGGGCAGGCGCGGGCGGGCTCGAGCCGATCCCCGATCTGGGTGGGCGGCGGGCGGGCATTCGCCGCCAAGCCGCGCAGTTTCGAACAGAAGGTCAATCGCAAGATGTATCGCGGCGCCATCCGCGCGATGCTCTCCGAGCTCGCGCGCACCGAGCGGCTGGTGGTCGCCGAGCAGCTTGCGCTCGATGCCCCGAAGACGCGTGTGCTCGCCGGGCAGCTGAAATCCTGGTCGCTCGCGAGCGTGCTCATTGTCGTCGAGGCGCCGGACGAGAAGCTCTTCCTGGCGGCCCGCAACCTGCCGCACGTCGAGGTGATCGAGGCCGCCGCGCTCAACCCGCTCGCGCTCGTGCGCCACGAGAAGGTGCTGATGACCGTCGCTGCGGTCAAGATGATCGAGGAGCGCCTGCAGTGAACAAAGAACACCTGATGACCGTGCTCATCGCGCCGCATGTCACCGAAAAGACCTCGCGCATGATGCAGAACCACAATCAGTACACGTTCCGCGTGCGCCGCACGGCCACCAAGACGGAGATCAAACGGGCCGTCGAGCTGATGTTCGAAGTCAAGGTGGAAGGGGTGCAGGTCAGCAACGAGCCGGGCAAGCAACGTCGCTTCGGCAAGACCGTCGGCCGCACCCAGGATTGGAAAAAGGCGTATGTCAGCCTGGCCGAAGGTCAGGCGATCGACTACGAGGCCCGGGCGCGAGGCTGATCGAGCCGAGACTGACCGAGAACATCCGATATGGCGCTCATCAAGTACAAACCCACATCGCCCGGCACCCGGGCGCTCATCAAGGTCGACCGCTCGCACCTGCACAAGGGCGGTCCCTACTCGCCGCTCACCGTCGCGCAGGCCAAGACCGGTGCGCGCAATCACTCCGGCCGTATCACGACGCGTCACGTCGGCGGCGGCTCGCGCCAGAAGTACCGCGTGATCGACTTCCGGCGCGACAAGGACGGGATCACCGGCGTGATCGAACGTCTGGAGTACGATCCGAACCGGACCAGCCATATCGCGTTGGTGAAATATGCCGACGGCGAGCGCCGCTACATCCTGGCGCCCAAAGGGGTGCAGCCGGGCGAGGAGATACGTTCCGGGGCCGATGCGCCGATCAAGCCCGGCAACGCCATGCAGTTGCGCCACATTCCCGTCGGCAGCACGCTGCACAATATCGAGTTGAAGCCGGGCAGGGGCGGGCAGCTCGCGCGCAGCGCCGGCAGTTCCGCCGCGTTCACCGCGCGCGAGGGCAGTTACGCCTATGTGCGGCTGAAGTCGGGCGAAACGCGCAAGGTGCACATCGACTGCCGCGCCACCATCGGTGAAGTCGGTCACGACGAGCACAACCTGCGCAACTACGGCAAGGCCGGCGCCAAGCGCTGGCGTGGCATCCGCCCCACGGTCCGCGGTCTGGCGATGAACCCGGTCGATCACCCGCACGGCGGCGGCGAGGGCAAGTCGGGCCAGGGTAATCCGCACCCGGTATCGCCCTGGGGCTGGAACACCAAGGGATTCAAGACTCGTAACAACAAGCGCACTGACAACATGATCGTTCAGCGTCGCAAGAACCGGAAGCGCTAGCGGGAGCAGGAACCACGATGCCACGTTCACTCAAGAAGGGTCCGTTCGTCGACCTGCACTTGGCCAACAAGGTGCAGGTCGCAAGCGCCAAGAACGACCGCAAGCCGATCAAGACCTGGTCGCGACGCTCGATGGTCGTGCCGGAGATGGTGGGCCTGACCATTGCGGTGCACAACGGCCGGCAGCACATTCCCGTGCTGGTGAGCGAGAACATGGTCGGGCACAAGCTCGGCGAGTTCGCCCCGACGCGCACGTTCAAGTCGCACTCGGGCGACCGCAAGGTCGAGTCGGGCGGATAAGGCGGCGGCGGAGTCACACGATGCAAGTCACTTCCAAGCTGCGCTACGCGCGCATTTCCCCGCAGAAATGCCGGCTCGTCGCCGACCTCGTGCGCGGCCGCCCGGCCGGTACCGCGCTCGCCACGCTGCAGTACAGCCCGAAGAAGGGTGCCGACCTGATGCACAAGGTGCTGGCGGCGGCCATTGCCAATGCCGAGCACAATCACGGCGCCGACATCGACGAACTGAAGGTGTCCCTCGTCCATGTCGACACGGCTCCGGTGCTGAAGCGTTTCGCCGCCCGTGCCAAGGGGCGCGGTGCGCGCATCGTCAAGCGCAACAGCCACATCACCGTCGCGGTCAGCGACGGCAGAAAGGATTAACGCATGGGTCAGAAGGTCAATCCGATCGGCATGCGCCTCGGCATCACGCGCGAGTGGGGTTCGCGCTGGTTCGCCGACCGCGACACATATGCACGGCAGATCCACACCGACTTCGAGGTGCGCGCATTCCTGAAGCGCAAGCTGGCCGAGGCCTCGGTGAGTCACGTGCAGATCGAGCGCGCGGCAAAGAAGGTCAACATCACGATTCAAACGGCGCGTCCGGGCATCGTGATCGGCAAGAAGGGCGAGGACATCGAAAAGCTGCGCGCCGAGACAGCGGCGCTGCTCGGCATGAACGTCGGGGACGTGCGGCTCAACATCGCCGAGATTCGCAAGCCCGAGCTTGATGCGCAACTGGTCGCCGACAGCATTGCCCAGCAGATCGAAAAGCGTGTCATGTTCCGCCGCGCCATGAAGCGCGCCGTGATGAGCACCATGCGCAGCGGCGCGCTCGGGGTGAAAGTGCGTGTGTCGGGACGGCTGAACGGAGCGGAGATTGCGCGCACCGAATGGTACCGCGAGGGCCGCATTCCGCTGCACACGTTCCGCGCGGACATCGACTACGGGCTCGCCGAGGCCAAGACCACCTACGGGGTGATCGGCGTGAAGGTCTGGATCTTCAAGGGCGAGGTGTTCGAGAAGACCGAGACCGCGGCCGTTCAGGAAGCCGACACGGCTGCCGCCGCGCCAGTGGCGGCGCCGGCAGCGGACGCAGCCTCGGCACCGGTCTAGGAGCGCCTGCAGATGCTGCAACCGAAACGTACCAAATACCGCAAGCAGTTCAAGGGCCGCAATGGCGGCCTGGCTCACCGCGGCAGCGCCGTATCCTTCGGCGACTATGGCCTGAAGGCGACCAGCCGCGCGCGCATGACCGCGCGCGAGATCGAGGCTGCGCGCCGCGCCATGGCCCGTTACGTCAAGCGCGGCGGTCAGATCTGGATCCGGGTCTTCCCGGACGTGCCCATCAGCAAGAAGCCTCTTGAGGTGCGCATGGGCAGCGGCAAGGGCAACGTCGAGTACTACGTCGCGCGCGTCCAGCCGGGCAAGGTGCTCTTCGAGATGGAGGGTGTCGATGAGCCGACGGCCCGCGAAGCCTTCCGGCTTGCCGGCTCGAAGCTTTCCGTGTCCACCATGTTTGTCAAACGGCAGGTTCGCTGATGAAGCTCGGACAGATCAAGCAGTACCGCGAAAAACTCGCGCACTCCTCTGCGGTGGAACTCGCCGATGAGTTGTTGAAGCTGCGCCGGGAACAGTTCGCGCTTCGCCTGCAGCGGGCGAGCGGGCAGACCCCGAAACCCAACCAGTTCGCAGTGGCGCGCCGCAATATCGCGCGGGTGAAGACCGTCCAGCGTCAGGCGCGCAAGGCCGGCGGAGAGAAGGCATGAGCGACGAGCAGAGCACAGCAGGCGCGCCGCAGGACGGTGCGGTCAGATCCACGCGCACCCTCACCGGGCGCGTGGTCAGCGACAAGATGGTCAAGACCGTGGCGGTCGAGGTCGAGCGCATGATCCGCCATCCGCGCTACGGCAAGTACATCCGCCGCACCACCAAGCTGCTGGCGCACGACGAGCACGGCGAGTCGCATGTCGGCGATCTGGTCACCATCGTGCCGTGCCGCCCGCTGTCCAAGCGCAAGTCCTGGCGGCTGCTGGCGGTGGTCAAGAAGGCGGAGGATCTGAAGGGGATCTCGGCATGATCCAGCTGCGCACCATGCTTTCGGCGGCCGACAACAGCGGTGCCCGCACGCTCATGTGCATCAAGGTGTTGGGCGGCACCCGGCGCCGCTACGCCACGGTCGGCGATGTCATCAAGGTGAGCGTCAAGGACGCGATCCCGCGCGGCAAGGTCAAGAAGGGCGAGGTATACGACGCGGTGGTGGTGCGTACCCGGCGCGGTGTGCGCCGTGCCGACGGCTCGTTGATCCGCTTCGACGGCAATGCGGCGGTTCTGCTCACCAACAAGTTGGAACCCATCGGCACCCGCATCTTCGGCCCCGTGACCCGTGAGCTGCGTACCCAGCAGTTCATGAAGATCATTTCCCTCGCCCCCGAGGTGTTGTAAGTGAGTAGCAAGATTCGCAAGGGCGACAGTGTCATCGTGTTGAGCGGACGCGACAAGGGGCGCCGCGGCACGGTGCTGAAGGTGCTCGCGGCGGAGCGCCAGGTGATCGTCGAAGGCGTCAACAGGGTCAAGAAGCACACCCGGCCCAACCCGCAGAGCAATACTCCAGGCGGCATCATCGAGAAGGAGATGCCGCTGCCGATGGGCAAGGTGCAGCTGTGGAATCCGTCGACGAAGAAGGGCGGCCGCGTCGGGTTCAAGACGCTGGCCGACGGCAAGAAGGTGCGTATCTTCAAATCCAATGGAGAGATGATCGATGTCTGAAACACAGGCTTCGGTCCAGGGCGCGGCGCAGGCTTCGGCGCCGGACACGCCGCACACCGTGGCGAGACTACAGCAGTATTACCGCGAGCAGGTCGTCCCGCGCCTGCAGCGCGAGCTCGGTATCGTCAATCCGATGCAGGTGCCGCGCATCACCAAGATCACGGTGAACATGGGCGTGGGTGAGGCGGTTGCCGACAAGAAGGTGATGGACGCGGCCATCGGGGACTTGACCAAGATCAGCGGTCAGAAGCCGCAGGTCACCCGCTCGCGCAAGGCGATTGCGTCGTTCAAGATCCGCGCCGGGCTGCCGATCGGCTGCAAGGTCACGCTGCGCGGCGCCCGCATGTACGAGTTCCTCGATCGCCTGATCAGCATCGCCATGCCGCGCATCCGCGACTTTCGTGGCGTTTCGCCGCGTTCGTTCGACGGTCGCGGCAACTACAGCTTGGGTGTCAAGGAACAGATCATTTTCCCGGAAATTCAGTACGACCAGATCGATCAGATCCGGGGCATGGACATCACCATTACGACGACGGCGAGGGACAACCGTCAGGGCCGAGCACTGCTCGAGGCTTTCAACTTCCCTTTCCGGAAGTAAGAGGAACTGGTACGCCTATGGCGAAGACGAGCATGGTCGAGCGCGAAAAGCGTCGCGCCAAGATCGTGAAAAAATACGCGGCCAAGCGCGCTCAGCTCAAAGAGCTGATCCGCAGCCCCAAAACCTCGCCTGAGGAGCGCGCCGCCGCGCAGGCGAAGCTGCAGATGCAGCCGCGGGACGCCAGTGCTTCGCGCGGGCGTAATCGCTGCGCGATCACGGGCCGTTCGCGCGGGGTATACCGCAAGTTCGGACTGTCGCGCGTGAAGATTCGCGAGGTCGCCAATCGCGGCGAGATCCCCGGTCTCGCCAAGGCAAGCTGGTAGAGGGCCTGCCATGAGCATGACTGATCCCATCGCCGATCTGCTGACGCGTATCCGCAACGGCCAGGCGGCTGGCAAGACCGAGGTGCGGCTCGCATCCTCGAAGATCAAAACGGCCATCGTGCAGGTGCTGAAGGACGAAGGCTACATCGCCGATTACCGCCTCGAGGCCGAGAGCGGCAAGCCGACGCTGACCATCGGACTGAAGTACTACGAGGGTCGTCCGGTGATCGACCGGCTGGAACGGGTGAGCCGTCCGGGGCTGCGCATCTATCGCGGCAAGGACGAGCTGCCAAAGGTTCTCGGCGGTATGGGCACGGTAATCGTCTCCACTCCGAAGGGCGTCATGACCGACCGGCAGGCGCGCTCGATGGGTCAGGGCGGCGAAGTCCTGTGCATCGTCGCGTGATCGGAGACTGACTGCATGTCCAGAATTGCCAAAGCACCGGTTCCCCTGCCGCAGGGTGTCACGGCGACGATCGCCGACGGCACGGTGACGGTCAAGGGTAACAAGGGCACCCTCAGCCTGAGCCTGCACGCCGGCGTGTCGGTGGTGCAGTCCGACAAGCGCCTGGAAGTGAAGTACGCCGACCCCAATGCGGCGCGCATGCACGCCGGCTCGACGCGCGCGCACCTGGCGAACATGGTGCAGGGCGTCAGCAAGGGTTATGAGAAGAAGCTCGAGCTGGTGGGCGTGGGCTTTCGCGCCCAGGTCCAGGGCAAGGTGCTGAATCTCACGCTCGGCTTCTCGCACCCGGTGAATTTCCCGATCCCGGCGGGGATCACCATCGAGACGCCGAGTCAGACCGAAATCGTCGTCCGGGGCGCGGATTGCCAGCAGGTCGGTCAGGTGTCGGCGGAGATCCGTGACATCCGTCCGCCGGAGCCTTACAAAGGCAAGGGCGTGCGCTATGCCAACGAGCAGATTTCCCTGAAGGAAGGGAAAAAGAAATGAGCCTGAACAAGAAGGAGCGGCGTCTGCGCCGCGCAGTCAAGACCCGCGAGCACATCCGCAATCTCGGTGTCGCGCGGCTGACCGTGCATCGCACGCCCCGACACATCTATGCCCAGGTCACCGATGCGGCCGGGGCGAAGGTGATCGCCAGCGCCTCGACGCTGCAGGAGGCGGTGCGTACGGGATTGAAGGGTACCGGCAACGTCGAGGCGGCCAAGGCCGTCGGCCGCGCCATCGCCGAGCGCACGCGTGCCGCCGGAGTGACCCAGGTCGCGTTCGATCGGGCGGGATTTCAATATCACGGGCGCGTCAAAGCGCTCGCCGAAGCGGCCCGCGCAGCGGGTCTCGAGTTCTGAGGTCAGGTGCACCCTATGGCAAGATCGGATAAGGCCCAACCGGCCGATGAGCTCGTCGAGAAGCTGGTCGCGGTCAATCGTACGGCGAAGGTCGTCAAAGGCGGCCGGCAGTTCGGCTTCACCGCGCTCACCGTGGTGGGCGACGGCGCCGGCAGCGTCGGCTTCGGCTTCGGCAAGGCGCGAGAGGTGCCGGTCGCCATTTCCAAAGCGATGGCGCAGGCCCGCAAGAGCATGGTGAGCGTCGCACTGAAGAACAACACACTGTTCTACGCGGTCAAAGGCATTCATGGGGCCACCCGCGTGTACATGCAGCCGGCTTCCGACGGTACCGGCGTCATCGCCGGCGGCGGCATGCGCGCGGTGCTCGAGTGTGCGGGCGTGCGCAACGTGCTCGCCAAGAGCTACGGCTCGCGTAATCCGATCAATGTGGTGCGCGCAACGATCAAGGCCCTGGCCGCGATCCGCTCACCGGAGGACATTGCCGCCAAGCGCGGCAAGAGCGTCGAAGAGATTGTGGGCTGAAGCACATGAGCCGGCAAACCAAACCGCTGAAGGTCACCCTCGTCAAGAGCCTGCACGGGCAGCGTGCCCGCATTGCGGCCTCGGCACGCGGCCTCGGCCTGC
>JAKARC010000020.1 GCA_021822385.1 Pseudomonadota bacterium
CGATCTGGGGGTCCACCGTGCCAGCCGCCCATCCGCGCGGCCGGATGCGGCCCGCCGAAGTGCGGGCCTGCGAAATGACCTCCGCCGAAGTGCGGGCCTGCGAAATGACCCCCGCCGAAGTGCGGGCCTGCGAAATGACCCCCACCGAAGTGCGGGCCTGCGAAATGACCTCCGCCAAAGTGCGGCATGGCAGCGAACGAGACGTTCGCACCGAGTATCAACGCGAGCAGCGCGATGAAAACGCTCGGGAGCAGACTACTGTGTCTACGCGTACCCCGGATTCGAGTTCGGCCGCCGCCAGCGCCCAATTGGGGTTCACGCACCACGGTGGGGTTCATTCTAGACATAATCTCCTCCCCCACGGCACCGCGTCCCCAGCGAGCCCGCCGGCCGAAATGCCGCGGTTGCATGATTAGACCACCCCGATCCACTTCTGTTCAATTTCCCGCCTCAGGCGATTGTGCCTCGGTCACTGCTGCATCGGTGTCGCCTGCCGCCGACGCGCCGGCCCGCACATCAGATCCTGCGGCCGTGTCGGCGGCTGCGGAGGGCGTGGTCTGCGGGTCGACCTGTGTGGATCCGTCTGCGGCCGTCACGACTCGACTGGCGGGAGGCTCGGCATGCCGTCTATCCAGAATCAGGGTGTTCTCGAGTTGCAGCGCAATGCCTTCGGGCAAGATCTGGATTGTCTTGGTCGAATTGCGTGGCATCGGCACGCGCATCTTCAAGCAATAGTTGACGATTGCGGCCGCTATGACGGGCAACGGGTACTTACGCTGCGTGGATTCCGCTTGACCCGGCACTCGCATGGACAAGACGACGCTGCGCGCAGATTCGTCCTCCCCATCGATGACGACCACTTCCACCAGCTGCGCACCCGCTGGCCAACGGCTGTGCTTGATATCGAGCTCGATCAGCGCATCGACTACCGTATCAATCGGCAGCAGAAGACGTCTGAACTCGTGGATCTGCGTATTCGCCATGAGCTTCTCGCCACGGTCTGTCACCCTCCCGGGATATCGTTGCGAGACCCTGCCCGAAAGAGTGACTCTAGTATATTGATTTTCTGAGTCCCCGGCGCACCATCCCAAACGCATCCTGATGCATCACCCGCCGCTGGGATCCCAGGGGGGCAAAACCTCGCCTGCGGCCTCGCCAAAACCGATGCGTACGAAGCCCGGACGATGGCATCCGGCACGCAGAATCACCCGGTCTCCGTCAGCGAGAAATCCTCTCGACTCGCCGCTCAGCAGTACCCGCGGACACGTCCCGGCGCGCGTCAGCTCCAGAAGAGACCCGGCCTGCTCGGGCAATGGGCCGGATTGCGTCCCCGTACCGAGCAGGTCGCCCGGCAGCACATTGCACCCATTGACCGTGTGGTGGGCAACCATTTGCGCGATCGACCAGTAGCTGTCACTGAAATTCGACTGCGAGAGCCGTTCGGGGGGCTGATCCCGCGCTCGCATCAGCGCGGTCTGAAGCAGCACTTCCAGTTCGATCTCGACAGCGCCGGCGGCACGCAGCTCGGGACTGTCCAGATACGGCAACGGCGGCGGATGTTGTGCTGCCCGCTGCCAGGGCGCGCGAAACGGTGCCAGCGCCTCGAGCGTGACGACCCAGGGAGACACCGTGGTGGCAAAGTTCTTGGCGAGAAAGGGTCCCAGGGGCTGATATTCCCAGGTCTGGATGTCGCGGGCCGACCAGTCATTGAGCAGGCACAGGCCAAACACATGCGCTTCGGCCTGCTCGATCGGAATCGGCTCGCCAAGACGGTTGCCGCCACCGATGAACACGCCCAGCTCGAGCTCGTAGTCCAGCTGGTCACTCGCCCCAAGGCACGGGCTCAGGGCACCACGCGGCATGAGCTGTCCCCGCGGCCGGCGCACCGGAGTTCCGCTGACGACGATCGAGGAACTGCGCCCATGGTACGCAATGGGCACCCATGCATAATTCGGCAGCAGCGGCCGATCCGGACGGAACAGCCTTCCGACCGCGGTCGCATGATGAATTGAAGTGTAAAAGTCGGTGAAATCACCGCTGCGCGCCGGCACCGCAAATTCGGCGGCCGATTGCGCGACCAGCGCGGCGGCAACCGATTCCGCCTCACGCGCGCCCGCCCGCAGCAGCTGCGACAGCAGGCGCCGAACTGCCCGCCATGCCGGCGCCCCGAGCGCCATCAGCGCATTCAGCGTCGGCTCAGCGCACGCGGCGAGCGCACGCGCCGAGAGCGCATCGGGGGCGATCCCAGCACCGAGTGCGGCAAGATCGAGAACGTAATCGCCAATGGCGACGCCGCAACGCAGCGGCTCACGGCTGCGGGCGCGCCGAAACACCGCGAAAGGCAAATTTTGTATGGGAAAATCACAGCCTTCCCGGTTCGCAGAGCTGACCCAGCTGGTGAGCCCTGGATCGTGGGTCGCATCGATCGGGCGCACCGCGGCCCGCCTCAGGTCTGCGCGCCGGAGGGCGGGACGAACTGCCGCGCCAGTTCCAGCCAGCAGCGGGCGTAATCGCGTTGCAGCTGCGGCAGCGCCAGCGCCTGCGGCGTGGGGCGGATCAGCGTGCGCGTCTCGAACATGAATGCCAATGTGGCCTCGATGCGCTGCGGCAGGCGGGTATCGGCTGCGCTTGCACGCGCAACGGTGGCCGCATCCGGTCCGTGACCGGTCATGCAATTGTGCAGGGAAGCCCCGCCCGGCTCGAAGCCGACCGCTTTGGCCTCATAGCGACCGTGGATCAACCCCATGAACTCGCTGGCGATATTGCGGTGGAACCAAGGCGGACGGAAAGTGTCCTCCGCGACCTGCCAACGCGGCGGAAATATGACGAAGTCGAGCGCATCCACCCCCGGCGCGTCACTCGGGGAATGCAGCACGAGAAAGATCGACGGATCGGGATGATCGTAGCTCACCGACCCCAGGGTATTGAATCGACGCAAATCGTACTTGTAGGGCGCGTTGTTACCGTGCCATGCCACCACATCGAGCGGCGAATGATCAATCGACGCGCTCCACAGTCCGCCATCGAACTTCGCCACGAGTTCCATCGGCGCCTCGCGATCCTCGTACCATGCCACCGGTGTCGCAAAATCGCGCGGATTGGCGAGCCCATTGGCGCCGATGGGGCCGAGGTCGGGCAGTTTCAACGGTGCGCCGAAGTTCTCGCAGATATAACCGCGCGCCTCGCCATCCAGAAGCTCGACCCGAAATCGCACCCCGCGCGGCAGCACCACGATATCCTGCGGACCGGCTTCGATGCGCCCGAACTCGCTCGCCACCCGCAGACGACCGAGCTCGGGCACGAGCAGCAATTCGCCGTCGGCGTCGTAGAAGAAACGGTCACGCATGGAGCGGTTGGCCCGGTACCAGTGGATGGCGCAACCCGTGTGCGCATCGCTCGCGCCCGTACCGCCCACGGTGAGCAGTCCGTCGAGGAAATCGACCGCCGTCTCGGGCACCGGCGGTGCGCTCCAGCGCAGCGGGTCCGGAGATGCACTGAACTCGGTAAAGCGACCGACCAAGCCGGTGTGCGCAAGCGGCCGGAACGCGCCATGCAGCGCTGCGGGACGAATCCGATAAAGCCAGCTACGCCGGCTGGCATGCCGGGGTGCGGTGAAGGCCGTGCCCGAAAACTGCTCGGCGTACAGACCATAGGGACAGCGCTGCGGAGAATTGCGACCCTGCGGCAACGCCCCGCGCAGCGCTTCGGTGGCGAACTGATTGCCGAAGCCGCTCATGTACTCGAGCGGCGGGGGTGTCTCGGCCGCAGATCCTCGTGCGGCCGTGGAGGCCGATGCGCAGCACATGATGCACTCCCGGTATGCTTACGCCTTATGATGCCACATTTAGTTGCGCTCGCAACCGTCCCCGGGGCCCGCCCATGATCGGCCGTCCAACGACAGAGCAAACGCTCGCGCTCGGCGATTTCGTGCCTTTCCGCCTCAATCGCCTTGCCGCTGGAGTCAGTCTGCATCTGGCTGAGGTGTACCAGCACCGCTTCGGACTCGACATTCCGCAATGGCGAGTCATGGCCACGGTGGGTGCCGAACAGGCCTGCACCGCTCAGTTCATCGCGGCGAGCACGCGCATGCACAAAACGCGGGTCAGCCGAGCCATCGCCCAACTCGAGGCGCGCGAGCTCATCGAGCGCGCCGCAAGCGCTGCGGATCGGCGGCAGCGGCAGGTGCGCCTGAGCCGCAGCGGCCGTCGCATGTACAGTGAACTCGTCCCGCTCGCCCGTGCACGCGAAGCGACCTTGCTCTCGTGCCTCACTCCCGAACAGCGCACGGGTTTTCTCACCGGGATCGAAATACTCGAGCGCTTCCTGCAGCTGGAGAACTGATGAGCATGAGCCGCCGACTGCGCACATTGGCACTGCTGACATTGGCGCTCGCCAGCGGCCTCGGTCTCGCCCATGCCACCGGGACGATCGAGATCGCACGATCCGCCGATCTGCAGCTCGATGCGACGATCCATCGCAACATTGCCGTCCTGCACATCCTGCGACGGCCCGACCACGCGCCGATCAGCGGCGCGGCTCGGGTCACGGCCGCACTCAACGGGCATACGATACCCCTGCAGCCGGCGGGAACCGGCTACGAACTGCGGCTCGCCGGACTACCCTCCGGAGCGCAGAACCTGCAGGTGGTGGTTGCGCACAACGGCATCCGCGAGTTGCTCGTCGGCCGGATCACGCTGCCGAAGCCGCGCGCCAGCGGCTTGTTCGCGCTCATTGAACAGCACGGCTATGGCGCATGGTGGGTCCTCAACATGGTCGTGCTGCTGCTCGCGGCACGCCTGATCATGCGCCGCAAGAAGCCGCCCGCCGAGCCGCGCTAGCCGGCCCCTGGAGGCGGCCCGAGTCACACGGCCGCAAGTCACTGCGGGCGCAGGCACTGCCTGCATGCGCATCCGGCAACGCCACTGCGTCGCGCCAACGTGCTCAGCGCATCAGTGGATGACGTGCGTGCACAGATCAAGCAGCGGCGCCGGCAACACCCCGAGCACAAGCACGGCGGCCGCATTGACGCCGAGGGCGAAACGCACGCCGAAGGAACGTTCCGTGGGGGGCAACGTCTCGGGCGCCTCATCGAAGTACATCAGCTTGATCACGCGCAGATAGTAGAAGGCGCCAACCACCGACATGACCACGGCAATGATGACCAGCCACAGATGGCTCGTCTCCCACAGTGCCTGAATGATGCGCAGCTTGGCCCAGAAGCCCACGAAAGGCGGCACCCCGGCAGTGGAAAACATGAGCATCGCCATCGCCAGCGCCAGCAACGGATCGCGCCGGTACAACCCCTTGTAATCGGCGAGCTGATCGGCCTCGAAGCCCTTGCGGCTCGCCAACACGACCACGCCGAAGGTACCGAGCGTCACCAGCACGTACACCAGCACGTAGTAGAGCGCCGCGGCGTAACCGTTTTCCGTGCCGGCGACAAACCCCAGCAGGATGAAGCCGACGTGCGCTATCGTCGAGTAAGCCAACATGCGCTTGATATTGGTCTGCGCGATGGCCACCACGTTGCCGACTACAAGTGTGAGCACGGCAATCGGCATCAACATGCGCGTCCAGTCGAGCGTGACGCCGGCAAGCCCATGCGCGAGCAGCCGCAGCGCCAGTGCGAAATAGGCGATCTTGGGCGCCGTACCAATGAACAGCGTGACGCTGGTCGGCGCACCATCGTAGACATCGGGCAGCCACATGTGAAACGGCACGGCGCCAAACTTGAAGGCCACCGCCACCACGATGAACGTGACGGCGAGCACCACACCGAGATTGCCCGGCAGCGTGAGCGCGACGGCGATGCGGTCGAGATTGAGCGTGCCGGTGAGGCCATAGACGATCGACATGCCAAACAGCAGCATGCCCGAGGCAATCGCCCCGAGCACGAAGTACTTCATGGCCGCCTCGGCCGCAATTCCCGAATCGCGATCGAAGGCGACCATCGCATAGGCCGACAGTGCCAGCAACTCCACCCCCAGATACACGGTGAGCAGGCTGTTGGCGGAAATGAGGACGAAAATGCCGAGCAGCGCCGTCAGCGCGAGCACGTAGTACTCGCCCTTGAGAATCTCGCGGTTGCGCAGATACGCGCGCGAATACAGCAGCGCCACCGCCACCGCCAGGAATCCGGCCAGCTTCAGCACGAACGCAAGTGGATCGGCGACGTAGGAGCCATCGAACAACACCGTCCGGTGCGACACGTTGGCAAACGCCACGGTCAATGCGGCGCCGATAGCCAACACCAGCAGAGTCAGCGTTCCGGTCGCCCCCTGGCGCTTGACGCCGACGAATGCCTCGAACAGGAGCACGAAGCAGATCGCGGCGGCCAGATAAATCTCCGGTACGGCCGGAGCCAGAGAATGCAGGGTCATCATGGATGCAGACATCGTGCTCTACGCCGGAATCTTGGTGGCAGTGGCCTGGTGGACCAGGTGCTGGATCGATGGCCCCATTACTTTCAGCAGCGGCGCCGGCCAGATGCCGACCAGCAGCACCACCGCGGCGAGCGTGCCGAGAATCAGAAATTCACGACCATTGAGGTCGGTGAGCTTGGCGACGCGGTCATTGCCCACTGGTCCGAACACCACGCGCTTGACCAGCCACAGCGTGTAACAGGCAGCGAGAATGAGCGTCAGTGCCGCAAGCGCCGTATACCAGAAGTTCGCCTTGAAGCTCGCCAGAATGACCAGGAACTCCCCGACGAAGCCCGAGGTGCCCGGCAGACCGGTGTTGGCCAGAGCAAATAACACCATGAAACCGGCGAACACCGGCATGGTATTGACCACACCGCCGTAATCGGATATCTGCCGCGTGTGCATGCGGTCGTAGAGTACGCCGACACACAGGAACAGCGCGCCCGAGACCAGGCCGTGC
Source organism: Pseudomonadota bacterium (assembly GCA_021822385.1). Taxonomy (GTDB): domain Bacteria; phylum Pseudomonadota; class Gammaproteobacteria; order Steroidobacterales; family Steroidobacteraceae; genus 13-2-20CM-66-19. The sequence continues at coordinate 6,883 of JAKARC010000020.1, forward strand.
GAGACCATCTGCACCATCGCCCCATCCATGCCCATGCCCGCCCCGTGCGTCGTGCCGGTGCTGGTGAGGATGGCGTAGACGAGAAATATTCCAAGCGTGACGAAGCCCATGTGGGCGATCGAGGAGTAGGCGATCAGCTTCTTCATGTCCTGCTGCACCAGCGCGACGAAGCCGATGTAGACCACTGCAATCAACGACAGCACGACAATCAGGAAATACAGTTGGCGGCAGGCGTCCGGCACGATCGGCAGCGCGAATCGCAGGAATCCGTAACCGCCCATCTTCAGCATGATGGCCGCAAGAATCACCGAGCCGCCGGTCGGGGCCTCGACGTGCGCATCCGGCAACCACGTATGCACCGGCCACATCGGTATCTTCACCGCGAAGGCGATCAGGAACGCGGCAAAGATCCACCGTTGCTCGGTGAGCGTCAGCGGCAGCGCCTGAAAGGCCGAGATCGAATAGCTGCCGCACTTCAGATACATGTAGATGAGCGCCGCCAGCATGAACACCGAGCCGAGGAAGGTATACAGGAAGAACTTGATGGTCGCGTACACCCGGCGCGGTCCGCCCCAGATCCCGATGATGAGGAACATCGGGATCAGCATGGCTTCCCAGAAGAAATAGAACAGCAACGCGTCGGTGGCCGAGAACACCCCGATCATCAGTCCTTCCATGATCAAAAACGACGCATAGTACTGGGCCGGGCGCACCTTGATCACATCCCAGGCGGCAATCACCACCGGAACGGTCATGAGCGCCGTGAGCACGATCAGCGGCATGGAGATGCCATCGACGCCAAGGGCATAGTAGGCGTGCAAGCGCGGAATCCAGGCCGCCTTCTGCACGAACTGGTACGCCGCGGTGTGTGTATTGAAGTCCCGCCACAGCGGCACGCACAGTGCCAGGGTCACGAGCGTTGCGATCAGGGAGAGCCAGCGGCCGGCGACGATATTGCGCTCCCCGAGCAACAGCACCACAACTCCGGCCGCAATGGGCAGCCAGATCAGCAGGGACAGCAGGTACTCGTGCATTCTTGTGCGTTCTCCGAAATGCTCTGGGCGCGCTCAGGCGTGCAGCAGGAACCAGCCGAGCAGCGCCGCCAGCCCGATCATCATCCAAAAGGCGTAGGAATAGAGGTAACCGCTTTGCACCCGGCGCAGTACGCCGCCGAAGCCACCCACCGAGTTGGCGGTGCCGTTGACGAGAGCGCCGTCGATCAGGCCCTGATCCCCTACTTTCCACAAGCCGAGACCCACTCCGCGCGCCAGCCGCGCGAGCACCCGCTCGTTGAACCAGTCGAAGTAGTACTTCTGGTCAAGAATGCGCTTCAACCACGCAAATTTCACCGCAGCCGCATCAGCCCACTCGGGGCGTTTCAGCACGAACAGCCATGCCGTGAACAGACCCGCCAGCACCAGTGCAAACGGCACGGTCAGAAACCCGTGCAACCCGAGCGCGAACGGCCCGTGATAGTCGCGCGCCATGAGCGCGAGCACGTTGTGCTGCGGCAGGACAAAGATCGCCTTGCCGAAATAGTTGCCGTACAGCACCTTACCCACCGTGAAGTAGCCGAGCAGCACCGACGGGATCGCAAGAGCAATCAGCGGCAGCGTCACCACGAGCGAATTCTCCCGCGGCTCAATGCCCCCCCCATGGCCAGCATGCTCGTCATGCCCTCCGTGAGCATCATGCCCTCCGTGAGCATCATGCCCTCCGTGAGCATCATGCGCAGCGTGCACCCGGCGGAACCGTTCCTCGCCATGGAAGGTCATGAACAACAGGCGGAAGGTGTAGAGGGCGGTGACGAATGCTCCGAGCAGCAGACACCAGTAAGCGTAAGTCGAGCCCCAGCGCTGCGACAGGCCGACCGCCTCGATGATCGCGTCCTTCGAGTAGTAACCCGAAAAGAAGGGAAACGCCACCAGCGACAGCCCGCCGATCCAGCAGGTGATGGCGGTGATGGGCATGTATTTGCCGAGCCCGCCCATCTTGCGCATGTCCTGCTCGTGATGCATAGCCATGATCACGGAGCCCGCCGCGAGGAACAGCAGCGCCTTGAAGCAGGCGTGCGTCATCAGATGGAAAATCCCGCCGGCATAGTCCGAGACACCGAGCGCGGCGACCATATAGCCGAGCTGCGACAGCGTCGAATAGGCCACCACCCGCTTGATGTCGTTGTTGACCACCCCGAGGATGCCCATGAACAGAGCATTCGTCGCGCCGATGACCAGCACGAACGAGAGCGCGGCACTCGAGTACTCGAACAACGGCGACATGCGCGCCACCATGTACACGCCCGCCGTGACCATGGTCGCGGCGTGGATCAACGCGGAAATCGGTGTCGGGCCTTCCATCGAGTCCGGCAACCACACATGCAACGGCACCTGCGCCGACTTGCCCATGGCGCCGATGAACAGGCACACGCAGATCAGCGTGAGCGCAGAGACCCCGCCGAACACCGGCAGCGTCAGATGCGCCAGGTGTGGCGCGGCGGCGAACGCCGCCTTGTATGACAGCGAATGCGTAAATGAAAACAGCGCCGCAATGCCGATGACGAAGCCGAAGTCCCCAACGCGGTTGACGATGAAGGCCTTGAGGTTGGCGAAAATCGCGCTCGGACGCTTGTACCAGAAGCCGATCAGCAGGTAGGACACCACGCCGACGGCCTCCCAGCCGAAGAACAGCTGCATGAAGTTGTTCGCCATCACCAGCATCAGCATGCCGAAGGTGAACAAGGCGATGTAGCTGAAGAAGCGCGTATAGCCCGGGTCATCGCGCATGTAGCCGATCGTATATACGTGCACGCACAACGACACGAAGGTGACGACGCACATCATCAGCGTCGTCAACCGGTCGACCAGGAAGCCGACCTGCATGCGCACACCGCCGCTCACGAGCCAGGTGTACACCGGACCGTCGTACGCCGGCGCGTGACCGGAGTAGATGAGCCATTGCATGTATACCGACAGGCCGAAGGCAAGTGCCACGCCCGCGATGGTGAGGGTATGCGCGCCGATGCGGCCGATGTAGCGACCGGCGAGGCCCGCGATCGCGGCCGCGATCAGCGGTGCCAGGGGGATGGCGAGGAGCAGCTGCGGATTCATGCGGCCTTAGCCCTTGAGAGTGTTCAGATCTTCGACGTTGATGCTGCGCCGATCGCGGAACAGCACCACCAGGATCGCCAGACCGATGGCCGATTCGGCCGCCGCCACGGTGAGCACGAAAAACACGAACACCTGTCCGGTCAGATTATCCAGCACGCGCGAAAAGGCTATGAAATTGAAATTTGCTGCGAGCAGCAACAATTCCACGCACATCAGCAGGACGATGACGTTCTTGCGGTTGAGGAACACGCCCAGCACCGCCAGCGCAAACAGAATTGCCGACAACGTCAGCACATCGGCGAGAGTGATCATGCGCGCTTCTCCGCGGACGTCTTGACGATGCGCAACCGATCCGCGGCGCGCACACCGACCTGTTTCCCCACGTCCTGAGTCTTCAGGCCCGGCCGATGGCGCAGCGTGAGGGCAATCGCCGCCACGAGCGCAATCACCAGCAACACGGCAGCGAGTTCGAACGGATAGGCATAGTGGGTATAGAGCACCTTGCCGAGCTGCAGCGTATTGCTGTAGTCGGCAGGCTCACCGGCAAAGCCGCGACCGGCGTCGAGCGCGCCGAGCCCGTGCCGCCACACCACCGCGGTGATCTCCGCAACTAACGCCAAGGCTGTGAGCCACCCGAGCCAGGCGAAGCGGGCGAAGCCGCGCCTGAGTTCGGCCAGGTTGATATCGAGCATCATCACCACGAACAGGAACAGCACCATCACTGCCCCGACGTAGACGAGCACCAGCACGATGGCGAGGAACTCCGCTCCCATCAGCAACCAGATGGCCGCGGAATTGACGAACGAGAAAACCAGAAACAGCGCCGAGAATACGGGATTGCGCGCCGTGATCACGCCAAGCGCGCCCGCCACCAGCAAGGTCGCGAAGAAATAGAAGAGAATTTCAACTAGCACGGTCTCGCCCTCACCGATAGGGTGCATCGGCCGCCTTGTCGGCCGCGATCATCGTCTCGTAGCGATCACCCACCGCCAGCAGCTTGTCCTTGCTCATGATGTTCTCCCCGCGGTTCTCCATGTGGTACTCGTGAATGCGCGTGAGCACGATGGCATCGACCGGACAGGCTTCCTCGCAGAATCCGCAGTAGATGCACTTGAACAGATCGATGTCGTAACGACTCGTGCGGCGCGTGCCATCCTCGCCAACGTCCGAGTCGATGGTGATGCAGGTTGCCGGACAGACCGTCTCGCACAGCTTGCAGGCGATGCAGCGCTCCTCCCCGTTGGCATAGCGCCGTAATGCGTGCAGACCGCGAAAACGCGGTGATTGTGGAGTCTTCTCCTCGGGATAGTTCAGCGTGTACTTGCGCGATACGAAGGTGCGCGCTGTGACCGACATCCCTTTCAGGAGCTCCGGCAGGAGGAACGTTTTCAGCGGATTGCCCATTGCGACCTCTTTCAGTGGAACCAGGGCCGGGCCCACGGTCCGATATGGACCACCGACATCAGCATCTCCACGCCGATCCACACCAGTGTCACCGGAATCAGCGCCTTCCAGCCGAGCCGCATGATCTGATCGTAGCGATAGCGCGGAAATGTCGCGCGGAACCACAGGAACAGGAACAGGAACACGAACACCTTCAGTCCCAGCCAGAAGAAGCTCGGATCCGCCAGAAACGTCGCTCCCACTCCGGGATAGCCGGCAAACGGCGACAGCCACCCGCCGAAGAAAAACACCGCGGTGAGCGCCGAGATCAGGATCATGTTGGCGTATTCGGCGAGAAAGAACAGCGCGAAGGCGATGCCGGAGTACTCCACATGGAAGCCCGCCACGATCTCCGACTCGCCCTCGGCGACATCGAACGGCGCGCGGTTGGTCTCAGCGACCCCTGCGATGAAGTAGACCACGAGCAGCGGGAACAGCCAGAACCAGTTCCAGGCGAGAAAACCACCCTCCTGATGCCGCACGATCGCACCGAGATTCATGCTGCCGGCGGCCATCAGCACCCCGACCAGCGCGAAGCCCATGGCGATCTCATAGGCAACCATCTGTGCCGCCGAGCGCATCGCCCCGAGAAAGGCGTATTTGGAATTGGACGCCCAGCCGGCGAGGATGATGCCGTAGACGCCCATCGAGGACAGCGCCAGAAGGTACAGCAGCCCCGCATTGGCGTTCGAGAGCACCAGGGCGGGAGACAGCGGAATCACCGCCCAGGCCGCGAGCGCCGGCACGAGGGCGAGCGCCGGGGCGAGCCGGAACAGGACCCGGTTCGCATCTGCCGGCACGACCACTTCCTTGCTGAGCAGCTTGAAGACGTCGGCGAACGGCTGGCCGAGGCCGGGCAGCAAGCCAAAGATGCGCACCCGATTTGGCCCACGCCGCAGTTGCATCCAGCCGATGACCTTGCGCTCCCAGAGCGTGAGAAACGCCACGCACAAAATGACCCCGATCGTGATGATCAGGATCCACACCAACGTGCGCAGGAGTTCCGGCAGCTCGGCCCAGAGGGCGAGCAGATGGTTGATTGTGTGCATCGTCAGTACGTCACCGCAGGTGTACGGCCCTCGCGCGTGTTCTGCAGGGAAGCGGCCCGGCGCACGAGCGCATCGATCCGATACATCGGCACGTCCACCACCTGTGCGGCGGCGACGTCGGTGGCCACTCGATGATCGCCAGCGTACCGCGGTGCGGCATACGCCGTGCCGGCGCCGCAGAGCCCGGCCAGCTCATCGCGGACCTGCTCGCTCGAGAGGTAATCGAACCCGGACAGATCGAGCATGTTGCCGAGCACCCGCAGGATTTTCCAGGCCGGGCGAGCCTCGCCCACCGGAGTCGCCGCGCCGCTCTGGCTCTGCCACAGTCCCTCGAGGTTCACGTAGGTGCCGGAGGTCTCTGCGAACGTGCCGGCCGGCAGCAGTACGTGCGCCACCGCCCGCAGCGTATCGGACGCGAACGGTGTAATGGCCACCACACACTGCGCCTGCGCCAGTATGTTCTCGGCGCCGCTCGCCGGCGCATCGAGCCACGGCTCACAGCCGAGCAACACATAGGCTTGCAGGGGCCGGGCCAGCATCTCGGCGGCCGTGAGGCCCGATTTGGCGAGCGCGCCTCCGCCTGGCGCGCGATGCGGCACGGCGCCGGCAAGATAGGCCCCGGCCGCATTGGCGCCTTCGGCAAGAATTCCGAGCGCCGCGCCCGTGGTCTCGGCGAGCACCGCCGCCAGGGCGCGCAGATCCGCAAAGCGCGGATGACGCAACGCCAGCGCCCCGAGCCACAGCGCCCGCCGTTCGCCGTGGGCGAGCGCAGCCGCAAGCGCCCGATGCGCCGCGCTGATCTGCACGTTCGCCAGAGCTGCGGCCACATGCGCCGGCGCCGGCTTGCCCGCGTCTTCGAGCGCGGCGGCGAGCACCGCGGCGAGATCGACAACAAGTCGCGACGGGGCCGCCTCGAGCGCGGAGGCAACCGGAAAGTGGTACCGGAAGTGCGCCGGGTTGAGGAACGCAACCTTCGCGCCGCGCAGCGCGGCCTTGCGGACGCGGTGCGCCAGAATGGGCACCTCGCGGCGCAGGTTCGCGCCGACGACGAGCAGCGCATCGAGCGCATCGACGTCGGCTATCCGCATGCCGAGGCTCGGGTAGAGCGGATCGTTGCGCTCGTCGCGTCCATCGGTCTGACGCAGGCGGCTGTCGATATTGGCGCTGCCGAGGCCGCGTGCGATGCGGCCGGCGAGGTAGAGTTCCTCGAGCGTGCTCGAAGCGCTCGCCAGCACGCCGAGCGCGGCGCTGTGCGCCCGCACGCCCTCGGCCGCCTTCGCCAGCGCGCTTTCCCAGTCGGTCTCGACCCACTGCTCGCCCTGGCGGATCATCGGTCGCAGCAGCCGCTCGGGGCTGTAGACGCCCTCGTAGCTGAAGCGGTCGCGATCGGCGATCCAGACCTCGTTGATTGCCTCGTTCGCGCGCGGCACCACCCGCTTCAGCTTGCCGCGCAGCACATGGCCGTAGAGATTGCTACCGACACCATCGTGCGGAGAAATCAGCGGTACCTCAACCATCTCCCAGGCGCGCGCGCTGAAGCGGTAGGGTTTAGACACCAGCGCCCCGACCGGGCACAGGTCGATGACATTCCCGGACAGTTCATGATCGACGGTGCTCTCGATGTAGCGGCGCACCTTCATCTGCTCGCCCCGTCCGATCATGCCGAGCTCCTGGATGCCGGCAATCTCTTCGGTGAAGCGTATGCAACGCGTGCAGTGAATGCAGCGCGTCATGTCGGTGGCGATCAGCGGGCCCAGGTTCTCATCCGGAACCGCGCGCTTTCTTTCCGTGAACCGCGACGAGTCGCGACCGAAGCCAAGGGCGAGATCCTGCAGCTCGCACTCCCCGCCCTGATCGCAGATCGGACAGTCGAGCGGGTGATTGATGAGCAGGAACTCCATCACCGCGCGCTGCGCGGCGATCGCCTTCGGCGAGCGCGTGAACACCTTCATCCCTTCGGCCACCGGCGTAGCGCAGGCCGGCAGCGGCTTCGGCGCCTTTTCCACCTCCACCAGGCACATGCGGCAGTTGGCCGCCACGGCGAGCTTCTCGTGATAGCAGAAGCGCGGCACGTAATCGCCGTTGGCGTCCGTGACGCGGATGATCATCTCGCCCTTGCGCGCCTTGACCGGCTTGCCGTTGATCTCGATGTTGACGAATTCTTCAGCCATGTTATGCCGCCTGTTCAGCCGGCTGGACCTCGACGATGCTGCGCCCGCCGTGGTCGATCATGAACTCGAATTCATGGCGGAAGTGCTTAAGGAAGCTCTGCACAGGCCAGGCGGCCGCATCCCCGAGTGCGCAGATGGTGTGTCCTTCGATGTGGTTGGCCACATCGACGAGAAGATCGAGTTCGGCCCGCGTGCCCTGGCCGGCGATGATCCGTTTGAGCAGTCGATTCATCCAGCCCGTGCCCTCGCGACAGGGCGTGCACTGGCCGCAGGACTCGTGCATGTAGAAGCGCGAAATGCGTTCGAGCACGCGCACCATGCACGTGGTTTCATCCATCACGATCACCGCCGCCGAGCCGATCGCCGAGCCCGCCGCGCGCACCGAGTCGTAGTCCATATTGGTCTTGAGCATCACCTCTCCCGGCACCACCGGCACCGAGGAGCCGCCCGGAATCACGGCCTTCAGCTTGCGGCCGCCGCGCACGCCGCCGGCGAGCTCGAGCAGATCGGCAAACGGCACCCCGAGGGGCACCTCGAAGTTGCCGGGTCGCTCGACGTGCCCGGAGACGGAAAAGATGACGGTGCCGCCGGAGTTGGCCGGTCCGAGCTGTGCGAACCATTCCGGGCCCTTGCGCAATATCGTCGGCACGGACGCGAAGCTCTGCGTGTTGTTGATCGTGGTCGGCTGGCCGTAGAGGCCGAAGTTTGCCGGAAACGGCGGCTTGAACCGCGGTTTGCCCGGCTTGCCTTCGAGCGACTCGAGCAGTCCGGTCTCCTCGCCGCAGATATAGGCACCCGCGCCCACGAAGGTATGCAGATCGAAGTCGATGCCGCTGCCGCGGATGTTGCGACCCAGCAGGCCCGCCGCATACGCTTCCTGCAGTGCGCCCTCGAAGCGCGGCACCGGCTCGCCGAGGAATTCGCCACGGATGTAGTTATAGGCCACGGTCGAGTTGGTGGCATAGCCGGCGATCGCCAGCCCCTCGATCAGCGCATGCGGGTTGTAGCGCAGGATGTCCCGATCATGGCAGGTGCCCGGTTCGCTCTCGTCGGAATTGCATACCAGGTACTTCTGTACGGGCGAATTGCGCGGCATGAAGCTCCACTTGACCCCGGTGGGAAAACCTGCGCCGCCACGGCCGCGCAGTCCGGAGGCCTTCACCGCATCGATGATCTGCTCGCGCGGGGGCTTCTCGGCGAGGATCCGCTCCCACACCTGATAGCCGCCGATCGTGCGGTACGTCGACAGTGTCCACGGTCGTTCGAGCCGCAGCGGCTCGAACACCACCAGATTCATCTTGTCCGGGCTCACGGGCATGGCTATTTCAGCTCATCGAGGATCTGATCGAGCTTCTCGGGGGTGAGATGCTCGTGAAAAACATGATCGACCATCATCATCGGCGCACCCGTGCAGGCCGCCAGGCACTCATGCTCCTCCTTGAGGAAGATGCGCCCATCCGCAGTGCTCTCATCAAGCTTGATCCCGAGCTTGCGCTCGGCGTGGGCGACCAGCTGATCGGCGCCGTTCAGCATGCACGAGATGTTGGTGCAGATGCTGACATGGTGTCGCCCGCAGGGGTGCAGCTCGAACATAGAGTAAAAGCTCGCCACCTCGTAGACCTGGATTGGCGGCAGGTGCAGGTACTCGGCCACCGCATCCATCAAGGGCACGGTGAGGTGACCCTGGTTCTGCTCCTGCGCGGCGCGCAGCGCCTCGATGCAGGCCGAGCGCTGCCGGCCGGGCGGAAACTTCGCCACCCATGCATCGATCCGCTCGCGCGTGTGCTGCGCGAGCAGCCCGGTGCCTGCTGCGCCACCTGCGGGCGCGGTGTCTTTCTCGCTGCTCAACGGTCGACTTCCCCGAACACGATATCCTGAGTGCCTATCACCGCCACCACGTCCGCCAGCATGTGCCCGCGCACCATTTCGGCGAGCGCGGCCAGATGCGCAAACCCCGGTGCGCGGACCTTCAGCCGATACGGCTTGTTTGCCCCGTCGGAAATCAGGTAGATGCCGAACTCACCCTTGGGCGCTTCCACCGCGGCGTAAGTGTCGCCCTCGGGCACGACATAACCTTCGGTAAAGAACTTGAAATGGTGAATCAGCGATTCCATGTCCTCCTTCATGTGGACACGGCTCGGCGGGCGCACCTTGCGCTCATCGAGCATGACGGGACCCGGATTGCGGCGCAGCCAATCGACGCACTGGCGGATGATGCGGGTCGATTGCCGCAGCTCCTCCACGCGCACCAGATAGCGGTCGTAGCAATCGCCGTTGGTACCCACCGGAATATCGAAATCCATCCGGTCGTAGACTTCGTACGGCTGCTTCTTGCGCAGATCCCAGACGACCCCCGAACCGCGCAGCATCGGACCGGAAAACCCGAGCGCCATGGCCCGCTCCGGCGGCACGACACCGATGTTGACGGTGCGTTGTTTCCAGATACGATTGTCGGTGAGCAGCGTTTCGTAGTCGGCCACCGCCGCCGGAAACCGCTCGGCGAACGCATCGATGAAATCGAGCATCGAGCCTGAGCGCGTTGCATTCAGCCGCTCGACTTCCTTCGCCGAGCGCCACTTGGATGCCTGATATTGCGGCATGCTCGTGGGTAAATCGCGATAGACGCCGCCCGGGCGATAGTAGGTGGCGTGCATGCGGGTGCCGGAAACCGCCTCATACACGTCCATCAACTCCTCGCGTTCCTTGAAGCACAGCAGAAACACGGTCATCGCGCCGATGTCGAGCGCGTGCGCGCCGAGCCACATCAGATGATTCAGAATGCGGGTGATTTCATCGAACATCACGCGGATGTACTGCGCGCGCAGCGGCGGGGTGATGCCAAGGAGGCGCTCGATCGCGAGCACGTAGGCATGCTCGTTGCACATCATGGACACGTAATCGAGCCGATCCATGTAGCCGATCGAATGATTGAACGGCTTCGATTCGGCGAGCTTCTCCGTCGCCCGATGCAGCAGTCCGATGTGCGGATCGGCTTTCTGGATCGCCTCCCCGTCCATCTCGAGCACCAGTCGCAGCACCCCGTGCGCGGAGGGGTGCTGGGGACCGAAATTCATGGTGTAGTTGCGAATCTCCGCAAGGTTGCCCGGGGCGCTCGCGGGCGCGGCTGCGGTTGTCGGAGAGTTTGCTTGCATCAGCGGGGCAGCTCCGGAGCCGTGAGCGCCGGCTCGTAACGGTTGTCGTGCCGGATCACCTTCGGCGCCAGCACACGCGGCACGATGCTCACCGGCTCGTAGACCACACGTTTCTTCTCCGGGTCATAGCGCGTCTCGACATTGCCGATGAGCGGGAAGTCCTTGCGGAACGGATGGCCGATGAAGCCGTAATCGGTGAGGATGCGGCGCAGATCCGGATGGCCGCGGAACATGATGCCAAACAGATCGAAGGCCTCGCGCTCGAACCAGTTTGCGCCCGGCCAAACCTCGACCACGGAATCGACGATGGGCTCGCGCGTATCGGCGCAGATCACCCGCAAGCGCAACCGCCGGTTGTGCGTGATCGAGAGCAGCTGGTAGACCACGGCAAAACGCCCGGGCATATCCGGATCAACGGGCGCATTGACTTCGCGGGCGCGACTGAAGCCCGTACGGGTTGCTCCCGTGGTCAGCCATTCCTCGCGACCGTACTGCAGGTAATCGACGCCGCAGACGTCCATCAGCAGCTCGAAGCGCAGCTCAGGATCGTCACGCAGAGTACGGCACACCTCGAGCAGCCGATCGGGTTCGACTTCAAACGCGACCTCGTGCGCGAGCGCCGGCAGGCGACGCAGGTCACGCAGGCGCGCGCCGATCGCGCTCGCGAGCGCCTCGCTGGCAGCGCTGGCCGCGGCGGGGGATTGGATGGGCTGTTCCATGAATCAAACTCTAGCGGGCGATGGTGCTGGTACGCACGATTTTCTTCTGCAGCTGAATGATACCGTAGACCAGCGCCTCGGCCGTCGGCGGACAGCCCGGCACGTACACGTCCACCGGAACGATGCGGTCGCAGCCGCGCACGACCGCGTAGGAATAGTGGTAGTACCCCCCACCGTTGGCGCACGAGCCCATCGAGATGACCCAGCGCGGCTCGGCCATCTGGTCGTACACCTTGCGCAGCGCCGGGGCCATCTTGTGCACCAGCGTGCCGGCGACGATCATCACATCGGACTGACGCGGGCTCGGCCGGAAGACCACGCCGAAGCGGTCGAGGTCATAACGCGATGCCCCGGCGTGCATCATCTCCACGGCGCAACAGGCGAGACCGAAAGTCATCGGCCACAGCGAGCCGGTGCGCGCCCAATTGAGCAGGTTGTCGACCCGGGTGGTGAGAAAGCCCCGTTGCGCAAACCCCTCTTGCTCCTCGTTCAGTCCCACTCGAGCGCTCCTTTCTTCCACTCGTAGATGAAGCCCACGGTGAGGATCCCGAGGAACACCACCATCGCGATCAACCCGGCAATGCCGATCTGCCCGAGCGCAACCGCCCAGGGGAATAGAAATACGACCTCGAGATCGAAGACGATGAACAGGATCGCGACCAGGTAGTAGCGCACGTCGAACTTCATGCGGCTGTCCTCGAATGCATCAAAGCCGCACTCGTAAGCCGACAGCTTCTCCCGATCGCCCGGATGGCGCGAGAACAGCCGGCCGAGGACCGTGCCGAGTATCAGCATCACCAGCGCGATCGCGATGGCAACCGCGAGAAAGATCAGAATCGGCAGATAATTGTTCAGCATGCGTGCATCCACTGGCCGGCCACTCGGCGCCGCGGGGAACGGTCAGCCGGAGTCTTCGCCTTCAAAGCCCGGCATTGTAGCAGGGCTGCAGATGATTTGGTGCCGACGGTCGGACTCGAACCGACACGCCTCGCGGCGCTAGCCCCTCAAGCTAGTGTGTCTACCAATTCCACCACGTCGGCATCATTCATCAACGCCCGGTCCGACTGCCGTGTCGGCCCGAATCAGTGCCCGTGCGCCTGTTCAGCGCGGTGCACATTCCCCGGCACACTCGGAACCTTGGTCACCGGAAGTGCCGCCGGCGTCTTCGCGCCCGCGGCCGGCCGCGGCTCGGCGGCCAGATTCAAAATTGTCTTGTGGTGCTCGTGCGTGCGCGTGCTGAGATACGTCAACGCCACACTGTTGAGCATGAATACCGCAGCGAAGATCGCCGTGGCGCGCGAGAGTGCCGTCGTCGCTCCGCGTGCGCCGAATACCGTGCCGGAGGCGCCCGCACCGAACCCGGCGCCGGCATCGGCTCCCTGTCCATGCTGCAGCAACACGAGGATGACGATGCACACCCCCGCCACCAGCTGAATGATCATCAAAATGTCATGCATGAGTGAAAACCGCTCACCGCGATCCGCAGGCTGCCAGGATCGCCAGGAACTCCTCCGCGTTAAGCGACGCGCCGCCGATCAGGCCGCCGTCGACATCGGGCTGCGAGAACAGCTCGGCCGCATTGCTCGCCTTGACGCTACCACCATAGAGCACGCGGGTCGCAGCGGCAATTTTAGCATCCCGCGCCGCTACACGCTCGCGAATGAAGGCGTGCACCGCCTGCGCCTGCGCCGGTGTCGCGCTGCGTCCCGTGCCAATGGCCCAGACCGGCTCGTAGGCGATGACGGCCTCGTGCAGCGCGCTCACTCCGCACAGCTCGAGCACCGCGTCGAGCTGGCGGCCGACCACCTGCTCGGTGCGCTGCGCTTCGCGCTCGGCGAGCTGCTCCCCGACGCACAGAATCGGCACCAGCCCCTTGGCCTGAGCGGCGGCAAACTTGCGCGCCACCAGCTGATCGCTCTCGTGATAGATCCAACGGCGCTCCGAGTGCCCGACAATGACGTAGGCACAGCCTACGTCCCGCAGCATTGCCGCGGATACCTCGCCGGTGAAGGCGCCCTGCGCCTCGGCGCACACGTCCTGGGCGCCCAGTTGCACGGGGGTATCACGCACCAGCCGCCCGACCTCCTGCAGGTACACGAACGGCGGGCACACCAGACACTCCGCGGCAGCGCCATCGGGCAAGCCGGCGAGCAGTTCTTCCACGAGGCGCGCGTTATCCGCGCGCGTCCCATGCATCTTCCAATTTCCAGCCACGATAGGGCGGCGCATGCGCAAATTCCGGCCTCGAACGGGGCCGGGATGATAACGGCGCGCTCCCGGCAGCGCAACGCGCAGTGCCGCCGGCGCTCTAGAGAACCGCCGCGCGCACGACCTCGGCCAGCGCCGTTGCGGCGGCCCGGGTCTCGCTCTCGTCACGCCCTTCGACCATCACGCGGATCAGCGGCTCGGTGCCCGAGGCCCGCAGCACCACCCGACCTTCCTTGCCGAGACGCCGCTCGATCTGTTCGATCGCCGCGCGCACCGCCGGCACATCGGTCGGATCGAAGCCCCGGGCAACCTTGACGTTGAGCAGCACCTGGGGGAACTTGCGCATGGGTGCGGCGAGTTCGGCCAGCGAGCGCCCGCTCTGGCGCATCACCGCGAGCACCTGCAGCGCGCTCACCAGACCGTCCCCCGTGGTGGTCTTGTCCAGGCACAGAATATGTCCGGAAGTCTCCCCGCCGAGCACGCCACCGCTCGCGCGCAGCATCGACAGCACATACCGATCCCCCACCGGCGCGCGCTGGAAGGGAATACCGAGCTCGCCAAGGGCGATCTCCAGACCGAGATTGCTCATCACCGTCCCCACCACCGGTCCGGCCAGCATGCCCGCCTCGTGGCGGGCGCGTGCAATGATGTACAGGATCTGGTCGCCATCGACAGTGCGACCGAGATGATCGACCATGACCAGTCGGTCACCGTCGCCATCGAGCGCGAGCCCCACCTGCGCGCGCACACCGGGCACCGTCAGCTGCAGCAGCTCCGGATGCAGCGACCCGCAGCCGTCGTTGATGTTGCGTCCGTTCGGCGAGCAGCCGATCGGCACGATCTCGGCGCCGAGATCGGCGAGCACGCGCGGAGCCACCTTGTAGGCCGCGCCGTTGGCGCAGTCGATGACGATCTTCATGCCCGCGAGTCCACGACCCTGCGGCAAGGTGGCGGCGCAGAATGCCTGATAATCGGTGCGGGAGCGGTCGACGCGCACCGCCTTGCCGAGGCGTCCCGATGCGCACGTCAGCACCGGCTTGGCGAGTTCAGCCTCGATGCGCGCCTCGACCGCATCGGAGAGCTTGCCCCCACTGCCATCGAAGAACTTGATGCCATTGTCGTCATACGGGTTGTGCGAGGCGCTGATCACCACCCCGAACGCGCACTCGAATCTGCGCGTCATGTACGCGATGCCCGGCGTCGGTAGCGGCCCGATCAACATTACATTCACACCGGCAGCGACGAATCCCGCCTCGAGAGCCGATTCAAACATGTAGCCGGATAGACGGGTGTCCTTGCCGATGAGCACCGTGCCTCCATCGGGGGTCAGCACCCGGCCCGCGGCACTCGCCAGTCGCAGTGCGAAATCCACCGTCATGGGCTCCTCGCCCACGCGGCCCCTGATGCCATCGGTACCGAAGTATTTCCTGCTCACAAGCTGTGTTCCACCCGGATTGGTCTGCCGCCGGAGGTATTATCGGGCATTGATTCGCCGGCGAGCCAGCTGCATCGCCGGCCGCCGGTCGCGACCGCTGCTCGGGCGCTCTGCCCGGCTACTGCCGGCCGTCGGTGACGGCGGCAAGCACCTGCAACGCATCCACGGTGGCCGCGACGTCGTGGACCCGCAGAATATTGGCTCCGTTTTGCGCCGCAAGCAGCGCGGCCGCGACACTGCCATGCACCCGCTCCGGCGTACCCTTGCCGGTGAGCGCACCGATCATGGACTTGCGCGAGAGCCCGACCAGGATCGGTCGGCCGGCGACACGGATCTGCTCGAGCCGACGCAGCAGCGTCAGGTTGTGCTCGAGCGTCTTGCCAAACCCGAAGCCCGGATCGATGGCAATGCGCGCCTCGTCAATGCCGGCGGCACGGCAAGCCTCGATTCGCCTCTCGAGGAACGTGCGCACCTCGCCGATCACGTCGGCATACTGCGGCGACTGCTGCATCGTGCGCGGCTCTCCGCGCATGTGCATCAGACATACCGCGCAATTGGACTCGGCGAGCGCAGCGAGTGCCCCGGGGGCACGCAATGCATACACGTCGTTGATGAGATCGGCGCCCGCGGCAGCGGCGGCGCGCATGACTTCGGGCTTGCTGGTGTCGATGGAAATCAGCGCGCGCGTCAGCGGGCGCAGGCGGCCCACCACCGCGATCACGCGGCGCAGCTCTTCGTCCAAGGGCACTGGCTCGGCGCCCGGGCGGGTCGACTCACCGCCGAGATCGATGAGGGCGGCGCCTTGCGCCGCGAGGGCGAGCGCCCGCTCGAGCGCCGCCTGCGGATCGAGATACTCGCCGCCGTCGGAGAAGGAGTCCGGGGTGAGATTGAGCACGCCCATGACCACTGGGCGGGCGCACTCGAGCGGACCGCTCGCACAGCGCAGCACGAGGCTCATCCGCGCAACGCCCCCAGGGTCCGGCACACGCGCCTGTGCGCGTCCCTTCAGCTCACCGGGGAGCCGAGCGGAGTACCGGGCAGCGGACCGGGCGCCGACGGCGGCGGGCGATGCGACATGGTGTCGTCCCAGCCGCTCGGCGGCTTGGGCACCCGGCCGGCCATGATGTCCTTCAGCTGATCTTCCTCGATCGTCTCGTACTTGATCAGCGCCTCGGCCATGGCATGCAGCTTGTCGATTTCCGTGGTGAGTATTTCCCGTGCCTTCGTGTAATTGCTCTCGATGACCCGGCGAACCTCCTCGTCAATGGCGTGCGCAGTGACATCCGACACCTGCTTGTGCTGCGTGACGCTGCGGCCGAGGAAGACCTCGCCGGTTTCTTCCGTGTAGGTGAGCGGCCCGAGCTTGTCCGACAGCCCCCACTTGGTGACCATGTTGCGGGCGAGCTCTGTCGCCCGCTCGATGTCGTTCGAGGCTCCGGTGGTCACGGCTTCGGGGCCGAATATCAGCTCCTCGGCCACACGTCCGCCGAACAGTGTGGCGATGGTGCTCTCCAGGCGCCGCTTGGACATGCTGTAGCGGTCCTGCTCGGGCAGGAACTGGGTGAGACCCAACGCGCGTCCGCGCGGGATGATGGTCACCTTGTAGACCGGATCGTGTTCCGGCACGCTCATGCCCACGATGGCGTGGCCGGCCTCGTGGTAGGCGGTCATGCGCTTCTCTTCCTCGGTCATCACCATGGAGCGCCGTTCCGCTCCCATCATGATTTTGTCCTTGGCCTTCTCGAACTCCTCCATGCCGACGATACGCTTGTTGGCGCGCGCGGCAAACAGCGCCGCCTCGTTGACCAGATTCATCAGGTCCGCTCCCGAGAATCCGGGCGTGCCGCGCGCAATCAACGCCGGCTTGACGTCATCGCCGAGCGGCACCCGGCGCATGTGCACGCGCAGGATCTGCTCGCGGCCGCGCACATCCGGCAGCGGCACCACCACTTGCCGGTCGAAGCGTCCGGGTCGCAGCAGCGCCGGATCGAGCACGTCCGGGCGGTTGGTTGCCGCGATGACGATGATGCCCTCGTTACCCTCGAAGCCGTCCATTTCGACGAGCAGTTGATTGAGTGTCTGTTCGCGCTCGTCGTGACCGCCGCCGAGTCCGGCGCCACGGTGGCGGCCGACCGCATCGATCTCGTCGATGAAGATGATGCAGGGCGCATGCTTCTTGGCCTGCTCGAACATGTCACGCACGCGCGAGGCACCCACGCCGACGAACATCTCGACGAAATCCGAGCCGGAGATGGTGAAGAACGGGACTTTGGCCTCCCCGGCGATCGCCCGCGCGAGCAGCGTCTTGCCGGTTCCGGGGGAACCGACCATGAGGACGCCCTTTGGAATTTTCCCGCCGAGCTTCTGGAACTTGCCGGGGTCCTTCAGGAAGTCGACGATTTCCCCGACTTCCTGCTTGGCCTCGTCGACGCCCGCGACATCGGCAAACGTGACGCTCACCTGGTCCTCGCCGAGCAGCCGCGCGCGGCTCTTGCCGAACGACATCGCGCCGCGGCCGCCGGAAGCGCCCTGCATCTGGCGAATCATGTAGGCAAAGACGACGATCAGCAGCAGCACCGGCAGCAGCTGAATCAGGATCTGCTCGAGAATGCCCTCGCCCTTTGGCGGCTTGCCGGAAATGTTGACGTTGTGCTGCTCGAGAGCCCCGATCAGCGCGGTGTAGTTCGTTTCCGGATTGTAGGTCTTGAACTGCTTGTGATCGCTCAGCTGTCCATAGAGCATGGAGCCCTGGAACGTCACCGAGGAGACATGGTTCTCCTCGACGTCGTGCAGGAACGTGGAGTACGTCATGACCTGAGGCTGGTTCGTGTTCGGCAGGTAGCGGCTGAAGACCGCCAGCAGAATCACGACAATCACCACCCACAGGAGGATGTTTTTGGTCAAATCATTCATCGGATCAGCACGCTACACCAAGCGGTAGTCCTTAGCCAGCATATACATTTCGGAACTCCGGGCACGGGATGCGGCCGGTTTGAGCAGCCTCACCTTGCCGTATTGACCCCGGGCCGTACGAATCAGCGCCTCGAACCCTGCGCCCTGAAAGACCTTGATCAGGGCGCCGCCGCCAGGCTTCAAGATCCGGGCCGCCAGATCGAGCGCAAGTTCAGCCAAATCCATCGCCCGCGGCTGATCGACCGAATCAATTCCACTCATGGCCGGAGCCATGTCCGAGAGCACCCAGTCTACCTGCCGGTGCGGCAAAAGCCGCAGAATCTCCTCGAAGACCGCGGCCTCGCGGAAATCGCCCTGAACGAACTGCACGCCCTCCAGGGGCTCAAGCGGCAGTATATCCGTTGCCAGGATTTTTCCACCGCGGCCGAGACGGCGCCGCAGATATTGACTCCACGCGCCGGGAGCTGCGCCAAGATCGATGCAGATCGCTCCGGATCGAAACATTTTCTCGCGCAGATCAATCTCTTCGAGCTTGAATGCCGCACGCGATCGCCACCCTTGCGCCTGCGCCCGTTTGACGAATGGGTCGGCGAAGTGCTCCTTGAGCCATCGATCGCTACTGCGGGATCGCTTTGCCATAACGGCCTGTAGAATCTCGCCATGTCCACTGCTCAACCACTCACCGAGCGGCAACGCCGCCATCTGCGCGCCCTGGCGCACGCGCTCAAACCGGTGGTGCGCATCGGCACCGCAGGGCTGACCGAGGCGGTCACCCGCGAGATCGAGCGCGCGCTCGCCGATCACGAGCTCATCAAGATCAAAACACCGGCGAGCCCTGCGGCCGAGCGCCTTGAGCTGCTCGCGCAGCTGACCGCAAGAACCGGCAGCGCCCTCGTGCAACGCATCGGCCATTGTGCGGTGCTGTACCGGCCCCGCGCCGATCTGCCCCGCATCGTGCTCCCTGGGCACTGACCGCGCCTACTCGAACCGCACCTCGACGATTTCATAGGAACGGATGCCGCCGGGTGCGGCAACCTCAACCAAGTCCCCTTCGCGTTTGCCGACCAGCGCGCGCGCGATCGGCGAGGTGATGGATATGCGGCCGGCGCTCACGTCCGCCTCGTCCTCACCCGCCACTTGATAGACGACACGGTTTCCAGCCTCATCCTCGAGCTGAACCGTGGCGCCGAAGACGACCTTGCCCGTGTTCGGCAACGTGCGCGGATCGATCACCTCGGCGATGGCGAGCTTGGCCTCGATCTCGCGGATGCGGCCTTCGATGAAACTCTGCTGCTCGCGTGCGGCGTGATACTCGGCATTCTCGGACAGGTCACCGTGGCTGCGTGCCTCGGCGATCGCCTTGATGACGGCGGGGCGCGACTCGCTCTTCAGCCGCTTCAACTCGGCCCGCAGCGCCTCCGCACCGCGCAGCGTCATGGGTGCACGTTTCATCCGCTCAAGCCCTCCCGATGCAGATCCTGGAGGCGGTTCACCTCCACCTCGTCGAGATGATCGAGCGCCTCGCAGGTCGCCAAGCCTGCCGCGAGGGTAGTGTAATACGTGACGCGGCGATGCACCGCCTCGCGACGGATGGAGTTCGACTCCAGGATCGCGAGTTTGCCCTCGGTGGTATTGATGATGAGATCGACCTCGTCGTTCTTGATCATGTCCACGATGTGCGGCCGGCCTTCACGCACCTTGTTCACGCGCCGGCAGGGGATGCCGGCGGCCGTCAGCGCGAGAGCCGTGCCCTCGGTGGCGAGCAGCTCGAAGCCGCGCTCGGCGAGGCGCCGCCCGAGGAGCACCGCGCCGGGCTTGTCCCGCTCGCGCACACTGATGAAGCATACGCCTTGTCGCGGCAGCGTCACGCCCGAGGCGCTTTGCGCCTTGGCGTAGGCCTCCCCGAACGTCCGGCCCGTGCCCATGACCTCCCCAGTCGATTTCATCTCCGGACCGAGTATCGGATCGGCTTCGGGAAATTTCACGAACGGGAACACCGCCTCCTTGACCGAATAGTAAGTCGGCACGCGTCCCTCGCTCACGCCAAGATCGGCCAACGACCGTCCGCTCATCACGCGCGCAGCGATCTTCGCCAGCGGCACTCCGGTCGCCTTGGAGACAAACGGCACGGTGCGCGAAGCGCGCGGATTGACCTCGAGCACGTAGATCACGCTGTTCTGGATGGCGAACTGAATATTCATCAATCCAACCACCTGCAGCGCGCCGGCAAGCTTGCGCGTCTGCTCGCGCAGCTCGGCCTGGACCTCGGCACTGAGGCTGTTTGGCGGCAGACAACAGCCGGAGTCCCCCGAGTGCACGCCGGCCTGCTCGACGTGCTCCATGATGCCGCCGATCAGGACCTGCCGCCCGTCGCACACGGCATCCACATCGACCTCGATCGCCACATCGAGGAACCGATCGAGTAACACCGGACTGTCGTTGGAGACCTGCACCGCATGTGTCATGTAGCCGCGCAGATCCTCTTCGTTGAACACGATTTCCATCGCCCGGCCACCGAGCACATAGGACGGGCGCACCACCAGAGGGAAGCCGACCTCGCGGGCGAGCTGCACCGCCTGCTCCTCGGTACGGGCCGTCGCATTGGCTGGCTGGCGCAGCCCCAGCCGCCGCACCAACGCCTGGAAGCGCTCGCGATCTTCGGCCACGTCGATCGAATCCGGCGAGGTACCGATGATCGGCGCGCCGGCCTGCTCGAGCGCTCGACACAGTTTCAACGGCGTCTGCCCGCCGAACTGCACGATCACCCCCTCGGGCTTCTCCTTGGCGAGGACCTCAAGCACATCCTCGAGGGTGAGCGGCTCGAAATACAGCCGATCCGAGGTGTCGTAATCGGTCGAGACGGTCTCGGGATTGCAGTTGACCATGATGGTCTCGAAACCATCTTCGCGCAGACTGAGCGCGGCATGCACGCAGCAGTAATCGAACTCGATGCCCTGACCGATGCGGTTCGGTCCACCGCCGAGAATCATGATCTTGCGCCGCTCGGACGGCGCGGCTTCGCACTCTTCCTCGTAGGTTGAATAGAGGTACGCCGTCGAGGTGGCGAATTCCGCCGCACACGTATCGACGCGCTTGTACACGGGGCGCACGCCGAGGTCGTGACGTTTGTGACGCACCGCCTGTTCGGGCATCTCGACCAGTCTGGCAAGCGCCGCATCGGCGAAACCCTTGCGCTTCAATACGCGCAGGCGCGCACCGGTGAGCCCGGAGAACCCCTCGGCGCGTACGCGTGCTTCCTCCTGTACCAGATCCTCGAGTTGAGCGAGAAACCATGGGTCGATGTGCGTGAGCTCCGCGATGCGCTCGAACGTCCAGCCGGCGCGCATCGCATCGGCGACGTACAGCAGGCGGTTCGGCCCCGCGGCGCGCAGCTCATGGGTCAGCCTGCCCTCGGCTTCCTCGGCGGCAGCCGGCAGCGCCTGCGGGGTCAGTCCGTCAAGCCCGGTCTCGAGGCCCCGCAGCGCTTTTTGCAGCGATTCCTGGAACGTTCGTCCGATGGCCATGACCTCCCCGACCGACTTCATTTGCGTCGTCAGCCGATCATTGGCGGCGGGAAATTTCTCGAACGTGAAGCGCGGAATCTTCGTGACCACGTAATCGATGGCGGGCTCGAACGAGGCGGGCGTCGCGCCACCGGTGATGTCGTTGCGCAGCTCATCAAGCGTATAGCCGACGGCGAGCTTCGCGGCGATCTTGGCGATCGGAAACCCGGTCGCCTTGGAGGCAAGCGCCGAGGAGCGTGACACACGCGGGTTCATCTCGATGACGAGCAGCCGGCCGTCGCGTGGATTGACCGCGAACTGCACGTTCGACCCGCCCGTATCGACGCCAATCTTGCGCAGCACGGCGATCGAGGCATCGCGCATGCGCTGGTATTCCTTGTCGGTCAGCGTGAGCGCCGGCGCCACGGTGATCGAATCGCCGGTATGCACGCCCATCGGATCGAGATTCTCGATCGAGCAGACGATGATGCAGTTGTCGTTGCGGTCCCGCACCACCTCCATCTCGAATTCCTTCCAGCCGATCACCGACTCCTCGAGCAGCACCTCCGCGGTCGGCGAGGCGTCCAGCCCGCGCGCGACGATGACCTCCAGTTCCTCGCGATTGTAGGCAATGCCGCCACCTGAGCCCCCGAGTGTGAAGGACGGGCGGATCACGATGGGAAAGCCGATGTCGCTCGCCACCACGAACGCCTCATCCAAGCTGCGGGCCATCTGCGAGTGCGGCGACTGCAGGCCGATCTCGGTCATCGCGTTGCGGAAGCGCTCCCGGTCCTCGGCCATGTCGATGGCCTCGCGTTTCGCACCGATCAACTCGACCGCGAACCGCTCGAGCACCCCCTCGCGCACCAGATCGAGCGCGGTATTGAGCGCGGTCTGTCCGCCCATGGTCGGCAACAGCGCATCGGGACGCTCCTTCGCGATGATGCGCGCGACGGTACGCCAGTTCACCGGCTCGATGTAGACGGCATCGGCCATTTCCGGGTCGGTCATGATGGTCGCGGGATTGGAGTTGACCAGCACCACGCGGTAGCCCTCGGCGCGCAGCGCCTTGCAGGCTTGTGCACCGGAGTAGTCAAACTCGCACGCCTGCCCGATCACGATCGGACCGGCGCCAATGATCAGGATGCTCTTGAGGTCACTACGCTTGGGCACGGGGTGGGTGCTCGTGAATTCAACCGGAAAGGGTGCTGTGCTGGGGCGCGGCGGCCGGTGCGCCCCGGCCCGAACCCTGGCGCAACTGCGCCTGCAGCCGGCGCACCATCATCTGCACGAACCGCTCGAACAGGGGCTGCATATCGTGCGGGCCGGGACTCGCCTCGGGATGCCCCTGGAAACCAAATGCGGCGCGGTCCTGAAACGCAAGCCCCTGCAGGGAGCCGTCGAACAGCGAGCGGTGCGTGGCGCGCACATGCGCCGGCAAGGTCTTCTCATCGACGGCAAAGCCGTGATTCTGGCTGGTGATGAACACTCGTCCGGTGTCGAGGTCCTGCACGGGATGGTTGGCGCCATGGTGGCCGAATTTCATCTTCAGCGTGCGCGCGCCGGCGGCGAGCGCGAGAATCTGGTGGCCGAGGCAAATGCCGAACAGCGGCAGATCGGTCTGCAGGAACCGGCGCGTCGCCTCGATCGCATACGTGCACGGTTCGGGGTCCCCCGGACCATTGGAGAGAAACAGCCCATCGGGGGCGAGTGCAAGGGCGTCCTCGGCACGGGTCTCGGCCGGCACCACGGTCATGCGGCAGCCGAAGTCCGCGAGCAGCCGCAGAATGTTGCGCTTGATGCCGAAATCGTAGGCCACCACGTGCAGACGCTGCTGCGCCCGCAGCATGCCGGCTCTTTCCGGCCACACACTGCCGTCGTTCCACTGAAAGCTGCGCCGCGCACTGACGACCTTGGCAAGGTCCATGCCCTTCAAGCCGGGAAACTTCCGGGCCGCAACCACCGCGGCGGCCGCATCGGCCTGCTCCCCGGTCATGATGCATCCGGGCTGCGCACCGCGCTCGCGCAGGATCCGCGTCAGTCGGCGCGTATCGATACCGGCGATCGCAACGATGTGTCCGCGCTCAAGGAAGCTGCCGAGCGATTCCTCGGCGCGCCAGTTGCTCCAGCGCGCCGGCAGATCCCGCACGATCAGGCCGGCGGCATAGACCTGCGCGGATTCGAGATCCTCGGGCGTCGTGCCCGTGTTGCCGATGTGCGGACAGGTAAGCGTCACGATCTGCCGGGCATATGACGGATCGGTGAGGATCTCCTGGTAGCCGGTCATGGCGGTGTTGAAGACGACCTCGCCCGTGGTGTTACCTTTAGCACCGACCGACTGGCCGCGAAAGACGGTCCCATCCGCCAAAGCTAGGACTGCGGGGACGCTCACTTCGATGGATCCTCTCTTTCATCCGCAGGCGAGTCAGGCGGCGACACGCCACGCCCGTGATAGGCGGATATACAAAGCGGGAGGCGTTCCAAGGAACGACCTCCCGCCTTGCGTGGACTAACCCGCACGTGAATCGATGGACCCGCCGGCGGATCGGGCGAAATTCTACGGTCGCATGCCGCGAGTGTCCACGGAAAATTCTGGCTGCCGCTTCGGGGCGGGAAACGCAGGCATGATTTCCCTATCACTATGATTTTAAAAGAGAATATCGCGCATCTCATAACGCCCGGCCGGTTGTTGCGCCAGCCAGAGCGCGGCAGTAATCGCCCCGCGGGCAAAGACGGCCCGATCGGTGGCCCGATGCGCCAATACGAGCTGCTCGCCGGGCCCGAGGAAGCGCACCTCGTGCTCTCCGACCACATCGCCGCCCCGTGAGACCGCGAAGCCAATCGCACCCGGACGCCGCGGACCGGCACGGTCGGCCGCGATCTCATCGAGCGCCGTGCCGCGGGCCGTGGCGGCCACCTGTCCGAGCGCCAGTGCGGTTCCCGAGGGTGCATCGCGCTTCATCCGGTGATGCGTCTCGAGGATCTCGACGTCAAATTCTGCCGGTAACGCGCTCGCCGCCTGACGCACCAGCTCCATCAGCAGCGTGACCCCAAGGCTGGTGTTCGCCGCCACGAGCAGCGCAATCTGCCGGGCCGCCTCCGACAGCTCGCTCTCGCTGAGCAGCGGCCTCAGACCCGTCGTTCCAATGAGCAGAGCCGTGCCTGCGGTGCGACAGGCCGCAAGGTTCGCTGCGCTCGCTTCGGGGCGGGAGAAGTCGATGGCAACATCGGCGTTGCGCAGGGCGGCGGCCAGATCCGCACTCAGTGTGATCCCGAGCGGCGCGATACCTGCATACTGTCCCAGGTCCCGTCCGAGCACCGGGCTGCCCGCCGCAGTGATCGCCCCGACCAGGCGCAAATCCGGGAATTCTGCCGCCACGCGCGTCAGCGCCTGGCCCATCCGACCGGCGGCTCCGATGATGACTGCGCGGATGGTCACCGGGCGGCGCTCAGACGCCGAAGAAGCGCCGCACGCCCTCGAGAAAACCCTTCTCGCGCGGGGAGTGCCGCGAGTCGTTCTCCTTCAGCGACTCCTCGAGCTTGCGGACCAACTCGCGCTGTTGTGCCGACAGGTGTACGGGCGTCTCGACCACCACGCGGCAGAACAGATCGCCCTGCGCATTGCTGCGCACGGGCTTGACCCCCTTGCCGCGCAGGCGGAACACGCGTCCGGACTGCGTCTCGGCCGGGATCTTCAACACCACGTTGCCATCCAGGGTTGGAACCTCCACCGAGCCGCCGAGGGCAGCGATGGCGAAGCTGATCGGCACCTCGCAGGAGAGGTGCTCGCCGTCGCGCTCGAAGATCGGATGCTCGCGTACGTGCACCTCAACGTAGAGATCCCCCGGCGGACCGCCGTTGCGACCGGCCTCGCCCTCGCCCGAGAGCCGAATGCGATCACCCGTGTCGACACCGGCAGGCACCTTGACCGAGAGCGTGCGCGTGCGCCGCACCCGGCCCTGGCCGAAGCAGGTGTCGCAGGGATTGCGCACGATCGTACCCGCGCCGCGGCACTTCGAGCACGTCTGCTGCAGTTGAAAGAAGCCCTGCGAAATGCGGACCTGTCCGCTGCCGCCACAGGCATCACAGGTGCTCGGCTCGCTGCCCTTGGCAGCGCCCGTGCCATGGCAGGTCTCGCACTCGGTGAGCTTCGGCACTTCGATCTGCACCGTGTGCCCAAAGACCGCTTCGCGCAAATCAAGCTCGAGCTCATAGCGCAGGTCGGCGCCGCGAAACACCTGCGAGCGGCCACCGCGGCGGGCCGCACCGAAGATGTCGCCGAAGACATCCCCGAAGATATCGCCAAAGGCGTCAGCGGGGTTCGGACCCGCCCAGCCGCGCGCGCCGGCGGCGCCCTCGAGTCCCGCATGCCCGTACTGATCGTAGACGGAACGTTTGGCCGGATCGGTGAGGATCTCGTAGGCTTCCTTCGCCTCCTTGAAGCGCCCCTCAGCCTCCGCGTCGCCCGGGTTGCGATCCGGATGATATTTCATCGCCAGGCGCCGATACGCCTTCTTGATGTCCGCCTCGCTCGCTGACTTGGGGACCTCGAGAATTTTGTAGAAGTCTTTCTTCATGCGCCTCGCACAGTGGCCGCGGGGTTTGCGCGGCCAACCCCGCCCACTATACCGACTCGCTCAACTGAACGGTCAGGAGGCCTTGCGCCCCTTGTCCTTGACTTCCTCGAACTCGGCGTCGACGACGTTCTCACCGCCGCCGCTCGCTGCGGCATCCGGTTGCGCGCCCGTACCCGGAGTCGAGGCGCCCGCGCCACTTGCGCCGGCCTCGCCGGCCTGCGCCGCGTAGGCCTTCTGCGCCAGACTTGCGGAGGCCTGTGCCAGCGCTTCGGTCTTCTTCTCGAGCACCGCCGGATCGTCGCCCTTCAGCGCCGTGCGCAACTCCGCAACCGCCGACTCGACGGCGGCCCGCTCGCCCGGCTCGACCTTCTCACCAAGATCCTTCAGGCTGCGCTCCACGGCGTGAATCATCGCATCGGCCTTGTTGCGGCTTTCCACCAGCTCACGGAACCGCTTGTCCTCGGCCGCATGCGCCTCGGCGTCGCGCACCATGCGCTTGATCTCATCCTCGTTAAGACCACTCGAGGCCTTGATGACGATCTTCTGCTCGCGCCCGGTAGCCTTGTCCTTCGCCGAGACATTGAGAATGCCGTTGGCGTCGATGTCAAAGGAGACCTCGATCTGCGGCATGCCGCGTGGGGCGGGCGGAATGTCCGACAAGTCGAACTTGCCGAGCGACTTGTTGTCGGCCGCCCGTTCGCGCTCACCCTGCAGCACATGGATGGTCACCGCCGTCTGATTGTCGTCAGCGGTCGAGAATACCTGGGCGGCCTTGGTCGGAATGGTCGTGTTCTTCTCGATGAGCTTGGTCATCACACCGCCGAGGGTCTCGATTCCGAGCGACAGCGGCGTCACATCGAGCAGCAGTACATCCTTGACTTCACCGGCGAGCACCCCGGCCTGAATCGCCGCGCCCACCGCAACGGCCTCATCGGGATTGACGTCCTTGCGCGGCTCACGCCCGAAGAAATCCTTGACATATTTCTGCACCAGCGGCATGCGCGTCTGGCCGCCGACCAGAATGACCTCGGCCACGTCGGCCGCCGAGACGCCTGCGTCCTTCAACGCGGTACGGCAGGGCGCGATGGTTTTCTGCACCAGGTCCTCCACCAGTCCCTCAAGCTTTGCGCGCGTGAGCTTGATCGACAGATGCTTCGGGCCCGAGGCATCCGCGGTGATGTACGGCAGATTGATCTCGGTCTGCTGCGTCGAGGACAGCTCGATCTTCGCCTTCTCGGCCGCCTCCTTCAGGCGCTGCATGGCAAGCGGATCCTTGCGCACATCGACGCCGGATTCCTTCAGGAACTCCTCGGCCAGGAAGTTGATGATGCGCAGGTCGAAATCCTCACCGCCGAGGAACGTGTCCCCGTTGGTCGAGAGCACTTCGAACTGGTGCTCCCCGTCGACTTCAGCGATCTCGATGATCGAGATATCGAACGTGCCGCCGCCGAGGTCGTAGACGGCAATCTTGCGATCCCCGCCCTGCTTGTCGAGCCCGTAGGCGAGGGACGCGGCGGTCGGCTCGTTGATGATGCGCTTGACGGTCAGGCCGGCGATGCGGCCGGCGTCCTTGGTTGCCTGGCGCTGCGAGTCGTTGAAATAGGCCGGCACGGTGATCACCGCCTCGGTGACCGGCTCGCCCAGGTAGTCCTCCGCGGTCTTCTTCATCTTCATCAGCACACGGGCGGAGATCTCCGGCGGCGCCATTTTCTTGCCCTGAACCTCGACCCACGCGTCGCCATTGTCCGCGCGCACGATCTTGTAGGGCACCATCTTGGCGTCCCGCTGCACCACCTCGTCTTCGAACTTCCGTCCGATGAGCCGCTTGATCGCGAACAGCGTGTTCTGCGGATTGGTGACCGCCTGGCGCTTGGCCGGCTGGCCAACCAGCACTTCGTTGTCCTTCGTGAAGGCGACGATCGACGGTGTCGTGCGATCGCCCTCGCTGTTCTCGATCACCCGGGGCTTGCCGCCCTCCATGATGGCCACGCACGAATTCGTGGTACCGAGGTCGATGCCGATTACCTTTGCCATGATCTGCTCCGCCACTGTCTACTGTCGTAGGACGTTGAAACTCGTCCGGGTTCTTTTTGGGGGCCCATCGGCCCGAATCAAGGTCTGCGGGTCGTCGGTTCGCCACCCGCGGCCGCCTTGGCCACAATCACCCGCGCCGGACGCAGCAACCGGCCATTGAGCTCATAGCCGCTCTGGACCACCTGCAGCACCGTGTCGGGCGCGGCCGTCGAGGATTCCTGGGCCAGCATGGCCTCGTGCCGGGCCGGATCGAACGCTTCGCCGAGGGGACGGATGGCCGTGATGCCGAGGGTATCCAATGCCTTGACCAGCAATTTCAGTGTGGCCTCCTGCCCCTGGCGCAGACTCTGCACGTCACCCTCGCCCTGGTCGGCGCTCTGCACGGCGAGCTCGAGGCTGTCGCGCACCGGCAGCAGCTCGAGGGCAAATTTCTCCAAGCCATAACGGTTGGCCGCCTCGATGTCGCGCTGGGCGCGCTTGCGCACGTTGTCGAGTTCGGCAACCGCCCGCAGATACTGTTCCCAGTGCTCGCGCGCACGCTGCTCGGCCTCCTGGAGCGCGCTCTGCAATTGCGCCAACTGCGCGCTGTCCTCGCCCGCAGCCGCGGGGTCCGCGGCGCCGGCGGGTGCTGCTGCTGCGTGCGGTTCCGGTGCCGGGGTTCTGCCGGCCTGTTCAGTGCTCATCCGCAATCCTCTCCCAAGGTTCTTTGCGTCAAAAGGACCGTGGCCCGAGGGGGTGCCGGGGCGGCCCGAACGACTCGGTGGGGGTCAACGGCGCGAATTCAAGGCGGCGCCGAGCAGTTTTGCCGTCATGTCCACGATGGGAATGACTCTCTCGTAGGCCATCCGGGTCGGCCCGATGACCCCAAGGACGCCAACGGCCGAGCCCGGCGAGCCGTAGGGCGCCGTGATTACGGTGCAGTCATCGAGAATCTGATAGCCGGACTCATGTCCAATGAAAATCTGCACCCCGTCGGCGCGCAGACTCTGATCCAGCAGGTGCAGGAAGTCGCGCTTCTCGTTGAAGGCCTCGAACAGCCGCCGCAGCCGCTCCACGCTGGAGAGCTCGGCCAAGCTCATCAGATTCGTCTCGCCCTTGATCACGTACTCGAGCTGCCCGTCCTGCCGGTCGGATTCGAATACGTGCTGTGCCATAGCGATGGCATCGAGCATGATCTGGTTCATGTGCGCGCGCGCCTCACTCAGCTGGCGCAGGATCTCCTGGCGCACCTCGGCAAGCGAGCGGCCGCGCAGATGCTCGTTGAGGAACTGCGCGGCGCGCTTCAATTCGGCCGGCGAATAATACCGCTCGAGCTGGATGATGCGGTTCTGCACGTCGCTGTCGCCGTACACGAGCACCACGAGCACCCGATTCTCCGAGAGCGCGAGAAACTCGATTTGCGTGATCGATGCCTCGGCGGCACGCGGCAGGGTCACGATCCCGGCCAGGCGGGTGAGACTCGAGAGCAACTGCGAGACGGTGCTCACCAGATCCTTGCCGCTCTCGCGCAGCGCCGCAAACTGCCGTTCGATCTCATCGGCGGCCGCCGCCGGCAGCGGCTGGATCTGCAGCAGAGAATCGACGAAGAACCGGTAGCCCTTGTCGGTTGGAATACGCCCCGCAGAGGTATGCGGCGAGGAGACAAAACCAAGTTCCTCGAGGTCGGCCATGACATTACGGATGGTCGCCGAGGACAGCTGCACTCCGGACTCGCGCGAGAGCGTGCGCGATCCGACCGGCTGACCGTCGCGGATGTAGCTCTCGACGAGCACCCGCAGCAGGTGCTGCGCGCGCTCGCTCAGATGTTCTTCCCGGCCGTCGTGTGTCATAGGTGCCGGCCGCGTGCCCGTGATGCGCGCGGCCGGCAACTCGAAACTATAGGCACAGCGCACGAGCGTCAAGCAACCCGGCGGCCGTCCTGCTAGGATTTTCCCATGACCCCTCCTCGCTGTTGCGCGCTGGTCGGCCGGTTTTCCGATCCGCGGGTTGCCGAATCGGCCCAAGCGGTGCTGGCGCATCTGGCCGACCGCGGCGTCGCCGTGCGCGTGGACGCCCGCATGGCGCTCGCGCACTGCCG
Source organism: Pseudomonadota bacterium (assembly GCA_021822385.1). Taxonomy (GTDB): domain Bacteria; phylum Pseudomonadota; class Gammaproteobacteria; order Steroidobacterales; family Steroidobacteraceae; genus 13-2-20CM-66-19. The sequence goes on from JAKARC010000020.1 coordinate 37,271, forward strand.
GGGTGCGACCGCAATGGCCGAGGAGCAGCTCGGCACCGATGCCGATCTGATGATCGCGGTGGGCGGCGACGGCACGCTCCTCTATGCGGCGCGTTTGGTGGCGCGCAGCGGAGTGCCCCTGCTCGGCATCAATCGCGGGCGGCTCGGGTTTCTCACCGATGTCATGCCACAGGACATCCGCGCATGCCTCGATGCGGCCCTGGACGGCCAGCTCGACGCCGATGAGCGTCCGCTGCTCGCCGCGTGCCTATATCAGGCCGACGGCCGCAGCGCCGTTTCCTTGGCGCTCAACGACGTCGTGCTGCAGAAGCTCGCGACCGGGCGCATGCTCGACTTCGAGACGCGTGTGGCCGGGAACTATGTGAACACGCATGCCGGCGACGGCATCGTGGTGGCGAGCGCCACCGGCTCGACCGCCTATGCGCTCTCCTGCGGCGGCCCGATCATCGAGCCGCAGCTCGACATCGTCGTGCTGGCGCCCATTTGTCCGCATACGCTCTCAGACCGCCCGATCGTGGTCTCGGGCCGCTCGGTGATCGAGATCCGCCTGCTCGACCGACCGGAAATGCGCGCGCAGATCACCTGCGACGGCGTGGTCCTCGGCTCGATGGTCCCCGGCGAAAGATTGCAGGTGCACCGCGCCGCCGAGCGCATCACATTGCTGCACCCCCCGGGCTACGATTACTACCGACTGCTACGCTCGAAGCTGCAGTGGGGTCGCGGCAACGCCGAACGTTGAGCGCGCGCTGGCGCCGACGGAGAGAGTACCGGTCCTGCACTCATGCTGAACCTCCTGCAGATCCGCGATTTTGCCATCATCGATGCCCTGGAGCTCACGGTGAAACCGGGGCTCACGGTGCTCACCGGCGAAACCGGCGCCGGCAAATCCATCCTCGTGGATGCCTTGCAGCTGCTCGCCGGGGCGCGCGGCGGGGCGGAGATGATTCGCCACGGCGCCGAGCGCGCCGAGCTCATCGCCGTGTTCGATGTACGCGCCGCGGCGCCCGAACTCAGCGAGTGGCTCGCCGCGCAGGCCCTCGGCGGCGAGGAATTGATCGTGCGGCGCATGATCGGCTCTGACGGGCGCTCGCGCGCCTGGCTGAATGGTCAGCCGGCGCCACTGCAGCTGTTGCGTGAGGCCGGCAACCTGCTCATCGACATTCATGGACAACATGAATTTCAGTCCCTGACCCGGGCGGCCCGCCAGCGCGAACTGCTCGATGAATTCGGCACGCTCGCGGCGCAGACCCAGAGCCTCACCGCCACCTGGCGGCGCTGGCGCGAGCTGCACACGCACGAGCGTGCGCTCAGCGCGGCCGCCGGCGAACGCAGCGCACGGCTGGATCTGCTGCGCCATCAGGTCGCTGAACTGGCTGCGCTCGATCTTGGCGCCGGCGAACTCGAGCACCTGCTCGAGGAGCGTGCGCGGCTCACGCATCGGGGCCGTCTCGCGCAGGCAACCCAGGGTGCCCTCGAGCATCTGTACCAGGACGAAACGCACAATGCCCATGGGGCCGTCGGTCGCGCGCTGCAGGCGCTGCGCGCCGTAGCAGGCATCGATGCGCGCATCCAGCCCATAGTCACTCTGGTGCAGGAGGCCGAAGTCAACATCCGCGAAGCCGCGCGCGAGCTTGAGCACTACAGCGAGGGTTTGGAACTCGACACCGAGCGACAGAATGCGGTCGAGACCCGCTTGGCGGCCATTGAAGATCTCGCCCGTAAGCATCGGGTGGCACCGGCCGAACTCGTGGCGCGCACCGCCGAGCTCGGCGCCGAACTGGCCGTGAACGAGCGCGGGGAGTCCGATCTCGATGCGATGCGAGCCGAGCTCGCCATGCTGTTGGCGCAATACCGGCGCGAGGCCGAAGGCCTCTCCCGCGCGCGCACCGCCGCAGCTGCGGCACTCGCCACCGCGGTGAGCGCACACATGCAAAAGCTCGGCATGGCCGGGGGGCGCTTCGAGGTCGGCGTGACCACGGAAGCCGGCGAGCCCGCCGCCCATGGGAGCGACGCGATCGAGTTTCGCGTCAGCGCCAATCCGGGCCAGCCGCTGCGTCCGCTCGCCCAAGTCGCCTCCGGTGGCGAGCTCTCGCGCCTGTCGCTTGCCGTCGAGGTGGCAAGCAGCGCGCGCGAAACCCGCTGCATGGTCTTCGATGAGGTCGATGCGGGTATCGGCGGCGCGGTGGCGGAAATCGTCGGCCGCGAGCTGCGTGCACTTGGCGAACGCGGCCAGGTGCTCTGCGTCACGCACCTGCCGCAAGTGGCCTCGCAGGGTCATCAGCACTTGCGGGTCGAGAAGCGGCTCGCCGGACAGGCGACCCATACTGCGCTCACCGAACTCGATACGCATGAGCGCATCGAGGAACTGGCTCGCATGCTCGGTGGGGTCGACGTGACCGCTTCGGCGCGCGCGCACGCGCGCGCATTGCTGGCGGGCACCGACCCGGGCGCGCCGGCCGGCCCCGCCAAGTCTGCCCGGCGAAGCCGTTGAGCGCTGCTCAGTGCTCGGGGTTGCGCCGGTGAGGGCAGGCCTCCCGGCGGCAATGCCCGTAGAGAATCAGCGAGTGGTCGCTGATCTCGAAACGCAGTTTGCGCGCCACCGCGTGCTGGCGCGCCTCAATGTCCGGGTCCACGAACTCTTCGACGCGGCCGCAGTCCAGACACACGATATGATCGTGATGCGCACCTTCATTGAGCTCGAAAACGGCCATCCCATCCTCGAAATGATGGCGTGTGACGAGGCCGGCGGTTTCGAACTGTGTGAGGACCCGGTAGACCGTGGCGAGGCCGATGTCCTCGTGGGACGTCAGCAGCGTGCGGTAGATGTCCTCGGCGGACAGATGCCGCGTCTTGCTGCCGGCGAGGATCTCCAGAATCTTCAGCCGCGGCAGCGTGACTTTCAGGCCCGCTTTGCGCAGGTCGTTGCCTTCCACTGCGATCTGCCTCTCCCGGCGTGCAGCGCCGCACGGATCCGGGCGGCGCGTTTCTGATCAGGTATCATCCCCCCTCATTATTGCCTATCGAACCTCCATGCGACCAGCTCAATTCAATTCAGCGCTGCGGCGCGGCGCGATGATCGCCGCCGTCTCGATACTGCTCGGCGGGTGCGTCTACCGCATGCCCATTCAGCAGGGCAATTACATCGATGGGCCGGCGGTACGGCAGCTGAAAATCGGCATGACCCGCTCGCAGGTGCTGTATCTGCTCGGCACGCCGATGATCAAGGATCCCTTCGACACCGACCGCTGGGATTACGTCTATTACTATAAACACGGGTACTTCAGCCGGCCGTACCAGAGCCGCGTCACCGTGTTCTTCCGCCATGGCAAGGTCACCCGCATCATTTCCGCGCATGTGCCGCGCGGGCAGCCGTTGATTCCTGGCGGCAAGTGAAGGCTCAATCGGGCGCGGCCCGCGCGGGCTGCGCAGCGGCGGCACGCTCATCGCGCGGCCGCCCCAGCGCCTTGGCCGCATGGCCCCGGCGTCGCTCGCGCGGATCCTGGGAGAGCGGCCGATACAGCTCGATGCGGTCACCGTCCTCGGGCAGATCGGCGCGATTGCGCAGCTCGCCGAAGATTCCAACGGGCGCGTCCTCCCAGGGAATCGGAGCTGTGGGGGCGGCGCGGCGGGCTGCCGCGAGCGCATCCCCGATGCAGGCCCCGCCCGGCAGCTCGACCGCAAGCACATACTGTCGCTCCGGGGTGGCATAGGCCACCCAACAGTGCTTCAGGAGCGCGCGACTCATGTGCCGGCAAGCCCGACAGCCGGCGCGAACGCCCGGCTGCGGGCAACGAATGCATCGACCAGGGAGCTGACCGTCTCGGCGAAGACCCGATCGAACAGCACCCCGGACAGCGCGCTCTTGAACTGGAAGCTCAGAGTGAGCTCCACGAGCGTTCCGGCACCCGCAGGCGTCAGCCGCCACTCCCCCTCGAGCCTACTAAACGGACCGCTCACCAGGCGCATGAGTATGCGGCTGTAGGGCTCCAAATGATTGCGCGTGGTGAACTCCCCGTGCAACGGGCCGCGCCCCACGCCGATGGTGGCAACGATTTCCGCGTCGCTGCGCGTGAGCACGCGCGCGTGCGTGCACCAGGGCAGGAACTGCGGATAACTGTCGATATCGTTGATGAGCGCGAACAGCTGCGGCGGTGGCACGCTGACCAGCGCCGAGCGCTTGACCTCTCGCATACCTGTATTCTCCCAGGATCGGCCCGATAGGCACAAGGGCAACGCGAGAATCGCCGGTCGCGGTGTGCACGCGCGCTACAATGCCCACCCGCATCGAACCGCACCCGCATGCCCGCCAACGCCCAAACCGCCCCACGGCTGATCGCCGAGAACCGCAAGGCACGCTTCGACTATTTCATCGAGCAGCGCCTCGAGGCCGGGCTCGCCCTGCAGGGCTGGGAGGTCAAATCAATGCGCGCCGGCCGCGCGCAGCTGCAGGAGGCTTACGTCTATATGCGCGGCGCCGAGGCATTCCTGATCGGTGCGCACCTCTCCCCGCTACCGTCCACTTCGAGCCACGTGCAGCCCGATCCTGTCCGCACCCGCAAGCTGCTGCTGCACCGCAGCGAACTGAATGGACTGATCGGCGCGGTCGAGCGGCGCGGCTACACGATTGTGCCCCTGGAGCTGTACTGGAAGCACGGCCGTGCGAAACTTACGATCGGGCTTGCCAAGGGCAAGAAGCAGCACGACAAGCGGGCGGCGGAAAAAGACCGCGACTGGCAGCGCGACAAGGCGCGGCTGCTGCGCCGCGGTTGAGGCTCAGGGCATGTGCAGGCCCTGCAGCAGCGTCGGCAGCGGCTGGGCGGCTGAAACGCTCTTGGAGCTGCTGAAGCTGTAGGTCAGATTGACCGTCGTCACCGTCAGAGTGTGCCGGACCTGCCCGAAGGGAGGGTTGGTGTTGTTGGTCACGTCCACGCCGATCGACAGCGCCAGATGCTTGTGCACCTTGACCTGCACCGTCAGATTATCGGTGCTCATCGTGTTCGTACTGCCGGATTCGATCAACATCGCGTTGATCAGCTTGGCGTTCGCCGAGAAGCGATGGGTATATTGCGCCCCGAAATGCACCACCGCCTCGCCGATGGCCGGCTGCGGACGACGCGAGATCACTTCGCCGAAGGTGTTGTAGGTCAACGCCTCCGGCTCCTCGCGCAAATAGCCGGCGCCAAGCTCGGTCGAGAGCTTGTTCGCTTTCGATTCGATCAGCAGCCGTCCCATGCCGCTGGCGCCACTTTCCTGATAGGCAAAGCCGTCGAATCGGTTGCGGTCGTACAGCGTGCCGGCGAACCAGAACGTGCGCTTGCTCAGCGTCAAGGTCGTTCCGAGCCGGGCGTGTTCGTCCTCCTGGGTGGAAATGCCGTTGGTGCTCGCGTAGTTACCGGACAGGCCCACGTTGTAGACCCACCGGCCGAGCTCCCGCGCCGCCGCCAGCTTCACATTGCCGCTATCGGTATTGGTAATGCCGCGTGAAAGATCAACTCCCAGAGACCCGTAAGTGGCCCACGCGGATTGCGCCCGCGCCGCGCCGCACACCGTCAGGGCAGCCGCAAAGGCTCCCCAGCACCACATCCGCATCGATCCAAACCTCGAGGGCGCCCTGCTCGGGCGCATGAAATTACGGAGCATATACTAAGTCAAATGCTCAAGCTCGACGAATTACCGCACGTGCGTGTGCGGCACGAGTGCGATATGATCGCGGCGGATTTCTCTGGGGGCGACCGGTTTCGACGCGGGTTGCGAACCTTCAGAGGCGTACCGAGGCGCAGTGCCCTCGTAAATCTCGCTGCAAAACTATAGTTGCCAACGACGACAACTTCGCTCTCGCCGCCTAACCGCGGCTGACCTCCGACCGGTCCGTGCCTGTGCGGTCGACTCGGGGGACGCGTTCACAGGCTCGCGATCCGGCGTGCGACGGGCCGGATCGTTAAGAGTCACCGTCCGCTGGCGCTTCGTCTTACCCTGCCTCTCGGGTGGCGCGGCGTGAGAACCAATGAGTAGGCTACGTACGTAGAGCCTGAAGTCTAGGACTTGCGGACGGGGGTTCGATTCCCCCCGCCTCCACCAATACCAAAAGGTCAACAGATCGCTGTTGGCCTTTTTCTTGCCCGAACGCGCCGGTTCCTGCCGGTTCGG
>JAKARC010000062.1 GCA_021822385.1 Pseudomonadota bacterium
TTCCCGATCCGGCCCCCGCGCTCGCCCACCCCCGGCCCGATGCACACCGCAGCGCCCAGCTGAAGCGACTCACCGCGGTGCTGCGCGGCACGGCCAGTGAACTGGGCTTGAGCCCGGAAGTGCTGGCGACGCGGCGCGACCTCGAGCAGTTGCTCGACGGGCGGGACGAGTGTCCGGCGCTGCGCGGCTGGCGCCGCGCCGCGGTGGGCGAGCGGCTGCTCGCCGCAGTGTGAACCGTCGCCCGGGGCCCATGCCCCGCCGGATCAGTCGTGCGGCAGCACGGCCTGCAGCCGACGCGCCACGTCGGCGACCGCGCCTTCGGCATCGATGCTGTGCAACAGGCCCTGTGCCGCGTAGTAGTCGATCAGCGGCCGGGTCTGCTCATCGTAGACCCGCAATCGTTCGGCGACGGTCGCCTCGGTGTCATCCGGGCGCTGCACCAGCCGATGCGGCTTACCGGTCTTCGGGCACGGCTCATGCTCGAGAACTTCGCTCGGCGTCGTGGTCAGATTGACCACGCGGCCGCAATCGACGCAGGTACGCCGCCCGGCGATGCGTCGGGACAGCTCGGCATAGTCGACCTGCAACTGCACGACCGCATCGAGCGGTCGCCCGATCTGCTGCAGCAGCCTATCGAGTGCGACCGCCTGGGCGAGATTGCGTGGAAAGCCATCGAGGATGAAGCCCGCGGCGGTATCCGGCTCACGCAGTCGCTCGCGGATCATGCCGAGGACGATGTCGTCCTCGACCAAGCGGCCGGCGGACATGGCCGCCTGGGCCGCCTGGCCGAGCGGGGTGCCCTGGGCGACGGCGGCGCGCAACAGATCACCGGTCGATACCTGCGCGATGCGGTATCGCTCGAGCAACTGCCGCGACTGTGTACCTTTCCCCGAGCCCGGGGCCCCCAACAGGACAATGCGCATGAGCGGAACGGTTTATTCAGGCCGAAAGACCTTGCACCATACCGGGGCGCCGCGGACCGGTCAAACGCAGCGCACGTCACCCGGCGCTGCGCTATCCTTCGGACCCTGACTCAGCCTTTGACGAGCGTGGGGACCCGTCATGCAACATCCTGGCAAGAAAAACGCATTTTACGCCCAATCGGGGGGTGTCTCGGCAGTGATCAACGCCTCGGCGTGCGGCGTCATCGAAACGGCGTTGCGGCGCACCCGGCACATCGGCAAGGTGTATGCCGGACGCGACGGGATCATCGGCGCGCTCACCGAGGATCTGCTCGATCTCGGGCGCGAGAGCGCAGCCACCATCCGCGCGCTGCGCCACACGCCCGGCGGCGCGTTCGGCTCGGCGCGCTTCAAGTTGAAAAGCATCGAGCAGAATCGCGCCGAGTACGAGCGGCTGATCGAGGTCTTCCGCGCCCACGACATCGGCTACTTCTTCTACAACGGCGGCAACGACTCGATGGACACCGCCCTGAAGGTCTCCCAGATCGGCGAGTCACTCGGCTATCCGATCGTGTGTGTCGGAGTCCCGAAGACCGTCGACAATGATCTGCCGCACACCGACTGCTGTCCGGGCTTTGGCTCGGTGGCCAAGTACGTCGCGCTCTGCACCCGCGAAGCGGCGCTCGATGTGGCTTCCATGGCCCGCACGTCCACCCGGGTGTTCGTGTTCGAGGTGATGGGACGGCATGCCGGTTGGATTGCCGCGGCCACGGGCCTCGCGGGACGCAAGCGATCCGAGCCCCCGCATATCATTCTGTTTCCGGAGATCCCCTTCGAGGCCGAGCGCTTTCTCGAGCGGGTCGCGCAGTGCGTCACCGACTATGGGTATTGCGTCGTCGCCGTCTCCGAAGGCGCCGCGTACGCCGACGGGCGATTTCTTGCCGAGGCCGGCACGCGCGACGCCTTTGGCCATGCGCAGCTCGGCGGGGTCGCGCCGGTCGTTGCGGACATGATCCGCCAGCGGCACGGCTACAAATATCACTGGGCGGTGGCCGACTACCTGCAGCGCGCGGCGCGCCACGTCGCCTCCAAGGTCGATGTCGAGCAGGCCTATGCGGTCGGCAAGGCCGCCGTGGAGCTTGCCCTGCAAGGCAACAACGCGGTGATGCCGACCATCGTGCGCAAACGTTCCAAGCCCTACCGGTGGACGATCGACCACGTACCACTCGCCGAAGTCGCCAACCGCGAGCGCAAAGTGCCGCGCGAATACATCACCGCGGACGGTTTCGGTATCACCGCCGCGTGCCGCCGTTACCTCGAGCCGTTGATTGCCGGGGAAGACTATCCGCCGTACCGCGACGGACTGCCCGATTACGTGCACATCAAGGGCGTGCCGGTGCGGCGCCGGCTGAAGACGCGCTATCAGATCTGAGCGCACCGGGCCGCGGCCGCCGCGGTCGCACGATTTGCTATAGTTCGCGCGCTTTGCACGTACCTTCAGGTTTTTTTGGGGAGAGAAGCGCTGATGAGTGTCAACGTGTGGCTCTGGGCCGCGGTCGCTGCCGGTCTACTGTCGGTGGTCTACGGAGTGATTGCGACCGCGGGCATCGTCCGCCTGCCCGCCGGCAATGCGCGCATGCAGGAAATAGCCGCGGCCGTGCATACCGGCGCCAAGGCCTATCTCAACCGCCAATACACGACCATCCTGCTCGTCGGGGTCGTCGTGTTCGTGATCCTCGGGATCTTCCTCGGTTGGCCCACTGCGGGCGGATTTGCCGTCGGGGCGCTGTTGTCCGGCGCCGCCGGCTACATCGGCATGAACATCTCGGTGCGCGCCAACGTGCGCACCGCGCAGGCCGCCACCCAGGGCCTCAATGCCGCCCTCGCGGTCGCGTTCCGCGGCGGGGCGGTCACCGGCATGCTGGTGGCGGGCCTCGGACTGCTCGGGGTCACCGGCTACTTCATGGTGCTGCGCCACCTCGTCGGCGAGCAGGCCGCGCTGCATGCCATCGTCGGGGTCGCCTTCGGCGGCTCGCTGATCTCGATCTTCGCGCGCCTCGGTGGCGGCATCTTCACCAAGGGCGCGGACGTCGGCGCCGATCTGGTCGGCAAGGTGGAGGCCGGCATTCCGGAGGATGATCCGCGCAATCCGGCCGTCATCGCCGACAATGTCGGGGACAATGTCGGGGACTGCGCCGGCATGGCCGCGGACCTGTTCGAGACCTACGCGGTGATCGTCGTGGCCACCATGGTGCTCGGCGGACTGCTGTTCCGACACAAGGGCTCGGGCGGCGCCATGCACGCGGTCGTCTACCCGCTTGCCCTCGGCGCCATGTCGATCGTGTCTTCGATCCTCGGCACCTTCTTCGTTTCGATCGGCGCGAACGGCAAGATCATGACGGCCCTGTACAAGGGCGTGGTCGTCGCCGCGGTGGTCTCCGCGGTGGGTTTCTATTTCATCACCCGCGCCCTGATGCCCGCGCAAGGCCTGGCGCTGTATGGCTGCTCGCTGATCGGCTTGGCGTTGACCGGGGCTCTGATCGTGATCACCGAGTACTACACCTCCACTGACTTCAGCCCGGTGCGCAAGGTGGCGGCGGCCTCGCAGACCGGACATGCCACGAACATCATCGCCGGGCTCGGCGTGTCGATGAAGGCGACGGCAGCTCCGGTCGTGGCCATCTGTCTGGCCATCTGGGGCTCGTATCAGCTCGGCGCGGTGCACGGCGTCGGCCTCTACGGGGTCGCCGTGGCCGCGACCGCCATGCTGTCGATGACCGGCATGATCGTGGCGCTCGATGCCTACGGCCCCATCACCGACAACGCCGGCGGCATCGCCGAGATGGCCGGGCTGCCGAAGGAAGTGCGCGACATCACCGATCCGCTCGATGCCGTCGGCAACACCACCAAGGCGGTGACCAAGGGTTATGCGATCGGTTCGGCGGCGCTCGCGGCACTCGTGCTGTTCGCCGACTACACCGACTCGTTGAAGGCGGTGGGCAAGCTGGTTGCTTTCTCGCTGTCCGATCCGGCCGTGATCATCGGCCTGTTCATCGGCGGAATGGTGCCGTATCTGTTCGCCGCGCTCGCCATGGAAGCGGTGGGACGCGCCGCCGGCGCGGTGGTCAACGAGGTCCGCCGGCAGTTCCGCGAGATCAAGGGCATCATGCAGGGCACCGCCAAGCCCGATTATTCGCGCGCCGTCGACATGCTCACGCGCGCCGCGATCCGCGAGATGATCATCCCGTCGCTGCTGCCGATTCTGATGCCCATCGTGCTCGTGGTGGTCATGAACCATCTGATGGGACCGGGCGCCGGAATGCGCGCGCTCGGTGGCCTGCTCATCGGCACCATCGTCACGGGTCTGTTCGTTGCGGTCTCGATGACCACCGGCGGCGGCGCCTGGGACAATGCCAAGAAGTACATCGAGGAAGGCAACTTCGGCGGCAAGGGCTCCGAGGCGCACAAGGCCGCAGTCACCGGCGATACGGTCGGCGATCCTTACAAGGACACGGCCGGACCGGCGATCAATCCGCTCATCAAGATCATCAACATCATCGCCCTGCTGATGGTGCCGCTGCTGTGATCTCAGGCCCGGCCGGCGCGCGTGCGGGTCAGCAGCGCGCTGACCAGGCGGTTCAACCGCTCGCAGTAGGCCGCGACCGGCGCGTCGGCTTCGGCCTGCTTGCCGAGCAGCGCCAGGTGGATGTCCGACAACCGGCGCTCGATACGCTCATCGAGCGTCATCGAGCTGCTGAGCAGCGCGCTGACGCAGGCGCTGATTTCGGCATCCAACGCGCGCGCATCGCTGCCCGCGATCTCGACTCCGTTCAGCTCACGGGGACAGCCGGCGGCCAGATGTTCACACCAGATTCGGGCAAGCTGCATGGGCTTGAGGCATCCGTGCCGCTCGTTCTCGATAATTGAACCGGGCGCTCTTCTTACCACGCCCGCAAACAAGTTGCACTCGACATTTTCTTTCCCGCGCCCACGCCAAACGTTGGTCGATGCCAACAGGATCCGCGCCGCGACACCATCGACTCCGCTAACCGTTTGAACCACAAGAATCCGGAACTCGGCCCGGGCTGTGGTATTTGAGGCAAACGCGCGCGCACCGCCGCGGTCTCGACGCCGCGGTAACAGACTGTTACTGTAATGGCATGCACCGGTGGCGAGTGCGGAGGGTCAACCCGTGCAATCGGCAGAGCAGTTTCCGATCGTCAAGAGCGACGCCGAATGGCGGCGCGAACTCACGAGCGAGCAGTATCGCGTGCTGCGCCGCCACGGCACCGAGCGCGCCGGCACGAGCGCGCTCAACGCGGAACACCGCTCCGGCGTGTATCATTGCGCCGGCTGTGGTCAGGAGTTGTTTTCATCCGCGCACAAGTTCGACAGCGGCACCGGCTGGCCCAGCTTCTTTGCGCCCCTGCCCGCGGGCATCGCGACGCGCACGGACCGCAGCCTCCTGATGCGACGCACCGAGGTGCATTGCGCCCGCTGCGGCGGTCACCTGGGTCATGTGTTTCCCGACGGCCCACCGCCGACCGGACAGCGCTATTGCATCAACGGCGTGGCGCTGCGCTTCGAGCCGAAGTAGCCGCAGCGCATCAGGCGGCGAGCGGCAACGGTTGCGGGCGCGCGATGGCGTAGCCCTGCATGTAGTCGATGCCCATGCGCCGCGCCATCTCGAGCGCGGCGCTGTCCTCGACCTGCTCGGCAATCACCTTGAAGTTGAGTTTGCGCGCGAGCTCGATCATCGCCGTGACCATCGCCTGGTTGACGCTGTCGCGCGCCAGGTTGCGGATGAACGAACCGTCGATCTTGAGGTAGTCCATGGGCAGGCTGCGCAGATTGGAGAACGAGCCGACGCCGGAGCCGAAGTCATCGAGCGCGAAACGGCAACCCATGCCGTGCAGCACGCCGACGAAGCGGCGCGCGTGTTCGACGTTGGCTGCCACCGCGGCTTCGCTGAGTTCGAAACAGACCTGTCCGGGGGCAACTCCCGTGCCATCGAGGCATTCGACCACGAACTCGAGGAAGTCCGGATCCGCGAGCGTCTGACTGGAGATGTTGATCGCCACGCAACGCTTGGGCGGCACCGGCAACGCGCCGCGCCCGAGCGCGGTGAGTGTGGTCTGCACCACCCAGCGGTCGACGAACCCCATCAGGCGATAGCGCTCGGCCGCGCGCACGAATTCCCCCGGAGCGACGCCATCATCATCCTCCTCACGCATCCGTACGAACACTTCCATGGCCGGACCGCCGACATCATCGCCGTAGGCCGGCACGATCGGCTGCTGATAGAGCTGCAGGCGATTGTCCCGCAGGCAGCTTTGCAGTTTCTGCAGCCACTGGATCTCCCCGCCGTGGCGTGCCCGCGCCTCATCGCGCGCCGAGTAGACCGCGACGCGTCCGGAGCCGCGGTGCTTGGCCACGTAACAGGCCGAATCGGCCGCCGCGAGCAGCTCCTCGCAGGTACCGCTGCCGCGGGCAATCTGCACCATCCCGATCGAAACGCCGAGGCTGAAGATCTTCTCGCGCCAAACGAAGCGGTGGTCGGCGACAGCGGTGCACACGTCATCGGCGATCTGACGCGCCTTCTCGAGCGGGCAGCCGACGAGCAGCATGCCGAACTCGTCGCCGCCGAGCCGCGCCACCGTATCGCTGTCGCGCACCGCGTCGCGCAGCACTTTGGCGACCTCGCGCAGTACGTTGTCGCCGGCGACGTGTCCGCTCGTGTCGTTGACGACCTTGAAGCGATCGAGATCGAGGCAGCACAGCACGTGCTGCCCGTCGCCGCGCTGGCCGGTCTCGACCGCTTCCTGCAGCCGCCGTTCGAACTCATGCCGGTTGACCAGACCCGTCAGCGCATCGTGCGTGGCCTGATACGACATCTGGCGCGCTATGCCGCGCAACTCGGACACGTCGTGCAACAGCACCAGAGCGCCGGCGAGGTGACCGTCGCTGACGCGCATCGGCGAGGCGGACAGCTCGATCGAGCGTTCACTGCCGTCCCCGCGCGCCACCAGGAGCGCACGCGGACCGAGGCTCACCGCGGCACCGCTGCCGAGGGTCTGCCGCAGCGGCTCGGCGAGCAGCCGACGCTCCTCGACCTGCACCAGGTTCACCACCTCCTCGAGCGGACGCCCGACCGCCTGCTCCGGTGGCATCGCCGCGAGCGGCGCCGCCGCGGCATTGAGGTAAACGACCCGTCCCTGCGGATCGGTGGCCATGACCGCCTCGCAGAGCAGATCGAGCGCCGCCAGCGAGCCTCCCTCACCGCCGAACGCGGCGGCGTGCGTGTGCCGCTCCTCCGGCAGCACCTCGGTGCCCGTGACGAGCAATGCCGCCCCGTCGTACTCGAAGGCGCAGACGAGCAGCTCGAGCCGCACCACACCCGTCGGCAGCGCCAGATCGATCTCGTAGCGTTCCGCGGCCGGCTCGCCCGCCAGGTGGCGCCGGACGTACTCCTGCACGAGTTCCACATATTCCGGCACGACCCAGTCCGAGAGGGGCCGTCCCACAATCTGCTCGGCCTCGACCCCAAGGAGCGTGGCGAGGCGGCGGTTGGCGTACACGATGACATCCCGATGCACGAGCACGGGCTGCTCGACGCGCTCGGCCAAGGCGGCGAACCGGGTATCCCCGCCCGATCCGGGCCCCTGCCCGGGTGATGCGGGCGGCACGCTCATCAGACGATTGACCGCGGCGATGAGCTCACCGAGTTCTGGGCCGACCTGGGTCGCCTCGATGCGCTCGGGGGACTCAACCGACAGCGGCGCTTCCAGACGGCGCGCCAGCCGGCCGAGGACGCGCCGCTCGGCGCGCCGCGTCCGCTCGGCGCGCAGCAGCACAAAGAACGCGGCGGCAAGCAGCGCCAGAAGAAGGCCCAGGGCCCATGCGATCGACATTCAGCTCAGCTTTCCTTGGGCGACCATGCGCAGGTTGGCCCGCCATTTATCGATTATTTGCATACTGTGGTCGGCGGTGAGCATAGCGCACCGCAATGCCTGTTCCGGGGCGATTTCACCATATCGCATGGCAATTTCGCTTGGCAGACGGACCGAAAACCCGTAATTTCCACCGGTCCTGCACCCATAGGCGGGGCAACCCTTTGATTCGTCCGGAGCCTTCATGACCATGCTGGCCGACAATGCCCGCGAGCAGATGATCGAGCAACAGGTGCGCGCGTGGCACGTGCTCGACTCGAATGTCCTTGAGACGCTGCGCATCGTGCCGCGCGAGGCCTATGTACCGCCCAACTATCGCGCGCTCGCCAATGCCGATCTCGAAATACCCCTGCCCGGCGGCCAGCACATGCTCCGTCCGAGCATTGTGGGCCGGTTGCTGTCCGCACTGCAGCTCACGGGGAACGAACGCGTTCTCGAGGTTGGCACCGGCTCGGGGTTCGTGACGGCGTGCCTGCGCGTCGCGGCCCGCTCGGTGCTGTCATTGGAAATCGTGCCGGAACTCGCCGACATGGCGCGCAGCAACCTCGGCACTCAGCACGTGCGCGACGTCCAGGTCATCGGCGCCGATGCCCTCACTCACCCATTGACGGACCGGTTCGATGCCATTGCCGTGACCGCCTCGATGCCCCGCTATGACAACCGCTTCCAGGACGCCCTCGCGGTCGGCGGCAGGCTCTTCGTGGTGGTCGGTGACGCCCCGGCCATGGACGCGCGGCTGATACGGCGCGTGGCCGAAGACGCCTGGACCGTGGAGAGTCTCTTCGAGACAGTGATCGACCCGCTGGCGCACGCGCAACGGCCGGTTGAGTTCGTCTTCTGATCCGGGGGCCGGGGCCGGAGTCTCGTCTCCGACCCGGATCGAGACCACAGCGGGAAATCCATCCGCGCAGTGCAACTTCAGGGACGCCCGCGGTGTTTTTGGGAATGCTCATGAATCTTCGGAATCGCCACATCTCCCGGAGGATCATGGCCGCCGTGCTGCTGGCGCTCGGAGTTCCGGCGGCCGCCGCGGCGACCAATTTCCTCCAGGTGTACCACCAGGCCGAGCGCAACGACCCGGCCTATCTGCAGGCCTACGAGGTCTATCGGGCCGCCCGTGAGGCGCGTCCCG
>JAKARC010000063.1 GCA_021822385.1 Pseudomonadota bacterium
CAGGAGATTACCCAGATGGCAGTCGCCATGCACCCGAATCTCCTCCACCGCGCCCACCTCGGCGTACACCCGCTCGATCCGCTCCAGGAGCAGGTCGGCGAGGCGCGCATACTGCGCGCCCAGCGCCTCCGGCAGCAGCGTCGAGGCCTCGACCACGGCGCGCGCCTGCCATCCATAGCGCTCGACGTCGATGGCCGGCCGGTGCCGGAACGTCGTGCGGGCACCGATCTGGTGCATGCGGGCGAGCGTGCGACCGAGGATCTCGCGCGCGCCGGGCTGATCCAGCTCCGGCTCGCGCCCACCGAAACAGGCGAAAGCGGCGAACCGGAAACCCTCCTGGTACAACAGCGTGCGCCCGCCGCGCGCGAGCGGAGCGGCGACCGGCAGGTCCGCCGCGGCCAGCTCGAGCGCAAAACGATGCTCCTCCAGGATCTGCGCATCGCTCCAGCGCCCCGGACGGTAGAACTTCAGCACCCGCAGCCCCTCGTCCGTGCCCAGGCGATAGACCCGGTTCTCGTAGCTGTTCAGCGCGAGCAACCGCCCGTCGGGCGCCAAGCCCGCGGCCTGCGCCGCGGCGAGCACCCGCTCGGGCGTGAGGGTGGCGAAGGGATGCAATCGGGACTGAAGTCTCGGGTGCGTGCGGCTTGATTTGTTTATGATCTCTCCTTTCATGGACTTAGGGACTCATTCTCGCATGAAAGATGCAAGCATTCTGGTCACCGGCGGGGCCGGCTACATCGGCAGCCACGTGGTGCTGCAGCTGCGCGAGCGCGGCGAGCGGGTCGTGGTTCTCGATGATCTCTCGCGGGGCTTTCGCCAGGCGGTGCTCGATACGCCGCTCGTGGTCGGATCGGTGGGCGATCGCGACACGGTCCTGCAGGTGCTGAGCGAGCATCGGGTCGACACCGTGATGCACTTCGCCGCCTACACCATCGTGCCGGAATCGGTGCGCGAGCCGCTCAAATACTACGGCAACAACACCTGCGCGACGCGGGCACTGCTCGCCTGCTGTCTCGAGCGCGACGTGCGGCACTTCGTCTTCTCCTCGACTGCGGCGGTGTACGGCATCCCGCCCGCGGGCGTTGCCGCCGAGGACACCGCCCCGGCGCCCATCAATCCCTACGGCACCTCCAAGCTGATGTCCGAGTGGATGCTGCGCGATGCCTCGGCGGCTTCGGCGCTGCGGCACGTGGCGCTGCGCTACTTCAACGTCGCGGGCTCCGACTCGCAGGGACGGATCGGCCAGGCCACCCCCAAGGCAACGCTGCTAATCAAGGTGGCGTGCGAGCACGTGGTGGGCAAGCGCCCCGAGATTGCCATCTACGGCACCGACTACGACACCCCCGATGGCACCGGGGTGCGCGATTACATCCACGTCGAGGACCTGGCAACCGCCCATCTCGATGCACTCGATTACCTGCGCGGCGGCGGCGCCTCGACCGTGCTCAACGTCGGCTACGGCCACGGCTACAGCGTGCGCGAGGTGCTGCAGAGCGTCGAGCGGGTCTCGGGACAGCGCCTCACGGTCCGCGAGCTGCCGCGCCGGCCGGGGGATCCGCCGGCGCTGGTGGCGAAGGCCGAGCGCATCCGGCGCGAGCTCGGCTGGACGCCGCGCCTCGATGCGCTCGACACCATCGTGCGCACCGCGCTTAAGTGGGAGCAGCGCCTGCAGCGCGCACCCTGGAGCTGATCCGCGCGAGCCAACACCGGAGTAGAATCCCCCGCATGCGGTGGCTGCGTCCGAAGTCCTTGAGCGGCCTGATGCTTTTGGGCGTCGGGCTGCTCGCGCTGCTGTTGCTGATCGCGATTGTCACGGCCGCGGTCGAGTTCAGCACCCTGTCGGCGACCGGCCAGAGCCTGGTCAACGAAAGCGTCAACACGGCGCGCGAAAGTCAGCGCCTGTTCAGCGAGACGGACTCGCTGCAGCGCACCGCGCGCCTGTACGACGTGCTCGACGATCCGCATCTGCTGCGGCTCTACGAGCGCCAGAACCACCAGCTCGCCACAACGCGCAACGAGCTGTACGCGAACGCAAGTGCGGCGGCCCGCCGCACGCTCGTACACCTTGCGCGGGTGCAGCGCGAGATCCGTACCCGCGTGCTCACCACCCCGCCCGGCACCCAGGCGGCCGACGCCGCCGGCCTGTCGAAACTGTTCGCGCAGCTCGGCGCGCTGGTCGATCGGGCGGCCACGCAAAGCAACCAGGAAATCGACACCGACGTGGCCGCGTTCCGCAGCCTCACCGAGCAGGCGCGCGCGCATCTGTTCTGGCAGGCAGGCCTGCTGGTGCCGCTGATGCTGCTCGCCGTCTTCCTGCTCACCCTCGTCATCGGCCGGCCACTGCGCCAGATCGACCGCGCGATCAGCGACCTCGGTCATGGCCGACTGCATCAGCGCATCCAGGTGCGCGGACCGCACGACCTCGAGCGCCTGGGCGAGCAGATCGAGTGGCTGCGGCTGCGCCTGCTCGAGCTCGCCGAGGAGCGCAACCGCTTTCTGCGCCACATGTCGCACGAGCTGAAGACCCCGCTCGCCAACATCCGCGAGGGCACGGAGCTGCTGATGGACGGAGCGGTCGGAGCGCTCGATGCCGGCCAGCGCGAGGTCATCGCGATCCTGCGCGACAACGGCCTGCAGCTGCAGCGCATGATCGAGAACCTGCTGTCCTTCAGCGCCTGGCAGACCTCGAGCGTCGGGATCGAGCCGAGCGAGTTCCGGCTGCGCCCGCTGGTCAAACAGGTGCTCGAGACGCAGCAGCTCACCGTGCTCGCGCAGCGCATGCGCCTCGAGGTGCAGGTCGATGACGTGACGCTGGTGGCCGACCGTGCCAAGATGCGCCTGATCCTGGAGAATCTCGTGTCGAATGCGGTCAAGTACTCCCCCAAGGATGGCACGCTGCACATTCGCGCGCACACCTCCGGGCCAAATCTCATCATCGATGTCGCCGACAACGGCCCGGGCATCCCGAAGGAGGACCGCGCGCACGTGTTCCGCGCCTTTTACACCGGACGCGCCACACCCGGCATCTCGGTCAAGGGCACAGGCATAGGCCTGTCGGTGGTGTTGGAGTTCGTCAGCGCCCACGGCGGCACCGTACAGATCGTCGATGGAGAATTTCCCGGCGCGCACTTTCGCATCCGCATGCCGCGCGTCGTTCGCAACAAACCACCGGAGCCGGGGAAACACGCCCATGCCGCCTGATGCCGATGCGTCCCTGTTCCGCCGCGGCGCGCTGATCGCCCTTGCGCTCACGGCGGTCGCCCTGAGCGGCTGTCAGACAAGCCAGGTGCTGGTGCATCATCTGGCCACGGCAACGCACATCATCACGCCCGCGCCGCCCAAACCGAAGCCGCCGAAGCCGGCCGAGCTCGCCTGGCTCGGGCACTGGCTTACGGCGAGCGCAAGCACCCAGGCCCGCGAGCGGGCGCGCGCCGAGGCGGCCTATGACAAACAGGCAACGCCCCGCAACATGTTCCGTCTCGCACTCGTGCTGAGCGTCCCCGGCCCGTCGCCGAAGGGCGACACACCCGACACGGCCGGGCATTCAGACGACTCGGGATCGACCAGCACGAATCTGCTGCGCGCGCAGAGTCTGTTGCAGACACTGCTCGCCGATCCGACATCCTCACTCTCGCCGGCCGCGCGCACCGTGGCGCGACTCGATCTCACTTTGGTCACACAACGATTGACCGACGCGCAAAGAGACCGCACTCTAGCGGCTTCGAATGCTTCCGAGATCGCGCAATTGAACGCCCAACTCGACACGCTCGCCGATCAGAACGTCTCCCTGCAGCGACAGTTGGATGAGGCGAGCGCCAAGCTGGCGGCGATTGCCAACATCGAGAAGTCCCTCAATCAGAGCAAACTCTCGCCCCTGGCACTAGGCTCCCCAAAGTGAACATGCTCCCGCAACTGGCCGGCGTCGCCTCGCGCCCGAAGACTCCAACCCACACCACCCGGCACAAGCCGCGCATACTCGTCGTCGATGACGATCCGGGACTGCTGCGGCTGCTGACCATCCGGTTGCGCGCCGAGAACTACGAAGTGGAGGCCGTCGAGGGCGGACCGCAGGCGCTTGCCGCCGCGGGGCGCTTCCGGCCGGACCTCGTGATCACGGATCTGCGCATGGAGCCGCTCGATGGCATCGGATTGCTGAAGGAGCTGCAGGCGCGCTGGCCGGGTCTGAAGGTCATCATGCTCACCGCCCATGGCACCATTCCCGATGCGGTGCAGGCGACGCAAATGGGCGCGTTCGGCTTCCTCACCAAGCCCATCGACAAGCAGGAGCTGCTCGATCAGGTGCAGAAGGCGCTGCGCATCTCGGGCTTTGGCGCCTCGGACGAAGACTGGCGCACCGACATCATCACCCGCAGCCCCGTCATGGAGGAACGCCTGGCGCAGGCGCAGATGGTGGCCGGCACCGATGCGCGCGTGCTCATCACCGGGGAGAGCGGCACCGGCAAGGAGCTGCTGGCCCAGGCCATTCACCGCGCGAGCCCGCGCCGCCACCGGCCCTTCGTCGCCATCAACTGCGGCGCCATGGCCGAGAACCTACTCGAATCGGAGTTGTTCGGGCACGAGAAGGGGGCCTTCACCGGCGCCTCGAGCGCCCATGCCGGATTGTTCCGGGCCGCCGACGGCGGCACGCTGATGCTCGATGAGATCGGCGACATGCCGATCCGACTGCAGGTGAAACTCCTGCGCGTCCTGCAGGAGAACCTCATCCGCCCCGTGGGCGGAACCGACCCGGTGCCGGTGAACGTCCGGGTGATTTCCGCCACGCACCGCGACCTGCAGCAGCGTCTCGCCGACGGCCAGTTCCGCGAGGATCTCTATTACCGCCTCAACGTCGTGCACATCGAGATGCCGGCGCTCAGCCGCCGCCGCGAGGACATCCCGCTCCTGGTGGCGCATTTCCTGGCGCAGATCGCCGCGGAGACCGGGGTGCGCAAGATCTACGCGCCCGAGGCCGTCGAGCTCCTCGCCACGGCCGACTGGCCCGGCAACGTCCGCCAGCTGCACAACGTGGTGCGCCAGAACGTGGCCCTATCCCAGACGCCGATCATTCCGGTGGAGCTGGTGCAGCAGTCCCTCGGCGGCGCCCCGGGCCGCCTGCCCTCGTTCGATGAGGCCCGCGACGAGTTCACGCGCAGCTACCTGTCGCAGATCCTGCAGATCACCGGCGGCAACGTCACCCAGGCGGCGCGCCTCGCCAAGCGCAACCGCACGGATTTTTATAAGTTGCTCGCGCGCCACCAGCTGAGCGCGGACGAATTCAAGCAGAAATAGCCACGGCCCGAAACTGTGAATTCCATCACAGTTTCGGGTACGACCGGCTTTAGAAACGCCCTTCCCTGCCAAGCGGGTCTCCTCCCCAGGCGTCCGGGCGACTAAGCTGTCATTCTTTCGTCACGGGGGTACCCTAAACTGTCTTCACTGGACTACACTTCCCGGCCCGATCTGCGCGACACGAGGTCGCGCCCGCACATGGATGGGCGCTGCTGGCGTCCTTGAGAAGACTTGAGGTACGGAACCAACATGAAATTCGTAGGCAATCCGCAGAACTCGCCCCAGGGGGCGAACCCGTCACCGGCAGACCTTTCCCCCACGGGCAAGATCCGTCAGCTGCGCGCGGTGAGTCGGCCCTATGCCTGGGATCCCTATGAAGTCTGGCGCACGCGTGTCAAGCCCAAGCCCGAGGCTGAACCCGGCAAGAAATGACGCGTTGATGCGGGGGCGCGGCCTCAGCGCCCCTTGCCGAGAAAGACGACCTCCGCGGTTTGCAGCAGGATGGTCAGGTCGAACAACAGGGTGTTGTTCTTGACATAATACAGATCGTACTGCAGCTTCTCGAGCGCATCCTGCTCGGAGGATCCGTACGGGTAACACAGCTGCGCCCAGCCGGTGATGCCCGGCTTGACCGTGTGGCGCTCGTGATAGTAGGGAATGCGCTCGGCGAGGTCGGCGACGAACTCCGGTCGTTCCGGCCGGGGCCCGACGAGACTCATCTGCCCGCGCAACACGTTCAGCAGCTGCGGCAGCTCGTCGATGCGCGTCTTGCGCATGAACGCCCCCACCCGGGTCACGCGCGGGTCGTTCTTGCTCGCCCACTGCGCCTGCCCGTTCTGCTCGGCATCCACCCGCATGCTGCGGAACTTCAGCAGCTCGAAGGGACGCCCGAGCAGCCCCACCCGCCGCTGCCGGTAGAACACCGGCGCACCCCAGCCCTCCTCGATCTTGATGGCGAGCGCCGCGCACAGCATGACGGGTGAAGCCAGCGTGAATACCGTGAGGCCCGCGGCGAGATCGACGAGGCGCGCGGTCAGCAGCCGCAGTGCATCGCGCCGGAACCCCTCACCGAAGATCATCCACGCCGGGTTCAGGATGTCGATGCGCACCCGGCCGGTCTCGCGCTCGAGGAAGGTCAACTGCTCGGTGACGTCCACGCCGGCGAGACGGCACTGCAGGAGCTCGGCGATGGGAAAGCCGCGCCGGCGATCGTCCATGGCCACCACCACTTCGCTGACATCGAGCCGCGTGCACAAATTCACCAGGCCGACCGTCGGATCGAGCAGCCCGGTCGTGACCTCGCGCACCTCGCCCACCGCGGGAACGTAGCCCACCACCAGGAAACCCCGCCGGTCCGAGCGACGCCGGATCCCCGCGATGGCCGCGGCCGACTTGCCCGCCCCGTACACCAGCACGCGGCGCTTGAGAATGTCCTCGTCCACCACCTGCGAGAAGATCGAGCGCGACACCAGCATGCCGAGCAATGCGCCGAGCGCCGCGAGCGCCACCACCCCGCGGCCGATCCACAGGTTCGGCACCATATAAAACAGCGCCGAGGCCACCACGAACGCCATGAGCGCCGCCAGCATCAGCCGCAGGGCAAGTCCGATCAGGCGGGCGCGTTGACGCGCGCTGTAGAGCCCGAAGGCGAGCAGGCACAGGAGCATGATGAGACTGAAGAGGAGCGCGCGCGGCCACAGCGCCCCGATCAGGCCCGGGTCCGCCGCGAGATCCCCGAACGATCCATGGAAGCGCACCAGCACCGCCCCGTAGACCGCGCCGAAGAACACGACCGCCTCCGCCCCGAACAGCAGTGCGATCGCCAAGTAAACATAATGTCCAAATAGTCGGATGCGCAAAGCGACCCCAGCTCCTGCGGTTCAGTTCTGAATGCCCAAGCCCGAAACTCCATATGGCCGCGAGCCTGCGGCCCGACGATCCTCACGGCAATCAGCCGGACGAGCCGAGGGCACCGGTTAATTTAAATTAATCGCCGCCCCGTGCCGTGCGCAGGGTCACAGTGGCATGAAACGGGCCGGCACCGCGGCCCTGGCGCAATTTTACACCTCCGGCGCAAGCCGCAGCCCCCGCGCATAGGCCGTGAGGTCGGCATGCACGCGCGACTCGATGGCCTGAAACCACTCGGCACTCGCGCACTCGCGCCACTTGCCGATGGGCACGGGCTTGACGAGTGCCACGAGGGGTTCGATCGGCACCTGTGGCATTCCGGCAGCCCCCAGCAGCGTGCGGATTCCGGCGGTCGGATCCGCGATGAGATCCTCCATGGCGAGCGAAGCGCTCGCATGCAGCCGGCCCAGCCGATAGGACAGGAGCCAGATCTGATAATAAAGCTCGTAGGCGAAGGCATCCTCGGTGAGCGTGAGGAAGGGAAACGTGTGCCGCAGATCGCGCGCCCAGGCGAGCAGATAAAACCCGTCCACCGGCGCGAACTCCCGCAATCGGCACTGCGCCGCGCTGCGCGCCGCGCCGAGCAGCGTCGAGCACCATTGATCGCGGGGATGGCGATAGACGTGCAGAATGGGCACGCTCGGGAAGCGAGCCCGCAGCCAGCCCAGGCGGAAATCCATCTCGTTGAACTGCAGCACCGCCCGGCCACGGGCGCGCGCAATCATCGTCTCGATGTAGCGCTGCATCGGCAGGTTCCACGCCGCTGGGGCCATGTAGAGATCGCGGAATTTCCACTGCGGGTCGAAGTACCGGCCGAGCTCGGTCAAGCCATTGTACTCGGCCCAGTAATCCTCGACGCCGAGGTGGGTCCGATCGACCGCACCGCCACGGGACACCGGATCGAACCAGCGCCGTTCGTTGAACGGCTCGTAGTACGAGGTCACCCCCGGAACGTGCCGGAAGAGATTCCATACGAGCGTGCTGCCGCTGCGAAAACGCCCGGTGATGAAGACCGGACCGCTCGCGGGCGCCATCGCCGGTGCGGCCTCAGCCGGACCAAGATCGGCGTACGGCAGAGCACCGCCGTCCAGTTTCTCCATCTCCACCGCCGGCCTGCCGCCGTTACTCTCCTGCCGGAGCGCGAACAGCATCTCCCGCGCATCATCGGTCGCGAGCACCCGCCGCAGAAAGGCGAAGAACCGACTCCGTAGCTGTTCCCGAATCACATGACCCTCATCATTCCCGCGGAAATGCCGCGCCAGCGACGCAGTTTCGCGCCCAGCCGCAATTTTGCCGTGATCTGTCTCGAATACCCGACGGAAGCACCGGAGCCGACGGGCCACCGACACTCCCGTGACAGCGTGGGACCGGCCAAGCATGCGCGCGAAACACCGGCGTGATGCCTAGGCGTCTTGCGCGGTCTTAAAACCGTGGTCGAGGTCTCACTCCCGATCCCCCCGATCGATACAATCATAGCTGTGGAATTTCGCGTGATCGATTCTGGACCATTGGCCCGCTCACACCTGCGCACCGACCACTCTCAGACCACCATGATTGCATCGTCCTGCCCAACTGCACAGCGCAGAACATCAGCCGCCATCGGACCACCGAATAAACCCCGCCGCGATCAACCGCATCGCGCGTGAAT
>JAKARC010000021.1 GCA_021822385.1 Pseudomonadota bacterium
CGGCCGCCGTCAGCGATCTAGGCTGCGGTGCTCGAATCGACCACCCAGTCCGTGGCGTTATCCAGAGCCTTTATTCTCCGGCCGGGATCCGGACCGGTTTTGCTTGCCACGGCAACCCCGCTCACTCCAGACTCGCGCAGCGAGCGGCACCGATCCGGGTACCGATGACGATGCTCTCATCATCGGACGGAATGACCGGACGCGGATCGCGCACGAGACACCGGAACTTCGATGCGCGTCGCAATCATTCCATGCGCCGCGCGCTGATGCGGCGCGCTCAGCGGCAGACCGCGCGGGAGTGCTCCGACCGGTCATGGGGTTGGAATATCCGAGGACCTCTCGAGACGCCAGCCCGCGGCGATGGCGCTTCATGCTCGGCCGGCCATCGCTTGTGTGCCCCGCCGCCGTGAGTTTTCCTTGACCACGGGTCCTGGACATTCACCCATTGCATCCGGCCACTGCGTGCGGACACGCACTCGGGTCACGGCGAGGCCGATCGGCGCAAGTGCCGGTCCGCGACCCCGCTGCTCGCCGTAAGCATCTCATCGCCCACAGCACCGTGCAGGGGTCCGGCCGGTGCCGCACACGGCGCCGACCGGACCGATACCGCTCAGAACTTCGCCGAGAACCGCACACCCCAGTACCGGAACGCATCGCGCGGAATCTGTAGCCGCTGATAGGACCCCGGCGCAATGCCGTTCCCGGTCGGGGTGATGAACACGGTGTAGAACTGATTGGTGAGATTGTGCCCGATGAAGCTCAGGTGGTACTTGCCGTTGTCAAAGCCTATGCGCAAGGACGCCCCGACCAGCGAGTACGCGGGCTGCTGCGCCATCGGATTGGGGTCGATATCATAGTTGGTGTGGCTGGTGTACGAATAATGCACATTCAGGCGGGCCGTGAACGGGACCCCGTGCAGCGGCAGCAGCCAGCTCGGCATGATGGTCAGTTTGCTCTGCGGCGCGAACGGGAACATCTCCCCGTCATGCGAGCTGCGGCAGCTGTGCAACGCCGCGCCCGTCTGCCCGGCACACGTGTACGCGACGATGTAGGCATGGTCGTACGCGTAGCCGCCGGTCACGCTGAAGCGCGCGGTCGGTTGCCAGTCGAAATCGACCGACGCGCCCTCGGAGCGGACGACTCCGGCGTTGGTGAGACTTGTGGTCACCTCGCCGTCCGTCACCACGAAGCTATTGGCCTGGAAATTGTAGAACGTCTCGTCCCAGGCCGACAGGTTCAGGACGAGCGTGTCGTGGAACAAATTGTTCTTCAGACCGATTTCGTAGTCATTTGACGTTTCCGGCGCGACCGCGGGCGCATCGAGCGCATTCATGTTGAAGAATACATTGAATGCCGGCCCGAGCCAGCCGCGGCTGTAGGTCGCATACGCGACCGAATTGCGGCTGATGTCGTAGCGGGCGCCGGCGGTGGCCGACCAGCCGTTGTTGGCGACATTACCCGCGCCCGTATAGGGCGATGCGATTCCCGGCCCCGTGGTCGGCGCATCGATCCTGTTGAAGGTATAGGCCACGTAGTCGTGGGTATAGCGCCCGCCGGCGATCACGCTCAGACGCTTGGTGAAATGCAGCGTCGTCTGCCCATAGACGGCCTGGCTGTCGTTGCGCGTATCGAAATGCGCAATGCCGCGGGTATCCAGATAGGTGCTGAAGCCAATGGCGCAGGGCCGGAAGCCCGTGCCATTCACCGGCAGCGTCGAGGACGTGCACTCTTCGTCGTGACGAACGAAGTAATCCTGTTCGTCGGTGTGCCAGATGAACGCGCCGACCGTGTAGCTCGCGAACTGATGCCGCGGCGAGGACAGGCGGATCTCCTCGCTGTACTGCTTGTAGTCGAGGCCGCCGCGATCGTGCAGATAGATGTCGAGCGGTTCGACGTAGCTGCAGCAGCTCGAACTGAAATTGCCGTCGCGATGCTGGAAATTGTACCAGCGCTGGAATGCTGAAATCGAGGTGAGCGTATCGCGTCCCAGTCGCAGCTTGACGATCGCCGATACCCCGGCATTGGTATTGACCTGGCCCGGAACCGGGTTGTTGTTGATGTCGAGCGCATGTGGGCCGGGTACGGACGGCTGCAGCAGCGGCAGGAATACGTTCGTCCAATCTGCATTCGGCACGTATGCGCCGAGGACGTCCGCGCAACAGTTGTCGTTGGCGTGATAGTAGTTCCCCTCCAGGGTCACCTGCAGGGAATGATTGACGTCATCGACGATCTTGCCCCGCAGCGCCTGCCGACGATACCCGTTGGTCTGCTGATGGTTGTAGAAATTGTAGATGTTGCCGGGATAGTCCTCATACAGGGCTGAGAGCTGATAGCCGATGTGGTCGTTGATCGGTCCGGAAAGATTGAGCCGGGCATGATATTCGTGACCCTCGTACCACGATACGCTTGCGTTACCTTCGAAGTGGCGCGTGGGATTCGGTGTTTGGATGTTGATCGCGCCGGCCGTGGCGTTCATGCCGTAGAGCGTACCCTGCGGCCCGTTCAGGATCTCGATGTGGCTGATGTCGGTAAAGGCGCCAAACGCCATGCCGGGCCGACCCATCACGACGCCGTCGACGGATACGGACACGCTCGGTTCGGCGGCGGGTGAAAACGACTGCGTGCCGATGCCGCGGATCGCGAGCGTCGCATCCGAATTCGTGCTGCTGCGCTCGAAGGTGACGGTGGGAGCAACCCGCTCGATGTCCTCGGCACTGTCGATGCCGGCACTTTGCAGCGCCGAGCCGCCCAGCACCGTGACCGAGGCCGGAACCTGCAGCAGCGGCTGGCGGCGCTTTTCGGCGGTGACGACGATTTCGGCGAGCTGCGCCGTCGGTGCTGCGGTGGGCGCGGCGGCTTGAGCGGTGGGCGCCGGTGCGGCCTGCACCACGCACGACAGGGACAGCAATGCGGCCGGGATGGCCATCAGTCCAGCGCGTATCAGTCTCATGGAATCCCCCTTCAATCGTTATCGCGCATGTCTTATATAAGATATAAGATAAAAAATCAATTGAAATTCGCACACTCGAGGCTGTGCTCGGCCCGGCAAGCCAAAGGTCGAGGTACGGGTCAGTGGGCCTCGAGGTATCGGCGCGGCATCACCAGCCGCAACCACATGAATGCCAATGCGAAGGAGACGGCGGCAAAGTCGAAGAACGGCGCATAGCCGCCGCCGGCGGCCAGATGCACTCCGCACCACCAGACGACGGCCATGCCGGCAATGTTGCCGGCAAACGCCCCGAGGCTGGTGACCGTACCGACGCGCTCGCTCTCAATGACGTCGGTGATCAG
Source organism: Pseudomonadota bacterium (assembly GCA_021822385.1). Taxonomy (GTDB): domain Bacteria; phylum Pseudomonadota; class Gammaproteobacteria; order Steroidobacterales; family Steroidobacteraceae; genus 13-2-20CM-66-19. Next base: position 3,292 of record JAKARC010000021.1, read on the forward strand.
CGTGAAGACGTTCACCGAGAAGCCCTGCAGGGCGGCGATGCCGATGGTGAGCAGCGCGACCGCGGTCCACACCGCGCTCGCATGCGGCACGCCGAACAGTGCAAAGCCGATCACCGCGCAACCGGCCATCACGGCGAGCCGCGCCGCGACGGCACCCATGCCGCGCGCGACCAGGCGCGAGGATGCCCAGCCGCCGGCAATGGAGCCGAGCATCGAGCCGGCGTACATCACCGCGAGCGGCCCGCCGTAGGCGCGCACCGACAGATGGTAGGTTCGGTGCAGGAACGACGGCGTCCAGTAGAGCAGCAGCCACCAGACCTGATCGGCGAGTGCCTTGCCGATGATGATCGCCCACGTGCGCCGCTGCCGCAGAAGGCTGAGATAACTCGCGCGGGTCGGTCGGTGCGGGCGCACGCCCGCAACCGGCGCCGGCCGGCTGCGGCGCAGCATCAGCATCCACGCTCCCGTCCACACCAGGCCGGCAATGCCGAGCAGCACGAACGCCCCACGCCAACCGACCGTCAGCGCCACGGTCGGAATGATGAGCGGGGTGATGATGGCCCCGAGGCTGTTGGCGGAGTTGACCCAGCCGAGTACGCGTGCGCGCCGCGCCGCGGCGAAGTAAGCGCCCGTGGCCTGGATGATCGCCGGGGTGGTGAGCGATTCGCTCGCGCCGAGCCCGATCCGGGCCAGCATGAATCCACCGGTCGTGCGGGCGAGCGCGTGGGCCGCATCGGCAATGCTGAAGGAAGCAACCGCCACGGGCATGGAGCGTCTGACGCCCAAGCGATCGACCACGGCGCCGGCCCACAGATAGGACAGTGCGGTCGCGAGTTGGAACATGGCCACCACACGCCCGTAATCGGCGTCGGTCCAGCCGATACTGCGCTCGATGAGCGGCTTCAGGATTGCGATGGACTGCAGATCGGCGTAGTTGATCACGCCGACCAGAGCGAGCAGCACCAGCAGCAGCGTACGCCCCCGCGACGCATCGACGGCCGTTTGCGCCATGGCGTCGTTACTGCTCACGGACCCGCGGCGCTCGGCGGCCAGCATGCGCCGCTGTTGACGTCGAGCCGAATACGACCTAACTTCGGGGCTTCGTGCCCAGACCTCAGGAGATCATCATGCGCGCTACCGCACTGCTTGCAATCGATCAGGGCACGAGTTCGAGCCGCGCCATCGCCTTCTCCGTGCGCGGGGAAATCCTTGCGCTCGAGCAGCAGCCGTTCGAGCAGATTTATCCGGCCTCCGGCTGGGTCGAGCATGACCCGGAGGTGATCTGGGCGACGGTCCTCTCGACGGTACGCGCGGTGTTGGCGCGGCTCGAGGAAAAACATATCGGCGTAGCGGCGATCGGCATCACCAACCAGCGCGAGACCACGCTGGTGTGGAACCGGCGTACCGGAGCGCCGCTGCACAACGCCATCGTGTGGCAGGATCGCCGCACGGCCGAGCACTGCCGTGCGCTCGCCGCGTCCGGACACGAGGCGCAACTCGAGGCGAAGACCGGACTGCGTCTGGATCCGTACTTCTCCGCGACGAAATTGGCCTGGATCCTCGCGCACGTGCCGCAGGCGCGCGCCGCAGCGGCACGTGGCGAGCTCGCCTTCGGCACCGTCGACAGCTTTCTCATCTGGCGCCTGACCGGCGGCCGCCTGCACGCGACCGATGCCACCAACGCGAGCCGGACCGCCCTGTTCGATATTGAGCGCAACGCCTGGGATGCCGAGCTGTGCGCACTGTTCGGCGTGCCCGAGAACTCCCTGCCCGAAGTGCGCGACAGCGCCGGTGAGTTCGGACGCACCGACCCGGGGCTGTTCTCGTCGTCGCTGCCCATCCATGGCGTCGCCGGCGACCAGCAGGCCGCGCTCATCGGACAGGCGGGCATCACCGCCGGCGAAATGAAGTGCACGTATGGAACCGGAGCCTTCGCCATGCTCAACACCGGCGCACAACGGGTCCGCTCGCGCAATCGTCTGCTCGGCACGATCGCCTACCGCCTCGGGGGAGACACCACGTACGCACTGGAAGGATCGATTCTCTCCGCGGGCGCCTGCATTCAATGGCTGCGCGACGGACTGCGGCTGTTCAGCCGCACGGCGGATGTCGAGGCGCTCGCTGCCTCGGTCAGCGACAGCGGCGGGGTGTATCTGGTGCCTGCATTCACCGGTCTCGGTGCGCCCTATTGGGACCCAGAGGCGCGCGCGGCGCTGCTCGGGCTCACGCGCGCCAGCGGACCGGCGGAAATTGCGCGCGCAGGCCTCGACAGCGTGGTGTACCAGACCTGCGATCTGCTTGCGGCGATGGCGAGCGACGGCGCGCAACCGGCCGTGCTGAAGGTCGACGGGGGCATGGCCGCAAACGGCCTGTTCCTGCAGCGTCTCGCCGATGTGCTGGCGGTGCCGATCCGCCGGCCGAAGATTGCCGAGGCCACCGCCTGGGGCGCCGCCTGCCTGGCCGGCCTCGGCTGTGGTCTGTTCGGCACGCTCACGGAAGCCAGCCGGCTGTGGCAAGCCGACGCCGACTTCGCGCCGCGGCTCGACACCGCCACGCGCGAACAACAGCTCAGGGGCTGGCATGCCGCGCTCCAACGGGTACGCAGTCACTGATACGCAGGCCCGCCTCGAACCAGCGCTCAAGACGTTGCACGGGCTCGCGCGCCAGAACCAACCCGAGCTTGGTCCGGCGCCACAGCACATCCTCCGCGCTGCGTGCCCACTCGCTGTCGCGCAGGTACTCGAGCTCTGCCGCGAACAAGTCAGGAGCGATCTGCGCACCGAGGTCCTCGATGCGGCGCGCCGCGCCCATGATGCGCTCGATGCGCGTGCCATACGCCGCGCACATGCGCCGGATCATCGGCGCCGGTGCAAACGCGTAACGCGCAAGCTGTCCGCGCGTGAACGACTCGAGATCCCCGCCCGGCAAGTCCCCACCCGGCAGGGTTGCCGTGCGCGTCCAGCGCCGCGAACGGCGATTCAGGTGCGGCAGCAGTTCCGCAAGTGCATGCTCGGCGAGCCGCCGATAGGTGGTCAGCTTGCCGCCAAACACCGACAGCACGGGCGCTTGCTGCCGCGGCGCATCGACTTCGAACACGTAGTCGCGGGTGACGGTCGAGGCGCTCACCTCGCCATTGTCATAGAGCGGCCGAACGCCGGCGTAGCTCCACACGAGCTGCTCCGGTCGCACGGGCGCGCGCAGATATTCGCCGACGGCGCCGCAGAGATAGGCGATTTCCTCATCGCTCACGCGGGCCGCCGCGGGCGTGCTACCGCAGGGCACATCCGTGGTGCCGATCAGCGTGAACGCGTCCTGAAACGGGATCGTGAACACGACCCGGCCATCGCGCCCCTGGAGCGTGTAGGCCTGCTCACCGGCATAGAGCCGCGGCACGACGATGTGACTGCCCTTGATCAGCCGCAAGGCACTGCGCCGCGGCACCCCCACTCCGGCGAGCACCTGCTCGACCCAGGGACCGGCGGCATTCACCAGCGCCCGCGCGCGCAGCGTACCGCGCTCGCCGTGCTGCGACTCGATGTCGATGCACCAGAGGCCGGACTCGCGCCGCGCGCCCCGGAAACTGCAGCGTGTCAGGATCCGCGCGCCGCGTTCGTGCGCGTCGAGCGCATTGAGGACCACCAGCCTGGCATCATCAGCCCAGCAGTCGGAATACTCGAACGCGCGCGTATAGTGCGCCTGCAGCGCATCGAAGGCCGCCGCCTGCCCGCGCCGCAATACCCGCGTCGGCGGCAGGCGCTTGCGCCCGCCGATATGGTCGTAAACGAACAGGCCTGCCCGCAGCAGCGTGCCGCTGCGCAGTCCGGCGCGAACCGGCAACACGAAGCGCAGCGGCTTGATGATGTGGGGCGCGGATGCCCACAGGACCTCGCGCTCGCTCAGACTCTCGCGCACGAGACGGAACTCGCGCTGCTCGAGATAGCGCAGTCCACCGTGAATCAGCTTCGAGGAGGCCGAGGAAGTCGCGCCGGCCAGATCCGTCCGCTCGAGCAGGAGCACCCTAAGTCCCTGCCCGGCGGCATCACGCGCGATGCCGACGCCGTTGATCCCCCCGCCGATCACCACCACATCGAGCGGCGCGCCGTCGTCCGTGCCGATGCCGCTCGAGGAGTTGACACCGTGCACTGACATTCAGCAACCCGCAAGCCCCGCAAAGAGCGCCGCATGCGGGCTGCCCATGCGGACGAACACCGGCGGCTGACCGAGCGGCGTATCGACCTCGACCTCGAGGCCTCCCGCCCACTCGCTACCGCTCCACAGATGCTGCCAGCGCGCGCCGGCGGGCAGGTACAAGCGGCGGCGACGCGCACCGGCGGCGAGCACCGGCGCGATGAGCAGGTCCCGGCCGAGCAGATAACTCGTCTGCTCCGCATAGGCGTCGGGGTCGTCCTGGTGATGCAGAAACAGCGGCCGCTGCAGCGGCAGACCGGTGGCGGCAGCCTCGGCGCTGAGCGCACGCAAATAGGGGGCCAGGTGCCGGTGCATGCGGGTCATGCGAGCGAAATGCGCAAGCACCGCCGGATCGTCGTCGATCTGCAGGTTTTCGCGCGGCCGGTTGCCTTCGTGCGTGCGCATGACCGCGGTGAAGACGGCCATTTCCGCCCAGCGCTGCAGCAGTTCCGCGGTCCGCACATTGCCGTACAAGCTGGTATAGCCGCCGATATCGCTGTGATGATAGGCGTTGCCCAGGAGGCCTGCGGACAGCGCGGCACAGATCACCGTCGGCAGACCGTCGTGGCGGCTGAAATCGACCGATTGATCGCCGGCCCACAGCAGCGGGCAGTAGCGCTGCACACCCGAGAATCCGGCGCGCATGAAAAAGAGCGCATCCCCGGTCAGTCCGCGGCGTGCGATGGCTTCAGCGTTGACCTGCGCCCACAGCACCGGCCAGGCGTTGTGCGCGAGCGCACCGTCTTCGGCCGATGCGAGCCGTACATCCACCGGCAGATACTCGCCGAAATCGGCCATCCAGCCCGAGAGGCCGAGATCGAGCAGATTGCGACCGATCACCTGCTCCTCGAACCAGACCCGCGCCTCGGGGCGGGTCAAGTCGATCATGCCGCAGATGAATTCGCCGAAGTCGACGAGATAAGGCTCATCCCGCTCGAGCCGCCTGACCAGCAGACCGGCCGCAAGGGCTTGCGGATAGAGCGACCCATCGACGCACAGGTAGGGGTTGAGGTAACCGAGGAAGCGAATGTCGCGCGCCCGCAGGGCGGCGATACGCCGATCGAGATCGGGATAGCGCTGTGGATTCCATTTCCAATCCCAGAACAGCCGCGTGCCAAAGGAAGTTTCTCGAACTCCCGCCCAGTCCTCGCACCACAGACCACTGATGGCCGCGCCGGCGGCCACGATGCGCTCCAGGCGCTCAAAGCTGCGCTCGCCCTGCTTCAGGCCGAGGATCGCACCGGCGCGCACCCATTCGGGCAAGGGGGGCGGGCGCCCGAAATAGTCGGACAACGCGCCCACCAGCGTGGTGAAGTGCTCGGCGCTCCACAGTTCGATGCGGCTCGGTATCGCCCAGGTCTCGATCTCGTGGAAGGCGCCGTGCCGGAAGTCGAACGCGGTAAAGGCGGTCGTATCGACATGCAACGCATATCGACGCGAGGACAGGTAGGTCGGTTGCGGATAGTTCGTGGTGAAATAATCCCCGCCCGTGCCACCGTCCCGATCGGCCTGGAACGTGATCGGCGTGGATTTGTCACGCCCCACGCCCGGCTCCGACGTCCACAGCGGGAAACGCCGCCCGCGCAGGTCGAAATACGACAGCTGCTCACCACCCCCCCAGACGCGCTCGCCCTCCTCGGCGGCGAGCCGCAGCCACAGGCGGTTCGCGCCCGGCTCATGACAGACGAATTGCAGCGTGGCGCGTGCGCCCGTTCCGCGCAGCAGGATCGCGAGAACCGCGGGCTGCCCGGCCGCCTCGGCGAACTCGATGCGCACGCCCGCGGACTCACGATGCACCTGTGCCAGCGGCAGCGGGCGGCGCGCGCTCACGTACTCCTCGATGTGAAAATGACCCCGATGCATGCGGAATTCGGCGGCGCCTGCGCCGATGAACAGGCTGGGCGCGGCGCGGCGGTGTCGCAGCAGCAGCCGCCCGTCCAGCGCCAGGTCAAAGCCATCGGGAAATTCAGTGATCTTCATGTCAAGCCTGAAGTAGACTTATATCTTATATAAGAGTTAAGGGGCTTGGCAATGGCAAGCGAAATTCATCGGCGCGCCCCGCTGCGGTTTTTGAGCAACCTCGGGAAGCGGGTAAAGTAGCGGCGCACGCCGTCGGGCTCACCGTGCTGCAACCGTAGGAACGATCGTGAACGACACTCCCGGCTTTCGCCCCTTGTATCGGCAGGTCTACGAGATCGTGGTGCGACGCCTGGCGCAGGGCGAATGGCGGCCCGGTGAAGCGCTGCCGAGCGAGTCGAACCTGGCCAAGGAGCTCGGGGTGAGCCAGGGCACCGTACGCAAGGTCTTCGATGCGCTCACGGCCGAGAAAGTGCTCGAGCGACATCAGGGCAAGGGCACCTTCATCGCGGAGAACACCCAGGAACGGGCGCAGTTCCGCTTCTTTCGTCTCGCCCGTCCCGGCGGCAAGCGCCTCACGCCCGCCCTCGGCAATGAAACCATCCGGGTGCGCGCCGCGCGCGCGCCGGAACGTGCGCGCCTCGACCTCGGCCGGGAGGCACGCGTCGTGGAAATCGACCGGGTCCGGCTGCTCGAGGGGATCCCGGCCATCCGGGAGTTCATCGTCCTGCCGGCAGACCTGTACCCCGGCATCGAGAAGACCCCCGAGCTGCCGAACAGCCTGTACTCGCTCTATCAGGCGAAGTTCGGCGTCACCATCATGACCACACATGAGGAATTGAGCGCCGAGCTCGCCACCGCCGAGGATCATCGCGCGATCGGCATCGCCGTCGGTGCGCCGATCCTCGTCATCGACCGCCTTGCCCTCTGCCTGCCGGAGCGCAAGGCGGAGTGGCGCCTCAGCCGCATCCGCTCCGACAACCTCGTGTATGCCATCACGCTCACCTGAACCGTTCAGTTCTGCGTCAGACCGGCATCGATCACGAAATTGGCCCCGGTGCACCCCTGGCTTTCGTCGGCGCCGAGGAACAGTGCCAGGCGCGCAACGTGCACGGGCGTGAGACGGAATTTCAACGCCTGCAGCCTGAGGAACTCGGCCTCGAGCTCCGGTGTCAGCCACTGGGTGCGCTGCCGCTCGGTCAGAATGGCTCCCGGCACGATGCAATTGACGCGGATGCCCGCCGGGCCGAGCTCGCGCGCGAGCGTGCGCGTCAGCCCGTTGATTGCCGCCTTCGCCGTGCTGTAGCCGACCATGCCCGGCCGCCCGCGCATCCAGGACACCGACCCGAGCATGATGATCGAGCCGCTGCCGCGCCGGGTCATTCCGGGCGCGACCGCCTGCGTGGCGAAGAACTGGTGATCGAGGTTCAAGGCGAGCATCCGCCGCCAGTCGACCGGCGCCACGGCGGCGAAGTTCTGCCGGTCGTCGCGCCCGGCATTGTTGATCAGCACGTCGATGCCGCCCTGCTCGGCCTCGATCTGCGCGACTGCCGCGCGCAGCGCTTCGAGGTCGAGCAGATCGCACGCCACGAATCGACTACCCGTGGCGCGCGCATGCGGCTCGCCGCGCTCCCGATCGACGTCGAGAAAGACGACGCGCGCGTCCTGAGCGGCGAATGCGCCGACCATCTCCGCGCCGATGCCGGCGGCGCCGCCGGTGATGAGAACGGAGCGGCCGCGCAAGGAGTGGTAACGCACACTCGAATACGGTTCGGACATCATGATGGGAAGGGCTCCTCGTCGAATGCGGGCTGTGCCAGACCTGCCGTGTCGACCTGCAGCGCGTACACGCCCCCGCCCGAACCGTCCGCGGCCTGCGCGGTGGTGACATAGAGCGTCTTCAGGTCCGCGCCGCCGAACGCCGGCATCGTCGGGCGGCGCGCCGGCAGCGGGTATGCACCGATCAGCCGGCCGGCCGGATCGAGGCGGATGACCCGCGAGCCGTCGTACAGTGCCGACCAGTAGCACCCCTGGCAGTCCACCGCGGCACCGTCGGGACGGCCTCGATCGGGCGCCGCCGGATCGAGCTGCGCAAACACGCGCCGCTGGCCGACCACGCCGGTTTCAGGCGCGTAGTCACACTGATAAATGACGAAACGCGGCGTATCGGCATGGTACAGGGTGCGTCCGTCGGGGGCGAAGGCAACTCCGTTGGACGTCATCAGACCGTGCGCGAGCTGCGTCAGGCCCTGCGCATCGAGCCGATACAGCCCTGCGCGACCATCCCGGCGCGTCTCATCAATGGTGCCGATCAACAACCGGCCGCGCGGATCGATACCGCCATCGTTGAACCGTACGCTGCGCGGATCGAGTGGATTCGGCGCGAGCCGCCGGCACTTGCCGCCGTCGGCATCGAGCAGCCAGACCCCGCTGCGCAGGCCGGCGAGGAATCCGCCCGCGCGCCGCGGCGCCACGAAGCCGATATCCTCATCGAGCGCAAGCGTGCGCAGCGCGCCCGAAGCGGGCGTGAACCCGTGCACCCGCCGGCCGGTTACATCCACGAACAGAAGTTCGGCCCGCTCGGGGATCCACACCGGACACTCCCCGACCTGGCACGAGGTGGCGCAGACGAGCTCGAAGCGGCTCACCCGGCCTGCTCCAGCTCAATGGCGATGGTGCCGGCGAGCGTCCCACCGGGTTCGAGCTGCCGGTAGCCGGTGATGACCGACGGCGGACGATGGACGGCATCGGCAATGTGGGTGACCGGCTCGACGGCGAAGAACCCTCGGCGCACGGGCGTGAACACTCGCAACACCGAAAAGACTGCGCTCGCCCGCAGCACAATCGAGCCGACGGCGCTTCCCGCGATGCGCGCCAGGCCGCGCCAGCCATTGAAGTCATGATCGAGATCAAGCGCGGCAATCTCGCGCGGCCGACTGAAATCCCAGGCCGGGCCGCTGACCGGCTGTGCGGGCAAGCGGTCCGCGCCGTTGCTCCACGCGCCGGCGGCATCGAACTGCAGTGTTTGGCCCGGCTCGAAGCGCAGGTAAGGATGCCAACCCAGGCCCGCCGGCCACGCCACCGTGTCACGATTCTGCAGCGCGAGCGCGAGCACCAGCCCCCGCGCCGTCAGCTCGAAGCGCTGCCACGCCGCGAAAGCAAACGGCCAGTCCGCGCGGACATCGGGCGCATATCGCAAGCTCAGCTCTGCCGAGCGCTCGTCCGCACGCAGGATCTGCCAGGGGCGCTGCCAGCCGATGCCATGCACCGCGTGCGGTTCGGGCGGAAAATTCGGGCGCAGCGGGTAAATGCGACCGCCAACGGGCAGCCGAGCATCGGCAATGCGATTGGCATAGGGTAGAAGGGGGAAACCGGCCGCCGCGCGCACACCGAGCGCCGTTACGGCCTCGGCCTCGGTCGGCCGCAGGACGGGTGCGCCGGCATGGCTTAGCTCAAGGAGTGAGCCGCCGAGCCGCGCATCGATCTGCGCGCGCCAGCGCCCGTGGGTGAGAACGGTGAGATCGGCTGACGCCATCGGTCAGTACAGGCTGGCGCCGCCCGTCGGCCGCTGGCGCTGCGCAAGCACCTCGAGCCACTCGGCGGCGCGGCCGGTCAACAGGGCGAGATCGGAGCTCACGGCGCACCAGTGGTAACCATAGTCGAGGAAACGGCGCACCATCTGTGGATCGCCACCAACGATCCCGATCGGCTTGCCCACGGCGCGAGCGCGCGCCGCCGCACGGGCGATCAGCGCCTGCACCTGCGCATGGCCGATGTCTCCGATGTGGCCGAGTGCAGCCGCGAGATCGCCCGGACCGACGAACAATGCATCGACTCCGGGCACGGCGGCGATCGGCTCGAGCTGATCGATCGCCTCGGGCGTCTCCAGCTGCACGACGACCGCGATACCCTCGTTGGCCGTGCGCAGGTAATCACGCGTGTGCCCGTAGCGTGAGCCGCGATGCATGCCCGCAACCCCCCGCACCCCCGCGGGCGGATACCGCGTATACGCGACGGCGGCGCGGGCCTGCTCGGCGCTCTGGATGAAGGGAAACATGACACTGGCCGCACCCGCATCGAGCACCTGCTTCACCCGCACCGGATCGGCGCTGGCCAGGCGCACCAGGGGCGCGGCCGCTGTCCCGGCCAATGCGCGCAGGAGCTCGATGGCCGTCGCCACGGACAGAGGACTGTGTTCCATGTCCACGACGAGGAAGTCGAAGCCGCTGTGTCCCATCGCTTCGGCCACCGCCGCCGACGCGGACATGAGCCACGAGCCGATCGCCGGCCGGTCCGTTCGCTCGAGCACGGCCGCTGTGAACGCATTGACTGTCATGATGCCTCGCTTCGAGTCAGAAAATCGCCGGTTCGGGCGTGGGCGCACAGCCGGACAGGAAGTCGAAATCACACCCTTGTGGGGCTTGCGTGACATGCGCCTGGTAGAGCGCCGCGTACGAGCGCTGATAGGCGCGCGCCGGCGCCTGCCAGGCGGCGCGCCGGGCGGCAAGCTCCTGCTGGGACACCAGCATGTCGAGCCGACCCGCCGGCACGTCGAGACGCACGCGATCGCCGCTCTGCAGCAGCGCGAGTGGGCCGCCGATGGCCGCCTCCGGCGCCACATGCACGATGCAGCACCCGTAGTGCGTGCCGCTCATGCGCCCGTCGCAGATGCGCACCATGTCGCGCACGCCCCGGGCCAGCAGTTTGCGGGGAATCGGCAGATTGCCCCACTCGGGCATGCCGGGCGCGCCGACCGGGCCGCTGTTGCGCAACACGAGCACGCTGTTCTCGTCCACCGCCAGAGCCGGATCGTCGATGCGCGCAGCGAGCTCCGCGGGCGAGTCGAAAACGAGCGCTGCGCCCTCGTGGCGCAGCAGGCGCGGCTCGGCGGCGCTCGACTTGAGCACCGCACCGTCGGGACAGAGGCTGCCGCGCAGGACATCGAGCGTACGCCCGCGGCTCAACGGCACCACCGGATCGTCGAGCCCGCGGATCACCGTATCGTCATAACACTGCGCGCCGGCAATCGCCGCTCCCAGCGTGCATCCCTGCACGGTGCGGCAGGTCAGATCGAGGCGTGAGCCGAGCTTCACGAGCAGCGCCGGCAGTCCGCCGGCGAAATAGAAATCCTCCATCAGTCTGTCGCCCGAAGGAAACAGATTGGCGCACACCGGGATGTCGCGCGCCACCGCCCCGAGATCATCCAAAGTCAGACGGATGCCGGCGCGGCCCGCGATCGCGATCAGATGAATCGCAGCGTTGGTGGAGCCGCCGAGCGCCATGTAGACCGTGGCCGCGTTGCGGAATGCCGCCGCCGTGAGGATGTGCGCGGGGCGCAGGTCCTCCTGCACCATCGCGACGATGCGCGCGCCGCACTCGGCCGCCATGCGCACGTGTCCGGAATCGGCCGCCGGAATCGAGGATGCACCGCAGAGCGTCATTCCCAAGGCCTCGGCGATGGCGCTCATCGTCGAGGCCGTTCCCATGGTGTTGCAGGTGCCGATGGATCGGGTCATGCGCGACTCGAGATCGATCCAGTCCTCGGCCGTGATGTTCCCGGCGCGCAGTTCGTCCCAGTACTTTTTCGTATGCGTCCCCGCACCGACACGCACGCCGCGCCACTGTCCGTTCGACATCGGGCCGGCCGGGCACACGAGCGCCGGCAAGTCCATGCTGATCGCGCCCATCAGCATGCCCGGAATCGATTTGTCGCACCCCCCGAGCAGCACCGCTCCATCGATCGGATGCGAGCGCAGCAGCTCCTCGGTCTCCATGGCGAGAAAATTCCGGTACAGCATGGTCGAGGGCTTGACCATGACTTCTCCCACCGAGAGCGCCGGCAGCTCGACCGGATAGCCCCCGGCAAGCAAAACACCGCGCTTGATGGCCGTGGCGCGCTCGCGCAGGTGGGCATGACACGGGCTCATGTCGCTCCACGTATTGATGATCGCGATCACCGGCCGGCCGAGGAAATCCTCGCGGCGCAGCCCCATCTGCTGCGTGCGCTGCCGGTGCGCGAAGCCGCGCATGTCCTCGCGCTCGTACCAGCGCGCGCTGCGCAAGGCGCGCGCTGCGCTCGGCGGCGGCTCAGCCGCGGCGCGGGAGGATCTTGTCTTTGTCGTCATAATTGGATATCTTATATCTTATATAAGAGCTGTGCCACTCAGAGGCTTCATCCCATGCCGAAAACTCCGCAACTGCTCGTCCACGATCACCGCGACAACGTCGGGGTGGTGGTGGTCGAGAACCTCGCCGCCGGAACCGACATCTTCGGTGTCGTGACCGAGAATAACAGTGAAATTCACGCGGTGTGCAATCAGGACGTGCCGATCGGCCACAAGGTTGCGCTGCGCGACCTGGCCGTCGGCGAGGCCGTGATCAAGTACGGGCAGGATATCGGCAAGGTCATCCAGCCGATCCGTCGCGGCGATCACGTGCACACCCACAATCTCAAGACCAAGCGCTGGTAAATCATGACAACTGCAAACCGTACCGTCTGGGCCTACCGGCGCGAGAATGGCCGCGTCGGCGTACGCAATCACGTCGCCATCCTGCCCGTCGATGATATTTCCAACGCCGCCTGCGAGGCGGTCGCAGCGCAGATCAAGGGCACACTCGCCCTGCCGCATGCCTACGGCCGCCTGCAGTTCGGCGAGGACCTCGATCTGCACTTCCGTACCATGATCGGCACCGGCGCCAATCCGAACGTTGCCGCCTGCATCGTCATCGGCATCGAGCCGCAGTGGACCGAGCAGATCGTCGCGGGCATCGCCCGCACCGGCAAGCCCGTCGCCGGGTTCGCCATCGAAGGCAACGGCGATATTGCGACGATCAGCGCCGCGGCGCGCAAGGCGAAGGAATTCGTGCACTTGACGAGCGCGCAGGTCCGCCAGGAATGCCCGCTTAGCGAGCTGTGGGTCGCGGCCAAGTGCGGCGAAAGCGATACCACGACCGGACTGGCCTCCTGCCCGACGGTGGGCAACATGTACGACAAGCTGATCCCGGCTGGATTGTACGGATGCTTCGGGGAAACCTCGGAGCTCACCGGCGCGGAGCACCTCGCGGCGGCACGTGCCGCGAGCCGCGAGATCGCTGAGAAGTTCATGCGCACCTTCAACGCCTATCAGCAGGAGGTAATCGAAGCCCACAAGACCTCGGACCTCTCCGACAGTCAGCCGACCAAGGGCAACATCGCCGGGGGCCTCACCACCATCGAGGAAAAGGCGCTCGGGAATCTGGAGAAGATCGGCAAACGCGTCCGCTTCATCGACGTGCTGCAGCCGGCCGAGGCGCCGGCCCGCGGGCCGGGACTTTATTTCATGGATACCTCTTCGGCCGCGGCGGAGTGCCTGACGCTGCAGGCGGCTGCCGGTTACGTCGTGCATTGCTTCCCGACCGGTCAGGGCAATGTCTGCGGCAATCCCATCATGCCGGTCATCAAGATCAGCGGTAATCCACGCACGGTGCGCACCATGAGCGAACATATCGACCTCGATGTCTCGGGGGTGATACGGCGGGAGATGACCATCGCCGAGGCCGGTGACGCGCTGATCGAGGCCATCGTGCAGACGGCCAATGGCCGCTACAGCTGCGCGGAAGCGCTCGGTCACCGTGAATTCGTCATGACCAAGCTCTATCGCAGCGCCTGAGGCACTGCTCCCATGCCCACGCTCAGTATCGCCGCGTGCACGCAGCTCGCCGAGCAGGCCCTCATCGCGAGCGGGGCCGCTCCCGGTCCGAGCGCCTCGACGGCTCGCGCCCTGGTCGCAGCCGAAGCCGACGGACAGAGCGGACATGGACTGGGCCGGCTTGAGAGCTACAGCGCGCAGGTGCGCGCCGGCAAGATCGACGGGCGTGCCGTGCCGAGCGTGCAGCCGCTGAGCGCAGCTGCGGTTCATATCGATGCGGCGAACGGCTTTGCCTATCCGGCCCTGGACCTCGCGCTCGAAGTCTTGCCGCAACGGCTTGCGGACTGTGCCCTCGCGATCGCGACAATCTCGCGCTCACACCACATTGGTGCCGCCGGCTACACGGTCGAGCGCCTCGCGCAACGCGGCTGTATCGCGTTCATCTGCTCGAACACCCCGAGCGCCATGGCCTTCGCCGGCGGCGTGCGCCCGATGATGGGAACCAATCCGATCGCCTTTGCCGCGCCGGTTCCCGGCCGCGCCCCGCTGGTGATCGACATGGCGCTCTCGCAGGTGGCCCGCAGCCGCATCGTTGCGGCGCAGAAGGCCGGCCAACCGATTCCCCCGCAGTGGGCCATCGACCGCGCCGGGCAACCGACGAGCGATCCAACCGCGGCCCTCGCGGGCGCCCTGACGCCGGCCGGTGGAGTCAAAGGGGCTGCGCTTGCGCTCATGGTGGAGATCCTGTGCGGCGCCCTCGCCGGCGGCCACTACAGTTGGGAGGCGAGTTCCTTTCTCGATGCGCATGGGCCGGCGCCAGCGGTCGGTCAGGTGTTGCTCGCGCTCGAGGCTGCGCGCCTGTCCGGCGGTGGGTTCGCCGGGCGCATGCGCGAGCTGTGCGCAGTCCTCGGCGCCGAGAGCGGCGTGCGCACGCCCGGGGATCGCCGGCTCGCGAGCCGAGCTCGCGCCGAATCCCGCGGCATCGAGATCAGCGCCGAGTTGCATGCCACCATCGTTGCGCTCGCGGCGGGCGCGGAGGCGGGGAAATGACCGATGTCGTGATCAGCGAGTTCATGGACGAGTCTGCGATCCGCGAGCACCTCGGTGAATTCACCGTGCACTACGATCCGCAGCTGGTGGATCAGCCGCAACGGCTGCAGGCACTGCTCGGCGATTGTCGTGCGCTGATCGTGCGCAATCGCACGCAAGTGCGCGCACCGCTCCTCGGTGCCGCGCCGCGGCTGCGGGTGGTCGGACGATTGGGGGTTGGGCTCGACAACATCGACGTGGCGGCCTGCGCGGCCCGCAACATCCGGGTGTGCCCGGCGACCGGCGCCAACGATCTGGCGGTTGCCGAATACGTGCTCACGGCCGCCCTGCTGCTGCTGCGACGCGCCTGGTTCGCGACCGCGGCGGTGGCGGCCGGCACATGGCCACGCATGGAACTGATCGGGCGGGAGCTGTCCGGAAAATGCCTGGGACTGGTCGGGTTCGGGGCCATCGCACGCCTGACGGCCCGCAAGGCGCTCGCGCTCGGCATGACGGTGGCGGCCTATGATCCGTTCGTCGTGCCTGAGGATGCGGCGTGGCACGGCATCGAACGGCGGGAGCTTGTGCCGCTGTTGGCGATGAGCGACGTCGTCAGTCTGCATACCCCCCTCACGGCGCAGACCCGCAATCTGCTCGATGCCGCGGCAATTGCCTCCATGCGCCCCGGCGCGATCCTGATCAACGCGGCGCGCGGCGGCGTGCTGGATGAGGCGGCGTTGATCGAGGCGCTGCGGACCGGGCGACTGGGGGGCGCGGCGCTCGACGTATTCGCGAGCGAGCCGCTCACGGCGGCCGCGGGCGCCGCCTGGCGCGAGCTACCGAATGTCGTGCTGACGCCCCACATTGCCGGCGTCACCGAGGAATCGAACGTTCGCGTCAGCCAGGTCATCGCTCGGAGCGTGCGCGAGACACTGCAGAGCCAGTGACCGGGCGGCGCACGGTAACGGCGCTGTAACGGTGATTCAATCCGACCCCGGGATAAGTTATGCAACTCAAAGATGCGACGCTGTTGCGGCAGCAATGTCTGATCGATGGCCTGTGGATGGACGCCGAGAGCGGCGCGACCGCCCCGGTGCACAACCCTGCCACTGGCGCGCCGCTCGGCCGTGTGCCGCAGATGGGCGCGACCGAAACGCGCCGCGCCATCGAAGCGGCGAGCCGCGCTCTGGCCGGGTGGGCCGCCCGCGCGGCGAAGGATCGCGCGGCCGTGCTGCGCCGCTGGTACGAGCTCATCCTCGAGCATCAGAATGATCTTGCCGTGCTGATGACCGCCGAGCAGGGCAAGCCGCTCGCCGAAGCGCGCGCGGAGGTGGCATTTGCCGCCGGCTTCATCGAATGGTTCGGCGAGGAGGCCAAACGCATCTACGGAGATGTGATTCCCGGACACAGCGCCGATAAGCGCATCCTGGTGCTGCGGCAACCGATCGGGGTCGTGGCGGCCATCACGCCGTGGAATTTTCCGGCGGCCATGATCACCCGCAAGGCGGGTCCGGCGCTCGCGGCCGGCTGTACATTCGTGTGCAAACCGGCGCCGCAGACACCCTACTCGGCGCTCGCGCTCGCCGAACTGGCAACCCGCGCCGGCGTGCCGCCCGGGGTCTTCAACGTCGTGACGGGTCCGGCGGCGGTGATCGGCGCGCAGATGACGAGCCATCCGCTGGTGCGCAAAGTGACCTTCACCGGTTCGACCAGCGTCGGCAAGCAGCTGATGGCGCAATGCAGCGGCACGCTGAAGAAGATTTCGCTCGAACTCGGCGGTAACGCGCCGTTCATCGTGTTCGATGACGCCGACATCGATGCCGCCGTACAGGGCGCCATCGTCAGCAAGTACCGCAATACGGGCCAGACCTGCGTGTGCCCGAACCGCTTTCTGATCCAGGAGGGCGTGTACGAGGAATTTGCGCACAAGCTCAAAGCCGTGGTTGCACAGCTGCGGGTGGGCAATGGTCTGTTGGGTCCAACCGATCAAGGGCCCCTGATCGACGCCAACGCCCTCGCCAAGGTGGAGCAACATCTGGCCGATGCCATCAAGAAAGGCGCGAAAATCATCACCGGCGGCAAGCCGCATGCGCTCGGCGGCACGTTTTTCGAGCCGACCGTGCTGATCGACGCCACGGCGCAGATGCGCATCGCCCAGGAAGAGACCTTCGGCCCCGTCGCCCCCCTGTTCCGCTTTGCAACCGAGGCCGAGGCCATTGCTCTCGCCAACGACACCACATCCGGGCTGGCATCGTACCTGTACACCCGCGACCTCGCCCGCAGCTGGCGGGTGGGCGAGGCGCTCGAATACGGCATGGTCGCCCTGAACACCGGGCTGTTCTCGACGGAGGTCGCGCCCTTTGGCGGCGTCAAGGAATCGGGCATCGGCCGCGAAGGCTCGAAATACGGAATACTCGATTACACCGAGCTCAAATACATGTGCGTCGGCGGCATCGAGAAGCCCCCAGTGCCCGCATGATGCCGCGGCGCGCAGGCGCAGACGAGTCGACCCCTGCTGCCCACGCGCGCTCGACGCGGCGCATGACTCCTGCACGGAACGTCACGGACTGACTGATCAGCTGTGCTCGGCGCGACCCCCGCGCAGGCCGACGCGACCGGTTCAGGCGGTCGGCAGCGAACGCGCCACATCGAATCGGCGTCGCAGCGCTTCCGTTGTCTCACCTTCCCCGTCGGGCCGCCAGCCGGGCGGGGCAAACAGGTAGCCCAGAACTTCCCAGAAGCTGTGCGCCTGCCTGAGGTCATGGACGCATGCGATCCAGGGATCGAATTCCACGCGCAGGACGTTGTGCGATGTCTGCGGCGTGACGAGACCGAATCGGCATGGCAGATCGCTGCGTTCAGGCCGGTAGGTGCCGAAGAAACGGTCGAAGATGATCAGCACGCCGCCGTAATTGGCATCCAGGTACTCGATGTTCGCCGCATGGTGCACACGGTGTGCCGACGGGGTGTTCAGGATCCACTCGAGCCAACCCAGTCGTGGAATCCAGGTCGTATGCAGCCAGAATTGGTACAGCAGGTTGAGCGACAGTGCCATCACCACGACCTCGGGCCGGAAGCCGAGCCAGACGAGGGGCGCGAAGAATACGGTCGCTCCGGTAAGGTGTTGGAGCCAGCCGATCCGGTACGCTGCCGAAAGCGTCAATTCGTTCGAGGAGTGATGCACGGAATGGGTGAGCCACAGCCAGCGTATGCGATGCGCCGCACGGTGGTACCAGTAGTAGAAGAATTCCTGGCCGAAGAAAAGCGCGAGGAACATTGCCGGACCGTCAAGCCGGAGGGTGGTCAGCCGCAGCGGCCACAGTTCCGCGAATATGAGGCCGGTGCTCGAAATTCCGGCGAGCAGGAGCAGCCGGCGTCCGATCAGGTCTGCGAGCGAAACGGCGGCCGCCCGCCAATCGAATCCGTGCCGGCGGCTGAGAATGATGCCCTCGAGGAGCGAGGCCAGCAGCACGATCGCGACGAACGTCAAAAGCAGCTGCCAATGTGTACGCATGATCGCACGCATGATCGTATGCTCCGGATGCGGTAGGCGCATTATATGAGCGAGTCTCAGTTTCTGAGCTCAGTTTCAAGAGCGGGCAGAGGGACAGTCGATATGAAGAAAAATCAACGGCTTGCGCGCCGCCTGCCCATGCAGGCGCGGGCACTGCGCACGCGCTCGCTCATCTTTGAAACCGCGGTGCAAATTCTCGAGCACGAGGGTGAAGGCGCCCTGACCACCAACCGCATTGCCGAGCTGTCAGGCTTCAGCATTGGCACCGTATATCAATACTTCACCGACAAACATGACATCCTGGCAAGCCTGATCGCCGCGGAGCGAAGCGAGCGACTGGCGCGCATCGCAGCGGAACTCGCCAGGCCGCGGCGGCACGACGATGCGGCCGACCTGCCGGCGCGGGTGCGCGCCGTTGTGCGCATCGTCCTCGATGCATTCGCAGGCCGGCACAAAGCGCGACGTATTCTGCTCGCAAGAGCGCTGCGAACGTCTGCCGGTGAAGTGATGAAAGCGCCGCTTGCGGAAATCGCGCACATGCTGCGTACGTTTGCGGATGGACCGGAACAGTCCCGTCCGCTGACGGCAGTAGAGGCGCTGGTCCTGGTCGAGGCCATCGCCGGTGCTGTTCGCGCCGCGGTACTGAGCGACCCGCGCCTGTTGAAGAGTGCGGCATTTGAGCAGGCGCTGGTCGATCTCGCTATTGGTTTTTTCCGCCAGCGCCGCAGCGCTCCGTAACCCATGGCCGGATCCCGGGTCTACGGGCCATGGGGCGTCGTCGCGCCACGCGGCGGCCCGCATAACGGCAGGCACGCGCACAACGCATCGCGGCCCAGCGCGTTCACCTCGGGTGCGCGCCCGCCGACCGGAGAGACACTCCGCTCAATTCACCGCCGCGCCCGCCCGCCGGCGGATCCAGACGGGCGCATGCGCATCCGCCGCCGCCTGATACGCCACCGTGATCTCACGCAACGCTTCCCGACATGCGTGCAGATTCTGGTCGTGCCGCGGGACGATGCTGTCGAAGCCACACCGGCCGAGCCAGAACACCAGATCCCGGATCACGTCGCCTATTGCGCGCAGCTCCCCTTTGAACCCGAGGCGCTTGCGCAGCACGACGGCCTGCGACAGCGCCCGTCCATCGGTGAATGCCGGAAACTGCAGCACAATCAGCGGTCGGTCGGCGATCTGCGCATAGACCTCCTCGATATCCGCCGTATTGGGCACCAACACTGCCACCGCATCGTGCGCCGCGAGCAGCGTCTCCCGCTCCGCCCGCCACCGCGCCAGGGTGACGATCACACGGCCACCGGCCGGCGGGGGATCGGTGCGGCCATCCTCGAGCACCATCCAGTCGTCCACCACGACGTCACCGGCGCGAAGGATCATCGTCATGCCGCGGCCGCCTCCGACTCGCTGCCATACAGGCATACCTTGAACGGCGCGATGCCCACGCGCCGATAGCATTCGATGAAGGTTTCCTCCTCATCGCTGCGCAGCTCAAGATAGGTGCGG
This sequence comes from Pseudomonadota bacterium, assembly GCA_021822385.1. GTDB lineage: Bacteria > Pseudomonadota > Gammaproteobacteria > Steroidobacterales > Steroidobacteraceae > 13-2-20CM-66-19. Next base: position 23,023 of record JAKARC010000021.1, read on the forward strand.
ATCAGGCGCTCCACGCCCTCGGCGATCTCACCGCGCGCAAGCGCGCGCCCAATGCGTTCGCCGACCGCGGCGTCGTTCCCCGGGCTGCCGCCGAGGGTGACCTGATACCACTCCTCGCCATGCTTATCGACGCCGAGAATGCCGATGTGCCCGACACTGTGATGTCCACACCCGTTCATGCAACCGCTGATCGTGATCCGGATCGGGCCGATCTCGTACTGCGCATCGAGCGTATCGAAGCGCCGGTAGATCTCGTGCGCCACGCCGATCGAGCTCGCGTTCGCCAGCCCGCAGAAATCGAGCCCCGGACAGCACACGATATCCGTGACGAGTCCGATGTTCGGCGTCGCAAGTTTCGCTGCGTCGAGCTTGCGCCAGACGTCGTACAGGTCACGCTCCGCGACATCCGCGAGCACCAGATTCTGGTCGTACGTGGAGCGCAGTTCCCCGAAGCTGTGCGCAGCGCTGACCTCCGCCAGGACCTCGAACTGTTCCGCGCTGCAATCGCCGGGCACATGATCCGGTGCCTTGAGCGACACGAGCACTATCCGGTAACCGGGCATCTTGTGCCGGCGCACATTGCGCTTCAACCAGGCGGCAAAGGCTGCGTGTTGCTGCGCAAGCGCGGCCACGTCGGCGCCCGCCTCGGCCGCGGACCTATAGGCGGGCGGTTTGAAATGCGCGCGCATCCGCTCGATGTCCTCGGGCAGGAGCCGCAGCTCCTCGCCCTCGATGCTCGCCTTGATGCGCGCGTACTCCTGCTCGAGGGCGGCGCGGAAACGCTCCTCGCCCCAGTCACGCAGCACGATCTTGATGCGCGCCTTGTGGATATTGTCGCGGCGGCCGAAGCGGTTGAAGGTGCGCAGCACCGCGCAGGCGTAGCACAGCAGATCCGATTCCGGTACGAACGGGTTCATCTCCCGACCGAGCAGCGGCAGGCGACCGAGACCGCCGCCGACAAAGACGCGGTATCCGATCGCGCCGTTCTCGCGCCGCACCAGATGTATCGCAACATCGTTGGTGCGCGTGGCGGCGCGGTCGACCGTCGCGCCGATGAAGGCGAACTTGAACTTGCGCGGCAGCCAGTAGAATTCCGGGTTGAGCGTCACAAATTGACGCAACAGCTCGGCGTAGGGGCGTGGATCGGTGTGCTCGTCGTCGGCGACACCCGCGAGGTAATCGGCCGTGATGTTGCGGGTGTCGTTGCCGCAGGCCTGGATGGCGTGCAGTTGCACTTCGGCGAGCTCGCCCAGGAGATCCGGCACCTGCTCGAGCTTCGGCCAGTTGAGCTGGATGTTCTGTCGGGTGGTGAAATGCCCGTAGCCTTTGTCGTATTTGCGTACGACGGCGGCCAGCTTGCGCAACTGCGCGGACTCGAGCAGCCCGTACGGCACAGAGATGCGCAGCATCGGTGCGTGACGCTGCTGGTAAAGCCCATTGCGCAGGCGCAGCTGACGGAATTCGTCCTCGGTGAGTTCGCCCGCAAGGTAGCGGCGGGTCTGGTCGCGGAACTGCTCCACGCGTTGCGTAACGAGCGCGCGGTCGGTGTCATCGTAACGGTACATGGGACCGACTATAGGCGGCGAGTCGCGCCGCGCTAAATACCGTGTGGTTTGGTGTTCTGCGCCCTGGGTTATGAGTGCCCTGCGCCGGACGCGGCAGGCGGTCGCGGATCGTCCCGGCGCAGCATCGTGAGCCGAGGCGACCCGGTATGGGTCGAGCCGCGGTGGGGCGTTACCGGTAGGCTGAAAACCGGTGTAAGCGGCTGGTGCGCGAGTCGATGCAGGGGCAGGACCGCACGGCCCACGCCCGGTGCGCGGAGGTTTGCCTTGACCACGGGCGGGACGCTTCGGCGGGGCCGCCAAAGGTCAGCCTATCCCTCCACCTTGAGGCCAGAGCCGGGTGCAGCCTGCGGTCACACCGGCACCCCGAGCACTGTTCATCGGCCCGAGTCCCCTCCGCTGCCGCCGCAGATGTCTTCGGGACGCCCGCCGCCCTGCCGGGCGAGGAAGGACCGGCGCGTCCCGCCTCCTCGGCTCAGGTGAGCGCGTCGCGCAGGGGCGCGAGCCACGGCTCAAAATGCCGCCATTGATCGAGTCCGTCGCGATTGAGGGGCTGTCGAACCTGTTCGGCGCTCAGGGTGTGTACCGCGCGCGCGGTCTTGTGAAACTCGAAACACGCCGGCTCCGGCTGCAGGCCGCAGAATTCGAGCATGCGATGCACGCTCGCAGAGAAATCGGTGACGAGCTCCTCGTATTGGATCCGCAGTATCTTTCCGGGCAGCACCGCATCCCAATGGCGCATGAGCCGGAGATACATGCGGTAGTAGTGTGCGAGATCTTCGAAGCTGTAGACGAATTCAGGTCCGGCTCCCGGCAGGAAGATCTGCTTGAAATTGCTGAAACAGCAGGCCATCGGCTCCCGACGCGCATCGATGATCCGGCAGTTCGGCAGAATGAGGTGGATGAACCCGAGATCCTGGAAGTTGCTTGGGCACTTGTCGATGAAGAAGGGCTTGCCGTGACGATACACGCGCGTCTCGCGAATATAGTGCTCACCGAGTCGCGCGCAGTCATCCCGGGTCAGCCGGGCGATGGCACCCGGATAACCCGGGGAGTCGGGCAGCGGGAGGTAGTCACGCGATTGCCGCACCATGTGCGGAATGTTCGCCAGCTCCATCGTGCCGTCCACACGTGAATGCGATGCCAGGATCTGCTCGATCAGAGTCGAGCCGGCGCGAGGGAGTCCGACGATGAAAATGGGTGCCGCATCGGGATATCCCCAACCCTGGCGCGCGCTGAAGAATTCTCGGGTGCAGATCGCGGTCTGCAGGCGCACGAGATTCTCGACGACCTCGGGCCGGTAGCGGCATTCTCGCCTCTTCAGCTCATTGCCGCGCGCGTAGTAGTGGAACGATCGCGCGTAGTCAGCGCGGACCTCGAACGTCTTGCCGAGCGCGAAGCACAGGTGGTAGCGATCGACGGGACTCGTCCGCTCATCCGCCTCCGTACGGATCATCCGTTCAAGCTCGGCCTCTTCGAACTGAAACGTGCGCAGCGTCGCCAGATGCCAACAGGCGCTGCCATAGCCGGCGCTCAAAGCCGCGGCCGCACGATAGGACTCGATCGCCTCGCCGGTTCGATCCAGACTCTTCAACGCATGGCCGATGGCCAGATGCACCTCCGCCTTAGCGGGGGGCTCACTTGCCAACGCCCGGTACACGGCCAACGCACGCTCAAGGTTGCCGAGGCGCGCGCATGTCGTGGCATACGTCAAGCGATATGCGCTGTTTTCGGGATCTACCGCCAGCAGGGTATCGAGTTCCGCCTGCGCTCGCACAGGATCCAGCCGCCGCAATAACGCCAGGGCGTATTCGTAACGGGCGGCCTGGTGATCCGGCGCCATTTCGAGCACTTTTTCAAGGAGCACCGCGGCTTCGCCGGCAACGCCGTGCGCCATGGCGATGCGGGCCAGAAGGCGCATGCCTTCCACATGTGCGCCCTGCGTCTTCAGGTAATGGCGCACCATCTGCTCGGCTGCGCGGCTATCGCCGTCCCCGAACAGGCCCTCCGCTGCTCTGATCTCGCTCGGCAGCTGCTCCAAGGCCGCACGAGACCGTGCCGCCGCCTCGGCCGCACGCCGGTCCCCGCACTGACGATACAGGCGCTCGAGCGCAGTCCAGCTCACCGCCAACCCCGGATTCAGCTGCACGGCTTTCGCGAAAGCCATGCGTGCAGGTTCGGTCGCACGCTGTGCGAGGTGGCACAACCCGCGCTCCTCAAACAGCCGGCCGTAGGACGGGTGGTGGCGCTCGAGCTGCTCCAGCACCGCGAGTGCTTCCGCAACGCGCCCGAGGTGACGCAGACTCACGGCGTACAGGAACAGGACATCGCGATTTGCCGGATGCTGCAGAGCCAGCGCACACGCTGCAGCATGCGCGGCCTCGAATTCCCGGCGCAGCAATTGTGCCCAGGCACCATCGAGCGAGATTCCGAGATCGGAATCTTGTGCCCCTGGGGGAAGCCGCGGCACCCGGCCGCTCATGCCGCGGGATCCTTCACCGCCGTCCCCGACGCCGGGCCGTGCCGACGGCGTAAAAGATTGAACATGAAGGCGTTTCTAATCATTTCCCCCGGTCTCGATGTGAACGGCGAATGCGGCTGACCGCGATCATCATAGCGCTGATGAAATTGACCGGCCGCATGCCCAACTTTAGCGACGCAAGGGCCACAGCGTCCTTCACGGACCTGGCCCGTGAATCGTTGCGCGCACACCAAGCCATGATGACTCCGCGCTGGTTCACGGCGCGACGAGGGATGAATTGTGCGCTGAGCAGGCGGTACATGACGAGCAGGATTCGTCAATTGGCGCATGCGTCCCGTAGCGGCTGTTACAGTGGCTTCTGCCCGTCACCGATCGTGACGGCCGTGCCATCGAATGGCGTGGGGCAACTCACACGGTGATCGGCTCGCCGATCCGGGCGCTGGGAGACGAGCAGGCCACCGAACGCCCGCGGCAGCGTCATGATCGCCGGGGTTCCCTCCCAGCGACTGCGATGTTGGATAGCGAGTGATGGCGGGCGTTGCGTCAACGTCGGAGCGCATGCTCGTCGAGCTCGTATTCGAGCCTGAGCTGGAGGGCATCGCTCCGTGCAGCGGGGGTGGTCATTTCACGGGGTTGCTCCCCCAACAATTCCCCCCGGCATCACGGCCGTCGGTATCGATTCAGTGCCCGGCCCAATGCAGTGCCGGCATCAGCCCCGCGTCATCATATCCCGCACGCACCGTTTGCCTGCCGTCAGCCGCAGCTCCGGTGCTGGCACACTCGCTCCGAGCGCCTGCGCCGGCACACACCAAGGTGCGCCGCAATCTGCTCACGAATCTCCCCGCTATCGGCAGCTGTGAGCGCACGACCCTGTTAATGCAGTAGGGTCTCCATGCCGCAAACGATATCGGAACCGAACTCGGAACGCGAACTCCACGGAGGTCAGTCCCAGGGCGCGCACCCTGCCACTCCAGACGGCAACATCACTCGCCCACCTCAGCCAACCGCCTCTGCGTCACACCCGTCACACACGCTCGCCGGAAGGACAGAAGCGCCTCTCATATGAATCCACCCGGCAAGCACTTCACTGCGCACGAGGCACCATTTCGTCCGGTTCCGGTGCGAGCGCAGAACTATTTTCTTCAGTCGCGTCAGCGATCAATCATGCAGCGATAGGTTTGCGGTTTTGTGTTCTCCCCGATGCAGATCCGCGCCGCGGTCCGCGATCACCCCACCTCAACACGTCTATATACCCGCGTACCACGTGTAGCCCTGATCCTCCCAGTACCCGCCATGACCCCGACCGAAGGGCCGATAGCTGGATACGAGCTGTATGTGCATCACATACTTCGCCATCTTGTAGCCGAGCTGTAGTCCCAACCTCAATCGCACGGGCGCCCCGTAGGCGATCGGCAACGCCTCCCCATTCAGAGCATACGCGAGCAGCGTCTGCGGATGCACAGCGGTTCGCATGTCGATGCTCTCGTAGTAGTAATCCCGGCCATCGTCCATGGGATCGGCGCAAAAGAACATCACATAACGAGCACTGGGCTTGGGAATCACTCGCGCCAGAACATCGCGGAGTAGGGGCCCGGTCCACTGACCAATACAACTCCAGCCCTCGACGCAGTCCTGACGTGTGATTTGGGTCTGCGCGGGCATGGAACGTATTTCTTGCAGAGAAAATGACTTCGGATTCTCGACCAGACCGTCCACGCGCAATTGCCAATCGCGAAATCCATCTCGCGCCATGGCCTGGTATTTCGGATTATCCGGGTCGGTGGTGCCATTGGCGCGAAATACCGGCGCAATGTCCGCGCGCGGAAATTCCGGGGCAAGTGCGTCTCGCGAGACGAGCGTGTCCTGCACGGCGCGCGTCAACCACTGTTCCGAGCTGAGCACACGGCGAGTTTGGGGCAAATTTGACAGTTGGTCGCACCCAGCCAATAGCAGTGAACCAGCGCCGGCGCCCAAGCCCAAAATCAATCGCCGACGGCGTGTACTGATGATGTTACTCATGATGTTCTTCTACTGTATGTGCCCGAGCTGGCTCTAACGCATACCGCCCCGTAATCATCGAGCGTACGTTGTTCCATAATCCAGAGAGAATCACCATCGCGATATGGACGACGAAAAATGCGACCAGCGTCATGGCACACACGAAGTGGATGGTCCGCGCGCTTTGGCGTCCGTGGAACACCCACAACAACCACGGGAAGCCCGCATCCATCGTTGGCGACATCGTGAGTCCTGTGAGGACAATGGTTGGAGCCACGACGAATATGATCACGAGATAAGCAAGCTTCTGCAATCCGTTGTAGTGCCTTGCCTCATCACCCCGAGGAAATTTCAACTTGAGGTGCTCGACGAACGTATGACCGAGACGCCGCCAGTCCGTGCGTGTCATCCACAGATCCCGTCGAAAGTGGCCGGAAGCAAATCCATAGAGCACATACAGGCAGCCATTCACGACCAAGATCCAGGCAAAGAAAAAGTGCCAGAGACGGCCCATGGCAAGCCACCGGCTTCCCGGCAATGTCGCCCAGCGCGGAAATCCGCGGTCAGTGTAGTGGCCATCTTCACCCTTCGACCAGCCGAACAGCCCGGTCGTGTTGAAGGTATACCGGCCAACGCTTGTCACTCCCTCAACACGTCCTTGATTGTCCTGCATCGCGTTCATGCTGAGCAGTGGGTGCGCAAAATTGGACGATACCCCCCAGTACAGGGCCGGATGCGCGTTGAAAATTTGCAGGCCACTCATCAACATCACCGCGACAGTGACGAAATTCACCCAGTGCAGGATGCGCACCGCCAAGCTGTGTCGGCGCGTGAACTCCTTTTTGATCTTCGAGCGTCGTGCTCGAATACCGGTACGAATACGCGACGCCAGTGATGTCATCAGACTTTCTGTTCCAGTTGCGAGTTAACGGCGTGCGGTTTCGCCCCTACGCCCCACCCGTGTCCGAATGGGTAGGTTTGTGAGCCATCTTGCCGTGAACCATCTTGCCGTGAGCGATCGCCCTGTGTGCCATCGAATGCGTCCGGATACGATGCGTACTGTGCATCATCACTTCCCGCGTTGACATCTTCATTTTGTGCATTTTATGCGAAGAGGCCCCCGACGCCGCGGCCTGGGCAAGGGGCGCCGACGCTACCAGTGTTGCGACCATCACGGCGGCAGTAAGGACGCATATGCTTTTGACCTTGAACATGAACTACGAACTCCCCGGGGTCCGACCGGCACGACTGCATCTGCGCGCTCAGCGCGCACTTAGCGAGACTTAATTCGGGCGGGGCGACGGAACCGTTACAGGCAGGTATCGAGAAATATTGCGCCCGGGCATCCTCGGACGCACGGCGGCGATCCGGTCGTGTGCCAGATCATCTTGCAATGCAGTGCAGTCTCCGAGAGAGAATACTTGTGTTTTCGAACGCTCGTTCTATAATGGCAAGCGAACGGATTGTCGCTCGTAACGCTCTCCAGGACGCATGGCGCGACCGCGTGAATTCGACGAGACTGCGGTCTTAGACGCCGCGACGGATCTATTTTGGAATCGGGGGTTCGAGGCGAGTTCTATTCGCGATCTTGCCGCCCGAATGGGCCTGACAACGGCGAGCATCTACAACGCATACGGTGACAAGCGAGCGCTATACAAGCGAGTACTTGAACGATATGCGAGCGCTGCGCTCGGTTCGTGCGCCAGCGGCCTGGCATGCGGGGCTTCGGGTATGGAGGCGATCGAGTCCTTCTTCCTGTCGTTGGCGAACGCGACGGCCGCCGAACCAGAAAGGAAGGGCTGTCTGATCGTCAATGCGGGGCTGGAATCGGCACCGCATGATGCACAATTCAAGCAAATTGTTGCCGATGTATTTCGACAATTGGAAACGCTTTTTCACGACTGCGCTGCGCGTGGTCAGATCGATGGATCGGTAACGCGATCGCAATCGGCGGAGGATATTGCCCGGCTCCTGCTCGGCACGATGCTTGGCTTACGAGTGCTGGCGCGCACACGCCCGGAACCGGCTCTGCTGGCAGGCATTGCACGCGCAACGACAGCACTCTTGCGGCCGTAGTCGCTCAACGCTCATGAGGGAGGATCTCGCGTCTGCACTTTCACGGGCCGACCTGGAACGACAGCTCCGGGAACTCATGGTCCGCGGCTTGGATGGAGAGGCGCTCGCGTATCGGCAGCTGCTCGCTGAATTGACTCGATATTTCCGCGGGTACTTCGCACGGCGATTGAGCACTGCGGACATTGAGGACTTGGTCCAGGAGACACTGCTGGCGGTGCATCTGAACCGCGACAGCTACGACCGAAGTCTTCCATTTACGCCCTGGGCTTATGCGGTTGCGCGCCACAAGTTAGCCGATCATTTCCGCCAAAAAAAACCGGTGCCCCACCTTCCACTTGAGGATGCCGCGGATCGGTCTACTCCGGAAGGTTCGGAAGACGGTACCGTACGATCCGATCTCGCACAACTACTCGAGCGATTGCCGGCTCGGCAGCGCTCGTTGATCGAGGAGGTAAAGCTTCAGGGCGTATCGGTCGAGGAAGCGGCGCGCAGACGTGGCGTGAGCGCCGTCTCGGCGCGCGTAATGCTTCACCGCAGCCTCAAGTGGCTGACCCAGTCTGTCGGCCCCGAGGCTCATTGATAACGAACTCGAGAAACGACGTCTTCGCTCTTGTATACGCTTTGCGGTCGTTCCTGAATTCGCCCGCGAACTGGGGCGGCTCGGGTCGTTCGGACAGCTTCCTGGGTGGGATAAGTGGACGACCCTGCTGAGTTGATTAGACACGGTAACGGTTCTGTCTTCAACTCTTGATAGTGAAGTCTACATCTATCGGGTCTCCTGTATGCGGCGCCGAAGGCGTCGCGCAGTCTGCCGCCTTCGGCTGCAGAAGCCCGCGCTTGAAAAGATTGTCCAAAGGGTCATCACGGCCATTACCGCAGTTACCAACTGTTGACGGGGATCGAAATCCGCGTCTTTCTGGTGATCGACGCGCTTTCTCGATTTTCTGGCATGGCGTTTGCTTGTTCCGCTGATCAGACTCTTCTCCTCGCTAAACAACTTCTTGATTCCACTGCCATTGGTGCCGCTTGCGGTGGTGGGCGCACAGGGGCCGACGTCACGGTCGGCTCCTGGCGCGGCTTCAAAAACCCGCCTCTCATCCACAGAATCCCGCGGTTCCTCATCCCCGCCAACACCAACGAACCGACAGCATCCAGTTCATAGGAGAGCTTTCTATTACCCACTTCGTGTGAAGGCGATGCATTGGCGTTGATATATAGGAGTCCGCGAAGGTGTCAGGTGCTGCAGAGATATCGACGGAAGTCGGCGCGGATTCGCCGTCTCCTCATGGCCGACAGCGACCGGACCTTGGACAACGCCTGTCCTACCCGAGGAATGGGTTCTCGATAGTGACGGCACCGAATTTCCGGCCGTGCTGCAGATCTTCACTGAACACCAATCGACACCCCACATCAGCGGCCGCCGCGACGATGAGGGCGTCATAGAAAGAGAGCCTCTGGTCGCGCGCTAATGTGACAGCTTCAGCGTGAATTTCGGCAGTTAAGGGGCGCACCGGGCCGAGTAGGTCCTCGATGACACCAAGGGCGGCCTCGACCTGCTTCCAGTCCCAGGTCAGCTTGCGCCGGGTGACGTTCGTAAACTCATTGAGGACCTGCACACCGATGACGCCACCGTCCGCGATCAACGCCTCGGCTCGGGCGCTTCGCGAGTCGTTAGCCGCGAAAGCGTAGATTAGAATATTGGTATCGAAAAACCGCTCAGCGGGCATTAGCCTCGTCTCGCTCGAATCGGAATCCCTTTGGCAGCGGCTTCTTCAGCGCACGCAATCGCTCGAGAGCCCTCTCGCGCCTGCGGTCGCGTCCGATCTCAAATTGTCTCGCTCCGGTCACAAGAATCTCAATCTCATCGCCTGTCTTGAGTCCGAGCGTCTTCACGACGACGTCCGGCAACCGCACCGCGAGGCTATTTCCCCATTTCGCAACTCGCATAGCTCACCATAAGATATACGTAATACATCGTATATCCTACGCGTTTCGGCTGCGCTCCACAAGACTCGAATCCAGGGCATCGCGATTGTCGTCTTTCTGGAAACTGAAGCGGCCAGGTGACCGACCGTTCATGGCCGCTATGCAGATTTATGCATAGCGGCCAAGAGCCGACGTAGCGGTCGCCAGTTAACCGTCATGCGAAAGGGCGAGCCGCGGACATTCGAATGACCAGTTCCCGGCAGCCGAGGACACGCTGCCGGTCTGCTCGAGCAGAGCGATTGCCGCGCCCCATTTCACCGCCTTGCAAAATGTCACCGACGAACGCACTAGGTGTGCAACGCGTAGTCGCCGAGTTACGCCGGTTTGGAGCGAAAGTGTTACTAACCAGTACGTAAGTATCTTCAGCTACGCGGCTGCATAACAGGTCTCTGGTGCCCGGAAGAAGCTGAGGACGCGATCGGGCCGCTTCTGCAGGAAGCGTAGCCGACTGACGACGCCGCGGTGCAAATCCTTGGGGCCCTCGAACTTGGCGCGTCCGACAGCGTTGTTCTTCACGTCGTTCCAGACCAGTTCGTCGGGGTTGAGCTCCGGGGAGTACGGTGGCAGAAAGAACAGCTTCAAGCGGCCCTCGAGACTGTCCACGTACTCCTTCACTGCCTTGGCCCGATGCGAGGGATGACCGTCCACGATCAAGTACACCGGGCGGCGTTGCCCATGCATCAGACGCTTCAGGAAGCCGATGAACACCTTGGCGCCTACTCCACCTTTGACGACCATGAAGCGCAGTGCCCCTCTCGGGCTGATCGCGGCGATCATGTTCAATGAGAAGCGCTGCCCGGTCACCCGCACAATCGGCGTCTCGCCCTTAGGCGCCCAGGTCTTTCCACTGTGAAGGTCCGAGCGCACCCCGGACTCGTCCTCGTAGTAAATCTCCGCCTTTTCTCGCTTCGCCGCTGACTGAATCCGCGGGTACTCGTGCTTGAGCCAGTGCTGTACCCGCGAGCCATCTTGCTGGTAGGCCCGCCACAGGGGCTTCTGAGAGGTCAGCCCCAGCTGCGCGAGCAAGCGCCCGACCGACACCAGACTCAGCCGAACCCCGGTGCGCTTGACGATCAAACGCGCAATCATCGCACGTGTCCACAGCGCAAACGGAAAGCCCAGCTGCAGCGGGTTGCGTCCCGTGACCGTCCGGTACACCCAGCGAATGTCTTGCGCTTTGAGCTTCTTCGGCCGTCCTGGGATGCGCTTCGCCTTCAACGCATCCCAACCACCGGCCCGATACATTGCCAGCCAGCTGTAGATGCAGCGGCTGGAGAACCCCAGCGCGCTGATCACCGCCTCGGGGCTCTCTCCGGCTTGCACCTGTTGCACCGCCCGGATACGAATCGCTTCCAACGTCGCGTGATCGAGCTTGCGGGCATCTTGTCGCGTCATCCTGCAAGAATATCACCATCTGTTCACGAGGTGAACATACTTATGCACTGATTAGTATATCGATAGACGGCATCGGAGTGGTCTTCGTATGCCCCATGCGCAGCACTGCAGGTAACCGCAGCGCTTACGAACCTGTACCGGATGAGGCGCCGATTGCTGCACGCGTAAGAGGAGTGTCGCTGCAGGACGGACATACCGAGGCTCGCAGCGGCCAACTGGACGCATTTCCGCGGAAACGGGCGTCCGAAGCCGACGTCCCGGCAACCTCCAGCTCTCTTCCCTCATCGCGCCCGCTGCCGTGGTCGGCAATTCAGAGGTTTCCCTAGATCACAAGGCCGAGGTCGTACTTCAGCCCTGCCTTATGGAAATAGTTGACTATCTGCTCGCGAGTCTGCGAGCGCCCCGGCGACACGAGCTTTGATCTCAGGTGCTACTCGTGTCCGTAATACTTCTGTTGCACCCACAGGCCACAATGTGGCCCAAAACTCGCTGTAAAGCTATCCTGCATTTCACCGAAAATTCGGCGAAACTCAACACCGGCCGCGCATTGATTCCATTTCCAAACGCGACACCCGGGCCGTAGCGCGGTGATCCGAAACTTCATTTCACCCAGCGCACGTCGGCACGGGCTGCTCCGGCAAGTCCGTCCCAGTCACTCGACCTGCACCTCCATTTCGGCCAGGTCGCCCGGTTCCGTGACGATATCGAGCGCTCTGATCTGTCCGCCCTTCAGGGTAAACAGGAATGCGGCCCGGACCTGGCCGCCTCTCGCCCACACGGCTCCGGGCTCACCGTCAATGAATGCCGGCACAGCGCCCTGCGCCCGCCCCTTGAAGACCTTCGCGACCTCCGCTGCTCCGTGGACCTCGGGTGCCAGATCGGGGGCACCATGCTCCCGCCGACGGGCTGCCATGCTCACCGCCAGGGGGTCAGCTCGGAGCACAACGCCCGGAGACAGCACGGCGAGCAGGCGATCGAAATCCCCCTCCCGCGATGCTGCGAGGAACGCCCCGACCAGCTCGCGGTGGGGCGCCAGATCGGCCTGCGGCGCATCCGCGCCCCGAACGCGGCGCCTCGCGCGACTCGCCAACTGCCGGACCGCGACCGGTGTCCGCTCGAGGATCCGGGCGATCTCCTCGAAGGACAGGTCGAACATATCATGCAGCACGAAGGCGACCCGTTCCGCAGGCGCCAAGGTTTCGAGGACGATCAACAACGCCGGGCCGGTTGCATCGGCCAGCGCGAGATCGTCCTCGGGGCTCCCCTCGCCCAGTGTTGGCGGGGATGAGGAACCGCGGGATTCTGGGGATGAGAGGCGGGTTTTTGAAGCCGCACCAGGAGCCGACCGTGACGTCGGCCCCTGTGCGCCCACCACCGCAAGCGGCACCAATGGCAGTGGAATCAAGAAGTTGTTTAGCGAGGAGAGGAGTCAGATCAGCGGAACAAGCAAACGCCATGCCAGAAAATCGAGAAAGCGCGTCGATCACCAGAAAGACGCGGATTTCGATCCCCGTCAACACCCAGTGCCTCGGGCGCCGACTCAAGTGCGTCTTCGCATCGCGAGCGGCGTGTGCGCAGCATGTCAAGACACACCCGTGCCAGAGCTGTCGTCAGCCATCCGCCGAGGTTCTGCACGCTCTCGGAGTCCAATCGACTGAGCTTGAACCAAGTCTCCTGCACCGCGTCCTCGGCCTCGCTGGTCGAGCCCAGCATGCGGTACGCCACCGCCCTCAGCCGGGCGCGGTGCTCATCGAACTGCGTTGCCAGCCAGTCGTCGCCGTCCATCCGCGCCCTCGTCTCTGCGCTCACGGTCCTCTGCTCGAACGCCTACCAGTATTGCTCAGTCGGCCGAATCTCGATCGCCCCGCCGAGGCGAGCCGCCGGGATCCGAGCAGCGAGCGCGACTGCGGCGTCCATGTTCTCAGCCTCCAGCACCAGGTACCCGCCCGCGCATTCGCCGAGATACGTTCCGTTCTGGACCTCGGGCTCTCCGCCTCGGACCCGGACAGTCTTGGCGTCCTTGGGAAGCCCCAGGGGCAATCCTGGTGTCACTCCCGGGGTCTTGCCGAGTGCCGCATAGTCCGCATAGATCGCCTTCTGTTCCGCCTCGGGCAGCGCCTTCCAGCGATCCGATCCGGGCAGCAGGGGCGCGGGTCCATGGAAAATCAGCAGTACGTATTTCATAGCATCCTCCTCACCCGTATGACGGATGGGACGGGTGCGAATGTGACCGCCAGGGATCCAATCAGATCTTCTCGACCGCGATCCGCAGCCCGAGGGCGATGAAAAGCACGCCGAGGCTTTTCCGCAACCAGAAGGAAACCGAGGCATTGCGGCGGATACTCCCGGTGATCCGAGCGGCACAACAGACGATGAGGATATTGGTCGGCAGCGCGATGACGCTCACCGTCAGACCCAGGAGCAGGATCTGCAGGGCTGGATGCGGGGCATCCTTATCGACGAACTGCGGCAGGAGCGCGAGAAAGAACAGCGCGACCTTGGGGTTCAGTACATCGCTCAGGAACGCCTGCCAGAGAATCGTCCGACCACGAATACCGCCGGCTCCTGCTTCGATCGCCAGCGGTCTCTGCTTGCGCCAGAGCGTGCTGATCCCCAAGGTACACGAGGTAGGCCGCGCCCACCCACTTCACGGCGGTGAACGCCGTGGCAGACGCGGCCAGAATCGCCGATAAGCCGCGCACGGCAGCCGTGATGTGGACGACCCCACCGAGACTGAAACCGAGAGCGGAGAGGATCCCGGCGCGGCGCCCCTGCGCCACGCACCGGCCCAGCATGTACAGCATGTCGGGGCCGGGCACCAGGATGAGTGCGAAGGCTGTTGGCGGGGATGAGGAACCGCGGGATTCTGGGGGTGAGAGGCGGGTTTCTGAAGCTGCGCCAGGAGTCGACCGTGACGTCGACCCCTGTGCGCCCACCACCGCAGGCGACGCCAATGGCAGTGGAATCAAGAAGTTGTTTAGCGAGGAGAAGAGTCAGATCAGCGGAACAAGCAAACGCCATGCCAGAAAATCGAGAAAGCGCGTCGATCACCAGAAAGACCGGATTTCGATCCCCGTCAACACAGGTCGCCCGGGAATACCAACTCCCGATCGAACGAGAACTCCCGCAGCCGATGCAGGACTGCGAGCGCCTGCCGGCTGAGGGGCACGATGTGCGGAGTCTTCATCTTCATGCGCTCGGCCGGGATGACCCACCGTGCCGCGTTGACATCGAACTCGGTCCACTGGGCGCCGATCAATTCTGACGTGCGGACAAAGGTGAGCGCCATGAGCTTCAGTGCCAGGCGCGTGTGCTCGGAGCCCACGTAACCGTCGATGGCCTTCAAGAGCCTCGGCAACTCGTTCTGATCGATGCGCGGATAGTTGCGCCGGGTGTGCGGCTTCAGCACGTCGCCCGGCTTGATGCCGGCGACCGGATTGTGCGACGTGTAGTCGTTCGTCATGGCGTAGCGCATGATCTGGCCGCAGGTCTGCAGGACCCGCTTGGCGATATCGGCCGCACCGCGGCTCTCGATCTTGCGGACCGTGTCGCGGAACGCGGAAGTCGGGATGTCCCCGAGGCGCAGCGATCCGATCCGGGGAAAGACGTCCGCCTCGAGCCGCTTCAGAACGTACTGGGCATGGCGTTCGTGGCGATTGGACTTCCAGTGCGCGTGCCACTCGCGCGCCACCTCCTCGAAGGTCTTGCTCGCCGTCTTTCGCTCGGCGCTCGGATCGATACCGTCCGCCAGCAGGCGTCGCGCCTCGAGATGGCGCTCGCGGGCTTTGGCGAGGCTCTCACATCCGGATAGACCCCGAGGGCGAGCGTCTTTTCTTTGCCGGCGTAGCGGTAGTTATAACGCCAGTAGCGGCCGCCCCGGGGCGAGACGAGGAGGTACAGCCCGCCCCCGTCACTGAGCTTACGGGGGCGCTCGGAGCGTTTTTCACTCCGAATGGCGGAATCGGTGAGCATCTGTAGGTACCTGAGGGTCCGTCAGATCCGATACCCCCGAATGTACCCGCACGAGGAGGAGACAGCAAGCCGCCGGGCGGAATGCCCTGAGAGGTGTAATACTCTGATTTATTTGTGTTTTTTCTAGTTTCGAAACGGACTGGAACCGTCCGAGAATGTGAACTGGCGGAGAGAGAGGGATTCGAACCCGGCGGAGACATTTTTCAAATCAATACTTACGGAATTCGTTAGGGTTTTTGCCCCCTCACGTCCCCTCCGACCCCCGGATTTGGCAGTAGCGCGCGTCGTTGTCGTTGCTGCGAATCAGCGAATCGATTGCCGGGAATGCCGTTCCAATACGTCGGTACTTGTTTTTAAGTACCAACGTTTCGTAACACTCCGGAATCGCCGCGATCGTGCGTCTAACCCGACCCTCGCGAGCTAGCGGCCGCGATCGTAGTGCGCAGTTCCTCAATGTCTGGGATTCACGAGCAGGTCGAGTGCGACGTCCCGCGGAATACCGTAGTGGCTCTTGGAACCCACAGCCGACATCGGGATGCCGCTCAGGCTCACAGCCATGTCGACCGGATCGCTGAGCTGATCTTGCCGCACGCCCAGATGAAACGCCAATTCGTTCATCGAACCGAGTACTCGCCGGTTCGTCGCCGGGGCGATCATTACCGGCTGCATTTCTCCCACCTCGCTCCTCACGATATTGGGTGGAATATTCAGAGCCAACAATAACTGCCCGACTGCGACCCGGAGATTCCCTTCCATCGTAGTCCGCAGCTCGCGCGCCGGGAGAACGACGGTGAGCAATGATCGTTCGCTGGTGGCAAGGACATACTGCCGTGGTCCAAGGCGTACCATATGCACATACCAGTTGCCGAGGCGAGACGTAGGCTCGGGCGCGTCTGACGGTCGGCTGGTTACTCCCAGCCGATTCCGAACGACGCGGGAACAACACAGCGCAATCACGGTAATCCGCGCATTGGAAAGGCGCGTCGCGAACCCACGGACGCGTTAACCGCCGCCCAGCAGCCGGCGCGCCAACAAGGATTGCATGTCCCGTCGACCATCGGCGATCAGGTAGATGACCACGCGCTCTTCAACGACCCGGTAGATGAGCCGGTAAGGCTTGAAGAAGACCTGCCGGTATTCCTGATCGCCCAGCCCACGCAGTTCCTTCGGCTGCGATCCACGCGCCGGCGCGCCCGAAAGGCTCTCTGCGATCTCAAGTATTCGGTTCAGGACGTGATCAGCGCTCCGGGGCGAATCGTGCGTCGCAATATGGCTGACGATGTCTTCCAGGTCGCGCTCATCATCCTCGGTGAGAACGACTTCAAGGCGCATCAGTCCTCCGTCTGGGGGCTGGCGCGCAAGCGTCTGGCAACATCTGCGAGCGGCTTGACACGGCCCTGGGAGACTTGCTGATTACCCAGTGCCAGGATCTTCAATAGCGCCAGCGTTTCCTGCGTCTGCTCGTACGTGGCTACGTCCTGGATAACGGCCTTAGCCTCACCATTCTGGGTGATGACCATCGGCTGTCGCTGGTCTGCCAGTTCCTGCAGCACCTCGGCGGCGTTGGCCTTCAGGTAGCTGATCGGCCTGATCTGGGTTGAATACCGCATAAAAGCTCCGGGCGTCATGACAGGACTGAATATAGTCTTTTATCGGTTCGACTTCAATCGAGCCAGTTTCACGGTATCGCACGGACAAGAACCGAACCAGATCGCGACACTTGGCAAGCTATGCATCCATTTGGGTCAGAACTGCACGAGTCCTGCCCCCCGGGGCGCCATGCTACTCGAGGCCAGTTCCACGGCAGATCGGCGCGGCGCCACGGGAATCGCCGCAGGCCCAACCCGTTTGAAGGGAGATATTAGTGATGACCAATAGAGGCCCGCGTACCGGTGGTGTCCGACCCAAGCCGAACGACCGCATCCAGTTCGATTTCATGCTCGACGGCGTCCGGTATCGGCCCACGATTCGCCGGGCGCCCACGACTCATAACCTCCGCGCGGCTCGCGAGCGACTCTCGAATATCCGCCGTCGTATCCGCGCCGGCACGTTCCTATTTGAAGAGGAATTCCCTGAGTAGCGGTTTCTTCGCCGGGTGATCGATCCGTCCCAAGTACGCACCTGCGATCAGGTCTTCGACCAGTTCATCGAACACTGCGAGTCGCGATTCCGGCGCGATGATATGGCCTGGGCGACCGTTTCCGGCTATCGACGCGTACTGAACGCCCTGTGGCGGCCGCAGATCGGCACCCTCCCCTTCCTGCGTGTCGACTACGTAACGTTGGCGCGCGTGGCCGACGCGTATCGGTGCAGCCGCAAGACCTACAACAACGCCATCAGCGTACTCCGCCGGGCATTCGAGTTTGCGTATCGCAACCACCCGTATCACATGAACCCGGCGCGAGGTCTTCGCGGCTGTCGTATGGCGCGCAAGGATCGAATTCGTCCGGATCCGTTCAGGATCGACGAGGCGGAGACATTGATCGACGCGATTCGTGAAGACTGGGGCGAAGCCCAGGCTAACTACGACGAGTTCCAGTTCTTCGCAGGGCTTTGACCTTCGGAACAGATCGCGCTCACGGTGTCGGACTTCGATGCCGGGCGCGGTACGCTGCGCGTGAACAAGGCACGCGTCGCCGGAGTCGACCGCGCAACCACGAAGACTGGCGTGCACCGAATCTTTCAGTTGTGCCCGCGGGCAGTGACGGTGATGCGTCGACAGCTTGCGCTGCGTGAACGATTTGAACGCGAGGGGCGCATTCGCCACCCGTACATCTTTTTTGCGGACGATGGCTCGCCGCTCCACTCGATCAAGGAGCCGGGCCGCCGCTGGGCGAAGTCGATGGCGCGATTACCCATCCGCCCGCGCCGTCCGTACTGCGCGCGCCATTCCTGCGTCAGCTGGAACCTCATGCTCGGCAAGAACCCACTGTGGGTAGCGCGGCAACACGGCCACACCGTGCGGACGATGCTCGAGGTCTACGCCGCGTAGGCCGATGGCGCCGTCGAATCAGACGTGGCGGCGATTCGCAGCTCCATGCGAATCCCTGAACAATACCGAGCGAAGCCATCGCGCGGGATGGTTCCTGTTAACGGCGCCTCGAAAATCGTTGTGATCGGCCGGTCTGCAAATCGATGGCATAGGATTTGCGTCGCGGCCGCCAGGACCACTCACTGGACGGGTCGACCGACTACCCGCCGCGCAACC
>JAKARC010000022.1 GCA_021822385.1 Pseudomonadota bacterium
TCGCGGCGCAATTTGGCGTCAATCTGTGGGCGCTGGCGCAATTCAACGATATTCAGCCGAACGGCATCCTGCAGGTCGGGGAGCGCCTGCGTCTGCCCGGCGCGGCGCAGCCGCTGCTCGCGCAGAACGCAGGTCCGGTGCTCGGCGCGTTGCCGACGAGCTATGTCGTACAACCCGGGGACACGCTCTCGGGGATCGCGGCGCAATTTGGCGTCAGCATGTGGGTGCTGGCTCGACTCAACCACATTCAGGCCAACGGGATCCTGAGCGTGGGTGAGCGTCTGCGCCTGCCGCAGGCTGCTGGAGCATCACCGCTGCCGGCGGGCATTGCCGCGGCCGGTCCGCGGCCGGCTCCGGTCGACAAAGTCGAGGCGCAAGGGCCTGGGCTCGGGCCCGGCGGCCATTCGGCCCCGACGATCGATCCCACCGATTACTCGGTCGCAGCCAATGGCACCATCCGGGTCGCTTCCCAGGAATCGCTCGGGTACTACGCCGAGTGGCTCGGCGTCAGCGCCGCGGAGCTGCGCCGGATCAATCATCTGCCGGCCGGGCAACCGCTGCAGATCGGCGAGGAGATCCGTCTCGACTTCCGGCATGTCACCCCGGCGCAATTCGAGCAGCAGCGCGTCGCATACCATCGCGCAATTGAAGCAAGCTACTTTGCCACGCATCGCATCACGGGCACGTTTTCCTACGTGACCCGCAGCGGGGACTCGTTGTGGACCCTGGTCCAGCGATTCCCGGCGCTGCCGGAGTGGCTGCTGCGCCAATACAATCCGCATGTCGATTTTTTTGCGCTCACCCCCGGCACTCGCCTCATCATTCCACGTGTCGTCAGCGTGGCTGCAGGCAGTTGAACTGAAGCGCGATAATTGCGGTCGCGGCACTGCGCGCCGCAATAGGTGTCTATAATCGCACGCATGCGCTTTTTGCGAACCACCCTGACGGCGGCCCTGCTGGGCGTCGCTGCGGCCGCTGCCCATGCCGCCACCGGCGTCAAGCCCGTGGCGCTCAGCGCCGATCCACCCCTGCCGCACGTGCAGTATGTGCTGGTGAAGAAGCACGAGCGGCGGCTGTTTCTGATGAACGGTGACCATGTGGTCCGCGCGTTCAGGATTCATCTGGGTCTGATGCCGCGCGGACAGAAAGAACGTGCCGGTGACTTTCGCACGCCCCAGGGATGGTATCGGCTCGTATGGCGCGATCCGCACAGCGAGTTTTTTCTATCGATCTTGATCTCGTATCCGAACAAGGCCGAGCGCGCCTTTGCCCGTGCGCACGGGTGGCAGCCCGGAGGCGAGATCATGATCCATGGCCTGCCCAATCGCTTGCATGCCCCGCTGTCGTACTATCTGCACAGCGACTGGACGGACGGTTGTATTGCCGTTTCCGATGCCGACATGATGCAGATCTGGATGATGACGCACGACGGCATGCGCATCGATATCCAACCTTGAGCCCGTGATCGAGCATGGAAGAACACGAAACCGAGCCTGAATTCGTCGCCGCACGCGTGCATCCTCGTGGCAGTCTCGAGAACCTCTCGCAGGATGAAATCGCCAAGTTGCTCGACTCCGGGCAACACGGTCTGTATCCGCTGTTCCGTCAATGTGCGTTGGCGGTGCTCAACAGCGGCGCCGAAACCGACAACGCGAAGGAAATCTTCGATCGTTACCGCGATTTCGAGGTGCGCATCATGCGCCAGCCTTGGGGTATCCGCCTGGAGATGCACCACGCGCCCGGCAGCGCCTTCGTCGACGGCCAGATGATCCGGGGCATCAAGGAGCATTTGTTCGCGGTGCTGCGTGACATCGTCTTCACCGCAAACGAGATCCTGGATGACGGCCGGTTCGATCTCGGTGAGTCCGCCTCCATTACCAATGCCGTGTTCCATATCCTGCGCAACGCGCAGCTTCTCGATGTCAAGGTGCGTCCGAACCTCGTGGTGTGCTGGGGCGGACACTCGATCGGCAATGAGGAGTACAAATACTCCAAGCGCGTCGGTTACGAGCTGGGTTTGCGCGGGCTTGACGTCTGCACCGGCTGCGGCCCCGGCGCGATGAAGGGGCCGATGAAAGGCGCCACGATCGGCCATGCCAAACAGCGCATCGAGCCGGGGCGCTATATTGGCATCACCGAGCCCGGAATCATCGCCGCGGAGCCGCCGAACCCGATCGTCAATCATCTGGTGATCATGCCGGACATCGAAAAGCGCCTCGAGGCGTTCGTGCGTTTCGGGCACGGCATCGTCGTGCTGCCGGGCGGTGTCGGTACGCTCGAGGAAATTCTCTATCTCCTCGGCATTCTGCTCGATCCGGCCAATCGCGATCAGCCCTTCCCGGTCGTGCTCACCGGCCCGCGTTCGAGCGCCGCGTATTTCGAACAGATCCGCCACTTCATTCGCGGGACGCTCGGCGACGAGGCGCTCGCGCGACTGAACATCCTCATCGACGATCCCGCCGAAGTTGCCCGGCATATGGTGCGCGGCGTCGAAGCGGTGCGCGAATTCCGCCGCCAGCGCAAGGATGCATACAATTTCAACTGGCTGCTGGCCATCCGGCCGCAGTTCCAGCATCCCTTCGTGGTGACGCACGCGTCGATGCGCTCGCTTGAACTGCACCGCGAGCAACCGCCGCACGAGCTCGCGGCCAATCTGCGCCGCGCCTTTTCCGGCATCGTTACCGGCAATGTCAAGGAGCACGGCATCCGCGCGATCGAGCGGCACGGACCCTACGAGCTCACCGGCGACCCCGCCGTCATGCAGTTGCTCGATCAGCTGCTCGCGGCACTGGTCGCGCAGGGCCGTATGAAGCTGGCCGGCAGCAGCTACCGGCCGGTCTACCGCCTGGTCGCCTAGATCAGAATGAGGCTGTCGGTGGCGTACCGGAGCATGGATTGCGACATAATCCGCCCGGTTGTCTTGCGACAGGGGCCATGGGCCGGTGGCGTGCGGGCGGACGCGGATGCCTGTGAACCAGTACCGGCGCATGCGGCGCGCGGATCGTAATCTAAGCGCCCGATGTCCGAGGTGCACCCATGAGCTCATCCATCAGGGACCGCGAACGCGCGACGACCGAGGTGAAGGAGGATCGCCCCGTGCAGGGCGGTCCGTGCGCGCCGCTTCCGACCTGGCTTGAACGCATGCAGAACGTTCGGGCGCGTCACGAGGCGATCACGGGCAGTCTCAACACCTGGTCCAATTACAAGAACTGGGCCGAGCGCATGCGCACCACACTGGCCGAGGAATCGGCCCAGCCGGACGCCGAGCCTCCTGCGGGCAAAGGCACGACGACACCCAATCATTGAGCCTGCGCCGATGGAAATCGTGATGCTGTGGTGGGACGAGCTGGATGACTTCGCGGCCCTGGTGCGTCACGTGGCCCGCGCCGCATTCGCTGAGGTGGTGGCCGCGGGACCTAAGCGCGTGAGCCGGCCCGAGCGCATGCTGGCGAGAGTGCCGCGGTGGTGAGTGCGGCCGGCGCGGGGTGAATCTCCTCGCACGCATTGAAAAACCTCTCCGTACGCCCCAAATCGTCCGCTCCACAGCGATGAAGGAGTGGACCGTGAGCACCCCTGCCGACACTGCATCGAGCCCCGCCACCGACCGCCAGACGCACGGCTTTCAGGCGGAAGTACGTGAGCTGCTGAAGCTCATGATTCACTCGCTGTACAGTCATCGCGAGATCTTTCTGCGCGAGCTGATCTCAAACGCCTCGGATGCCAATGACCGGCTTCGCTTTGCCGCCATCGGCGCCCCGGAACTACTCGAGAACGACGCCGAGCTGCGGATCCGCATCGAGGCCGACGCCACGGCCGGGACGATCACCATCGTGGACAACGGCATCGGCATGACCCGCGAGGAGGCGGTGGCGAACCTCGGCACGATTGCGCGCTCTGGTACGGCCGAGTTTTTTCGCGCGCTGTCCGGCGATCAGCAGAAAGACGCGCAGCTGATCGGCCAGTTCGGTGTCGGATTCTATTCCGCCTTCATTGTCGCGGAGCGCGTGGAAGTGTGCTCACGGCGTGCCGGGCAGCCTCCTGAGGTGTCGGTCCGCTGGACCTCCAGTGCCGACGGGGAGTTCACGGTCGAGAACATCGTCCGTGCGTCACGAGGTACGGAGGTCAAGCTGTATCTGAAGCCTGAGGCGAAGGAGTTCGCCGATCCGTTCCGGCTGCGCAGCCTGATCCGGCGCTATTCCGATCACATCGCTTTTCCGGTCCAGATGCGCAAGGAGGGCGAGGCCTCGCTCGAGTATGAGACGGTCAACCAAGCCACGGCGCTGTGGGTGCGGCCACGCACCGAGATCAGCGCCGAGGAATATCGGCAATTCTACCAGCATCTTGCCCACGACTTCACCGAGCCGCTCGTCTGGAGCCACAATCGCGTCGAAGGCAAACGGGAATACACCAGTCTGCTCTATATCCCCGGACGTGCCCCGTTCGATCTGTGGCAGCGCGACGCGACGCACGGCCTGAAGCTTTACGTCAAGCGCGTGTTCATCATGGACGATGCCGAACAGTTTCTGCCGCAGTATCTGCGCTTCGTGAAAGGGGTGATCGACTCGAGCGACCTGCCGCTGAACGTATCGCGGGAGCTGTTGCAGCGCGAGCCGGAAGTGGAGGCCATTCGCGCGGGCCTGACCAAGCGCGTGCTCGACATGCTGGCGAAGCTGGCGCAGGAGGAGCCGGAAAAGTTCGCCCAGTTCTGGAAAGAATTCGGTGCGGCGATGAAGGAGGGCGTGGTGCAGGATGCGGCGAATCGCCCCGCGCTGCTCGCGCTGCTGCGTTTTGCCAGCACGCACGAGGCCGCCGACGAGCCGCACGTCAGCCTGGCGCAATACGTTTCCCGCATGAAGGTGGGTCAGGACTGCATCTACTACGTCGTCGCCGACAGCGTTCCGGCGGCCCGCCGCAGCCCCTATATCGAGCGCCTCGTGGCACAGGGAATCGAGGTGCTGTTGCTTGCCGAGCGCATCGACGAGTGGGTGATGGACCAGCTGCGGAACTTCGACGGCAAGCCTTTCAAGGATGCGGCCCGCGGCGACCTCACGCTTGGTGCGCTCGAGACGGCGGCGGATCGCGACCGTCGTGAGCACGCGCTGAAGGAAAACAAGGGCTTGCTGAAGCGGGTCAAGGATGCCGTCGGCGAGCGGGTCACCGAGGTGCGCATCAGCACCCGGCTGCAGGACTCTCCGGTCTGTCTGGTGCGCGCCGAGGACGATATGGGCGCCGGCATGCGCAAGATCCTCGCCGCCGCGGGCCAGGCGGTACCGCAGTCCAAGCCGGCGCTGGAACTGAATACAGAGCACCCGCTGGTGAGATATCTCGACGGACTTGCCGATACCGGCCGCTTCAGCGAGCTGGCGCTGTTGATGTACGAGCAGGCCGAACTGGCCGCGAGCGGGACGCTCGCGGATCCGGCCGAGTTCGTGCATCGTCTCAATCATCTGTTGATCGAACTTGCCGCGAGCCGTGCCGCGTGAAGCCGCCGCCCCTGGAGCGTACGGTGCTGGCCGGACCGGCCGGTCCGTTGGAGGCCGTGGTGAGCGAACCGGCTGACGGTGAGTCGACGACGCGCAGTTTCGCCGTCGTGTGCCATCCGCATCCGCTGTATGGTGGAACGCTCGACAACAAGGTAATCCATACCCTGGCGCGCGCCTTCGCGGCGTGCGGCGCCGCAACGATACGGTTCAATTTCCGCGGCGTTGGCACCAGCGCCGGCACGTTCGACGAGGGCCGCGGTGAAACCGAGGACGCCCTCGCGGTCATCGCGTATGGCCAGGCCCGCTGGCGCGGGGCCGCGCTGTGGCTTGCCGGTTTCTCCTTCGGCGGGGCCGTCGCCGTGCATGCCGCGGCGCGTTCGGCGCCTGCGCGGATGGTGTTGGTCGCCCCGGGCATCACCCGGGTGACGATGCAGGACGTTCCGTCACCGCCCTGTCCGTGGCTGCTCATCCAGGGCGATGCGGATGAGGTGATCGATTCAGCGCAAGTTCTGCACTGGGCGGCACGTCAGAGCGTGGCGCCAACGCTGCGTCGGTTTCCGGATACCGGGCATTTTTTTCATGGACGGTTGCACGAGCTGCGCGCGGCGGTCACGCAGTTCATCTGTCCCGCGAACGCGGGTGCAGCGGGGTGAGAAATTAACGGGGTTCGCCGGGCGAACCCCGTTCAGCATCCAATCCTGCGAGTTCAGGAATTGACCATCGCCTTGAGGTTCTTCAGCGGCATCACACGGACCTTCTTGCTGGCCGGCTTTGCCTTGAACATCATCTTCTCCCCGTTGAATGGGTTGATTCCCTCGCGTGCCTTCGTCGCGGGTTTCTTCACGACCTTCATCTTCAGCAGCCCCGGCATGGTGAACAAGCCATTGCTCCGGAGGCTTTTCTTGATCACGCCATTGAGCGAATCGAACACGCTGCCGACCTGCTTGCGCGAGAGCCCCGTGTCTTTGGAAATTTGAGTCAGGACTTCCGACTTGGTCGGAGCGCTACCCTTTTTCGCCATATTGCGCCACTCCTCGAATAAATTAACGTGCGCGCTGTTGTGCAGCCGCGCAATTAGGAATCGCCGCGGAAAATAGCACATGGGCGCGCCTGCGCAACTGTTTTTTACGGTTCATCGGCATCGAAACGGCTTTTTTTCAAGGGTTTTTTTCTCATCATCGACGGTGCAGTCGAACAGGCGGCGCCGCGTGCGGGCACGGCGGCATCGGCATTGCTTTTTTTTCACCCTGCCGCGGCCGGGTACGTTCATCCGGCATGCCGGGTGCATGGGCGCGTACTCGGCACCGTGCGCGCGTGCGCAGCCGTTCGCTGCGGTCTTCGGCGCGTGGTTAGGACGGCAGCGACCGCCGGCTGCGGCCGCAAATTTCCAACGAGTTCCGGGTCTTGGCGTTGCCGGTTGATGTGTTGCGCGTGACGCGGTTCAGCTTTCGTGCGCGACCGGCCCTCACGGCCGCAGCAGGATCAGCAGCGCTTCAATGACGATGCAGGCCCACAGCGGTGACAGATCGATACCGGCAATGGGCGGAATGATGCGACGGAACGGTCGCAGCGGTGGTTCGCACACGGCGGCGAGCACCGATTGGAAGGGCGAGTAGCCACCGGGGGCGATGAAACTGAGCAGGGCGTAGAGAATGATGGCGAAGAAATACGTCTGCAGCAGCATGCGGACGATCTGCAGCGCCACCTCATGCAGCCACGCAAGAGGGCCCACCGACACGATACCCTCGAGCGCGAAGATCACGGCCACTTCGAACGCCGCGACCAGGACCACCGCAACCACCGAGGCCGTATCGACCTTGCCTACCGGTGGCAGCACCCGGCGCAACGGCTGGATCAGCGGGTTGGTGAGACGCACGATGGCTTGACACAGCGGATTGCGAAAATCGGCGTGCGACAGCTGCAGGATCAAGCGGGCAAGTACCGCGAACAATGCCAGGGACAGCAGCGTTTGAACGATGAAAATGATGGCGCTCATGGGCGATCCGCACGCTGTGGGTCAGGTCGCATCGAACTGTTCGGCAAGTTCCCGGCTGCGCGCCGCGGCCGCAGCCACGGCGCGGTCCACGATCCCGGTGAAATCGGCCGCGGCGAAGGCGCTGAGCGCCGCCTCGGTGGTGCCACCCTTGGAGGTCACCTGGGCACGCAGTTGCGCCAGATCGACGTCGCCGCCGTGCGCCAGGAGTCCCGAGCCGTGGAGTGTGGCGATGCTGAGGCGCGTCGCGGCCGCCGCGGGCAATCCCAGCCGGCCACCCGCCCGCGCCAGCAGCTCGGCCAGCAGGAAGAAATACGCCGGCCCGCTGCCGGAGAGCGCCGTGACCACGTCCAGTGCCGCTTCGGTGTCGACGCGGACGACCTCGCCAACGGAACTCAGCACGCGTTCGATACCCTCGCTATGTGCCGCAGCGAGGTCGGCCGGCGCATACAAGCCACTCACACCGGCGCCGACGAGCGCCGGCCGGTTCGGCATGGCGCGCGCGAGCGGAATTCCTGCGCCGCACCAGCGGCGCAATGCAGCAATGCGCACGCCCGCGACGACCGAAAGCACCACGGGGGCGTTGCGCGCGAATTCCTCCGCCAGGGGCCGCAGCACCGCGGCGACATCCTGCGGCTTGACGGCGACCACCACGACGGTCGCGTCGCGCACAGCGCTGGCATTGTCGGCAACCGCGCGCACGCCGAAGTCACGCGCGAGGGCTGCACGGGCTTGCGCCGCAGGCTCGCCCACGGCAATGCGCTCGGGGCGCATGCCCTGGCGCAGCATCCCGCCGATCAGGGCGCGCCCCATATTGCCGGCGCCGAGCACCGCCAGATCCTGATGACTCATGGGCTGGGCATTGTAGCGGCTGACCGGCCCGTGCGCTGCGCGTTCATGGGCGCGCGGGCCGCGGACCGAACAGGGCCGTACCGATCCGCACCATCGTCGCGCCCTCGAGGATGGCGCTCTCGAAGTCGCCGCTCATCCCCATGGAGAGAGTATCGAGCTGCATGCCGTGCGCATTCAGGTCATCGCGCAGCGCGCGCAGTTGCGCAAACCAGCCGCGCTGGCGCGCCGCATCCGCCTCCACCGGCGGCAGGCACATCAGCCCCCGCAGACGCAGTCGCGGCAACTCGGCCACCGCGACGGCGAGCGCACCGATCGCAGCGGGCGCCACGCCCCCTTTGCCGGCTTCCGCACCGAGATTGACCTGAATGCACACCTGCAGCGGCGGGGCATGGAATGGCCGTTGTGCCGAGAGTCGCTGGGCGATGTGCAGCCGGTCCACGCTGTGCACCCACTGGAAGCGCTCGGCGATGGTCCGGGTCTTGTTTGCCTGCAGGCGGCCTAGAAAGTGCCAGGTGAGCGGCTCGGCCGCAAGCGCATCGAGCTTCTCCACGGCGTCGTTGAGGTAGCTCTCGCCAAAGTCGCGCACACCGAGCGCCGCGGCCGCACGCAGCATGTCGAGCGGCTGAGCCTTGGACACGGCGACAAGTGTGATCTGCGCCACAGAACGACCGGCGTGAGCCGCGGCCGCGGCCATCCGCTCCCGCACATCCTGCAGGCGCGGCGGCAAAATCTGCGAAGCCCGTATCATATAGCCTGCCGAACCTCTCCGTTATACTCCACCGGACGGACAGGCGCCGGCTGCGCCGCAACCGCCGCCAATCGGAGTCCCGATGGTCGATATCGCGCAACTGCTCGCTTTCTCCGTTAAGAACAACGCCTCCGACCTGCATCTATCGGCGGGCGTGCCGCCCATGATCCGTGTGGACGGCGACATGAAACGCATCAATATGCCACCGCTGGCGCACAAGGAAGTGCACAGCATGGTGTATGACATCATGAACGACAAGCAGCGCAAGGCGTTCGAGGAGTTCTTCGAGACCGATTTTTCCTTCGAGATTCCCAAACTCGCGCGCTTTCGTGTCAACGCGTTCAACCAGAACCGCGGTGCCGGTGCCGTATTTCGCACGATTCCCTCCGGCATTCAATCGTTGGATGATCTGAAGGCGCCGAAGATCTTCCGCGACCTGTGCATGCTGCCGCGCGGCCTGGTGCTGGTGACCGGGCCGACCGGATCGGGCAAATCGACGACGCTGGCGGCCATGGTCGATCACTGCAACGACAACCGTCCGGACCACATCATCACCATCGAGGATCCGATCGAGTTCGTGCATGAGTCCAAGCGTTGTCTGGTCAACCAGCGCGAAGTCCACCGCGACACCCTCGGGTTCAGCGAGGCGCTGCGCTCGGCGCTGCGCGAGGACCCGGACGTGGTGCTGGTCGGGGAAATGCGCGATCTCGAGACCATCCGGCTCGCGTTGACCGCGGCCGAGACCGGCCATCTGGTGTTCGGCACCCTGCATACCAGCTCGGCGGCCAAGACCATCGATCGGGTGGTGGACGTGTTTCCGGCGGCCGAGAAGGACATGGTGCGCTCGATGCTCTCCGAGTCGCTGCGGGCGGTGATCTCGCAGACCCTGCTGAAACGCATCGGCGGCGGCCGCATCGCGGCTCATGAAATCATGATCGGGACCCCGGCGATCCGCAATCTCATCCGCGAGGGCAAGATTGCCCAGATGTATTCATCCATTCAAACCGGTCAGGCGCAGGGTATGCAGACACTCGATCAGTGTCTCTCCGAGCTGCTCTCCAAGGGATTGGTGAGCAAGGAAGAGGCACGCTTCAAGGCGCAGAACAAGGAGAGCCTGTGACCGCCGGCAGCGTCGCCGCGCACGCACCGCCGCGGCCATCGGGCCGTCGCGCCGTGCGGGTCGCCGGTTAGGCTTGCCGGAGCACTGGTGTGGACCGCGATCAAGCCATCAAGCTCATTCACGACCTGCTGCGGCGGATGGCCGACAAGCAGGCATCGGACCTGTTCCTGACCGCCGGCTTCCCGCCGGCGTTGAAGATCGACGGCGAGGTGCGCCCGCAAAGCGAGCGGGCGCTCACCGGCGAGCAGTCCGCGACCCTGGTCCGCGCGCTGATGAACGACCGGCAGACACGCGAGTTCGATGCCACCAAGGAGTGCAATTTCGCGATTGCCCCGGCGGGCATCGGCCGCTTTCGCGTCAGTGCCTTCGTGCAGCAGAGCGCGGTCGGCTGCGTGATCCGCATGATCAATTCGCAGATCCCGAGCTTCGAGGATCTCGACCTGCCGCCGATCCTGAAGGAGCTGTCGCTGTCCAAGCGCGGCCTCGTGGTGGTGGTCGGCGGCACCGGCTCGGGCAAGTCGACCACGCTTGCCGCCATGGTCGGCTACCGCAATCAGAAGACTCGCGGCCACATCGTGACGGTGGAGGATCCGGTCGAATTCATCCACCAGCACAAGGGTTGCGTCATCACCCACCGCGATATCGGTGTCGATACCGAGTCCTGGGAGGTGGCGCTGAAGAACGTGCTGCGCCAAGCTCCGGATGTGATCTACATCGGCGAAATCCGGGATCGTCAGACCATGGAATTCGCCGTGCAGTTCGCCGAGACCGGTCATCTGGTGTTTTCCACCCTGCACGCCAACAACGCCAACCAGGCTCTCGACCGGATCATCAATTTCTTTCCGGACGAGCGGCGCGAGCAGGTGTTGATGGATCTGTCGCTGAACATCCGCGCCTTCATCTCGCAGCGGCTGGTGCCGCGCGAGGGCGGCAGCGGGCGCATCGCCGCTTTGGAGATCATGCTCAACTCGCCGCTGATCCAGGATCTGATCTTCAAGGGCGAAGTGGTCAAGATCCGCGACGTCATGGCGCGCTCGAACCGTCTCGGCATGAAGACCTTCGATCAATCCCTGTTCGATCTGTACGAGTCCGGGTTCATCTCCTACGAGGACGCGCTGCGCAACGCGGATTCTAAGAACGAGCTCCGGCTGCGGGTGAAGCTCGAGAGCCGCCGGCAGAGCCCGGCGCTCGATGACGGCAGCCTGACCATCATGGAGGATGAGGAAGGTGGAAAATCATGAGTGAATCCGCCGCGAGCACGGCACCCGAGCCGCTGGCGGCGGGTGATGCGCCGACCGATGCGTCGGCACAGATCAACACTAAACCGCTGTTCAAGCTCATGGTCGAGCGCAAGGCGTCCGATCTGTTCTTTACCAGCAACGCGCCCATCAAGATCAAGATCGAAGGCCGGATATTCCCGATCAACAAGCAGGTGCTGACGCCGCCGATGGTGCGCCAGGCTGCCTTGGCGCTGATGAATCGCGCGCAGCGCGAGCAGTTTCGGCGCGAGCTCGAGCTCGATTTCGCCATCTCGGAGCCCGGACTCGGTCGCTTCCGTGTCAACGTGTTCATGCAGCGCGGCTCCCCGGCCGTGGTGCTGCGCTACATCAGCGCGGAGATGCCCCGCCTCGAGGCCCTCGGCGTGCCGGCCGCGGCGGCCGATCTGGCGCTGCACAAGCGCGGCCTGGTGCTGGTGGTGGGCGCGGCGGGCTCGGGCAAATCGACCACGCTCGCCGCCATGATCAATCTGCGCAACGAAAGCTGCTCCGATCATATTCTCACCATCGAGGATCCGATCGAGTTCCTGCATACCAACAAGCGCTCGATCGTCAATCAACGCGAGGTGGGCCTTGATACCCGATCATTCGCGCATGCGCTGCGCGGCGCGCTGCGCGCCGCGCCCGATGTGATCCTGGTTGGCGAGATCCGGGACCGCGAGAGCATGGAGGCGGCCATTCATCTCAGCGGCACGGGGCATCTGGTGCTCGCGACGCTGCATGCCAACAATTGCGCGCAGACTCTCGATCGCATCATCAACATGTTCCCGCCCGAGCAGCATGCGCAGATCTTCCTCGATCTGTCGCAATACCTGCGCGGCATCCTGGCGCAACGGCTGGTGATGGGCAGGGCGGGGCGGCGCGTGGCCGCGGTCGAGGTCATGCTCAATACGCCGCACATCTGCGATCTGATCAACAAGGGTGATGTCGTCGGGGTGAAGGAGGCGCTGGCGGCGAGCGCCGAGCAGGGCATCCAGAGCTTCGATACGGCGCTGCTCGAACTGTATCGGCAGGGCAGGGTCGAGCTGGCCGATGCGCTCGCCAACGCCGATTCGCGCGCCAATCTCGAGGCCAGGATCAATTTCGGCTGAGCGCAGGCGGCGCTGCGCGCGCCGGCATTGCGACGTTCCATCTGGGGCGCGCCTACTGCGCTCCCCGCTCAGAAGACTTCCAGCGCATCGAAGACCGGACCGTCGACGCAGACGCGCTTCATGGCCTCGCCCTCGCTCGTGCGTACCCGTACAGTGCAGCCGGCGCAGCCGCCGACGCCGCAGGCCATGAATTCCTCGAGTGAGACCTGACAGCGCACACCGTAGCGGCGGGCAAGCTGAGCCGTCGCCGCGAGCATGGGCGTCGGTCCACACGCGAACAGTTCGACCTCGGCGAGCGCCGCCGGCGCGAGAGTGCCGAGCCACTGTGCGGCCAGTTCGGTGACATAGCCGTCGAAACAGCCCGGCAGGCCGGCTCGACTCGCCAGCCGGCTGGAGATGCCCCAGTCCTCGAGCAGCGGCAGGCACGCGCTCGCCTGTGCCGGCAGTCCTGCGACCGGGCGGCTCGCCGCGCGCGGCTCGAACGGGAAGGGGATTTCCGAGCCCATCAACACCAGTGGGCTGTAGTGCGCGTCGGACCGCTCATGGAGCCGCTCGGCCAGGAAGATCATCGGTGGGATCCCGACGCCGCCGCCGATCAGCACGACGCGCGGTCGTTGTGGCTGGAGCGTGAACGGGGTGCCGATCGGTCCGATGATACTGACGGTCTCGCCGCTGGCGCGCCCGGCGAGCGCACGCAGGCCCGGCCCTACGGTCTTGTAGAGCAGCTCGATCCAGCCGGCGCGCGCGTCGGCGCGCATGATCGACAGCGGCCGGCGCAGCGGGATCGCAGGATCGCACGTCACGTGCACGAAGCTGCCGGGCTCGGCGTGCGCGGCGCAGGCGGGGGCCGCAAGGCGCAGCACGAACTGCTCGCCGGCAAAGGCTGTCTGACGGAGGACGCGGGCATCCTCCAGATGCAACGTACCGCGCACCGAGGCGCTCATCCGGCGCGCCTCCAGGCCAGCACTTCATCCAGCACCGCCATGCGTACGGCAACACCATTGCGGACCTGGTCGCGGATGACCGATTGCGGACCGTCCGCCACCTCCGAGGCGATCTCCACGCCGCGGTTCATGGGCTGCGGGTGCATGACGATGGCGTCCGGGCGGGCGAGTGCGAGTCGTGCGCTCGTCAAGCCATAACTCTCGTAGTAGTGTGCCGCATCGGGCAGATCCGCCTGCGCCATGCGCTCGCTCTGTATCCGCAGCATCATGACCACGTCCGCTTCCCGCAGGCCTTCCTCGAGTGTGGTGTGACGTGAGCAGCCCGGGAATTCCTCAGGCGCCGGCATCAGCCCCGGGGGAGCCACCAGACGCAGATCCGCCGTCCCCAGTGTGCGGAAGATGTGGACCGCCGAGCGTGCCACGCGCGAGTGGCGGATGTCGCCCACGATGGCGATGCGCAGCGACTCGAATCGAGGCTTGTGCTGGCGCACCGTCAGGGCATCGAGCAGGCCCTGGGTCGGGTGCGCAATGTGCGCTTCCCCGGCCGACAACACGCTCACGGACGGGGCGACGTGACTTGCGACGGTGCCCGGCACCCCGGGCTCGGCGTCACGGATGACCAGCGCATCGATGTGCAGCGACTGCAGCGTGAATACGGTGTCGAGCATGCTCTCGCCCTTGATGCGCGAGGACAGCTGAACTTCGAGATTCACCACATCGGCGCCGAGGCGCTTCGCGGCGAGTTCGAACGAGACGCGAGTGCGTGTCGAGGGCTCGGTAAACAGGTTCGCGACGGTGCAGCCCGCCAGGGCGCGGCTGACCGGGGCCGGGGCGCCGAGCGGCCGGACGAAGCTTTGGGCGCGATCGAGCAACCGCTCGATGAGCGCGCGCGACAGATGCTCCAGCGTGATGAGGTGGCGCAGCGAACCATCGGGGCGCAACTGCATGTTCATGCGGCCGCCGCCAGGGAGGGACACCGCGCCTGCGATGGGACGCATCCGTCCGGGATGATCGTGATCATGGCAGCTCTTCTCCAGACTCTCCTGACAACCACCGTTCGAGGATCACGGCCGCGGCCGCACTGTCGATGTGCTCGCGCCGCATGCGGCCCCGTCCACCGCGCGTACGCTGCGTCTTCAGCTCGGCACCGGCCTCCAGAGACGAGAACCGCTCGTCGATCAGACTGACGGGCAGGGCGAAGCGCAGCCGCAGCTCGGCGGCAAAACGGCGCGCGCTCGGGAGCAACGCGCCGGCCGTACCGTCCACATTATACGGGGCGCCGACCACCAGCCGGCCCGGGCTGAACGCGCGCAGCTCCCGTCCGATCGACTCCCAGTCCGGCGCGCCCGCACGCGCGCGGGCCGCCGGGCGCGGTGCGGCAGTCCCGGTCAGCGTGTCGCCGACGGCGATACCGATGCGTTTGAGTCCGAAGTCGAAAGCCAGAATGTGCTCGAGCCGCTCAGGCATGGCCGGCGGTGAGGCTCAGCTGGCCGACATCAATGCCGAGCAGCCGCCAGGCGCCGCTCCAGCGCTCGTTGAAGGGCAGCTCGAACACGATCCGGGCATCCACCGGCACCGACATCCAGGCGTTGTCGAGGATCTCGCGCTCGAGTTGACCGGCCTGCCAGCTGGCATAACCGAGCGCAATGAATGCGCCCGCGGGACCCTCGCCGCGGGCCATCGCCGCGAGCACGTCGCGCGAGGTGGTGACCTGAATGCTGTCGGAGACCTTATGGGTGTGGTCCCACTGTCCGCCGGGTCGATGCAGAACGAAGCCCCGGTCCGTGTGCACCGGGCCGCCGCGCAGCACCGGCTGACCCGCAATGATCTCGCTCGCCGGGGTGATCTGCATCTGCGCGAGCACGTCCGATAGGCGCATCGGCAACGGCCTGTTGAGCACGATCGCAAGCGCGCCGTGCTCGGTGTGCTCACAGATCAGCGACACCGTCTGATTGAAGTTCGGGTCAGTCAGCGAAGGCATCGCGATCAGCAGGTGGTTGGTGAGATTGGCAAAGCTCGACGGTTGCGGCTCCACGCCGCCCGGCGCTGCGGCCGGTTCGCCCGCAGGCTCGACTCTGGTGTCCGGTTTGCCGGTGTCCTCGCCCATGAATGCAGTATGGGGATCAGCGCCGTTCGGCTCAAGGCGCACTGACCGATCCACGCATACGGCCGCCTTCGAACTGCCATTCATACGTGAAGCGCAGCACGCGATAGCGACGGGCCAGTTGCGGCGGGAAGGGGTCAAAGGGACTGGCCAGCCGCAGAATTGCGAGCGCGGCCTGGTCGAGCGCGGGGTCGCCGCTTGAGCGGCGGATTCGTGCATCGATCAGGCGGCCATCAGCGGCGATCGCGACCTCAATGATGGGTGCGGCGTGCGCTCCGGCGTGGCGTGCCGCCGCCGGAAAGTTCAGCGTCCCGATCCGTTCCACCTTGCGTCTCCAGGCGACCAGATAGGGGGCGACGATGGATGAGCGCGTGTCCGGGCTGACCCACAACTGGCGCTGCGGACCCTGCAGCCGGGTGGCTCGGAAGGGGTGCGCGGCCAGCGCTCCGCCCGCGGCCGGCGCAAACCGGCCCGTCAGCGCTCCCGGGGTGCTCCGGATGCGGTAGGTCACTCGCGTGCTCCAGCCGGTCGTGGTCAGGACTTGTTCGGCGCCACCGTGCGCGGGCCGTCCGGGCGGCGCGGCGGTGTCGTCCTGAATGGTCCGCTCTCCAGGGGGCACTGCCGGTCGCCGCGTGGCCACGTGCGGCTGCACCGCCTGCCGTGTATTCCCGGCGCCGAGCTCGGTCCGTTGCGCAAGATACGTCGCCGTCGCATTGCGTCGGGCTGGCGGTAGCCGGTCCGATACCAGGAGCACGCGCAGCCCCGGCGCACCGTGTGCGCCGGTGAGCGGAGTGCTGAAGGTAATGCCGAGAATCAGCAGTCCATGCAGCAGTGCCGCCACGAACATCATGGCGAGCAGCCGGTCCCGCGAGGTGCGGTCGGCCCGGAGGGATGCGGATTCCGCGCTCATCGCAGAATCTGTCAAGCCAAAGGCGTCGCTGTGCCGGCCAGTCGTCGTTCGATGGCCTGAAGCAGCTGTCCGCCGATGTCGATGGGGTGGTGCTTCTCGATTTCGCGGATCCCGGTGGGGCTGGTGACGTTAATCTCCGTCACGTGCCCGCCAATCACGTCGAGTCCGACGAACAGCATCCCCTGCGCGGCCAGCGTGGGGCCGATCTGTCCGGCGAGCCAGCGCTCGCGTTCGGTCAAGGGGCGAACCTGCGCGCGGGCACCGGCGGCCAGGTTGCCGCGGTTGTCGTGCGGCAGGGGAATGCGCGCCAGCCCGTAAGGCAGGGGCTCCCCGTCGATCAGCAGGACCCGGGTATCGCCCGCGGTGGCGATCTCGGGCAGGTAGCGCTGCACGATCGCGAAGCGCTGTCCGTAGTCGGTCAGCGTCTCGAATACCACGGCCATGTTCTTATCGTGTTGCTCGAGGACGAAAATCGAGCGCCCCCCCATGCCATGCAGGGGCTTGCAGACGATCTTGCCGTGCTCGCGCAGAAACGCGGCCATGTCGGCCATGTCGCGCGTGATCAGGGTCGGAGCGCAGCATTGCGGGAACCAGGCCGTGTAGACCTTTTCGTTCATGTCGCGCAGCCCGCGCGGTCGATTGACCACCTGGGCTCCGGCGAGCTCGGCCCGCTCCAGGATGTAGGTGGTATAGATGTACTCGGTGTCGAAGGGCGGATCCTTGCGCATCAGGATGCAGTCGAGTTGCCCCAGAGGGGTCGCCGCCGCCTCGCCGAGCTCAAACCAGCCGGCAGGATCGGCCTTGACCCGCAGCGCCCGCGCGCGGCCCCAGGCCACCCCGTCGCGCAACCACAGATCGCGCTGCTCGAAATAGACGAGCGACCAGCCCCGGGCCTGAGCCGCAAGCAGCATCGCCAGCGTCGAATCCTTGGCGTAATGGATGGCGTGGATCGGATCCATGATCACGCCCAGACGAACGGACGACATGTGCAGATGATGCCAGGAGCGCGCGCGGCTGTCTGGGTGTGCCGCTGCCGCGATCGGCATGCCAAAACCGTGACGCAGACGGCATGGCGGGGGTCCGGCCGATATGTTAAAAGAAAATCTGCGGGAGTTCTCGAGGTCTGCAGCCCCCATGGCGCACGTTTGGGCGTTGCGTGTACGCTCGGACCCCGGAGCGGAGACCGTCAACGCGGCGGCCGTCCGAGCGTCTACTCGACTGCCAATGAGGAGTTGCATGGCCGTGAACGCCGGCAACGCTAAGCTGCAGGGCCTGAAGGTCCTGGTGATCGACGACAGCAAGACGATACGCCGTACGGCCGAAACGCTTCTCGCCAAGGAGGGGTGCGAGGTGTACACGGCCATCGACGGTTTCGATGCGCTCTCGAAGATCGCCGATCATCAGCCGGACATCGTCTTCGTCGACATCATGATGCCGCGCCTCGACGGATATCAGACCTGTTCGCTGATCAAGCACAACAAAGTGTTCCGCTCGATCCCCGTCATCATGCTGTCTTCCAAGGACGGCCTGTTCGATCGTGCCCGCGGGCGCATCGTCGGCTCGGAGCACTACCTGACCAAGCCGTTTACCAAGGATGAGCTGCTCAGCGCGATTGCGACGCATATCGGGAGATGACGGTCATGGCGCTGATTCTCATCGTCGATGATTCGCCTACGGAGGTGCATGTCATGCAGACCGCGTTGCAGAAACACGGTTATCGCACCGCCGCCGCCGCCGACGGCGCTGAAGGGGTGCGGCTTGCCCGCGAAATGACCCCGGACCTCATCTTCATGGACATCGTCATGCCGGGCATGAACGGCTATCAGGCGACGCGGGCGCTCGCCAACGACCCGCGGACGCGACAGATCCCGATCATCATGGTGACCTCCAAGGGGCAGGAGACCGATCGCATCTGGGGACTGCGCCAGGGCGCGGTGGACTACATGATCAAGCCGGTATCCCCGGATCAGCTGGTTGCCAAAGCGCGCTCGACGCTCGCAAGTTGAGCCGGTTCCGATGCACACTGAGGTCCTGCGACTGATCGGCCACACTCGGGCGTTCCCGTATCATGAGTGACACCGAGCCACTCACAGCGCTGCGCGACCGGCCCTTCGAGCTGCTCTGCGAACTCGAGCGGCGCGCGCGTGCGGTCTCGGCCCAGCCGAGTCAGGAAGGTGCTGCGCAGCGCGAATGGGTGGGTGTGGCGCTGCGCATGGCCGGCGATCTGTACCTGGTGGCGCGCGAGGAGACCCGCGAGGTGCTCGGCGTACCGGCGGGACTGACGCGGGTGCCGGGCGCCAAGCCCTGGATCAAAGGCATCGCCAACGTGCGCGGTCAGCTTTTGCCGATCATCGATCTGCGCCAGTTCTTGGGCAGCGGGGTGACGCCGGTGGGCCGTACCACGCGCGTTGTGGCGGTCAATCACCGGGAGATTCCCGCCGGGCTGCTCGTGGATGAGGTGCTCGGTTTTCGCCGTTTCGCCGAGGGCGAGTTCCGTGCCGAGGCGCCGCCGACCATGGCCCGCTGCGAGCACTATCTGGCCGGTTCCTTCCGGCGCTCCGGTGAGCAATGGCCCGTGCTCAGCCTGCGGGCGCTGCTCGAGAGCGCGGCATTTGCGGACGCGGCCGCATGAGCGAACGCACGGCACTCACCCGGCAGACGCGAGCACTCACCGGGCTGCTGGCCGGCAGCGCGCTGTTGATTGTGCTCGGCGCTGCCGCGGCCTATCTCGCCACCGCCGGATCTCCCTCGCCGCTGCTGCGCTTCGGCCCCCTGGCACTGGCCGTCGTGGCGGCGGCGCTGCTCGGGGCAGCCATGGTGCTGAGTGGCCGCATCGATAAGAAGGTCCAGGATCAGCGGTTCGCCGCCGAGACTCAGCGCCAGGAAAACGACCGCAATCAGCAGGCCATTCTACGGCTTCTCGATGAGCTGTCGAGCCTCGCCGATGGGGATCTCACCGTGCAGGCCACGGTCACCGAGGAGATCACCGGAGCCATTGCCGACTCCATCAACTACGCCGTCGACGCGCTGCGCGGGCTCGTCGCCACCATCAACCATTCCGCCATCCACCTCGACAGCGCGGCCCGCCAGACGCAGGCGCTGGCGCAGCATCTGGCCAAGGCGAGCAGCGCGCAATCTAAGCAGATCGCCTCGGCGACCGAGTCGGCCGCGGGCATGGCGGGCTCGATCGCCGAAGTGTCGGGCAATGCGGAACGGGCCGCCGACGTGGCCCGCCACTCGGTCGAGGTCGCGCACAAGGGTGGTGATGCGGTGCGGCGCACCATCGACGGCATGAACGCGATCCGCGAGACCATTCAGGAAACCTCCAAGCGCATCAAGCGTCTGGGTGAAAGCTCCCAGGAGATCGGCAACATCGTCGAGCTCATCAACGACATCGCCGAGCAGACGAATATCCTCGCCCTGAATGCCTCGATTCAAGCCTCGATGGCCGGGGAAGCCGGTCGCGGCTTTGCCGTGGTCGCCGATGAGGTGCAACGGCTTGCCGAGCGCGCCGCCAATGCCACCAAGCAAATCGAGGTGCTGGTGCGAACCATCCAGACGGACACCAACGAGGCGGTCGTGTCGATGGAGCGCAGCACCACCGATGTGGTCGGCGGTGCCCTGCTCGCTGAGAATGCCGGCGCGGCCCTCGATGAGATCGAACAGGTCTCCAATCAGATCGCGAGCCTGGTGCAGAACATCTCCGGCAGCGCCCGCGCGCAGGCGAGCGGTGCGCAGAATATCGCGCGCAACATGCAGGTTTTGCGCGAGATCAGCGTGCAGACCGCCGAGTCGACCAACGCGACTTCAGCGGCGATCGCGCAGCTGGCCGAACTGTCGGCAGGCTTGCGCCGCGCAGCGGCCGGCTTCCGCCTGCCCGGCGGACCGTCCGCGGGTGCAACCGGTGCGTTCAAGCGCGTCCCGGAGGCCGGCGCGGCGAGCGCCCCCGCCACCCCCATCACCGCCGCGGGCGGTAGTTGAGCGCCTTGCCCGGAGCCTGCTGATGTCCGAAGTCGCCTCCCAGACGCTCGATGTGGTCGGGCACGAGCTTGCGCAGACGCTGAGCGAGGCGCGTGCCGCCATCGAGAGCTATGTCGAGCAACCGGACAACGCGACCCTGCTCGAGCGCTGCAAGATCGAGTTGCATCAGGTCCAGGGGGTGTTGCGGGTTCTGGAGATCTACGGTGCGGCACTGCTGGCGGAGGAAATGGAGCTGGTGGCCGACTACCTGCTCGCCACCGTCACCGAGCGCAAGGGGCAGGCCGAAAGCCTCGATGCGCTGTTGCGCGCACTCGTGCAGCTGCCGGGATATCTCGAGCGGGTATTGGGGGGTGGGCGCGACATCGCCCTGGTCCTGCTCCCGTTGCTGAACGATCTGCGCGCCGTGCGGGGCAGCGCGTTGCTCTCGGAAGGAACGCTGCTGCTGCTGAACCTCAAGTCGGACAAGCAGGCCCAGCCCCGCAGTGCAGCGCCCGGTGAGCCGCAACTCGGTGTCGAGCAGTGGTGCCGGCGGTTGCGGGCGCAGTTTCAGATGGGCTTGATCGGTTGGATTCGCGGTGAACGCATCGAGCAGAACCTCGCGGCCATTGCCGCCGTAGCCGAGAAAATTGAGCAGTCGGCGACCCGCCAACCGGTCTTTCAGCTCTGGTGGGTCATCGGTGCGGTGATCGAGGCGTTGCGCGAGGGCGGGCTCGAGAGCGGCGTGTCGGTCAAGCGGCTGTTGGGGCTTGCCGATCGGGAGATGCGGCGGCTCTACGAGCTCGGCGAGACACGTTACTGCCAGAGTCCGCCGGTCGATCTGCTGAACAATCTCCTCTATTACGTGGGCCGCGCGAGCAGCAACGGCACGCGGGTCGCCGCAGTGCGCGCCTCGTTCCGGCTCACCGAACTGCTGCCGGTCGATGAGAGCATCGAGCAGGAGCGTGAAAATCTCTCGGCGCCGAACGTCAAGCTCATGCAGACCGTGGCGGTGGCCATCCGGGAAGATCTCGCCAAGGTGAAGGAAGTGCTCGAGCAGTTCGTCCGCCGTGGCGTCAACCAGGGCGAGGAGCTCAGACCGCAGGTGGCGCTGCTGCGCAAGATCGGCGATACGCTCGGGGTGTTGGGACTCGGAGCGCAACGCGCGGTGGTGCAGGCGCAGACTGATCGGCTCGAGCACATGCTGGCCGGATCGGAGCCGGCGGACGAGGCGGCGCTGGTCGAGATCGCCGCCGCGTTGATCGCCGTCGAGGATCGACTGGATGACAGTCTGGTCGGCATGATCAGGCCGGTCGGCGCGAGCGGAGAGCCGACAGAGGACCGGGAATTTCTGCAGGTTCAGGCCGCGGTGCTGCGCGAGTGCATGCAGAATCTCTCGTGGATCAAGGAAGCCGTCACGCAGAGCCTCGGCAGTACACCCGATGCGGCGGTGCTCGACAGCTGGCAGGGTCTGGTGGCCGGATTGAAGGCGGCCCTGCTGATGTTGGGCAAGACCCGGGCGGTCGAGGTCATCGAGGGTATCGCCACGCAGTTGCGCCGGATCATGCGGCCGGATGCGCCGCCGGCGCCGCCGGGCTGGCTCGACCGTCTGGCCGATGCCATCGTCAGCCTCGAGTACTATCTCGAGACGCTCCAGGCCGGCCGCAGCGATCCATGGTACATGCTGGATAACGCGCATTCGTGCCTGCAAGTGCTGGAGCGTGCGCCCGCGCCGGTCACCGTGGCGCCGATCGAGCCGTCGGCGTTTGCCAAGACGGTGCTGATGACGCCCGGCGGCGATGAGCACGCCTCGGCGACCTATCCGGATCTCGCAGCGCCTGCGACCGGGAAATTCACCGCCATCGGCGAGAGCGCCAACTCGGAACTGATCACGCTGTTCGTCGAGGAGGCCCGCGAGGAGCTGGCCCGCATTCGCCGGCATTTCCCGCTCTGGGATCAAAATCCATTGGATCGCGATGCGCTCGAGGTCGTACGCCGATCGTTTCATACCCTCAAGGGCAGCGGCCGCATGGTGGGGGCGCGTGAGCTCGGTGAACTCGCCTGGTCGGTCGAGACGCTGTTGAACCGCTTGCTCGACAATACCTTGACCCGCAGCCCGCAGATTCTCGAGGAACTGCGTCAGGCAATCGCCGCCTTGCCCCAATTGATCGAGCAGCTGGAATCCGGCCGTCCGGCGGTCACGGACGTCGCCAGCATCACGGCTACTGCGCACGCCATCGCGGCTGGGCACGAGCCGTCCGAAGCGCCGAGCGGCGGCGAGCAGGCCGAGCCAGCGGAAATTGAATCGTCCGCAGATGCGCCGCAGGCCAGTGCCGCGAGCGCAGAGGCACCGGCGGCGGTATCGGCTCCGGATGAGGGGCTGTGCGAGATCTACGTGCGCGAGACCGAAACGCACGTTGCCGCGATTCGCGCCTACCTCAGGGGCGAAGCGCGCGCTCCGGAGCCGCACGTGTTGCCGGAGGAGGTGTATCGCGCCTGCCATACCCTCGTCGGCAGTTCTCGAGCGGCCCAGGCGCGCCATGGAGTGCGTCTGGCCGAACCCCTCGATCACTGGATCCGCCGCGTTTACGCGCACGGCGCCGGCCTGAGCACGGCGGATCTGACCCTGCTCGCCGACTGCATGACGGCGATGGAATCGGTGGCCGAACACATGGACGAGCCCACCGGCTACTTCGCCAGCCACCAGGGGTTGATCACGCGGTTGGCCGAAGCGGAGCTCGCGCTCGATCAGCGTATTGCCGCCGCTGAGCAGGCGGCGGCGCAAGAGCCTCCTGCCCAAGAGCTCCCCGCGCAAGAGCTCCCCGCGCAAGAGCTCCCGGCTGCGCCGTCCGGCAATGCTGTTCCCGCCGTGGTTGACGGGACCGAGCCGCCTGCCGTCGCAGCCGCGCCGGACGGGGCAGGCGCCGCGGGCGCCATCGACTACGAACCGGAAGTGGCGGCGATCTTTTCCGAGGAGGCGCTCGAGCTCATCGACGGTGCCGAACGGACGCTCGGGGAGTGGCGCGCGAGCCCGCACAGCGCGGAGCGCGCCTTCGAGCTGAAGCGGGCGCTGCATACC
The DNA here is from genome assembly GCA_021822385.1 of Pseudomonadota bacterium. Taxonomy (GTDB): domain Bacteria; phylum Pseudomonadota; class Gammaproteobacteria; order Steroidobacterales; family Steroidobacteraceae; genus 13-2-20CM-66-19. Next base: position 23,559 of record JAKARC010000022.1, read on the forward strand.
CTCAAGGGTGGCGCGCGCATGGCCGGCATTGTGGCGATGGGCGATTTGTCGCACGAGCTCGAGACCCTCGTCGGGCAGGCCGAGGACGGCTCGCTTGCTGCGGGCGACACGGTGTTCGATGTGATTCAAGCCAGTCTGGACCGGCTGGCCGAAATGCGTGAAGCGGTGGTCAATGGGCAGGGCGTGGTCCCGGCCATCGCCACGATCGCGCGGATTCGTGCGCTGACACGGACGGGTGATGTTTCGGTGCCCGTGCCGCCGCCGGCCGCGCCCTTGTCCCCGGCGCAGCATCCCGCCGAGCCGGTTCAGTCCGTCCCGCCCGAAGCTGCGGCGACGGCCACCGCGCTACCGCTTGAACCGCCGGTGTTGACGCCGCCCGAAGAGCTGCCGAGTGCACCCGAGCCGCTGGAAGCCAGCGCGCCGATGCAGTCCATCGCGCCCGATGAGTCGGCCGCACTGGCCGAGGATGCATTTCCGGTATTGCGGCCTGCGGAACCGGAGGCCGGTGTGCCGCCGACGCTCGCGCCGCCTGCCGAGGTGCCCGCCGCCGAAGCGCTTGCGGCGCCGGCGCCGGTGCCGCCCGGGCGCGAGCCGGTGGCGCCGGCCGAGCGCCAGGAGATGGCGCGAGTGGATGCGGAGCTGCTCGACAAGCTGCTCAATGTTGCCGGCGAGGCGAGCATCGCCCGTTCGCGCCTTGAGCAGCAGGTCAGCTCGATTGATTTCAATCTCGGGGAGCTCTCGCGCACGGTGATCCGGCTCAAAGAGCAGCTGCGCAGCCTCGAGATCGAAACGGAAGCGCAGATTCTGCATCGACATGATCCGGAAGCGGCGCATCGCTCCGACTTCGATCCGCTGGAGCTCGATCGCTATTCCTCCATTCAACAGTTCTCGCGCGCGCTCGCCGAAACCGCCAACGACGTGGCCAGCCTGCAGCAGCTGCTTGAAAATCTGAGCAAGGACGCACAGACGCTCCTGCAGCAGCAGGCGCGCACCATGACCGAGCTGCAGAACGGTCTGATGCGCACCCGCATGGTGCCGTTCCAGCAGCATGTGCAGCGCCTCTCGCGCATCGTGCGTCAGGCCGCGGCTGATACCGGCAAGCGCGCCGAACTCGTCGTGGAGGGTGGCACCGGCGAGCTCGATCGACAGGTGCTCGAGCGGATGTTGCCGCCGTTCGAGCACATGCTGCGCAATGCGGTCGTCCACGGCATCGAGACGCCCGCGGAGCGGGCCCGGGCGGGCAAGCCGCCCACCGGCAGAATCAACCTGCAACTGCGGCGCGAAGGCGCGCAGGTGGTGGTGCGCCTGAGCGACGACGGGGCGGGCATGAATCTCGAGGCGATCCGCGCGAAGGGGCGTGCGCTCGGCCTGCTCCCGCCGGGAGCGGTGAGCGACGAGGAGGCCATGCAGCTGATCCTCGAGCCCGGGTTCTCCACTGCCGACAGCCTCACGCAACAGGCCGGCCGCGGTGTGGGGATGGACGTGGTGGCGACCGAGATCAAACGGCTCGGCGGCGCGCTGCACATGGAGTCGCGGCGCGGCGGGGGCACCGTCTTTACGATCCGATTGCCGTTCACGCTTGCGATCAGCCACGCGCTCGTCGTGCGCACGGGCGAGGAGTTCTACGCCTTGCCGCTGCCGACCGTGGAGGGGGTGCTGCGCCTGCCCCTGGAGCAGGTGAGTCTGCACCTGGGCACGGATGCGCCGACCTTCGAGTATGGTGGACAGCGGTTTCGCATGCAGCATCTGGCCGTGTTCGTCGGCCTGCCGCCCTCGCCGCTGCCCGAGCAGGATGTCACGCTCCCGGTCGTGTTGGTCAGAGCCGGGGAGCATTCGACGGCGCTGGTGGCCGATGAACTGCTCGGCAACCGCGAGATTGTCGTCAAGTCGGTCGGGCCGCAGATCGCCAACATCCGTGGCGTCTCCGGAGCCACCATTCTCGGTGACGGGCGGATCGTCATCATTTTGGACATCGGCGCCCTGGTGCGCGCCGAGTGGCGTGGACGCGGCACGGCCGCGGCGGTCGAGCCGCAGGCGAATGACCGGCGTGTCTTTGCGTTGGTGGTCGATGATTCGATCACGGTGCGGCGCGTGACCCAGCGGTTGCTCGAGCGCAATGGGATGCGGGTGCTTACGGCTCGTGACGGGATGGATGCGGTGGCGTTGCTGCAGGACCACGTGCCGGACATCATCCTGCTCGACATCGAGATGCCACGCATGGACGGCTATGAGGTCGCCGCGCACGTGCGCAACGATCCGCGGCTGCGCGAAGTGCCCATCATCATGATCACCTCGCGTGTCGGGGAGAAACACAGAGCCCGAGCGATCGAGTTCGGGGTCGACGATTACCTGGGCAAGCCCTACCAGGAAACCGAATTGCTCGAGGCGATTGCGCCGCTGGTCGAGCGGGCGCGGCGCGCGCGCGCGCCCGGAATGGCCGTCGGCGCTACCGCGGCCCAGGGCGAGTGAGGCGCGGGATGGCCGAACGCGTGCAGGAAATTTACAGCCTCCTGATCCCGCTTGCGGAGGGACGGCTGATCGTGCCGAGGGCCTGTGTCGCCGAGGTCGCCGGCGTGCCGGTGCATTCGGAGATGACCGGCGCTCCGCCGTGGTACATCGGCACGGTGCCGTGGAACGGCAAGCCGATACCGCTGGTGTCGTTCGAGGGTCTGTGTGGCAAGTCCGTGCCCCCCGGCTCCGGTCGCGCCCGCATGGTGGTGTTCGTGGGTCTGGGCGCGCGCCTGGCGCACTTCGCCGTCCTCGCCCAGGGCTTCCCGCAGCTCGTGCGCTTGAGCTCGGATGTCATCCGGCCCGGTACGGCCGCGTTTCCCGAGCGCGCGCCCGTACTCTGCCAGCTGCGCATGGCCAACGAGACTCCGCTGGTGCCGGATTTGGAGCGGCTGGAGCAGATGATTGCCGATGAGACCCAGGTCGCGGTCTGAGGTGAGCGTCTCAGGCAGCATCGGGCCGTGTGGGTCCGCGCGGTCGCCTCAAGATTCCGGGAGCTTGGCCGATCGCAAGGTGACGGGAAGTCCGTGATTCCACGGGCGCTGCGCGGCGCACCGTGACCGTGTGGCCGCAGGGATGCGCGGCAATGTTCGATCCATCCCTCAACGAGGCGGGATTCCGACGCCGGCGTGAATTTTTCGGTTCTACCAGATTTCGTCGCAATCGGCGGCCTGATCGCCGTTTTTTGGACGTTGCTGCGCCGCACCGGGGAGAGCCGACTGAATTTCTGGTTGGTCGGCTGGGGGATGCTGCTGATGCACATCGTCGCCGAGTTCGTGGCGCGCAATACGCCCGGCTCGGCCGACGGCGCATGGTCCGCCGCGGTGGCCATGCTGGTGCTGACGGCGAATGCGTTTCTCTGGGCGAGCAATGATCAGCTCGAGATCGGCTGGCGCAACCTCTCGATCGTGGTGCTGAGCGCTGTGCCCGATGTGATCTTTCTGACCCTCGACACCTACGGCAGCAACGCGACCTGGGCCTATGCCATATTGACGGTCGCGGGTTTGGGCTCGATGCTGTGGTTCATGCGGGTCTGGCACGGCGCGAACGATCGCCCGACAGCGCGCTGGCGCACCGCGCTCGTGCTGCTGGCCTATGCCGTGCAGGGCGCGCTCGTGGCGGCGCATCATCCGGGCGAAGGCGTCACCTGGATGCTGGTCTGGCACTATCTGGCCGTGGCCGAGTTCTATCGGGTGACCGCGCCGCGCCCTTCGGCCAGTGTGCGCTTCACCATGATCAACTTCATCGCCTGGGCATTCGTGTTTCCCGTCGCCAACCTGATGTATGTGTTGTGGCCACACGTGCATGTCGATGGCGAGGTGTGGAACCTGCCGAAGTTCCTGGTCGCCACTGGCATGACCTTCACGCTGCTCGAAGAACAGCTGTCGAAAGCCGAGTACGCCTCGCTGCACGATGCGCTCACGGGACTGCCCAACCGGCGCATGCTCACGCGCCGCCTGCACGCCGCCATGACTCAGGCCAAAGCCGCCGGTACGCTGATGGCGCTGGTGGTGATCGACCTCGACGGGTTCAAGGAAATCAACGATACGCTCGGCCATGCTGTCGGTGACGAGGTACTGCAATGGGCGGCGCGGCAATTTCGCACGTGCCTGCAGCCGCGCGACGTGCTCGCCCGCCTGGGCGGCGATGAATTTGCCGTGGTGCTCACCGACGTGCCGGCGCGTCAAGCCGCGGAACATGTCGCGCAGAATCTTCGCCTCGCGCTGGCCGACGGCATGCTGATCCGGACGCGTCAGTTGGCGCTGCGCGCCAGTGTGGGCTTCGCGGTGTACCCGGCCGACGGGCAGGACGCCGATCGGCTCTATGCCGTGGCCGATCGAGCCATGTACGAGCGCAAGCCGTATCGCCAAGAGCAGGCTCTGGCGCCCCAGAGTGCGCCCGACAGATTGGTCTCCGGTGCCTGAAGCGGTTTACCGCTCAGGCGAGCAACGCGAGGATCTGCGGGTGCAGCGTACCGTTGCTGGCCAGGACGGATGTCGTCTCGAGCGTAAGAGCCTTGCCCGCGAGATCGGTAAAAACACCCCCAGCCTCCTGCACGATGACCGACAGAGCGGCAATGTCGAGGATATTGACGTCGGACTCGATGACCGCTTCCAGGGCACCGCGCGCGAGCAGATGATAGTGCACGAAGTCGCCATAGCCGCGGATTCTGCCGACGCGCCCGATGAGATCGCCGAGTTTCAGCCACTGCGCCGAGCCGGCCAGCGTCTTGATGTTGCCCGTCGAGAGAAAGCTGGCGCCGAGCTCACGATGGGTGCTGACGCTGATGGGTGCGCCGTTCAGGTACGCTCCCGCACCCGCCTCGGCCCAGGCGATCTCCCCATAAACCGGCGCGCTCGAGACTCCGAGCACGAAACGTCCGGCGCGCAGCAGCGCGATCTGGGTCGAGAAGAACGGGCACTCGCGCACGAACGATTTGGTGCCATCGATCGGGTCGACCAGCCAGACGCTCTCGGCACCGAGGTCGTGTTGTCCGGTCTCCTCGCCGTAGAACCCGTAGCTCGGGAAGTGCTTGGCGAGGATTGCGCGGATCGCTTCCTCGCAACGGACGTCCGCTTCGGTCACCGGGGATAGATCCGGCTTGGTACGCACGGCGGGATTGCGCTGATAGAAGCTGCGGATGATGTCGGCGGCGGCCTGGGCCGCCTCGCGGGCGGCTTGGAGTTCGGCTGAGGGCATGGGGGATGATCCGGGTGGAGGCATGCAAATTGCCGATCCCCGCAGCGGCTGTCAATCGCCGGCTCTGGCAGAATTCGGCGTCGGCGCCACGCCGGCAGTCAGCCGGTGGGGCGGATTGTCCCGCGGCAGGCCCCTTGCGTCATCATCCGGGGAGATCGGGCAATCATGGGCAATCGTCTGAGCAAGATTTACACGCGGACCGGCGACGATGGGACCACCGGTCTCGGCGATGGTACGCGTGTGCGCAAGGACAGTGTGCGGGTGGAGGCTTTCGGCACGGTCGATGAGCTGAACAGCGCCATTGGCGTGCTGCTCGCGGCGCCGGCGCTGCCACAGTCCATCACGACCTGCCTCACGCAGGTGCAACACGAGCTGTTCGATCTCGGCGGGGAGTTGTGCATCCCGGGGAGCGTCGCGGTGACGGCGGATCAGGTCGTTCGCCTGGAGGGCGTGCTCGATGAATTCAACGCACCGTTGCCGCCGTTGAAGGAATTCATTCTGCCGGGCGGAGGTCCGGCGGCAGCCGCCTGTCATCTTGCGCGCACCATCGCCCGCCGGGCCGAGCGGCGCGCCTGGCGCCTGGCCGCGCAGGAACCCGTCAACCCCGAGGCGTTGCGCTATCTGAACCGGCTCTCGGATCTGTTGTTTGTTCTCGCTCGCGTTCTGGCGCGTCACGAGCGCGGCAGCGAAGTGCTCTGGCGCCGGGGTCCGGAACGGGGAGAATGACTGCCGGCAGTCGCGCTCCATGCGCTACGGCAGCGGGATTCGGCGGCACCCGGAAAAACAAAGCCGCGTAATCACTCACGCGGCTTCGTTCCCCCCTCGACCCGTGCCTGACGGTCTGCCCGGCGCAATCCCGCTGAGAGCTGTTCTTGCTCTTCTACTGTTGCCTGCATGGTATCCCGCTGCAATGGGTAGTCAAGCTATTTCTACAGATCGTTGCGGACACGCAACGCCACATGGGCGCGGGCGTCAGGCCGGCGTGGCGGCCAGGAGGGTCTGCCATCGCGCCCAGTCGAAGGCCGGTCCGGGATCGCTTTTGCGGCCGGGGGCAATATCGCTGTGCCGAGCGACGGCCGTGCGCGACAGCGTGGGATACGCGCTGAACAGGCTGTGGGCAAGCGCAGTCAGGCGCTCGTACTGCGCCTCGGTATAGGGCGTCGAGTCTGTGCCTTCCAGTTCGATCCCGATCGAGAAGTCATTACATGCCGCACGCCCTTGATAGGTCGAGCGCCCCGCATGCCAGGCGCGCAGGCCGAACGGCACGTACTGAATGAGCTGTCCGTCGCGGCGCACGAGCACGTGTGCCGAGACCCGCACTCCCGCCAGTTCCCGCAGGCTCTCCGGGGCATCGGCCGGAATGTTGTCCGTGAACAGCCGATCGATCCACGGCCCCCCGAACTGCCCGGGCGGCAGGCTGATGCCATGAATCACGATCAGATCGAGCTTGGCGCCCGGCGGGCGCGGGTCGCAATGGGGTGAGAGCACCTGCTGCACCGCGGCCAGCAGGCCGGTGGCCGTATCGATCGCGGGCTGCGCGCTGGGCGGGTTCACGAACCGTGCGGGTGTGGGCGGATGCCGATGCCGGGGATGATTGACGGTGCGATCATGCCACAATTGCCGCATGAGAACCGATAACGCCGCTTATATCGAGCGCGATCTGGCGCATGTCTGGCACCCGTGCACACAGATGAAGGACCACGAGCAGGTCCCGCTCATTCCGATCCGCCGCGGCCAGGGCGTCTGGCTCGAGGACTTCGACGGTAAGCGGTACCTCGATGCCAACAGCTCCTGGTGGGTGAATCTGTTCGGTCACGCCAATGCGCGGATCAACGCGGCCGTGAGCGCACAACTCGAGCAGCTCGAGCAGGTAATCCTGGCCGGGTGTACCCACGAGCCGGTGATTCGGCTGTCCGAGGCGCTGACCGGCGTGGCGCCGGCGGGCCTGACGCGCTGCTTCTATGCCGACAACGGCTCCTCGGCGGTGGAAGTGGCGGTGAAAATGAGCTTCCATTACTGGCGCAACGTCGGGCGCAGCGCCAAGCGGCGGTTCATCACTCTCTCGAACAGCTATCACGGCGAGACGCTCGGCGCGCTGGCCGTCGGCAACGTCGCGTTGTACAAGAGTATCTATCAGCCGCTGCTCATGGACGTGATCACCGTGCCCTCGCCGGATTGCTACGAGCGCGAGCCCGGCCAGACCTGGGCGCAACATTCCCGCGCCCAGTTCGAGCACATGCAGGCCGCGCTCGATCGGCACTCCGAGCAGACCGCTGCGGTCATCGTCGAGCCGCTGGTGCAATGTGCCGGCGGCATGCGCATGTACGATCCGGTGTATTTGCAACTGCTGCGCGCGGCGTGCGATCGCCATCAGGTGCACCTTATCGCCGATGAGATCGCGGTGGGATTTGGCCGTACCGGCACCCTGTTCGCGTGCGAGCAGGCGGGCATTCGCCCGGATCTGTTATGCCTGTCGAAGGGCTTGACGGCCGGATATCTGCCGCTCTCGGCGGTGCTGACCACCGAGGCGCTGTACGCGGCGTTCTATGACGAATACACCAAGCTCACCGCATTTCTGCATTCGCACAGCTTCACCGGCAATCCCTTGGCGTGCGCGGCGGCGCTCGCCTGTCTTGATATTTTCCGCACCGATGCGGTGCTCGAGCGTAATCGCATGCTGAGCGCACACTTGGGCGCGCGGGCGCGCGCACTCGCGGCGCATCCGCATGTAGCGGAAGTCCGCCAGCACGGCATGATCGTCGCCGCGGAGCTGGTGCGGAACAAGGCGAGCCGTGAGCCGTATCCGTGGCAGGAGCGGCGTGGACTGGCGATCTATCGGCACGCGCTGAGTCGCGGTGTGTTGTTGCGCCCGGTCGGTGATGTCGTCTATTTCATGCCGCCCTATGTGATCACTCCCGAGGAAATCGACTTGATGGTGGAGGTGGCGCGCGAGGGCATCGAGCTCGCCACGTGCGACTGACGCGCGTCCACGTTTCCGGTCCGCTGGCCGCCGGTCAGCCCTGCACGCTGCGGGGTGAGGCGGCGCGGCATGTCGTGCGGGTGCTCCGTCTGGGCGTTGACGATGTGATCACGGTGTTCGATGGACGCGGCGCGCAATTCTACGCGCGCATCCAGGCGCTCGCGCGGGGGGAGGTTCAGATCGTGCTCGGTGAGCCCTGTGCGGGCGAGCCCGAATCGGACCTGCGGTTGACTTTGGCGCAGGGGGTCGCGCGCGGCGAGCGCATGGACTGGGTCGTGCAGAAGGCGGTCGAGCTCGGAGTGACGTGCATCGTGCCGGTCGTGACCGAGCGCAGCGTCGTGCGGCTCGATGCCGCGCAGGCCCTGAACCGGCAGCGGCATTGGCAGGCCATTGCCGTGGCCGCGTGCGAGCAATGCGGGCGCACCTGGCTGCCGGAGGTTGCGGCCCCGGTTCCGCTGCATGCGTGGCTGGAGACTCTGGCGCCTGGGGGTCTGCGGGTGCTGCCGAGCCTTGCCGCCGCGCCGCTGGCGGCGCTACCGCCTGCGGCACGTGCGGTGCAGGTGCTCATTGGTCCGGAAGGTGGGCTGTCCCCGAGCGAGGCCGACGCTGCGCGGGCTCGCGGCTTTCAAGCCGTCGGACTCGGACCACGGGTGCTGCGCACCGAGACGGCGGCGGTGGTGGCTTTGGCGCTGCTGCAGCAGCGTTACGGTGACCTGTGAGCGGTCGAGATCAGGGTTGCAGCCGAGCGACCGTCCAGGGTCCGCCCTGCAGCGTCTCGCCCTGCTTGCGCAGGGCTCGCCGCCACAGAAAGCGGTCGTGGATGCGCGCGTCGCCTTCGACCCACAGCTCCACCGTCTCGGCCCAGAGCCGGTATCCGCCCCAGTGGGGCGGGCGGACAATCGGCCCATCGAACGGCTGCGCCCGACCGGTGTGGTCCGGCACGGGGGTTCCGAAACGGCGTGCGGCGGCGGCCAGCGCCTGCTCGAGGGTTGCGCGCGACTCGGTCGGCTCGCTTTGCCGGCTTGCCCAGGCTCCGAGCCGACTCTGCCAGGGGCGGGACGCGAAGTATGCTTCGCTCTCCTCGGGCGGGGACTTCACCACCGGACCTTCGATGCGCGCCTGCCGGTGCGCGGCATCCCAGTGAAATACCGCAGCGGCGCGGGCGTTCGCCGCCAGATCTCGACCCTTGCGCGAAAGATAATTGGTATAAAAGACGATGTAGCCGGGTGCCGTGGCGAGGCCCTTGCAGAGGACGACGCGCGCCGAGGGGTGGCCGGCGGCGTCACAGGTGGCAAGGACCATGGCGTTGGGATTCGGCTGAGCGGCGCTCGCCCGGGCTTCCTCGAGCCATCGCGCGAGTACGGCGAGGGGGTCCTGCGGCGGCTGGTCGGACAGTTCGGTGGGCGGTGACATGGCGGCATGGTACGGGAACACCGTGCGTATCGGAACCTTTGAAATTCGACTTGCGATGCCGCGCTCGGCCCGATACAAGGGAGTCGAAAACCCCGGGGAGTCTGCCTGACCCGAGCTGACGCATGCCCAGCACCGAAATGACATTGGACGATCTACGCCACCGATTGAACACGCTCGATCGGCAATTCATCGCGCTGGTGGCCGAACGTAAGATGCTGAGCGGCGAAGTGGCGCGGGTGAAGCGTGCGACCGGCTATCCGACCCGGGATTTCGCTCGCGAGCGCGACGTGATCATGAGCGCCCGCGAAGACGCGGTGCAACTCGGTGTCTCGCCCGATCTGGCGGAAGAACTGCTGCGGCTGCTGATCCGCGCCTCGCTCGCCACCCAGGAGCAGGCGAGCGTTGCGGCGCGCGGCACCGGCTCGGGCCGGCGCGCGCTCGTCATCGGCGGCGGCGGCAAGATGGGACGCTGGTTCGTGCAGTTTCTGAGCTCGCAGGGCTTCAGCGTCGAGGTGGCCGACCCGGGCGGAGGACCGGCCGGCGTGGTGAGCCTGCCCGATTGGCGCGCCAGCGACCTGACGCACGATTTCATCGTCCTCGCCACGCCGCTCGGGGCGACCGATGCGCTGCTGCGTGATCTGGCACTGCGCCGGCCTCCGGGCGTCATCTTCGATATCGGTTCGCTGAAATCGCCGCTGCGTGCCGGGCTGATGGCACTGAAGTCGCATGGCTGTCGCGTCACCTCGGTGCACCCAATGTTCGGGCCGGATACCGATCTGCTCTCCGGCCGGCACGTGGTTTTCGTCGATCTCGGCAATGCCGAGGCGCTGGCGGCGGCGCGCGAGCTGTTCGCGCCCACCATGGCCGAGCAGGTGGTGAGCACGCTCGAGGATCACGATCGCCTGATCGCGTACGTGCTCGGTCTGTCGCACGCGCTCAACATCGCCTTCTTTACAGCCCTGGCCGAAAGTGGCGAGGCGGCGCCGCGCCTGGCGCGGATCTCCAGCACCACGTTCGATGCGCAACTCGAAGTGGCGAGCCGCGTCGCTGCCGAGAGTCCCGATCTGTATTATGAGATTCAGAGCCTCAACGATTATGGTGCCGAGTCGCTCGAGGCGCTGGTCAAAGCGGTCGAGCGTATCCGCACGGCGGTACTGTCGCGCGACCCGGCAACGTTCACCGCGCTGATGCGCCGGGGTCGCGATTATCTCGAGGACCGCCGCAGCCTCGTCGAGCGGCGCGCCTAGAGGTCCTGTGGCGTGACGAGCGTGTCTGGTGCACCGAGTGATATGGCCGGCGACATCATCGATGCGGAGGGTTTCCGGGCGAACGTCGGCATCGTGTTGATGCGCGGGGACGGCAAGGTGTTCCTCGGACGCCGCACCGGCGGCAAGGGCTGGCAGTTCCCCCAGGGCGGTATCCGCGAGCGTGAAAGCCTCGAGCAGGCGCTCCTGCGCGAGCTGCGTGAGGAAATCGGTTTGACCGGTGATGACGTCGAGATCATCGGCTGCACCGCACAGTGGCTGCGCTATACCCTGCCGCCGCGCTATATCCGTCGCAATCGCCATCCGGTGTGCATCGGCCAGAAGCAGCGCTGGTTTCTGCTGCGGTTGACCCATGAGCCGGTGACCTTCGAATTCACGAGCACGGGCGAGGAGCCCGAGTTCGATCACTGGCGCTGGATGGAATTCTGGGAGCCCGCCCGTGCGGTGATCTACTTCAAGCGTGCGGTCTATCGCAGCGTCCTGCATGAGCTGGCGCCCATGGCATTCCCGGCCGGAGCACCGGCACTGCCGGCGTGGTGGTGCGAGCCGGCGTCACGCACTGCGCAGGAGGAGGACGGCATCGCCTGAATGGACCGTAGGCCGGCGCCCATCGAGCTCAGGGCGACCCGGCACGAGGGTAGGCAACGGTGGCAGTCGCGTTCGAGCTCAAGCCTCACGGGGGCTTATCCAGAATGATTCTGGTGCGGCGGCGCCAGGGGCTTTTGACGTGGACCGCGGCACCTTCTAGACTGACGCCCATGAGTACTGATGTGAACGCTGTCGAGATCACCGCTGACGCTGCGCTCGTCTTCACCGACGCCGCCGCCCGCAAAGTCGGCGACCTGATTCGCGGCGAAGGCAATCCGAACCTGATGCTGCGTGTTTTCGTGCAGGGCGGCGGATGCTCAGGCCTGCAGTATGGATTCGAGTTCGATGAGCAGATCCAGGATGGTGACACCTGCGTCGAGAACCAGGGCGTGAAGCTCCTGGTCGATCCCATGAGTGCGCAATACCTCATGGGTGCCGAGATCGACTATCGTGAGGGGTTGGAAGGCGCGCAGTTCGTCATTCGCAACCCCAATGCCACGACGACCTGCGGCTGCGGTTCTTCGTTCTCGGCCTGAACCGGCCGCACCCCGCGTGCCTTCGGCTGCTTCCCGCACAGCGCGCAGTCGTCGTCCCGCCGTCCGCTCCGTCGCCGAGGTCCTGGCGGCCGTCGATCTCGGCTCGAACAGCTTTCATATGGTCGTGGCGAAGTATTCCCACGGTCAGCTGGTCATCATTGATCGCCTGCGCGAAATGGTGCGACTTGCCGCCGGGGTCGAGGTCAATGGACAGTTCGAGCACGCCGCCGCTGCGCGCGCCATCGCGTGTCTGGAGCGCTTCGGACAACGATTGCGCGCGATGCGTGCCGGTACCGTGCGGGCCGTCGGCACCAGCGCGCTGCGTGTTGCGCATAGCAAGGAGCCCTTTCTCGCCCGCGCCCGCGCGGCGCTCGGACACCCCATCGAAATCATCTCCGGCCGCGAAGAGGCGCGCCTGATCTATGCCGGTGTGGCGGCAACCCTGCCGCGTGAGCCGAGCCGACGGCTGATTGTGGACATCGGCGGGGGCAGTACCGAGCTGATCATCGGACGCGGCTTGATCCCGCTCGAGCTCGAGAGTGTGCGGGTCGGGTGCGTAGTGCTGAGTGAGCGTCACTTCGCTGACGGCAAGATCTCGTCCAAACGGATGGCGGCGGCGCGCCTGAGCGTGCGGCAGCAGCTGGAGCCGCTGCGCCGTACGTTCCAGCGCAGGGGCTGGCAGGTTTGCGCGGGCAGCTCGGGCACCGTGCGGGCCATCGGCGAGGCCATCCGCGAGCTCAATCCGCGCGCGAATGTCATTACGGCCCACGGGATCGAGCGGCTGGTCGATCGGGTCGTCGCCGCGGGCCACACGCGGGAGCTGCGCTTCTGGGCGGTGACGGAAGATCGCCGACCGGTGTTTCCGGGCGGACTGGCGATTCTCGCCGAGGTCTTCGCCGTCTTTGGGGTCAAGGAGATGCGCGTGGCCGACGGGGCGCTGCGCGAAGGCTTGCTGTACGACATGGTGGGTCGATACACGGACGGAGACGCGCGCGAGCGTACGGTGCACAGTATGCAGCAGCGCTATCACGTCGATGTCGAGCAGGCCGAGCAGGTGGCCGCGACGGCACTGCAGCTGCTGCGCGGGGTGCGTGCAGCATGGAAGCTCGGTGGCGACCCGCAGGTCGCGTGGATGCTGAAATGGGCCGCGTGCCTGCATGAGATCGGGCTCGATGTCGCGCACAGCGGTTACCATCGTCACGGCGCGTATCTGCTCGAGAACGCCGACATGCCGGGATTTTCCCGCAGCGAGCAGCGGCTGCTCGCACGCCTCGTGGGCGCGCACCGGCGCAAGCTCGTGCGCGATGGACTGGCGGAGCTCGCCCCGCCGTGGGATCGGCGCGCGCTGCATCTGATTGTGCTGCTGCGTCTGGCCGTGCTGTTGCATCGCGGCCGCGGCCGCGCCGCGCTGCCGCGGATGCGGGTGTCGGCCGCGGCCGGCGCGCTGCGGTTGGTGTTTCCAGCACGTTGGCTCGCGAATCATCCGCTCACCCAGGCCGACTTGCGTCAGGAAGTGCAGTATCTGCGCGCGGCGGGGTTCACTCTGCGCGTCCCGCACCTCGGGCGTTGACGCGACGGCGCGTTCAGCCGTCGGCGCGGAACAGACCTCCGGCCGCATGGCGCGCGAGCAGCTCGCCCTGAAAGTTGACCGCTGCGTCCGCCGGCCCCGACAGCCGCAGGTACTGCCCGTCGGGCTGTAGCCGCCAGGCCTGGGTGTTGTCACTCAGAGCGAGCTCGAGATCCTGCAGAATGCGCGCACGATGCTCGGGGCGCTCGATCGGGAAGGCCACCTCGATGCGATGGAAGAAATTGCGCTCCATCCAATCGGCGCTCGCGCAGTAGATCTCGCTGTCGCCGCCGTTGTGGAAATAGAACGTGCGCGAGTGCTCGAGGAATCGACCGACGATGGAGCGAACCTCGATGTTCTGCGATACGCCGGGGACGCCGGGACGCAGCGCACACACCCCGCGCACGATCAGATCGATGCGCACGCCCGCCTGGGATGCCCGGTAGAGTGCCTCGATCGACTCCTGCTCGACGAGCGCATTCATCTTCGCGATGATACGGGCCGGCCGGCCCGCCTGCGCATGCGCGCGCTCGCGCTCGATCTTCTCCAGTATTGCCTGGTGCAGCCCGAACGGGGACTGCACCAGGCGCTGCAGGCGCGGCGTTCGCGTGAGGCTGGTCAACTCGAGGAACAGTTCGTGTACGTCCTGACCGACCTCCTCGCGACAGGTGAACAGCCCGTAGTCGGTATACAGCCGCGCCGTGCGCGGATGGTAGTTGCCGGTGCCGAGGTGGCAATAACGGCGGATCCCGCCGGGCTCGCGCCGCACCACCAGAGCAAGTTTGGCATGTGTCTTGTAGCCGACCACCCCGTACATGACGTGCGCCCCGGCTTCCTGCAGCCGGTTGGACAGCTCGATGTTCGCCTCTTCATCGAAGCGCGCACGCAGCTCGATGATCACCGTCACGTCCTTGCCGGCGGCGGCCGCTGCCACCAGCGCCTGTACGATCGGCGAGTCGCTGCCCGTGCGATAGAGCGTCTGCTTGACGGCGAGCACCTGGGGATCGGCGGCCGCCTGGCGCAGAAAATCCATGACGGGCGCGAAGCTCTGATAGGGGTGATGCAGCAGCAGGTCCTTCTGGCGGATTGCGGCGAACAGATCGGCCCCATCGGTCAGCCGCCGCGGCAGTCCTGGGGTAAACGGCGGATATTTCAGATGCGGTCGCGGCACCAGGTCATAGATGGCCGAGAGCCGGTTGAGATTCACCGGGCCGTGCACGTGGTAGGTGTCGAGTGCTCCGAGATCGAACTGGCGCTGCAGGAACTGCACGATGTCCGCCGGACAGTCGCTCGAGGTCTCCAGGCGCACCGCGGCGCCGTAGCCGCGATGCGCCAGCTCGCCTTCCAGAGCGCGGCGCAGATCGTCGATTTCCTCCTCGTCGACGAACAGATCGCTGTTGCGCGTGAGGCGGAACTGATAGCAGCCAAGCACGCGCATGCCCGGGAACAGCTTCTGCACGAACGCCTGCACGATGCCGGTGAGCAGCACCACGATGCGTTGCGGTCCCTCACTCGGTACCGGCACCACGCGCGGCAGGGAGCGCGGCGCCTGCACGATTGCAAGCGCGCTGTCGCGGCCGAACGCGTCGCGGCCTTCGAGCCGCACGATGAAGTTCAGGCTCTTGTTCTGGATGCGCGGGAATGGGCGCGCCGGATCGAGGCCGAGCGGGCTGAGGACCGGTTCGACCTCCTCCTCGAAATACCGCTCAAGCCACTGTCGGGCCGCCGTGGTCCACGCCGCGTGGCCGAGGAGCAGGATGTCGTGGCGGGCGAGCTCCGGCAGCAGACGCTCGTTCAGGCAGCGGTACTGCGCTTCGACCAGGCGCGTGGCGTGCTCGTGGATTGCCGCGAGTTGCTCTTCAATCGACAGCGCGTCGGCGGCATTCTGTCGCGAGCCGAGCTCCTGCAGTTGCTTCAGGCCGGCGACGCGGATTTCGAAGAACTCATCGAGGTTGCCCGAGGCGATGCACAGAAAGCGCAGCCGCTCGAGCAGAGGCACCGATTCGTCCCACGCTTGCGCCAGCACACGCCGGTTGAACTCGAGCAGGGACAGCTCCCGATTGATGTACAGCTGCGGTGCCTTGAGGTCCTGAGCGTCCATCGGCGCAAGTAAAGCAGACTTGGCGCAATTGCGCATGCTCGCCCGGTGGCGGGCGCATTCCCGCCGCGCGGCCCGTTCGCATACACTTTCGCGCACGGCGTTGCCGCCGTGCGACCGGACCCGGACTGCACATGACCCCCGATGAACAGCTGCCCGAACTCACGCGTGGCGCCCATGAAGTGCTGCTGCTCGAGGATCTGACCCGCAAACTGCGCCGCGGTACGCCCCTGCGGGTGAAAGCGGGCTTCGATCCAACGGCGCCGGATCTGCACCTGGGACATACGGTGCTGCTGAACAAGATGCGCCAATTCCAGCAGTTCGGACACGAGGTGATCTTCCTGATCGGGGATTTCACCGGGATGATCGGCGATCCGACCGGGCGCAATCAGACCCGCCCGCCCCTGACGCCCGAGGCGGTGCAGGCCAATGCCTGCACCTACGAGCAGCAGGTCGGCAAGATCCTCGATCCGCAGCGCACACGGGTCGAGTTCAATTCGCGGTGGCTCGCACAGCTGTCGGCAGTGGATTTCGTGCGACTTTCGGCCCAGTACACCGTGGCACGCATGCTCGAGCGGGACGATTTCGCCACGCGGTACAAGAGCGGACAGCCCATTGCCATCCACGAGTTCCTCTATCCGCTTGCGCAGGGCTACGATTCCGTGGCGCTGCGCGCGGACGTGGAGCTCGGCGGCACCGACCAGAAGTTCAATCTTCTGGTGGGCAGGCATTTGCAGTCGGCCTACGGTCAGGAATCGCAGGTCGTGCTCACCGTGCCGTTGCTCGAGGGCACCGATGGGGTCAATAAGATGTCCAAATCCCTGGGTAATTACATCGGCATTGCCGAGCCCGCCGGGGACATGTTCGGCAAGATCATGTCGATCTCCGATGCCCTGATGTGGCGCTACTTCGAGCTGCTGTCGTTCCGGCGGCTCGAGGCGATCGCGGCCCTCAGGCGTGCGGCGGGCGAGGGCCGCAACCCGCGCGACATCAAGCTCGAGCTCGCGTATGAGCTCGTGGCGCGATTCCATGGTGCCGGCGCGGCCGAGGCGGCGCAGCAGGCTTTCATGTCGCGGGTCAGCGATCGGGCGGTACCGGCGGATCTCCCGCCGCAGATCGTGCCGGTGGGCACGGAAGGGATCCGGCTCGCGAATCTGCTCAAATCCGCAGGCTTGGCCGGCAGTACCTCGGAAGCCAATCGGAAGATCGGGGAAGGCGCGGTTCGCATCGACGGCGAGCGCGTCACGGATCGTAGCGCGCTGCTGCATGCCGGAACCGATGTGGTCCTGCAGATCGGCTCACGGCGCTTTGCCCGGGTTAAGCTTGAGTTGGTGGACCGGACGTCCTCCTGACCCTGTCGTGACCCCGCCGATGACGGCGCGCGGGCCAGACCGGAGAATAGGCCAGACCGGAGAATAGGGGAGAATAGGCCAGAATAATATTGCAATCCGTTGACACCGGCCCCATCAGGGCTATACTGCGCGCCCCCCACAAGTCTTGGCCGCGAACGGACAGGGTGCGCGGGTGGGCACCGCAGGAGCGGTGAAAAGAAGGTTGACGGGCACGAATCGATGGATATACTGCCCGCCCCTTCGAGAGCGACAACGTGGCCGCGAGCTGGGCCGGGGAATCGCAGATCCACATGCCAGCCGTGTGGATGATTTTTAAAAATTTGGCAGGTAATTTGTGTGGGGACTCGTGTCGATGAGCCTTTGGGCGTAAGACCGAGTGACCAAAATGTCCAGCAGTAACTGGAGCCATTTTGGATCCACTCTGACTTTGTTGATTCTCAAAATCTTCAAGTGAAGAGTTTGATCCTGGCTCA
>JAKARC010000023.1 GCA_021822385.1 Pseudomonadota bacterium
CGCGATGGGCTCAAGCGCATCGGCGCGATCTACGCCGTCGAGGAGGAGATCCGGGACAAAAACCTCACCGGCGAGATCAAGCGCTTGCATCGCCTGACGCACAGCAAGCCGCACGTGGAGGCGTTCCTCGACTGGGTGGACCAGAGGCTCGGGCAGCACGGGCTCGCGCCGGCCACGCCCTTTACCAAGGCACTGAAATACATCCGCGATCGCAGGGTAGAGCTCCAGGTATTCCTGGGTGACCCGGACGTGCCCATCGATACGAATCACCTGGAGCGCGCGCTGCGGGTAATTCCCATGGGCAGGAAAAACTGGAATTTCTGCTGGACCGAGCTCGGCGCCAAGCAGGTCGGCATTGTGCAGAGCCTGATCACCACCTGTCGCCTGCACGAGATCGACGTCTACACCTACCTCGTCGATGTGCTGCAACGGGTCGGGCAGCACCCCGCCGCACGTGTCGCTGAGCTCACCCCGCGACTGTGGAAGCAGCACTTCGCGGCCAAACCGCTGCGCTCAGCATTGCACACGCTCGCCGCGTAGGCGAGACGCCGCGGAATTACCGCTTACGCTGAGGCGGAGGAATGCACGGCGTGTGGGGTCGCCGTGACGGCGGCGGTGAGCGGGATTTCCGGGCAATTCAAACCCGCCGGCCGGAGGCTGCCGGAAGAAGGTCCTCGGGCATCGATCCGCAACGACGGGCAAGCGCTATGATGTCCGCGCGAGGCACGAATCCTCAGCCAGTCAGAGGTCACGATCATGCGAAATCTGGTGCTGCTGGGCGTGAGCGCCGTTGTGGCCGCCCTCACCGCGGTATCGCTGGCCGCCACCCCAGCTCCCCGCCCGATGGCGCTCTGGCAGAAGGTGCAGGTCTTGCGGAAAGCCCAGGCGCTGATGCTCGAGAGCACGGCGTATCAGCCGGGCTCGCGCACGGTGGATGCCTACACCGTCGATCTGGCCAACCCGCTCGCGAACGAGGCGATTCGCAAATCGCGCGGCATTACCAAAGTGCGGCGCTATCCCAATGGCGCGCTCCTCGTCAAGGAGAACTTCAACGGACATCGGCGGGCGACCGGTGTCACGGCCATGCTCAAGCTCTCCGGTTATGACCAGGCCGATCGCAACTGGCTCATGGCCGCCTACACACCCGCCGGCCGGGTCCTTGCCTATGGCAAGGTCCCCGCCTGCATTGCCTGTCACACGGTGGTGTCGAAGCAGGACTTCGTATTCGCACCGCCGCCGAAGCAGCTGCTGTCCCTCGCCATCTGGAAGGCGTTCTTTCCAAAGCAGACGATCGCACCTGCCTATGCACAACTGCTGCGCTGGCATCCCGCGGCCGTCGTGAGATAAGCGATCGCCGTACGGATTGCACCCGCCCCGATTCACAATGTCGCCTGATGCGAGGTAAACTTGGCTCCGTACTTAAGTACAGGATACGCCACTATGCCGGATCGACCGGAATCGCTGACCATCGGCACCTTCGCCAAGGCGGCCGGTGTCAACGTCGAGACCATCCGCTTTTATCAACGTCGGGGGCTTCTGCCGCAGCCGCGTCGGCCCTACGGCACCATCACTCGTTACGATAGTGCGGATGTGGCACGTGTGCGATTCGTCAAAGCCGCACAGCGCCTGGGCTTTAGCCTCGATGAAGTCGCCGAACTACTGAGGCTCGAGGACGGCACACACTGCGCCGAAGCGCGCGTGCTCGCGGAGCGCAAGCTCGAGGATGTACGCGGCAAGCTCGCCGACTTGCGGCGGATTGAAACGGTTCTGGTCAGCACGGTCGCTCGCTGCGGCCGCCGGCGCAATGCCGTCCGGTGCCCGCTCATCGCCACGCTTCAGGCTTCGAATTTACAATGAGACGTTCCTGACGTCGTGATATTCGTGAGCCGCGCCGCCCGCTCACAACTGGGGGTGAACAACCCGTGAGGAACAGGGGAACGCTCCTCACTGCAGGCGCGCATCAATCGCGTGCAGATGAGTAGACTTGGCACGCGGTTGGCCCCAGCGCGGCCATTTGCCCTCACCGTGCCATCTCCTCCAGTGGATCGGCAGGGCTGTCTCGCCGAGACGATTAAACCGATGCGTGCAATGCGTGCCCCCCGTTCGCCGTACCGCCCCACCCAGCTCGCCCCGTCGGACGCTCTTGCGCGGCGGTCGTTGAGGGCGCTCCAGCGGCTGGGGGGGCCCCACCTCTGTATGATCGTGAAAGATGCACCGGGGATTGACTCCGTAGCCGAGTACGGAATTAAAGTTCTGACCCGTGCCAGAATTGACAGAGGTTCTCCGTGTACCGTCCCGTCCCAGCCGAAGCAGTCACGTTCAACGCGCGTTTCGCTCCTGCCAGCCAACCGTCACGCCGCTCGACTCACGTGGCGATCTCCGGCCATGCGGGCCGGTCTTTCTCGGCGTACGAAATGTTCGGATCCACACGCGCAGCTTCCTCGAGCCCCACCCCGGGTTTCCGATCCGCTCGACCCGGATTGTCGCATGTTTCGAGCGGGAAACCCGATCAGGCTGCTCGAGGTCTATGCCGATGCGTCGATTCGGCCAACGCAGCAGATGCATTGCCGAACCGCTGCAAGCACCCGCCCCTCAATCGCCAACGTCTTTTCTAAGGAGCAAAGATGAACAGCATCCGTCTCTCCCGAATCCTCGATAAGACCGGTGTACTCGGCACCATTGTTTCAGGTGCGAGCTGCGCCGTGTGCTTCCCGGCCCTGGCGAGCATTGGTGCCGCCGTCGGCCTCGGGTTCCTCAGCCGCTGGGAGGGGCTCTTCGTGCACGTGCTCATCCCGATTTTCCTGCTGATTGCACTGCTTGCAAACGCGCTGGGCTGGTTCGCCCATCGCCAGTGGCATCGCACTGCGCTCGGAAGTGCCGGTCCGCTGATCGCTCTGTTCGCCGATCTTGGAATGACCCGACACTTCCTGCCTGTGGAATTCGCCCGAGTCCTGTTCTACGCCGGCATCGCCCTGATGGTCATCATCTCGATCTGGGACATGCTCAATCCCGCGCACAAGCGTTGCGCGATTCCCACGACCGACGGCAAATCCAGCTGCTGCTGAAAGGAATGACCTCATGTCTCAAACCGCTACCCTACACATCACCGGCATGACGTGTGACCATTGCGTGCACAGCGTGGAGAACGCCCTGCTCAGCACCCCGGGTGTCGAGAGTGCCGAAGTGTCTCTACGCGACAATCGAGCCACGGTGATCTTCGATTCCTCCGTCTCGACCGAGGCGCTCGTCACCAGTGTAGAGCAGGCAGGCTATGGCGCCCAATGGCTCAAGGAGCCCTCCCGGGCCGCCCCGATCCGCTCTGGAGCGCATTCCGGAAAGACGCACGTCGCAATCATTGGCAGCGGCGGCGCGGCCATGGCCGCGGCACTGAAGGCCGTGGAGCGCGGTGCCCGCGTGACCCTGATTGAACGCGGCGTCATCGGCGGCACGTGCGTCAACATCGGCTGTGTACCCTCGAAGATCATGATTCGGGCGGCGCACATCGCGCATCTGCGCCGAGAGAGCCCGTTCGATTCCGGCATTTCCGCGCAGCAGCCCGACATTCGCCGTGACAAACTGCTGGCCCAGCAGCAAGGCCGCGTCGAAGAGCTGCGCCACGCCAAATATGAAAGCATCCTCGAGAGCAACCCGGCGATCACCGTGCTGCGTGGCGAGGCACGATTTGAAGATGCACACACGCTGATCGTCTCGCACACGGATGGCGGTTCGCACGAAGTGAGTTTCGATCGCTGCCTGATTGCGACCGGGGCACGCCCTGCGATTCCACCCATCCCCGGTCTTGCCGACACGCCCTATTGGACTTCGACAGACGCGCTCGCGAGCGACACCATTCCCGAGGGTCTCGCGGTCATTGGCTCATCGGTGGTGGCGGTTGAGCTCGCGCAAGCCTTCGCCCGCCTCGGCAGCAAAGTGTCGATCTTGGCGCGCAGCCAATTGTTGTTTCGGGAAGACCCTGCCGTGGGCGAGGCGCTCACGAACGCGTTTCGTGCTGAAGGTGTCGAAGTCTTGGAACAGACGCAGGCCAGCAGAGTCGCACACCAAGCTGGTAAATTCGTGCTGACCACCGGTCACGGCGAAGTGCGCGCCGACCGGCTGCTCGTCGCCACGGGTCGCACGCCGAATACCGATACACTCAATCTGAGTGCTGTCGGTGTTGAGCTGGACCCGCGCGGCAACATCATCATTGACCGCGCCATGCACACCAGCAGCGCAGATATCTACGCCGCGGGCGACTGCACCGATCAACCGCAATTCGTCTATGTGGCCGCGGCCGCCGGGACGCGCGCCGCTATCAATATGACCGGCGGCGAGGCGGCACTCGACCTCACGGCGATGCCGGCGGTGATCTTCACCGATCCGCAGGTCGCAACCGTTGGCTACAGCGAGGTCGAGGCACATCACGCAGGAATTGAAACCGACAGTCGCCTGCTGCCGCTCGAGAACGTACCGCGCGCACTCGCCAACTTCGACACGCACGGGTTCATCAAGGCGGTGGTGGAGGCCGGGAGCGGTCGGCTGATCGGTGTGCAGGCCGTCGCTCCAGAGGCGGGCGAGCTGATCCAGGCGGCGGCGTTCGCGATCCGCGCACGAATGACCGCCCAGGAGCTCGCCGATCAGCTATTCCCGTACTTGACGATGGTAGAGGGACTGAAACTCTGTGCCCAAACCTTCAATAAGGATATAAAGCAACTTTCCTGTTGTGCCGGCTGACGCGGATTGACACGTGTGTGATCGCCGTGGCGATAAGGAGAGTTCGACAGCGTCCTGAAAAGAGGGGTCTCGGTCCGCCCGCGCAGAGCAATTCCCGCGTCCTCAGCGCGCAGCGGGACAGGCCTCCTGTTGCGACCTCGCCGTATCTCGGCTCTGCTCTGTCTTCGCGAACCGTCGAGAATCGCGGGCCGAGGACTATGCTGATCGAGACCCCGGGAGGATTCGATTAAGCCCGGACCGACTGCATGCTTTGGATGAAGCAAGCGTGATTTTCCTCCGTGCGCGTGCAGCATCTCGCGGGGCTGGATTCCATGGTGATCGGCATCGAGTAACCGGTGGACAACATCTGACAACCAGCATGCAGCGGATCCCTTCTCAGGTTCTCCTCAGCTACGCACACGAGCCTTTACCGGGTGCAGAACCAGCGATATTCTCCCGTCAGACAACCTCCGGAGCGCGCCACCATGGCTCATCAGGCCAAAGATACCCAAGCCCACTGGCAGAACGTCTATGAGACCAAGCGCGCTGACTCCGTAAGCTGGTATCAGCCCCACTTGCGGCTCTCGTTGCAGCTGCTCGTGGAGGCCGGATTGACCGCGAGCTCGCGGTTGATCGATGTGGGTGGAGGCGCCTCGACGCTCGTCGACGACTTGCTCAAGCGGGGACTTTGCCATGTGAGCGTACTCGATGTGTCGGATGAGGCGTTGACGCTTGCACGGCGCCGGCTCGGCGAACGCGAGAAGCTCGTCAGGTGGTACGTGGGAGATGTACTGGAACTCGCCCTGCCGCCGGAGGGATTCGACTTCTGGCATGATCGAGCGGTGCTGCACTTCCTCTCCGATCCGGTAGACGCGGACCGCTACGTGCAAATTGCGGCGAAGACGCTGACTGCCGGTGGACACGCAGTGATCGCCGGATTTGCACCAGATGGTCCTGAACGCTGTAGTGGATTGCCCGTCGCACGTCGGTCTGCGGCAGATATTGCCGCCTTGTTCGCGCCGACGTTCACGCTCGTGCAGGAGCGCATTGAACGGCACTGCACACCAAGCGGGCGCGAACAGTCTTTCGTGTATGCGCTCCTTGAGCGGCATTAACTGGCCTCAGCCCACGCGACCGGACGATCGCCGAGCGGCATGTTGCCGATTATCGGGGAACGATTTCGCCAAAAACATGTTCTCCGAACAATGATAGCGATCGCGGCCAGGCTTGGGCGCACGGAGCACGATCCGCCGCCTCTGTCCGACGGGAACGAGCGCGCGCACCGCGCGACCGTCGACTCCGAGTCCCCGGAAATACCGTCACGAGCCCGCAGCCGCCGATGTTGTCGGTGAGATCCAGAGCAATGTCCTTGCGCGCTGGGTTGTGCTGCCGAGCATACCACCCGCACCGCCGAGATGGCGGCGTGGGAACGACGATGCACACCGCCCAATTTGGCATCGAGTGGACATTCACGCGCAAAGACGCGGATCGGAAGCTGCATCGACTTTATGTTGCGTAATTAACGTGTCGAAATGCTAGATCGTAATCTATCCCCATCGATGTCTCGACCAACACGCCGAGCGTCCCGGCGTGTTGCAGTCTGCCCAACAGATTCACGTCGCGCGAGAGCCCCTCTTCCTCGCCAAATGCCTCTGCGACAGTCTTCGGATAGTTCCGAGCATGTTTGCAAAAGCACCCACCCCCGCATGGAGAACACCCCGATCCCGATCCTGATCGTCATCGCAATTCTTCAACGCTATCGGCGGTCATTCTGCTGATTCGTCAAGCTGGACTCCAGCGCAGCCAGAATGGGGCAGTCGTCCAGCGGACGGTTTTCAGCCGTGCAGATCTCAATCAAATCGCTCAGCGCCCGAGACATGGCCGTCATGGTCTTGATTTTCTGTTCGAGTTGCAATTTCTTCCGGATCGCCAGACCGCGGACATCGCTGCAGCACGACCGGTCATCGGCCTTCAGATCGAGCAATTGCCGTATTTCCGCGAGAGTCATGCCACAGCTCTGGGCATGCTTGATGAAGTCCAGTCGTCGCAATGAACTGGCGCCATACAGACGATAGCCGGCTTCGGTCTTTTCCGCAGGTAGCAACACCCCCTGGTCTTCGTAGTGGCGAATGGCATCCATACTGACGCCAGCTCGCTTCGCCAGTTTCCCGATGGTCATACCAGCCTGTTCCTTCATCGCGACGCCCCCGTGCCTGAATACATATCAGCGCCGCAATGCAATGCTAAAGGGTCGCGCCTGTCCAGATCGGAGTGAAGGTTCATACCGGCCCCGGCAAGTGTGCGAACAAGCCGAAGCCGATTGACCATAGGCCGAGTGCAACCAGCACGGCGCCGGTCCAACGGGGCAGGCGCACCGACAGACCTGCCAACCAATCCAGACCATGCTGGGCCGGTGACCACAGCACCGCCAGCGCCAGCGGCGCCGACACCGCCAACCCGAACAGCAGCAGCGACATGAACCCTTGTAAGGAACTATTGCCGGCAGCAGCCTGGCTAGCGTTCAGGCCGAGCAGCACGACAATCAGCGGCACCGCGCACGCTGGCACGTTCAGCCCGAACAGCAGACCCAGCGCCGCCGAGCCACGGGTGCCCGACGCATGCGACAGCAGCGACCCCAGGCGCACGATCAGCCAACCCTGCCGACCGCAGAGGTACAACAGTCCAAAAGCCAGATACACGGTGCCGAGCCCAATCCACATTGCACGCTGCAGACTGAAAAAGTAGGCGCCTATCAGCGCCGCGGCGGCGCCCAAGGCGCCCATGAACAGCGCCCGCACGACGGTGTACACGCCGATTTGCAGCACCGCGTTGCGATGGGAGCGCTGTTCGAGATGCTTGACCAGCAACAGGTTCGACCCCATCGAGCAGGGTTCTACAAAACCCAACAGGCCGAGGCCAATCGACAGCAGGGTAAGCTCAATCGTCATGCGGCCGTACCCGGCACATTTGGGCGCGGCTCGACTTGGTAGCCCGCCTTCTCGATCGCGGTCTGCAGTTCGCATTCGTCGACCCGCGCCGGATCGAACAGTACCCGCGCGGTGCCATCGGCGAAGGACACTGCGCTGGTCTGCACGCCTTCACGCCGTTCCAGCACGCTCTGAATGATCTGTGCGCAGCCATCGCAGTGCATGCCATGGACGGTAAAATTTGCGGTTTTCATACGCTCTCTCCTGTAATTCCTGAATACATTCGATGGTGCACACCAGCGGGAATGCGAACATCAACTTCGGGTCTGCCGCCAGCGATGCATCAGTGTCGGCAACACCAGCAGGATCACCAGGGCGCTGATCCCATAGAGAACCATGTAAATGGCGTGGCGGTCACCAGCCGCGAGTTCTCGCCCTGCATAGCCGAGGTAGGCGTATGCGAGCGTGCCCGGAATCTGAAAAACCAGCGTCGCCAGCACGTAAGGCACCAAGTTGATGCGCGTCAGCCCCAGTGCGTAGTTCGACAGATTGAACGGGAACAATGGCACCAACCGCACCAGCGCCATGAATCGCCAGCCGCCGGATTCTACCCCTGTGATCAGGCGCTCGAGTCCTCCGCGGCTGTGGCGAGCCACCCACCCGGAGGCAAGGTAACGGGCCGCGAGAAACGCCAGGGTGGCGCCGAGCGTGGCGCCCGAGAGGCTCCACAACGTGCCCCACCACGCGCCGAACAGCACGCCGGCAACAAGCCCGAAGACCCAGCCGGGCAGGAAAAAGATCGTGGTGAGCGCGTCCAGCAGCACAAATAGCGCGGGCGCCCACAGTCCCCAAGCCTCTACCATCGACCGGATTGCCGCAGGTTCGAACCACGCGCGGTGCAACAGCAACCAGACGATGCCCGCCCCGAGCAGCAGAACCAGCACCATGCGCGGTAGCATGGCCCCCACGCCGCTGGCCCGGACAGTGCGGGCAGCAGGGACATTCCCGGTCCGGACCACGCTTTCGACTGGATGCTGCGAGTGGTTCACCGGGATGCTCCTGGTTTCCAGACCTCTACGCGGTTACCCATGAGGTTGGTGGAATAAACTGTGCCGTCATTGGCCACCGCCACGCCGGTTTCGGTGAACCCGGGTCCCGTGGGCGGCGTGCCGAATGCGGTCAGGAAGCGCCCGTCGGCGGTGAATTTCTGGATGCGGTCGTTTTCCTCATCGGCCACGAACACGTCACCTTGGGGGCCGATCGCGATCGCGGTGGGTGTCCTGAACCAGCCGTTGAGCCCGCCCAGCACATTGACGGACGCGGGCAAATGCAGCCCCATCGGTCCGCCCCACATCCTGAGGAAATGCCCGTCGGGGTCGAACACCTGGATGCGATCGTTGTAACCGTCAGTGACATAGATGCGCCCCTGATGATCGGTCGCCACATCGGTGGGATAGTTGAACATGCCGTGCGACACGTAGCCCTTCTTGCCGGTGACGCCCCACTGACGCACGAACGCACCATCGGGACGCAACTCCTGGACGCGCTGGTTGTAGAAATCCGACACCACCAGATTGCCGTTGGGCAGTACGGCCACCCCTGAAGGCGCCTTGAATTCGCCGGGGCCGGAGCCGCGATGGCCGATTACCGCAAGCGGCGTGCCTCCCGTCGAGAACACCTGGATGTCGTCGTTCCAGTAGTCGGCGACATACAGCTTGCCGTGGGCCACCGCGAGGTTCATCGGACGCCCGAGTTTTCCGAGACCGCTACCCGGATGGCCAATGGCGTAAAGGAACCGGCCATTCCGGTCGAAGACCTGAACGCGGTGATTGCGCGAATCGGCGACAAACACCTTGCCACCGGCCACCGCGATTCCGATCGGGTCGTGGAACTGGCCCGGCGCCGAACCAGCACCGCCCCAACTACTCACCAGTTGGTAAGGTGGTTCCCTGGGACTCGGCACCCACAGCCCCCAGCCGATCCCGACAATCAGCAGGAGGACGACGACAACGCCGAGCAACCAATACGACGCGCGTTTCATGGTTTGGTCGCAGCCGTGCTCTCAGTCGGACGACTGACCACCGCTTTCAACCTGAACCCGGCTTCCTTCACCAGTTGCGCGAGCTGGGCTTTCGTAAATGTGGCACCGGGTTTCACGGTGACCACCAGCACGCCGTGCTCCAGATTCACATTGGTGTCTTCCACGCCCGGTTGCTTGGCGAACTCCTTCTCGATGCCGAAGGCGCAGAAGGGACAGGCCAAGCCGTCCACCCGCAGCACATAGGCGTTGGGCGTCGGGGTTTGAGGGGGGGCAGCAAAGGCCGGAGCGCTCGCCGCCATGGTCATCACCATGGCAAGCAGCAGGTTTTTCAGTAAGCGAAACATGGGGAACACCTCTTGATGTGTGAATCAGAAGTTGAAACGGATGGCGACGTTGTAGATGGGGTGATCGCGCAAGGCGCCAGCGGGTACGTTGCGTCGGACGGGATTCTCGATCGCGCCTTGCAGCACCCAGCGTGGGGTGACGTATTCCAGGCCGGGATCGACGAACCATTCGGTGCCGCCGGAAGGTGGAAACGGACTTCCGACACTGTGATCGGTATGGATCGGGTTGGTCTCCAGCACGCCGTACAGGAAGTGCGGCACACCGGCGCCGAGTGTGCGCGGCAACAGGCGGTACTGGAACGAAGCGTCAAACTCGGCGACATTGCCGGGCGAATACCCGCCATGTCGACTGAAACCCTCGTAGCTCAGCGAGCTGTCTAACTCGTAGTCGAGCGTCTGGTACGTCGTCACCACGCCGCCCAGTGCCCCCCACGTACCGGATCCCGGCTGGAACATTCGCGGCTGGACACCGAGGGTATCGCGGTAGGTATCGCGGCCTGTTGGCGCCACCACGCCCAGAATCGGCGCGATCCGGAAGCTCGACCCCGCGTGGTTGTCCTGCCAGACCGTATAGCGGGCAAAGAAGGTACTGTCGCCGAGGCCATGGTTGGTCCTGTGTATACCTCCCATGGGCGTGGTCAGTCCAGCGTCTTGTCCATGTACGGGATCATTCCGAACAGCGTCAGCTTGCCGGTGACGCCGTAGGCCAGAACGCTGACGCCGACACGCGCCTCGGCACGCATGTCCGGCATCACGGTGCCGTCGTACATCGACCGGTACATCAGCGTTTCCTGGAACAGAAACTCACCTCGGCTGACCGGCAACGCCGTATTGAAGGTGATGGGTCCGGCCACGGCAGCAGCGGAGAAACAAGTGCCGACGATGGCGGTCAGCCGCACCAACCAATTCGCGAGGTGGCCCGGCCTCGCGATGTTCGGGCGTCTCAATTCGTACCGTTTCATCCCGGATTCCCCCGCAGAAATTGCACGTCCCGGTACAGAAACCCACCTTGGCTGGCCGGCAATGCCGTGTTGAAGGTGACGGGTTCGGCCACGGCAGTGGCGGAGAAGCAAGCGCCAGCCACGACGAGCGGATCTTGCTGAGACGTCATGACAATGCCTCAGTCGGCGCCGACGCAGACATCCCGACACTGCCAACCGCGCCGAAGAACAATCCCGAGTGCCCCGCCAGTGAGTTGATGAAGATCGCGGTAACGCTGGTTGCCATCGCAACCATGGCCCACACCGGATAGATCAGCCCGGTGGCGGCCAGCGGGATGCCGATGCCGTTGAACAGGAACGCCAAGGTGATGTTTTGCAGCATCTTGCGATAGCCACGGCGGCTGATGTTGTAGGCGACCAGCACGCCGGTCAGACGCGTGTTCAGCAGAATCACGTCGGCGGCATCGATGGCGATGTCAGTGCCACTGCCCATGGCGATGCCGACGTCGGCCTGCATCAGGGCCGGCGCGTCATTGATGCCGTCCCCGACCATGGCGACCCGTGCCTCCTGCTGGATCCGACGCACGGTTTCGGCCTTGCGCGCCGGCAACACCTCGGCGTAAACCTCCTGGATGCCGGCCTCAAAGGCCACGCGCTGGGCCGCGCGGGTATTGTCGCCAGTCAGCAGCGCCACGCGTACGCCAGCGGCCTTGAGTTGCCTCACCGTTTCACGCGCATCCGCACGCAGCGCATCACCCAGCGCCAGGATACCGAGCAGCTGCGCGTCGCGGGCGATACCGATGACCGTGCGACCGGCTGTTTGCAGGCTTTCGATGCGTGCTGCCAGCGGTTGTATGTCAATGCCACGCTCTTGGAGGAAGGCCGGGCTTCCGGCCACCACGGTTTCTGCACGGCTCGCAGCAGGCAACCGGGCGATCACGCCCTTGCCAGCAACGGCGTCAAAGTCTTCGACGTCCGGCAACTCCAGTCCTCGTTCAAAAGCCGCCTGTACCACGGCTTGGGCCAACGGGTGCTCGGAGGCAGCTTCCACTGCCGCGGCCAGCGCCAGCAGGGTGTCGCTGTCCACAGCGTGCGCCTCGATTTCATGCAATGCGGGCTTGCCCTCGGTCAGCGTGCCGGTCTTGTCGAAGATCACCGCGGTGACTTTGCGCAGCGCTTGGAACGCCTCACCGGTGCGCATCAACACACCCTGTTCGGCAGCCTCGCCAGCACCGCGCACGATCGACAGCGGTGCCGAGATGCCGACCGCGCAGGGATAGCCCATCACGAGCACCGACAAGGCCGCGAAGACGGCACGTTCCAGGTCGGGGTGGGCGCCCAACAGCAGCGGGATCAACAGCCAGCCCAGCAAGGCCAGCGCCGAAATAGTAAGCACGGTCGGTGTGTAGATGCGCAGCACACGGTCGACGATGTGCAGCAACCCGGGCTTGAGGGCACGCGCTTCCTCGACGCTCTTGATTACCCTCTGCAGGAAACTGTCCTCACCGACCGCAGTGACGCGCACCAGCAGGGTACCGGAGCCGTTGATGGCGCCCCCCGCGACGCTGCTTCCCGCGCGCTTCTCGACCGGTAGCGGTTCGCCGGTAACCAGCGACTCATCCACTGCGGAATGGCCGTCAATCACTTCACCGTCCACCGGAATACGCTCGCCGGGGCGGATGCGCACGCGATCTCCGCTGACTACCGCCTCGATCGGAACCTGTTCTTCGTTGCCGTTGCGCAGTACCCGTGCGGTATCTGGTTGCAGGTCGAGCAACTTCTTGACCGCCTGCGAGCTGCGCGTCTTCACAATCA
Organism: Pseudomonadota bacterium; assembly: GCA_021822385.1. Lineage (GTDB taxonomy): Bacteria > Pseudomonadota > Gammaproteobacteria > Steroidobacterales > Steroidobacteraceae > 13-2-20CM-66-19. The sequence goes on from JAKARC010000023.1 coordinate 12,779, forward strand.
ACGACAGCCACTCCGAGAAGATGTGATAGGTCAGCACCATCACGGCCACGGCGAAAAACGGTGCCGTTGGGTAATCGGGGCTATGCAGTACCAGACCAATGACGCCCCCAGCGGCACCGGCGAGCGCACCGATCTGGACCAGTACGTGCTGATTGAGGATGCCGCGCCGGAGCGCCTGCACCGCCATGCGCAGGATGTGCCCGCCGAGGCCGAAGATCATGGCGGCAGCAAGTAGCCCCGTCAGCCAGGGGGTGACGGCGTCCAGCCCACCGAACGCGCGCAGTGCGAACAGCGCAATGCCGGCCACGCCCAGACCCAGACTCCCGGCCATCGCACGCAGCGCGCCGCGGTTGCGCAGTACAGCGAAGCCAAAAGCCATCAGGCTGACCAGCACAAAGGCCGATACGCCAAGTGCCCAGCCTCCGGCGGGGTTGGCGATGAGCCCGATTGCGGTCAGGCTCATCGCCAGCGCTGCGAGAAAACGATTGCGCTCGTGTGCCAGCGCTCGTTCCTGTGCCTCAAACGGTTCCAGCTTGCGGGGGTCGGACAGCGTGTAGCCAATGTCGGTGAGGGTGCGCATCAGTTCGCCGGCCTGGGTCTTTCCGGGATCGAACTCGACCAGCGCTTGCTCGTGGGTCAGGCTGACAGAAACCTTGTGCACGCCCGGCTTGCGCCCCAGTGCTTTTTCGATCGTGCCGGTGCACAGCGAGCAGTGCAGGCCACCGATGTGTGCCCGCACGCGGCGCCGCTGCGGGTCATGGGTGGGTTCTTCGCTCCACGGTGTTAGCGCTGATTCAACAGCCGTTGCTGTATTCATGACAGAACCTCATTTCGAGTGTGGTGCCATTCTGAACCTTTGGGTTAACCCCAAGATCAAGCGCGAACCTGCCATGCCGGTGTTCGTCTATGAATTTCGTGGGCGCACCACAGCGCATTGCTTAACCCGGTTTTCCGTTTCACTGCCCCTCAAACCCCGGCCCTGGGCGCGCCCGCTCGATGCTCTGCCGGCAGAAGGAACACTGCATGTCGCCGATGGCGAGCTGCAGCTGCGCCGTTTCCCCTACCACCGCTTCGGAAGCCGCCATCGTGATCGGCTGAGCGCTCATGCGAGTCAGACCCACTCAGCCAGAGGCTTGCACGGTCGCCCGGTAGCCGGGCTGTTCGATGAGCTGCATCAGGCGCTGCGCATCGAGCGCGGCCGGATCGAACAGCACCCGCGCTTCTCCGCTTTCGAACGTCACCGCCGCCGATTTCACGCCTGGCTCGCGCTCGAGCAGCGCTTGAATTCTGCGCGCGCAGCCGCCGCAGTGCATGCCCTGGATCTTGAGCGTCACCGATTTCATAGGCACCTCCGGTCTGACAACTCCCGGTTGCAGCTCTTGCTCAGAACCGGCCCGAACGGTCGAGTCCGAGCACGAGCTTCACTTCCCATCATGGCTTCACGTTACGACTTGGAGTCGACTCCATGTCAAGGGGTGCCGGTGTCCGAACTTGCCGGCCTGCGCTGGCAGCGCTGGACGCGCGATGATGCAGGCTGCGGCGGAATAAGCCTCGCGCGCGACGCGGTCACGCTTCGGGGTCGACCTTCTTTCGAGATGCGATGCGCCCATCCTCCATCTCGATCACCTCATCGACCTCTGTGAGCAGGCGATGATCGTGCGTCACGAGCAGCACCGCTGCGGCGTTCTCGCGCGAGATCCTTCGCAGCAGCCGCACCACCGCGAGCGCCCGGTCGGTATCGAGGCTCGCCGTCGGCTCATCCGCCAGGATGATGCGCGGATTGTTCGCCAGCGCTCGAGCGATCGCCACACGCTGCTGCTCACCGCCGGAGAGCTGGTTGGGATACTGCGCGGCGCGCTCGGCGATCTCGAAGTACTCCAACAGCTGCGAGACCCGATTCTGGGCCTCCTCGCCGCGCACCCCTGCAAGACTCAACGGCAGAAGCACGTTTTCTCTTGCCGTGAGAAACGGAATGAGATTCGGCGCCTGAAAGATGAAGCCCATCTCCTCACGGCGCATGCGAGCCAGATCGGGTGGCACACCGCCGTAGATCTCCCGCCCGCCGAGCACGAGTCGGCCGGTGGTCGGCTCGTTGACCAGTCCGAGGAGCGTCAGCAGGGTCGTCTTACCCGAGCCGCTCGGTCCCATGATGATGAGGAAATCCCCGGGACGGACCGTGAGATCGATGCCCTTGAGCGCCTCGACGCGGCTGGCCCCTTGCCCATAAACCTTACCGAGACCCTCGGCCAGAATCGCGAAGCCTTCCGGGGTGTCGATTGGAGCCGCGGCCGTGGATTGATTTGCGCTCATCGGGATCTCAACCGGTGCTGAGCACACTGCGCGGGTCGATGCGCATCGCGCGGCGCACGGCAAGGATGCTCGCCGCCGCGGCCACCACGCTCATGGCGATGAGCATCTGCGCGATGTCCCCACTTGTTGCCACCACTCGTCGCGGGAAATACGGCTCGCTCAGCAGTTCGAGGCCGCTCCCAACCAGAGTGCCGACGACACCCATGAAGAGCGCTTCCTGCAAGATCATGCGGTACACCACGCCGCCGCGGGCCCCGAGGAGCTTCAGGATCGCGATCTCGTGCACCTTGTCGAGCGTGAAGGTATAGATGATGATGCCGATGACGAGGCCCGCGATCAGTACCAGAATGTCGCGGAACAACGCGAGCTGGAACAGGATCAGCCGGTTCGAGCCCATCAGCTGCATGTTCACTTCCTGCGCGTCGGTATAGACCGCCAGATGCTCCCAGCGCCGGATGTGCGCCGCAATGGCTCGAGCGTTCGCTCCGGGACGCAATTTCACGGCGATCGCGTTGACATACAGGGTATTGGCCAAGCGTGCTTCTTCGTTCGCCGTCACCGTTGGGATGAGACGTGGGGAGGTCGCCGCAAGCTCCCGGGCGTGCTGGCGGGCGACGGCCTGCTCGCTGCGCAGCAGATTGGGGTCGGTCTGGAAGAGATAGTTCTGGGCGTCCCGCAGGCTCATGTAGATCACGGGGTCAGCGGTGAAGCCCACCATGTGGCGGGTCAGACCCACGACCCGATACTCGAAGTTGCCGAGTCGGACTCGCTGTCCGACGTGAAACCCCGTCTTATTGTCCGCGACGATCTCGTAATGACTCGCTTCGATGCCGCGACCGGCGATGATGTCGGGCGGCCCGCCGATCCGGCCCGGCTCGTAGCCCACCACGATGAATCGCTGGACATGCGGCATGGCCATCCAGCCCGGTTTGACCATGGAACGGGTGTTGAGGAGCGCATTGACGTACATGAACTTCATCAACCGGGTCGGGGGTGGCATCTGCGGCACGTGCTCCCAGGCGGCCACGATCGGACTTGCCTCGGCGACGCCGGGGATGACCGAGATGGCGTGATAGATCGATTCCGGCAGGCGCGAGATCTCGACGAAGGGGCCGAAGGTGCCGACCCCAGGATGGGCGCCGGTCTTCTGTACCACCCAGAGCTGCGCGCCGGTCTTCTCGATCAGTGTCGAGGAATCCAGGATCACGCCTCGGATGATGCCGCCGATGGTCACCACCACCATGATCAGAAGCGACACCCCCAGCGTCGAGCTGAAGAACTTGAATCCATGGTAGCGGACGTCGCGGAAGGCGAGATTCACCGCCCGCCCCCGCCCTCGCCGCCGGGCCCGCCCATGCCGTCACCTTGGCCCGGCTTGCGGGGCGAGACCCGCTCACCGGATTTGAGCCCCATCGGCATGAGCGCCACCCGCTCGCCAAGCCGCAGCGCTCCCGAGACTGCCACCAACGGCGAGCGGGGGCTCCGCGCCAGAATGCGCACCGCCACCCGATGCACGACGTCGTGACGATCCACGACATCCACGAACGAATGCCCCGCCCTCCACAAGATGGCTTGAGCCGGAACCAGGAGCGCGTCCTTCGCCGCGGCAACCCGGATGAACACGTTCGCCCATTGGCCGAGCTGAAACTCCTCCGGCGGAATCCGAAACGCCACCTCCGCCACCGACTCCTCCGTCGCGGCATCCGCCTCAGGGTCGATGCGCAACACGGTGCCGTGCAGGGGCAGGTTTTGCCGGCCACGCAGAATGACCGTCGCCGCCTCGCCGGCTTTCACCTGGCCGCTGAAATCCTGGTCGAAGTGCGCGCGAACATAGATCAGGCGAGTATCGGCGACCGTGAACATCGTCTCTCCAGGCACCACCGCTGCACCGGGGACGACCCATCGCCGCGTCACAATGCCCCCGAGTAGCGCGGGAATCCGCGTCAATGACAGTTGGTACTGGAGCACACCAACCTGCGCGCGTGCCGCCCGGACCTGCCGATCGGCGACTTGCAGATGCTCGGTGTACTGCTGGGAGTTCTCGACGCTCGCCGCGCCGGTCTTCACCAGACCCATCTCGCGCACCCACTCCCGCCGGCGCTCGGCGGCCACGGCTCGAGCGGCCGCAAGACGTGCCTCGGCGGCCGCGAGCTTGCGGCGCCAACCGGTCGGGTCCAGGGTTGCGAGGATCTCACCCTTGTGCACGAGATCCCCTTGATCGGCCGCAACACTCTGTACCGTGCCGGTAATCTGCGCAGCGATGTTGGCGATCGCGTCCGCGGTCACCGTACCGGTCGCTTCCACCTCATCTGACAGGTTGCCGCGCTTGACTTGGGCCACGGCGACAGCGGCCGGCTTGAAGAGGAGGACACCCACCAGAAGGATGATCGCGACGGCAACACCGGCACCCAGCAGCCAGGGTCGCCCCGAACGCCGGGCGAGGATCCGCTTGGGGGATTCGATCGTCATCGCGCTTGCCTCACTTTTCCTTGAAAACCGCCCCCCAAGGCGACCAGCAACTGCGCGCTGTCGAGAAAGCGTGCGGCCCGCGCCTTCGCATAGCCGACCCGGGATTGGTCAAAGAGCCGCTGCGTCTGGAGCAGCTGCAACAGGTTCACTTTGCCGGCTGCGTAGCGGATGCGCTCAAGAGCCCACGCCCGGCGGGTGGCATCGAGCTCGCGGCGCTCGTCGCGCACGTATTCGCTGTCGTGAGCCAGCGCCTGCAGTGTGTCGGCGACCTGCCGGAACGCCTCGAGCAGAGTCTCCCGGTAGACGGCCAGCGCGGCGTGGAATCGATCGACCGCCGCTCGCTGCTCGGCATGCAGCGTACCGCCGTGAAATAGCGGCGCGGTGATCCCGGAGAGCAGATTCCACTCGAGGTTCGGCCCGTCAAAGAGCGCCGCTGGAGTCAACGCGGTGGGTGCAAGGGCGGCCGACAGCGTGAAGGTCGGATACAGCCTTGCCGTCGCCACGCCGACGGCCGCGCTGGCCGCATGGAATTCCGCCTGCGCAGCCTGGATATCCGGCCGCTGGCGCACCAGCGCCGAAGGCAGGCTCACAGGCAGCTCGGGCGGCAACGTGAGTGCATCGAGGGTGAAGCGCGGTGACCGCCACTCGCCCGGGGATCTGCCCAGGAGCACGGCGAGCGCATCGCTCGAGGCGGCTATACGTTGCTTCAAAAGCGGCAGCGGTACCTCGTCGCGGGCGAGCTGCGCCCGCGCTAGAGCCACGACCGTCCGGTCCACCTGGCCCGCGTAGTACTGCTGGCGCACGAGAGCGAGATTCTTCTCATCGTCCGCCACCATGTCGTCGACGGCATCGAGCTGTGCTCGGAGCGAGGCGAGAGTAAGCGCTTGTGCGACGACGTTGCCCGTCACGGCAAGCTGTGCCGCCTCGAGCTCATCGGCCTGTCGCTTCGCCAACGCCGACTGCTCCTGCACCTGCCGCGCGGTGAGCCCGAATACATCGGGCACGAACGACACCGTCGGACCCACGGAATACAGGTCATACGTGGGCACGGGGCGCGGGTGCAGCAGTCCGGCCGCGAACCCCGGACCTTTCTGACGCTCCGCGTAAGCAAATGCATCGAGCTGCGGGAAGTACGCGCCGCCCGCCGCGCGCACATCTTCCTGCGCGGCAGCGAGTCTTTCCCGCGCCGCCGTGATGGTGGGACTACCCGAGAGCGCAGTGCGCACGACCCGATCGAGAGGCTGGGAATGGAACAGGTGCCACCAGAGTCGCGGAATCGCCTTTCCGCGCACGAGCCGCTGGGCGGGCTCGCCCACCCCAGCACTTACGCGCCGCGCCGGGGCGAGCCGCAGATAGGCCAGATGCTTCGGCGCCGCCGGGGGGCGGTAGTTCGGGCCTACGGCACAGCCGGACAGCACGAGGGCGCTCGCCGCCAGCAGAATCGCCGCGCTACCCGGGTGGCGGTGGACACCCGAGGTCATCGTTTTGGCCTCCTTCGGCCTCATCGCGCGCAGCGGCAATTGCTTGGGGAACGCACCATGCCGGCCATCCTCGAACCTGGAGTGCACTCCATGTCAAGGACTTTCGGCGATCGCGTATGGGGTAGAATCCCTTGTACCGGCTCGGGCGGCTTTGCCCGCTGTTCCTCCCCCTCGAGGCACTCTCGCCATGACTCAAAGCATCGGCAGCGCCGCCAAGGCAATCGGCATCACGCCCGATACGCTGCGCTATTACGAGAAGCTTCAACTCTTGCCGCCGCCGGGCCGCAACGCGGCCGGACGTCGCGTCTATCGCGAGGAGGACTTGGCGCGAGTGCGTTTTCTCAAGCAGGCGCAGGCTCTCGGGTTTAGTCTCGCCGACATACGTCAATTGTTGCGACTGCGGGAGTCACCCACTCGCGCCAGCCGCACGGTGCGGGAACTTGCACAGCGAAAGCGCGATGCGCTCGAAGTGCAGATGCGGCAAGTGAAGAAAATGCACGCCGAGCTCACCCGCCTGCTCGCGCTCTGCACCGGATCCGGGTCGTGCTGCCCGATCCTCGAGCGGATCGAGGGCGGATAGCGGCGTTTGCGATGACCTTACAAGGAGTCGAGAACGGCGGACGGCAGGCTCGGAGCACTCATCGCAATATCCGCGCGTCCCGCCCGGTCTCGTACCAGGCATGGGCGGAGGAGCACATGATGCGTAGTGGGATGAAACTGGGTCTGGTGTATGTGGCTGCCGCGTTACTCACCCTGACGCTGCCGCTGGCGGCATCCGCGCGAGATGCAACGGCGCGCGCGCAAATGCGCGCCTTGCAGCAGACCGACTGGATACCCGAGGGCAGCGCGCATCCGCGCCATGTCATCTACGTGTTCATGGACGCCAATTGTCCATACTGCCACGTGCTGTGGATGGCCCTGAAGCCGTACTACCGCTCGGGTCTGCAGGTTCGCGACATTCTGGTCGGGGTCATCTCGGCAAGCAGTCCCGGCAAGGCAGCGGCGATCTTCAACGCCGCCGATCCCTCGGCGGCCCTGCGCATGAATGAAGCCCGCTGGGGTCGCGGAGTCGATGCCGGCGGTGGCATCACGCCCGTCGTGCACCCAAGCGCGCAAGATTTACGTGAGCTCGCCCACAACGAGGCGCTCATGCAGGCTTTCGGCTTCGACGGCACGCCCGGCCTGGTGCTCATGGATGCGCGAGGCAAGGTTTATACCATCGGAGGACTGCCGCCGAAGAGCGATCTCGGACAAATCGTCGCAACCGCCAGCGTCCCACCGGAGGGCGCACACGCGGCAAAAATGCATTAACGGTCGAGGTCACACGCGGATACCACACGGTGTTCGAAAAGCGTGCATCCCGAGCGACAGCGATTGCGCCGGAGGCACGAGGAGCGCACATAGAATGCCTCAGGGGTCCGCGGTGAGACCCCGCGCAGTCCTCGCGAGCGGCCTCATCCTTGTCAGTGCCGCCGCCGTCGCAGTGGTGGCACGGTATGGGCTTCAGACGGCTCTCGATTGGATCGCGGCGTGGCGCGCGGCTGCAGCGGTTCCCTTTATCCTCTTCTACGCCTTCGCCGCAGTCGTTTTGTTGCCCGATTCCCTGCTCACCATCGCGGCGGGTGCGATCTTCGGGCTCGCCGCCGGAATGGCGCTGGTGTCAATCGGAAGCATGCTCGGCGCGACGGCGGCGTTCTTCCTCGGCAGGACCTTTGCCAGAGACTGGGTTCACCGCCGCACCGAGCGCTGGCCGAGATTTGGTGCCCTGGATCGCGCAATCGCACGGCATGGCTTCTGGATGGTGTTCCTGACCCGCCTGTCACCGATCATCCCCTATGGCCTGCTCAACTACGCGTATGGCATCACGACAGTGCGCGTACGCGACTACCTACTCGCCTCCTGGGTCGGCATGCTGCCGGGGACACTCCTTTACGTGTACGCCGGCACGGCTGCCGCCAACCTCACCGCGGTGATCAGCGGTCGCACGCCCATCGGCCGGGAGGACAACTTTCTCTTGTGGATCGGACTCGGTGCAACGATCACGCTGATCGGCCTGCTCACGTACTTCGCTCGGCGCGAGCTTGCGCGGGAGCTGCGCTCCTGAGGTCGCCGTATCGGACGCCGAAGGTCAGATGAGGCGATTGCTCGGCGCCCGACCCGCCTTGAATCGGGCCATCCAGTTCGCCCTCGGGTTACCGGCGACCGCAAGGCTGGCGGGCGGCCACGCGGGCCGGCTCGCGAACGCAGCGGGTTTGCAGTGGATAGGGGCATACCCATCCCGACGATCCGTCGGCCCGCCCGCGGTGCCAGGACAGCTGAGCGACCATCGACGGGCGCCATTTCCGCGAAATGGACTCACGGGAACAGGCATAGCGTTCCCGGGCATATCGGTGCCGGTGATGTGCGCAGTATCAGCATGAGGCATCGGTCAATCTCCGGAGCGGCGCGGGAGGGTCCAGCCCCCTGCGCCAGAATCTTGCATCTTGTCCCTTTGACGCGCTGCAGTCCGGTCTGTTACAGGCCGCAGCCCGCACACTCGCCTCAGTCCATCAGACCCAAGCGAGACCGAATGAGCGCGAGGCGCGGATCAAGATCGATCGCCATCGCGGAGGTCACCTCGAGGGCGCGATCCTCGAAGACGTCTCGGTCCGGAAACGCGGCCCTCCATTGTGCAATCCTCGCATCCCGCTCGAGAATCAGTCTCTCGATGTCGTCCCGATAGAGCGTGATCATCGCCGAGATCCACCGGTTGAGCGGCCAGGAGGGCTTTGCCAGATCGATCACGAACCGGTCAAGCATACCGATGGCATCCGGCGCCGCACACCAAGTCTCCGCGGTCACCCATCGGTTCGTGGTGAACAGTCTCACCGGGCGGCCCTGCCGGTTCATCGAAATCGCGATGAGGTGGAACGCGGGATCGGTGGCTGCGTCATCTGCCCGCGTTTCCGGCAGAGCCGCCGGACGGAATGCCTTCGGTATTCCCTTGGGCCGCAGGAAGGTATGAAAATGCCCGTAATCGTTCCACTCGCCACGCGTCTGAGGATGCGCGTGAAAGTAATATTGCGCGTGTGTCTCCGGGTCGTAAACGTCGTTCTCCGGGTAGTGTTCGAACTCGATGAACTCGCGGCCATCGAGCGCTTCGCTGACGAGGTTGCTGTCGCTTTTCTCCAAGACGCGGATGCAGTTGACCACCTCCGCCGCGGCTTGCGCGATTCTCTCGAGCCCGGCGTCAGTTTCGGCGGGGCTTTCAGGCAGGCCGTGCTCTCGAGGTGGGATCACGGAATTTCATTCCGCCCGCGTGCGAGACGCGGGCCGACGCAAGCGCCGAGCAACGTCAAGCCAACCACGGTGCCCCCCTGCCAGATGAGCGCCATCAGGCTGGAATCGGCCCGGTGAAAAAATTGCAGTCCCACCTCGCCGAGCGCCGCGGTGGCGAGCGCGCCGAGCGCCGCAGTCGAGATGGGCGCAAGCGGTACCCCGCGGGAAATCATCCGGGCAATGACGATTGCGGGAATCAGACCCACCACGACCACCCCGGGCAGACAGCGCCAGTCGGACTGCAGTACGAGACTGTCCGGACCCAGCGTGTGCGAGGCCGTGAAGCACCCGTGGCCGAGCGTTCCCAGCCACACCGCGAGCAGCACCAGCGGCACGATGCGCTCCCACTTGCGCCCGCGTCCCGGGATGCCCGCCCCGAGTGCCGCGTGGGCCGCCGTGAGGGCCGTTGCCGCCGCTGCCGCCTGCTCCATCAGCCATCGCCCATCCTCCAACCGCGCGGGCAGATCGGGCCGCAGCCCCATCGCGAGGACAACGAATGCCATCCACGGCAGAGAGATCGCCACCCAGGCCGCAACACGCCGTGCGGGTGAGCGCAGAGGTCGCACAGGATGTATCCGGGACGCCAGGATATCGATCAGCTCTTCTGTCGGGAGCGCGGTCACTCCTCGATTCTCCATACCGGTTCGGGACGCCGTGCCCTATTCACCGAATGGGAATCCCCGTCCCGCATACATCAGGTTCGTTCCAAGGTAACAAAAGGTTTCGCTGCTCCGAAACCGGTCCCGTGTCACGGCACACCCGTAACCTTTTCACCCCCCGACCGAATCCTTAAGATAATCACCCCGCCCCCGGAGATCCGCATGAAGTCCTTTAGCAAAGCCGCACTCACGCTCGGCGCCGCCATTGCGATCGGTGGTGCCCTAGCCACCCCCGTTTTCGCCAAAGGCGCGGGGAACGTAAATCCGTGCAAGCCGGCCCCCACGCGCAGTACCTGCTCACCCAAGAGCCCCTGCGGCGCCAAGAAAGCCGCTGCGGCGAAGAATCCATGCGCAGCGGCCAAGAATCCTTGTGCCGCCAAACCGCAGAACCCGTGTGCGGCCAAGCCGCAAAACCCGTGCGCCGCCAAGAATCCGTGTTCTGCTAAACCCCATTGACGGCCACCACCCCCTGAAGGGTCCTGCCGTCCGGAGGCGGGACCGCATCGCTTGGCGGCGACGCCGTTGCGACCCGTACGCGCGGCACCTGGATGCCCCGTCCCCTGCCGCATCGGACCGAAAACGGCGCCGCCGCCAACCCCGGCTAAAGAAGAGCCCCCGCCTCAAAGGAAAGCCGACCCTACCCGTGCGTCAGATCGAACCGAGTCGGGGGGCAATGCCCCCTCTGTCACCGCCCAGTCGCGGTGACTTTCTCAAACGGATCACCCCATACCCGACACGCCCTCGTGTGTGCTCTTCGACTCTTGCCGCACTGACCCTCGTCGCGCTGATGTTGAGTCACTGGGTTGGGGCGGAAGCGGTCAGCGCACCGAAAGACCCCAGAGCGTTGCGCACCGTCATCGTCACCGCGCAGGAGCAGCGGGAACCCGTCGCCAAAGTCCCGGAGAGCATCACGGTTTTCTCATCCGAGACGCTGTCCGCACTCGACATCCACTCCTTTGACGGCTATGCGACCCAGACGCCCAACCTCTCGTTCGTATACGGAGCGGGGTCGACTGGAATCTCAAACGCCCGGACCGTCGCAATCCGGGGCATTACGGGGCAGAATCTCTTCGGCACATCGGGTGCGACGGGATTTTATATCGATAACACACCCCTTCCCGAATCCATCAATCCGCGCATCGTCGATGTCAAGCGAATCGAAATCCTCAAAGGGCCGCAGGGGACACTCTTTGGCGAAAGCTCCCTCGGCGGCACCGTGCGCATCATCACCGAGGAGCCGGATCTCAGGCGCGACGAACTTAGTTACACCGCTGATCTCGGCGTCACTTCAGGCGGGGGCAGTGCCGATGGCGGCGCGAGTCTTATTGAGAATATCGCGCTCGTTCCGGGGCGCCTCGCGACCCGAATCGTGCTCTATGGCAACCATGATGCCGGGTACCTGACCCGCACCTATCCCGCGCCCTCGAGCCCTGCGGCCAGCAACCCCTTTCTTGCGGCACCGCGCACGAGCGTGGGCGATCAGGGCGCCAAGACTACCTACGGCGGATCGATTACCACCCGCTTGCACATCAATTCGGCACTTGGGGTGCGCCTACGTGTCATGGCGCAGGACACACACGACAAGGGATTTCCGGCAACCTTCGCACCGCTACCGGCCTTCAAGCCCGTCTACACGCTCAATCGAGCCTTCAACGTCCAGCCTGGCGCCACCGACGCGTGGGTGCTCCCGTCGCTCGAGATTCACTATCGGCACGGCAAGGTGCGGATCGTCTCCGCCACCAGCTATTTCTACCACCACAATCGCGATATCGAGGACTCGACCTACGGCACTCAGCAGATTCTGCAGAGCTATTACGGCGTGACATCGCTTCCCCCCCAGCCGTTCCTCTGGGATCAAGAGAATTACCAAAATCAGTTTACGGAAGAGCTGCGCCTGTCATTCAAGGGATTTCTCGGCGTGAGCGGCACGATCGGCGCGTTCTTTGCGCGCAGCCGCTCGGCGCTGTCCGTTCCGCCCGAGTACGCGCGAGGGCTGGTCGCCGCGACGGTCAACAACACGGTTGTCGGCCCATGGCCGAACGACCTCCTTTGGACCGATTACAACCCGGCAATGCAGCGGGATACGGCACTCTTCGGGCAGATCTATGTGCCGTTGGCGAGAAACCTCAAGCTGACCTTGGGCGCGCGACAGTACTGGCTTCACCAAACCTCTGACTTTACCGCCAACGGCTTCAACAACTTCGGCCTCACCCCGAGCGACCCGCAGTCGAGCCGCCAGTCCGGCATCAATCCGAAGGTCGCGCTCTCCTACCAGATCACCCGAGGCGCGATGGTCTACGCGTCCGCTTCCGAGGGCTTTCGGGCCGGCGCCGCCCAGACCTATCTGCCCTTCTGCGCGCTGCCGAACCTGCCCGTCAATGACATCACGCACCTGAAATCCGATACGCTCTGGAGCTACGAAGTCGGCGGCAAAGCCGAGGTCCCTGACACCAGCCTTCTCCTCTCCGCGGCCGCCTTCCACATCGACTGGCGCAATCTCCAGCAGCAGGTCGCCCTGCCCTGCGAAGCCATCTTCGACATCAACGGCCGGCGGGCACAAATCAATGGCGGGGAACTCGAGCTCGACGGGCACGTTGTCCGCTCCCTCGCGTTGCGGGCCGGCGTGGGCTACGAGAAAACCGACATCACCGAGCCGGGCGCTCTGGCGATTGTCGGGATCGCACCGGGTTCGCCCGTTCTCGGCACGCCCGCCTGGACGGCGAGCCTCGCGGGCGTGTATACCCGTGCCATCTCCGCCACCCTCGAGGGCTTCATCGAGGCGGATGCGAGCTACACCGGGGATAGCCGGGCGCTGCTCAATGGCGCCAACGACACCTTCGCCACTCGAGGGTCATACGTGCTGGTCGATCTGCGGTTCGGGGTGCGCCGCGGGAGAACATCAGTTTCCCTCAACGTGCGCAATGCCACCAATGCCAAGCCCAATCTCGGCGACATCGGCTACATCGGCTATGGGCAGTACACCGCCACCGGAACGATCATCCCACAGGTCGCCACTCTGCGCCCCCTGACGGTTCTGCTTCAATACCGTCATGATTTTTGAGCATGCCATGCGCCGAATTGGGTGAGCATACCAATGGAATCAGCGCTTCACGCGCACGAGCCGCAAAGGAGCGAGTGATCGCCGAACGGTTCCACGGCGGCTCGACGGCGCGTCACCTCAAGTGAACACACCTCGTTGATAGCGGTGCCAGTCCACGCCGTCATCGATGTCCGCAAGTGTACGCAGCAGCGCCACGCGCTGGTCCCGCAAATTGGCCCGCGTATCCGCGAGCGCGTGCGCGCTCGACCATCTTACGTTCCGGAATGGATCGACGAAGCGCAGGCCGCGCCGTAAGCCGATGAGCCAGTAGCCGCCATCGCGCGCGGGTCCGAGAACGGCGTCGTGGGAGCCCAACGCGCGGAATGCGGCTGCGACGTCCACAGAGCGGATCCCCGGGATATCGCTGCCAATGATGACCGCCGGGCCCGGCGGCAGGCGGCGCATCACGGAGGCCATCCGACGCCCGAGACCGCCGGTGCCTTGGGCCAACGTCGGCAATCCCTGCGCGCCGGGATGGAGGTGGTTGGGCGTAAAGGCCAACCACGTCTTCCAGCGCGAATCGCGTCCCAGGTCGCGCAACAGCCGCGCCCGCATGACGTATTGGAAGCGGAAGGCGGCGAACTCACCGACGTCTCGCGCCAGCCGTCGCTTGCCCTGCCCCACACGGGGCGTGCGCGCGAAGATCACGAGATGGCGGGCGGCACCGGTCATCGGTCGTAGAGCCTTGCGATCCACCGCGGCGAAACGCCCAGGAAATACAGCGTAAGACAGCTGAGATTTCGCGCGCTGCGGCGTCGCCAGCCGTCGCGGCGCCACCGATCGGCCGACGTGCGTGCAACCGAGTCCAACACCGTCAGGTGCCGACGGCCGATGCGGCGCACGAGATCAACGTCTTCCATCAGCGGCCAGGCGCGAAAGCCCCCGAGCGCCCCATACAGCTCCCGATGAATGAGCAGTCCCTGATCGCCATAGGCCAGTCCGAGATGGCGCACACGCCAGGCCACCCGCCGCTCGAGGCGGCGGGCCGCGGGACTCGGGTCATCGAGGCCGAAGCGGAACGTCGCGGCACGTCTGCAATCTACGGAATGTGCGATGAAATCACCGGCCGCGCGGCGCCAATCGCCGCTGAGGACCGTGTCCGCGTGTAGAAACAACAGCCAACGGCTTACAGCGGCAGCGGCCCCCGCGCGGAGCTGGATGCCACGTCCACGCTCTGACGTCATGATCCGGGCGCCGAGCTCACGTCCAATCACCACGGTCTCGTCGGCCGAGCCGCCATCGATCGTGATGGTTTCGCGCACACCACGGCATGCCGCCAGCGCAGCCGGCAAGTAGCGTGCCGCATTCAACGTCGGAATGATGACCGACACGTCGAGCACAGTGTCGATGGGACGTGGATCTCGCAGCACAGACTCAGGGCAGGGCAAGAAGCAGGCGAACGAGGCGCTTGGGCCAGGGACTGAAGAGCTTCGGGGCGTAGAACGCGCTTGCGACGGTCTTTGAGATTTCTCCGAGCGTTGGATACGGGAAAATGACGCCGGTGAGCGCGCTCAGCCTCAGCCTTCGCGTGATCGCAAGCCCCCAAAGTCCGATGAGCTCGCCGGCATGCGGACCGACGATCCCGGCCCCAAGAACGGTTCCTCGCTTGTCGATCACCACCTTGATGGAGCCTGCGCTCCGGCGTTCGGCCCGGGCGCGATCGTTCTCGCCCAGATCCGCTTTCACCACCTGCACGGAGGCTCCGAATCGCTCGCGGGCCTGCTGTTCGGTGAGCCCCACCTGCGCCAGTTCCGGATCGGAATACGTCACCCACGGCAGCGCACGGTAATCGACCTTCGCCGGCAACCGGAAGAGCGCATTGCGGATCAGAATCCCGGCCTGATAGCCGGCCGTATGGGTGAACTGGGGCCGCCCGAGGATATCGCCGAGCGCGTAGACGCGTTTGTTCGTCGTTCGCAGCCGCGCATCGACCGTGATGCCGCGGGGTGTATGTGCGATCCCGGCGCGCTCGAGCCCGAGGCCCGCAAGCCGTGGCTGACGGCCCGCGGCAACCAGAAGATGCGTGCCGAGAGTCTCTCCATCGGCACCGTATCTGACCACGATGCCCCCTCGGGCGCGCGCAACGCCCGTCAATTCCGTGTTCTCGTGGAGCGAGATTCCCGCCCCAACGAGCCGCTCGCGCAAGATCCCGACGAGTTCCGGCTCATCCTGCGGCAGCAGCCGTCCGCGCTGCAACACCGTCACTGCGCTGCCGAGGCGGCGGAACGCTTGCGCCATCTCCACGCCGATCGGTCCTCCACCGACAATGAGCAGGTGCTCGGGACGCTCGTTCAACGAGAAGAGCGTTTCATTGGTCAAGACGGGAACGTCCTCGATCCCCTGGACCGGCGGAATGATGGCCGAGGAGCCGGCGGCGATGACGAACCGTCGTGCTCGGACCCGGACTCCTTCGCCACTGACCTCATCGCGCCCGGTGAATGCGGCTGGCGCACGGATGACGCGCACACCTAATCTCTCTAGACGCTCGGCGGAATCGTGGGGCGCGATCTGCGCGATTACATCGTGCACATGCGCCATCACTGCGGGAAAATCGACCTGCGCCGAGCCCGCATGAATGCCGAATTGTCCTGCGTCCGCGATCGTCTGTGCGGCATGCGCCGCCGCGAGCAGCGCCTTCGAGGGGACACAGCCGTAATTGAGGCAGTCCCCGCCCATCTCGCCCTTCTCGAACAGGATGGTGCGCGCACCGAGCTGCGCGGCACCCACGGCCACGGAAAGTCCGGCAGAGCCGGCGCCGATGACACAGATGTCGCACTCGAGTGAATTCGTCATGCTTTGATCCTGTCGGTCGGGGGTGGCCAGACGGTCTGCGAAGCGACTTCGATCGCCTCGTGAATCGCGCGACGCGGATCCAATCCGTGAATCACCGGCATGCCCTCAGGTGCGTGCAGGAGTTCGAGCACCGGGCCGTGCGCCGCTTCGGCGTCTGCCACATCGTGGGTCACCATCAACACCGGCAGGCCTGCAGTCTTGGCATGCTCGAACACGAAGCGGCGGAAGTCGGCACGCATCGCGGCATCGAGCTTATTGAAGGGCTCATCGAGCAGCAGCACCTCGGGCTCGGCAAGCAGTAGCCGCAGCAGTGCCACGCGGGCACGCTGTCCGCCGGAGAGCGTCGCGGGGTCGCGACGGGCGAATCCCGCAAGCCCCGCGTCGCGCAGCGCGGCATCGATCCGCGCCTCGCGCGCGCCACGGCTGCGTATTGAGGGCGCCAGCCCAAAAGCCAGGTTCTCCCCGACCGACAGGTGCGGAAACAGCAGATCATCCTGAAACAAGATCCCAATGCGTCGGCGCTCGGGCGGCAGAACCGTCACCTCCCGCTCGCCGATCCAAACCCTGCCCGTCACGCGAAACACGGGCGCGACGGTGCCACCGAGAACGCTGAGCAGGGTGGACTTGCCCGATCCACTCGGACCCATCAGCGTCAGAACCTCGCCGGGGCTGACCGCAACGCTGAAGGGCGGTATCAGCATGCGGCCCTCGAGGGCGATCGAGACCTGCTCGAGGCGCAGCGGGCCGCTCATGAGCGTCCCCCGAGCGCTTGCCTGCGGAATCGGTTCCGCCCCGACACCCCGAGCGCGATCCCATAGACCGCGAGCGGTATGAGTGCTTGCAGCAGCCCGAAGACGCCGGTGAACCGCCGGTCGCCGCCGCTCGCGAGCGTCACGGCCTCCGTGGTCAGGGTAACGACACGCCCGGCGCCCGCGAATACCGTGGGCAGGTACTGATCCACACTCACGGCCACACCCACCGCCGCGGCGATCAAGACGGGGCGCAGCAAGAGGGGCAGCTTGATCCTGAAGAACACCCGCCGCGGTTGGGCACCGAGGCTGAGCGCGGTGCGTGCGTAGCGCATATCGAGCGATCGCCAGGGATCGGCAAGGGAGAGAAAGACGTAGGGCAGCACGAACAGAAGATGCGACCCGATCACGGCAAGGAGCGAACCGTCGAGATGGAACACCGTGAGCAGCACCTGCATTCCGAAGAGAAACGCAATCTGGGGCACGAGCAGCGGGACGTAGAGAAGCCACAGTGCTCGCGAGCTGGCCGCAACGCCCTGGCGTTGCTCGTTCTCCAGGCACGCCAGGACGAGCAGCAGCGCCAGGACACTCGCCACCAAGGCCACCACCAGCGTCGTCTCGAGGGGCCAAAGAATCGTCCCGAGCTCACCGGTCCACGCCCGAGCGCTCCAGTGGGCCGGCAGGACCTGGGGGAAGCGCCAACCGGCCGCGAACGACCAAAGTGCCAGATCGGCCAGGGATGCCACCCCCAAGCCGGCCAGCCCTACCACAACAGCCGCGGCGAGCCAGGCAACGGGTTCGAGCGAAGTACCGCGAGCGCCCCGGGCGATCCATCGCCGGCCGAGCTGAGCCACGACCCGCTCACCCCCACGCCACAGCGCGATGCTCGCCAGCACCATCAGGAGCTGCAACAGTGCAGCGGCCGCCGCCGGGAAATACATCCGGATGTCGGGAGAGGTGAACCAGCGCAGCGCGAGCACGCTGAGCGTCGGTGGATTGCTCGGGCCCAGAATGAGCGCCATGTCCACCACCGAGAGCGCGTAGGCGAGCACCGCGTAGATCGGCAACCGGACTTGCCGATAAACCTGCGGCAGGACCAGTTTCAGCCACGCAACCGTGCGGCCATAGCCGAGCGCCGCGGCGGCTTCTACGTGACGCGCCGCCGGCACTTGCCCGAGCGCGGTGATCGTCATCAAGAGGAGGTACGGCACCTCTTTGACCAGCAACCCGAGAGTGAGCGCGATGCCGTACGGATCCTGCACCGTGGCAATGTCCGGCGGCTGATGCCAGCCGGTCAGCCAAGGCGAGAGCAGCCTCACGATCCAGCCACTCGGGGCGATCAGAAAGCCGACACCGATGGCCATTGCCGCGTGCGGCGCGGCGAGGATTGGCGCCATCACAGCGCGGCCGGCTCGGCCCGGCTCGCGTCCGTGCACCAGCGCGCAAAAGCCAAAGACGAGGATGACCGACAACGCGGTCGCACTGAACCCGGTCACGAGCGTAAGGGCAATGGCATCGCGGATCCCGGGCTGGGAGAAAAGCGTCACCCACGGCGCGAGGCTCACGGTCCGGCCGCCGATCGCCGGCAACCACCCGAAGGCGGGGAGCACCGTGCCGAGGAGCCCCGCCACGATGGGCACCAGAAACAGCGCCACGGTGAGTCGTGGCGCCTGCCGCAGCCAGTATGGCGAGTGCGCCACGTCTCGCGCGGACACCGCTCTCGACTCGAGTGCCGTGCGGGGCATCACGGCGTATATCGGCGCGCCCAGGCTTGCGCCAGGCGTCGGGCCCACGAGGGGTGCGGCTCGGGGAGCACGTGTTGAAGCGCCGAGCTCGGCGGCATCCACGGACTCTTGGGCAGAGCCGTAAATAGCGCATGCTGGGCGGCCGTCAGTTTAGCAAGATTGAGCACGGTCGGCCCACCCCAGTAGCGGACGTTCCCGGCGCGCGCCTGAGCCGCGGGTGAGAGCAGAAAGTTGGCGACCACCATGGCGCCTGCCTTGTGCGGCGAGTTGTAGGGAATCGCGACGAAGCTCGTATTGCCGATCGTGCCATGCGCCAGAACGAAGGTGCGGACGGTCTTGGGCAGGAGTCCCGCTTCGATGTCGGCGACAGCCTCGGCAGGATTGAAGGACGGCATCAGGTCGATCTCCCCGTCCTCCAGCAGCTCGCGCTCGGCCGGTCCGCTTGCTGGAAATTCGCGGCCATGGCGCCAGAGATACGGCCGCAGCTGATCGTACCAGGCCCAGAGCGGCGCCGTCGCCTTCGCGAAATTGACTTCCCTGACAGGACGCTGCAGCACCGCGGGATCCGGGGTCAGCGCGTAGAGCGCCTGCTCGAGAAACGCGACGCCGAGAAAATTCTGCACTTGAGGAAAGGTGAATCGACCGGGATGGCGTCGCGCCCATGCGGGGAAGGCGCGGATGTCGTGGGGCACGTGTTTGACATAGGCGGAGTCGTAGAGGAAGACGAGTTGGGCCTTGCGCCAGGGCGACTCGAAGCCGTCGACCGGCACAGTAAAGTCATACAAGTTCGATCGGTCACGGGTGTCGACGAGCGCGTCGTTCGGTAGCCGCTGGGTAAATGGCCCATAGAGAAGCCCGCGCCGCTTCAGCGCATGGAAATTCGGACCATTGATCCAGATGAGATCGACGGTTCCGTCCGTATTTTGACCCGCCGCCTTCTCGGCGATCACCTGCGCCACCGCTTCGGAGGTGTCCTGAAGCGGCACCTGCCGCAGGGTGATGTCGCAGCAGGCGGCGACCTGTCGTCCGACCCAGGCGATGAAGGCATTGACCTTCTGGTCACCGGCCCACGCGTCAAAATATACCGTCTGACCGCGCGCCTGCGCCAAGACAGCTTTCCACGGCATTGCAGCGGCGGCCGCACGCGCCGGGGCGATCGTCTCCAACGCGACCGCAACGGCAGCCGCCCACACGGGCGTGAGGCGCATCACGCGACGCAGGCCCTCGCGGTCGCGCGCCGCAGGCGTGCCGCCTCAATCACCGGGCCGAGCACCGCCTCGTGGAACCGATCGCAACCGATGCAGAGGTTGGCATACGGCTCCCCCTTCGGTGTGACGGTATGGGACTCAGCGATGAAGCGTTCCTCGTTCCATCCGTAGGCCAGGCCCATGCGCTCAGGATGCCCCGCGCAGATCGCCTGGTACGCGGGCTCCTCGGCGAGAGAATCCAGGATCGTGATCAAATCGTCCTCCAGCAGATTGCCGATCGGCAGACGCGTCTTGATGCAGCAGGGAAACACGTTGCCGCTCGGGTCGATGGACACCTCCGAGCCGCTGTAACGGTGCTCGAGGAAACCGAGCCCACCCGACCAGCGGTTGCAGAAGTTCTCCGCCAGAGTCGCCGTGGACAGGCCATTCTCCCAGGCCCGCCCCCTCGGCCAGAGCGCCCCAATCCACGCATCGGGGGTGGCCCCGAAGAAATGGTAATAGGGTCCCGGTGGGCGCTGCGCCCTTGTCTCGGGAACGACCGGCTCCTCGGCGGGCTTGAGCCCGTGCGCTTCAAAAAGCCGTGTCAACCGCTCCTTGAATGCAGCCTGCCGAGCAGCGCTTTTCATGCCGGAATGAAACTCGTCAATCCCCGAGACCGAGATCGTCGAGACTCCGCGCGCAAGGAGATCGTCGACGATGCTGTCCGTGAGCAGGTCACCTGTCGTCTGGACGATGAGATCGACGCCGCCCGCCCCGGCATAGCGCGTCCGAATGCGCTCCATCGCCGGATACAGCACCCGGGTGCGGACCGGATCGATGAGCACTTCGCCGCCCGAGAGGATGATGCGACCCCGCCGCTGCGGTAGCTTTCCATCCGGCGCCGGCCGTGCGCGGTCAAGGTAGGTCATGCGCTCGGGCAGGCGCTCGATGATCCGCGGGGAATTCGCGACCGCCTCGCCGATGACCGCGTCCAGCGCTGCGCGTACATACGGGCGAAAGCGCGGCTCATAGCAATGGGGGCATTTGCGGTGGCATGCCCAGGACAGCACGTAGTAGATGGATTCCACGGGTTTATAACGACTCCCATGCGATGAGTTCCCAGATGCCGTTCGGCTTCCGAGCACAAGGACCGGCGATCCCCGCACTATGTTGCGCGCCCGCCGGCGTGTGCACGAGCCCGGCCGTCGCCCACAGCCGCCTGCTTGACATTCCGCCGCGCAGAATGGCGCGCCGCCGGCCCTCCTTCCGGTCTGGCCCGAGCAAGCCGCGGCGTAACCTTTTGGCCTCTCAGCACGAATCTACCTACGGGACGGGGAATACTCTGGATCGCTCAGGTCCACCGGTCCCTGAGATCAACTTACGAGGAGAAATCGCGATGTCCAAAAGAACCGCATCTTTGGCCGTGGCCGGTGCCCTGGCCACCGCCATCACCGCCCTCAGCGGGCCAGTAGCGACTGCCGGGGGCATGCATATGAGCATGAAGCAGATGATGGCAAGACGAGCCGAGACCATGAAGGAGCTCGAGACCGGGAAATTCGTCAGGTGCTGGGGTGTGGCACGCGCCGGCCACAACGACTGTTATGCCGGACCCGGCACGACCTGCGCCGGCACGGCCGCCCGCAACTACCAGGGCAATGCCTTCATGCTCGTGCCCACGGGGACGTGCACCGCCATCCGCACGCCGTACGTCACCATCCTTCACGGCCACGGAAGCCTGAGCAAGATCACGGAGAGCGGAAGCTGATCCCGGGCGCCGCTGCACACTGACATCAGGCTTCGGTACTCGCTCCATGTCAATTCTCCGAGCCACCTCTCCCCACCGAACGCACCACGAGATCCCCGCCCGGGCCGGTGTCGGGCTCAAAGCCCCGCACTACCGGACGGTTCTCGAGACGCGCACGGATGTCGGGTTCTTCGAGGTGCATGCGGAGAACTACATGGGTGCCGGCGGGCCGCCGCATCGGTATCTGACCGAAATCCGCGCACGGTATCCCCTATCCCTGCACGGCGTGGGATTGTCGATCGGCGCGGATCGCCCCCTCGATCGGAATCACCTGCGGCGGCTCGCCGAGCTCATCGGGCGCTATGAGCCGGGGCTTTTCTCGGAACATCTGGCGTGGTCCTCGCATGGGGAGCACTTCTTCAACGACTTGCTCCCCGTGCCTTACACCCGGCAGACCCTGCATCGTGTGTGTGAGCATATCGACCAGGTTCAGGAGTCTCTCGGACGGCAGATGCTGCTCGAGAACCCCTCCACCTACGTCGCCTTTGCCGAGAGCACCTTTTGGGAAGTCGACTTCATCGCCGAGATCGCACGCCGGACCGGCTGCGGCCTGCTGCTCGATGTCAACAACGTGTATGTGGCGTGCACGAACCAGCATTGGGATGCGGCGCGATACATCGATGAGTTCCCGATGGCGCATGTGCGCCAGATCCACCTGGCCGGCCACGCCACGGATGAGGATGCGCAGGGACGAGCTTTACTCATCGACTCGCACGATCGGCTCGTTGATGGGGCCGTCTGGGACCTCTACGTCCGGGCCATCGGGACGCTCGGACCCGTCCCAACGCTGATCGAGTGGGATCAGAACCTGCCCCCATGGGGGGAATTGCATGCTGAGGCCCAGCGGGCCGAGTCGATCCTGTCGGGCGAGCGCCAGTGCGAGGAGACGCTTCGTGCGGCCGCTGGCTGAGGTGCAACAGGAATTCGCCGCGGCGCTGCGCGATCCGAAGCTGCCGATTCCCCGCGGTTGCGTGGCTCCGGACGGCAGCACGGACGAGAAGCGCTTCGCGGTCTACCGCAACAACGTCGCCTCGAGCCTCATCGACTGTCTGGCGGAAAGCTACCCCGCCGTCCGGCGGTTGATCGGCGAGGAGTGCTTCCGTGAGACCGCGAGGGTTTACGCGGCGCAGGACCTGCCGCGCTCTCCCGTGATGCTCGACTACGGCGGCGGATTCCCGGCGTTTCTGGAACACTTCGAGCCCCTGGCGGAGCTGGCGTATCTGGCGGATGTTGCGCGCCTCGAGCGGGCTTGGCTCGAGGCGTATCATGCTGCCGAGGCCGCACCGCTCGATCCCACAGCCCTGGCCAGGGTGCCCGCAGACCGCGCAGGCGATCTGTGCCTCACGCTCCACCCCTCGGTCCGCATCGTCTGCTCTCCCTTCCCGGCGCTTTCGATCTGGCACATGAACATAGCGGATGCCGAAGTTAAGCCGATCGATCTCGAGGCTGGCGGTGAGGACGCGCTGGTGGCGCGGCCCGAGGCGGACGTGCACGTGCGAACGCTGCCCGCGGGTGGCGCTATCTTTCTCACTGCGCTTGCGGAGGGCAAGCCCCTTGCCACTGCGGCAGAGTGTGCCAGCCATTCGTCCCCCGAATTCAACCTGACCGACCATCTGACGAGCCTCCTCGAGGCCGGTCTGGTCATTGCCGGGCGTCTGAAGCGACGCCGTTCACGAGGTCACTGACTTATGTCCACGAGCTCCATCGAACGCCCCGCCCCAACCACGCGCGGTCTCGAACACCTCGTACACTCCGTACTGGGGTGGATTGCATGGACTGCGGGGCTGGTCGCAGCTCCGGTCGCGCGCCTCGCGCTCGCGATTCCGTTTCTGAAGTCAGGGCTCACCAAGTGGAGTGGCTGGTTCCACGTCTCGCCGGCGGCGGACTTCCTGTTCGAGTCCATGTTCCGCCTGCACATCTTCGGCCACCGCTATCCCATGCCGATGCCGGATGTGCTTGCGCATTTCGATGCGGTGGGTGAGGTGCTATTCCCCATTCTCTTGATCGCAGGTCTCGGCACGCGCTTCAGCGCACTCGCTCTGCTGGTGATGACCGGGGTGATCCAACTTACCGTGCCTTCTTCGTGGGCAAATTTCAATCTGCCCTGGGCGGGCCTGGCGCTGGCTATCATGGCCTTGGGACCGGGTAAGCTCTCACTCGACTTTGCCATCGAGCGCTGGTTCAAGAGAAGCAAAGAGCGGATCACTGTTCTGTAACAGCCGCATCGCGAGCCTGGTTCGTGTGCCGAACGCGCTGCCATGCGTGCGCGCGAGTCATCACCGCGCGCATCGAGGTCTGGCCGGAAAACCGCTCGTAGTGGCCGTAAGTCGAGGATCACCATCGAGTTCAGGATCACGATCGCCTCGCTCGCGCCACAGGCACGGTTTGGCGGCGCTGTCGCTGCTGGTCTGCCTCGTCGGCATAGCCCGCGCGGCGAACGAACCATCCTCGTTTTCTCCGGCCGTCCTGCCCGGTTTCGGGTTTGCCCAGGCCGGCGGCGGCAAGTTCCCCCCGCCGAACGAGGTATTCCATTTCAAAGGCACCCCCGGGGCGCACCGGATCCGGCTCTCCTGGGCCATCCGCCGGGGCTTTTACCTGTATCGCAGCCGCATCCGTGTCGAGCCGCTCTCCGGGACGGTGCTCGGGACTCTCACGCTCCCGCGCGGAATCATCAAAGTGGACCCCTACTTCGGCCGCGAGCACATCTATCGCGTTGCGGTCACGGGGGAACTCGTCGTCCTGCGCGGTTCGACTTCCGCGCCAGACGATGCGGCCCTGGCAGTCACGTACCAGGGCTGCGCGGAGGCAGGACTGTGCTACCCGCCGATCACCAAGACCGTCACCGTCGCGCTTCCCGGGGCAGCCGCAGGCGACGGGCCGGGCACCCCGGCTCACCCCATGAAGGCAAGGCCGGACCGGGCGTCACGCGCTGGCGCAGGCACATCGAGCCAGAGCCGCTTTGCGGGGCTGATCCGCTCCGGGAGCCTGCTCGCAATGCTCGGTGCGTTCTATCTCGCCGGCCTCGCCCTCGCCTTCACACCGTGCTGTCTGCCGATGATGCCCATTCTCTCGGGACTGATCGCCGGCGGTCGCAAGGTGAGCGGCGGCCGCTCGCTGCTCCTCTCGAGTGCCTATGTCCTCGGGATGGCGTTCACCTACACGATCGCCGGCATCGCGGCGGCCGCAGCGGGCGGGGAAGTCCAGGCCGCCTTCCAGCAGCCCTGGATCCTCGGGGCCTTCGCCGCGCTGCTTGCGGCGATGGGGCTGGGCATGCTGGGCCTGTTCTCGCTACAAATGCCCGCGGGGATTCAGACGCGCCTTGCCGAGCTCAGCAACCGGCGCACGGCGGGCACCGTGGGAGGCGTGGCCGCCATGGGAGCCCTCTCGGCGCTGATCGTCACCACCTGCGTGGCACCGGCGCTGGTCGGGGCGCTCGCGGTCATTGGCCAGTCGGGGGAGATCGTGCGCGGCGGCGCGGCGCTGTTCGCGCTCAGCATCGGCATGGGCACCCCATTGCTCGCCGTCGGAGCCTCGGCCGGGCGGCTGTTGCCCTCGGCCGGCCCGTGGATGGATCTGATCAAGAAGCTCTTCGGCGCCATGATGCTCGCGGTGGCCGTATGGATGCTCTTGAGGCTCGCACCGGCTCGAGCGACGCTGGCACTGTGGGCCATCCCCGCACTGGCAGCGGCGTGGGCACTCGTGTCAGAGGCACAGCACCTGCACGCAAGCCGCTGGCCGGCGCGCCTCGCCGGCGGCCTGATCGGCGCATACGCGTTGGCGCTAATCGTCGGCGCAGCCCTCGGCGCCACCAATCCCCTGGCGCCGCTGTCACTCGCGAGCCGCCCGCCCGCGCTGCACTTCACACCCATCCGTTCCGTCGCGGATCTCCAGCGCGCGGTCCGCCGCGCCGCCGCCCAGCACGAGACGGTCATGGTGGATTTCTACGCGACCTGGTGCACCTCCTGTCAGGAGATGGAGGCGACGACGTTCACCAACCCGGTGGTGCGCCGGGCGCTCGCGCATACCCTGCTGCTGCGCGCCGATGTCACATCGAACAGCGCTGCCGACCAAACGCTGCTGAAGTACTTCGGTACCTATGGACCCCCGACCGTCGCGTTCTACAATCGCACCGGGCGCCTGGAGCGCCGCGACCAGGTGGTCGGCTACCTGGATGCCGCGGCATTCCTGCGGCGCGTGCGGTCCGCCTTCTCTGCGCGCCCGCCCGCATGAAACGTCGCTGCAAGCTCGCTGGCAACGGTGCTCCCAGATACCTTGCTGCGGCGGCGCGTCCGCTGCACAAATGACCGCGCGGCGTTGGGACCCGCCCGGCATACGTCACGCACGGATGGAAAGCTGCACAAGATCTAACCCTTTGACACCAGCCGGATACATGGATGCGATTTCCCGAGGTAAAACAATGAGATCCGGCGAGGGCCGGAAAGGGCCGTGTATCTAGGGGCTCAGGCGAGCTTCAGGACCGGTGGAGGCTTGGGGATTTTCAGCGATTTCAAGCGCTTGAGCGCCTCCGGGGAGGGCTCGGTGACCTGCCAGACCGTCCCGTTGGGGCTCGACAATTGAGCCAATTTGATCCGCTTGAGATCGTCGCGGATGTTGCGCCAGGTGTCAGCGCAGGCCTGCTCGGCGAGGCGCTCGAGGAGAAGCGACAGCACGGTGAGGGCGACGTGAGCGTGGATGCGGTGCGGCGCCCAATGGTAGACGGGACGCAGCTTCAGGCCACTCTTCAGCTGTCGCCAGGCGAGCTCCACGCGCTGCAGTTGCTTGTAGCCGAGGGCCAGGTCGGCGGCACCCAAGGTATCGTCGTTGCTGTGCACGACGAACTTGCCGTCGAGCTTGGAGAGCGCCTCGATGTTGGCCT
>JAKARC010000064.1 GCA_021822385.1 Pseudomonadota bacterium
TCTCCGAGGTACAGTACGTGTCGCTGCACCACGCGCCCGTCCGGGAGGCGCTTGTTCTCCACCACGCTGTAGTACGTGTGTTCTTTTCCGTCCTTCTTGCGGACTGTGGCACGCAGGAACATGACGGGTGTCCATTATGCTCACCGCCACCACGCTGACCAGCACCAAGGTCTTCACTACAGCCACTTCCGGTCCCGGCACGCGCGCAAGTGCCTGATTGGCCGTCATCGACGGCCCGTCCTGCGTCAAAATCGAGGGCGAATCGGCTAAGTCGGGTTAAGAGCGTGCCGCCACCCTCGGCCAGCGGGTCTGTCGCAATTGGCGTTGCAACCACTGCCGGATGCGGCGCGCATCCGCCGTGCGCGTGTATTTGCCCCAGGAGTGCATCAGCACCATGATGACATCCTGATGATCGATGTAGGTATCGAGCACCAAGCACTGCCCGGCCGGATCGGTGAAGCCGGTCTTCTGGATGACGATGTGCCACCGTCGGTCGCGCACCAGCGGGTCGGTCGGGTAGTACGGCAGGCGCCATCGGCCCACACGAATGGTGTAGCCGGTACTGGTTGAATATCGCCGGATGATGGGGTTGTGCGCGGCGGCGAGCGCGAGCTTCGCCAGATCGTCAGCCGTCGATACATCCCGCCGGGACAGGCCAGTCGGTCCCACGAAATGGGTGTGGCGCATGCCGAGCGCCCACGCCTTGGCGTTCATCGCGCGCACGCACGCCGCCAGTCCGCCGGGGTAGTTGCGGCACAGCGTGCGCGCGGCCCGGTTCTCCGAGGACATCAATGCAAGATGGAACAATTGGGCACGGGTGAGCCAGATGCCGATCGGCAGATGCGAGTAGGGCGTCCAGTCGGCGCGTGTGACGTGCAAGCGCTGCCACAGCGGCTGGCGCGCTTCCGCCACCACCAGTGTCGTCATGAGTTTGGTGATCGACGCAATCGGGGTGAGGCCGGCCGGCCGTTTGGCGTACAGCACCCGTGCCCGCGTCGCATCGTAGACCAGTGCTTCGTGCGATCGCACTTCAGGACGTGTCAGCGCGTGGCGAGGATGCGGGACGTACCGCCGGTACC
Organism: Pseudomonadota bacterium; assembly: GCA_021822385.1. Taxonomy (GTDB): domain Bacteria; phylum Pseudomonadota; class Gammaproteobacteria; order Steroidobacterales; family Steroidobacteraceae; genus 13-2-20CM-66-19. The sequence goes on from JAKARC010000064.1 coordinate 1,080, forward strand.
GCGCGACCGGGTGCGCTGCTGCGGCCGGACACCCGGCGAGCGTCACGCTCAGAACGCCGATCCATGTCAATGCGGTCAGCCCAAACCCTTGTGCGCTCATGGGATGTTCTCGATCGCGGTGTTGCCCGCAGTGCCTCGGTCAGCCGGGAACGGAGCCGTGGTCGCGCGCGGTTGCCCCCGGATACGGGGCTCATCATGCCATGTCTGCGAGTGTTGCGTCGGACAAGTTATGTATCGCAACTGCATCCGCAGGCGGTACGGTGGGCTGCATGTGGCCACGGCGAGCACCCGCAGCACGGGCTCGAGGCGGGTGCGGACGCCGGCGAGGATTTTGCGCCCCTACTGACCGGTCGCCGGACCGTTTCGTTCCCGGTGCATGCGGATGCCGGAGCGTACCAGCACGGCGCCCCCGCACAGTACGGCCGCCGCGAACACCGCCATCCAGATCCGCAGGGCCCCAAAGGGCAGCGGCAGCAGGCTGAACGCAGGCAGGAACGCGATGAACCAGGCGGCTACGACGATGACCAGCGCCGATTGCCGGCGAAAGACCCGCTCGGCGGCCAGCAGGCGCGGCGAGGTCTGCGGCGGCGGCTGTTGCAGCATGAGCCAGGCCAATACGATGAAGGCCACGCAAATCCCGCCCATCGTGCCCATCACCGACAGCACGGTGGTGGGCGTGCGCCGCACCCAGAAATCCGGAAAGCCCGTGAAGATGTTCCAATGCACGGGGATGAGTTGCGGCAGCCGCGACCAGCGCATCAGTACCCAGGCGCCAAGACCCAGCAGCCAGATGAGCGGCAGCACTGCAATGATCCAACCCCCGGGCAGGCGCAGGGCGGGGAGGCGTTTGGGCGCGGTTTCGAGTTCCGACATCGCTCAGTGTTCGTCGGTGTCTATCAGAGCTGCACGGCGCGAATCATACGTCATCTGCGACGGCGCGCGCACAGGGCGCTTCGCTCCGATCGATGCGCTCGGGCGCTGTCTGTGGCGTCGGTCGGATGCGCACGGTCCATCCTGATGTCCGCCTCCCGGCAACTGTGCCGATGGGCGCGGGCACCGGATGACTGTGTCAGAGCGGATCAGACCACTGCCGCACGATACGGCGCAACGGCTCGAAGAAACCGATGCCCAGTCCCAGCTCGGTCCCGCCCCGGGCGATGGCCATCGGCGTGTACGGGCCGAGATGCACACGCAGCCAAGGCATGGCCATCACGGCGGCGGCGCCCGTGGCGAAGGCGATGCCGAGCAGCGTGCCGAGGGTGCTGCGCCGCACCCGCACGTAGTCGGTCTTCAGCGTCTGCAGCTGTTCCCGCCGCTCCTGCTCGAACCGCGTCCTCAACTCGGTCAAGTCCGGCGCGTCCGCGCGGTACCGCGCGGCGCTCAGGTGGGCGGGGAAGTCGTGTGGAACCCTCGGCGGGTGCAGCGCACGACCCAGCGCCTCATCCAGCGCGCGCTCGAATTGGGTCATTTTCACTTCGGTCACGAGGTGTCCTCCTGCCAGTCAGCCGGGTCATCCAGTCCCCCGGCGCTTGAGCATCTCGGCGAGGGCCGCGCGTGCCCGATGCAAGGCCGTTTTGATCGTGCCCTCCGGGGCACCAAGCATCAGCGCCACCTCCGTCACCGAGCGCTCCTCGTAATAATAAAACAGCAGCGGGCGACGCCATCGTTCCGGCAGCAACTCGACCAGCGTGCACAGCTGTTCCGCCCGTCCATCCCACGGCGCGGCCGCGGCCGGGATCTCGGCCGACTCGGCAAGCGCGTCCCATGACTCGTGCATCTTGCGTCTCTCCAGCACCGTCAGACAGCGGTTGCGGGTAATCGCGTAAATCCAGCTCGCCAGCGCCGCCCGCCCGTCGTACCGATCGAGCGCCTGCCAGATCCGCACCAGGCTGTCCTGGGCGGCATCCTCGGCCTGGCTCCGGTCGCGCAGCACAGTCGATAGATCTTGCCTTGATAGCGGCATCGCAGCGCATCGAAGGCAAGGTCCCGCCCCTTCCCGTGCAGGAGTTCCACGATGTCCCGGTCTCGTTGGCTGGCCGCGCTTGCCGCCGCATGCACACGTCACCCCCTGGGTGTCCGGTGGCCGCCGCTGCGGACAGGTCCGGTCTGCGGTTGATACCCAGGCAACGGGAATTGGGTCTCAATCATTTTTGGGGTCTGGTGAAACCCACGGGCAGCTTGCCGGGTATCAAGCCCGTATCGCAACCTTACCGGAGCACCCGCCCAGGTCGATTTCAGGTCTTGGCCACCTCAGCGAGGGCACGCTCGCGCTGCTGATCCCCATCATCGCCATCATTGGCGCGTTCACTTCCCAGATGTTCCGGACGCACCACAGGATGCGCCACGAGCGCGAGCTGCTGCAGCTCTATCACGCCGAACGGATGGCGGCAATCGAGAAGGGTATCGAGCTGCCGCCCCTGCCGCCGGAGTTGTTCAACGATCAGGATGATCGCCAGGGCGGTCGGCGGCTGCGTGCATCATGTCACTCGCGCTACGGAGGGCTCATGTTGATCCAGGTGGGGATTGCGGTCACCGTGGCACTCTGGCAGAGGAGTGCGGACAACACCTTCTGGTGGGGTCTGGTCATCGTCGCCTGGGGCGTGGGGAAGCTGATCATCGGGCTGCTGGAGCGCAATGACCCGTCCGTCAATCCGTCCGGGAACTCTCTGGGCAGCCCGCCGCCGAGCGGCGGCACCGGCAAGCCCACCTATCCAGGGCGTGGTTGAGCGGCGGGCTGCGCCAGCCCGGGCCAAGGGTCGCTACGTCCCCACGTGCGGCGAGAACCGTCCGGTCAGGCTTCTGCCGATGATCAGCAGGATGACGATGGCGCACAGCCCGATCAGCTCTGCAGTCGCGAGTCGGCTGCCGTAGAGCTTGACCATCAGCTCGCGCAGTGCGAATACGATGGTCACGTCGAGCAGTTGTGTCATGCGCACGTGGCGTGTTTTGACGTAGCTCGTGAACGTGGCGAACAATTCGATCAAAACAAACACGTCGAGCATGTTGACGATCAGGTCGCGGAACTCGTCCTGGCCGACGATGTTGGCCTTCAGGCTCGGCATCAGCGCCCAGACGTTCAGCACGACCTCGAAGAAGGCGAACGCCATCACGACGATCATGACCAGGACCAGCCCGATGACGATGACGTCGATGGTGCGATCGTAGATGCGCAGAATGAGATCTTTCATCGTGGCGGCCGTGTCGAGTCGTTGCCCGGCGATCGGATCAGTCCGTTCAGGTGGCATGCGGCATAGTATCGGGGGTGCGCGGGTCGCCGCGCCAGGACCCGCTCGAGGCGGCGTCATCAGGTCATGGGGCAGGAAGACTGTATAATTGAACAGTCTCCTCCGCGGTCCCCCCCGGTGCAATGGGGGCGCGAGGCCGCGAGGACGCATGCGGGCGCGACAATCCGGCGGTTTCGACCGCATTCCGTGCGGGGTCTGACACTGCGGCGTGAGCGCCTCTCCCCCCCGCGCCGGCACGTCCGAGACGTGTTGCGGTTGACACTCTTGCCCCCCCTCCCTAGAATCGCCCGCCTTTCTCGGATCGGTCCGATTGCATACCGGTCCCGGAAATAGCGACACCCAGACACCGGGCCAATCCCTCGCGAGCGCGCTGGATCCAGTGCGTGGTGCGCAGGCGGCCCGGTATTCGTCCGGCCGCTCACCGCACGGGCGCACCCTTTGACAGCTCCCAGGGGCGCAGTCCGCGTTCGAACGCAGGATCTTTGGAGACTTAGGTATGGCGACCACGGGTCAACTTATTCGACAGCCGCGCCGGACCAGAACAGAGAAAACCAAGGTGCCCGCGCTGGGGGCCTCCCCCCAGAAGCGTGGCGTCTGTACGCGCGTGTATACGACCACGCCGAAGAAGCCGAACTCCGCGCTCCGCAAGGTGTGTCGCGTGCGGTTGACCAACGGTTACGAGGTCACCAGCTACATCGGTGGCGAAGGCCACAACCTGCAGGAGCACTCGGTGGTGCTCATCCGCGGCGGTCGCGTCAAAGATCTGCCGGGTGTGCGCTATCACACCGTCCGCGGCACCCTGGATTGCGCTGGCGTGGGCGAGCGCAAGCAAGGTCGTTCCAAATACGGCGCCAAACGGGCCAAGAAGTAGGAGGATCGGGTATGTCTCGCCGAGCTCAAGCTCCGGTCCGCGCAATCCTGCCGGACCCCAAGTTCCACAGCGAGATGCTGGCCAAGTTCATGAATGTCGTCATGAAAGACGGCAAGAAGTCCGCGGCCGAGCGCATCATTTACGGGGCCATCGACCGGATTGGCGAAAAGACCGGTAAGCGCGGCCCGGAGGCGATCGAGGTGTTGACGGCGGCACTCGATAACGTCAAGCCTGTGGTGGAGGTGAAGTCCCGTCGCGTGGGTGGCGCCACCTATCAGGTTCCGATCGAAGTGCGAGCGACCCGCCGCCAGACCCTGGCCATGCGCTGGGTCATCGAGGCGGCCCGGGGCCGCAGCGAGAAGTCGATGGCGCATCGGCTGGCGCATGAGCTGCTCGATGCCGCCGAAAATCGGGGCGCAGCCGTGCGCAAGCGTGAAGATACACACCGCATGGCGGAGGCCAACAAGGCTTTCGCGCACTACCGCTGGTAAGCGGTCCGCTCACGCACTCTCAGGAATCCATCCCAGGACTTCGTACCGTGGCACGCGCGACGCCCATCGAGCGCTACCGGAACATCGGCATCTCCGCCCACATCGATGCGGGCAAGACGACGACGACCGAGCGCATCCTGTTTTATACGGGGGTCTCGCACAAGATCGGCGAGGTGCACGACGGGGCGGCCGTGATGGATTACATGGAACAGGAGCAGGAGCGGGGCATTACCATCACCTCGGCGGCCACTACCTGCTTCTGGAAGGGCATGGACGGCGCCTATCCGGAGCATCGAATCAACATCATCGATACGCCGGGGCACGTTGACTTCACGATCGAGGTCGAGCGCAGTCTGCGGGTGCTCGATTCGGCCGTCGCGCTATTCGATTCGGTTGCGGGCGTGCAGCCCCAGTCGGAGACGGTGTGGCGGCAGATGAACAAGTACGGCGTGCCGCGCATCGCCTTCGTCAACAAGATGGATCGCGCCGGGGCGAACTTTCTGCGTGTGGTGGAGATGATCCGCACGCGGCTGCGCGCCAATCCGGTACCCATTCAGCTGCCCATCGGTGCCGAGGATAATTTCGAGGGCGTGGTCGACCTCATCCGCATGCAGGCCATCTACTGGGATGCGGAAACCCAGGGAATGCGCTTCGAGTACCGGGCCATTCCGCCGCAGCTGGCCGCGCAGGCCGAGCAGTATCGCGGCAAGATGATCGAGGCGGCCGCCGAGGCCAACGACGCCCTGATGCAGAAATACCTCGACGGCGAGACGCTCTCGGTCGAGGAGATCCGCGCCGGCCTGCGCGAGCGCTCGATCCGCAACGAGCTGGTGCTGTGCATGTGTGGCTCGGCCTTCAAGAACAAGGGCGTGCAGGCGCTGCTCGATGCCATCATCGAGTTCATGCCGTCGCCGGACGACATGCCGGAGGTCAAGGGCTTGGGCGCAGACGGCAAGCCTGCAACCCGTCGGGCGGGCGATGATCAGCCTTTCGCGGCGCTCGCCTTCAAAATCCTCAATGATCCGTTCGTCGGCAATCTGACCTTCTTCCGCGTCTACTCCGGTGTGCTCAGTTCCGGTGACACGGTGTTCGTGCCCACCAAGAGCCGCAAGGAGCGCATCGGCCGATTGCTGCAGATGCATGCCAGCGATCGGACCGAGATCAAGGAGGTTCGCGCCGGCGATATCGCCGCGGCGGTCGGCCTGAAGGATGTCATCACCGGCGATACGCTCTGCGATCTCGAGAAGGTCATCACCCTCGAGCGGATGGAGTTCCCCGAGCCGGTGATTTCGGTGGCGGTGGAACCGAAGACGAAGGCGGACCAGGAAAAAATGGGCCTCGCCCTGCAGCGCCTCGCCAAGGAGGATCCCTCCTTCCGGGTGAGCACCGACCAGGAGTCCGGTCAGACCATCATCGCGGGCATGGGTGAGTTGCACCTGGAAATCATCGTCGATCGCATGAAGCGCGAGTTCAAGGTGGAGGCCAACGTGGGCAAGCCCCAGGTCGCCTACCGCGAAACCATCCGCGCCAGCGTCGAACAGGAAGGGAAATTCGTGCGCCAGTCGGGCGGCCGCGGCCAGTACGGCCATGTGTGGCTGAAGATCGAGCCGAACGAGACCGGCAAGGGTTACGAGTTCATCAACGGCATCGTCGGTGGCGCGATTCCGCGCGAATATATTCCGGCGGTGGACAAGGGCATTCAGGAGGCCTGTCAGACCGGCGTGATTGCCGGCTATCCGGTGGTGGATGTCAAGATCACGCTGTTCGATGGCTCGTATCACGATGTCGACTCGAGCGAGATGGCCTTCAAGATCGCCGGCTCCATCGGCTTCAAGGAAGGCTTCCGGCGCGCCAAGCCGGTCCTGCTCGAGCCGATCATGAAGGTCGAGGTGGTGACCCCGGAGGAGTACTCGGGTGATGTCATCGGCGATCTGAACCGCCGGCGCGGCCAGATCCTCGGCATGGACGAGAGCCCGGCCGGCAAGGCCATCACGGCCGAGGTGCCGCTCTCGGAGATGTTCGGTTACGCGACCAACGTGCGCTCGATGAGCCAGGGCCGCGCCACGTTCACCATGGAATTCGCCAAGTATCTGGAAGTGCCGCCGAATATCGCCGACGGCATCATCAAGAAATAAATTTCATCAGGTAAGCAAGTCATGTCCAAAGAGAAATTCGAGCGCAACAAGCCGCATGTGAACGTAGGGACGATTGGGCACGTTGATCATGGCAAGACGACGCTGACGGCGGCGCTGACGAAGGTGATGGCCGAGGCGTACGGCGGG
>JAKARC010000065.1 GCA_021822385.1 Pseudomonadota bacterium
CGGGCAGATCCGCCACACGCGCTTTCAGATCGGCATCAGCCGCTATACCACCGCGGGCATTCCCTCGATCAACCCGGCGCAAAGCACTTTCGTCACTTCAGACCAGTCCGACGGCTATCACAACCTCAGTGTCAATGGAGCGGTCGAGCAGCAGCTCGGCGCCCATCAGCAAGTCGGCGTGCGCGCATTTCTTAGCGATGGGCGCTTCAGCTACGACAACGAGTCGGCCGGCGGCCATACCACCGAGAGCCTGCTGCAGGTTTTCAGCAACAATCGCATTGCCGGTATCTGGACCTCGCACCTCAGTCTCGCGCGCGAACGGACCGAGAACGTCAACCTCGGCAGCTATCCGGCGATGTATCGCTCGACGCATCTCGATGTGCTGTGGCGCAATGTCATCCGGATCTCCAAACAGTGGATCCTCACCGGCGGCGCAACGCATCAGCACCAGGCCGTCACGAGTTCGGGGCAGGGCGGCATTCCGAGCACCTCACGCGGGGTGACCGCCGTCTTTGCAGGTCTGAACGGTTCATTTGCTGGCAATGATCTGCAGCTGAACATACGACATGACCAGTTCGACGGCTATGCCAGCACCAAGAACACCTTTTATGTGGGGTATGGTCGGCAGCTCGGCCACGGCTTTAAGCTGATCGCGAGCGACGCCAGCGCCTTCAATGTGCCGCCACTCGGCTATCTCTACTACAACAGTCCATATTGGCTGGCCAATCCGCAGCTGAAGCCCGAATCGGCGCACACCGTGCAGGCGGCACTGCAGTGGGCCGGCCGCTGGAACCTCGTGCGCGCGACGGTATTCCAGACGACTGGAGGCGACATGTGGGGCTTTGGCTCGACGGCGAACGGGTTGACCCGGTTCGCCAATATTGCCCGGACCCGGACCCGGGGCCTTGAGCTGTCGGCGCACGGTACGTGGTCACGATGGAGCTATGGGGCGAACGTGACGCTGCAGCAGCCGCTCGCCGTGAGCGAACCGGGTGATCCGACCTTGCCGCGCCAGGCCCACAGCCTCGCCAATGTCACCGTCGAGTACGAGTTTAGAGGTTTCAATGCCGGCATACTCGTTCATTACACCGGGCGCAGACCCGACGTCGCCTACTCGGCAACGCTCGCGACGACGCCGGTAACCCTCGGCAGCTATACCACGGTCAGCCTCACCGCCGACGGGCCCATCGATCGTACCCTGCGCTGGAATGTGCGCCTCGAGAATCTCTTCGACAAGCAATACGAGACTGCCTACAGCTACAACACTACGCCGTTCGGGGCGTTCTTCGGGCTTACCTGGAGGCCGATCGGTCCGTAACGCGCCGCGCGGCGAGCGCCCGGGTGCAGCAGGGGAGTCGGGGCAACCGATCGGTTCACGCAATGGCGCCGCAGGGGGCGGCGCCGGTGCGGAAGATCCCGCGCGGCACCATGCGCAGCGCGCGCACTCGCGCCAGCAGCGCCGCAAGATCTTCAGCCGCGGTCTGGGGCGGGAAGAGCAGGCCGGCGATCGTGCCTGAATGCGCGATCTGCAGGCCGAGCGCGCCGGAGGCGCCGGCGAGCCTGTGCAGCGCCTCGAACCCACGCAGGGCCACGGTCTGCTGGTGCAGCTCTGCGCTGCAAGTGGCGACCGCGGCGATCGCGGCCGCATCGCGAGTTCGGAACGCTGTGCGCGCCTGACACACAAGCCGTGTGTACGCGGCGCGCATGCCGTGCGCACGGGGGAGAGGCAAGGACAGGGTGTCTCGGCCGCCGGCCTCGGGGGCGGTATCGATACTCACGAGCAGAAAGTCCGGTCGCCACGATCCCCAACGCTCGAGCACCACTCCGTCGCGCTGCGCGAACAACACGACGTCCTCATACATGAGTGGATCGGCGGCGGTCTCGGCCGCAACGGCCAGCCGTGCCAGACGATCGGGCTCCGGGTATACGCCAAAGGCGTTGTAGACTGCGCGCAGCGTTGCGATCACATCGCTGCTCGAGGAGCCGAGCCCGAGCCCCGGCGCGATCGGATTGTTGAGTCGCAGCAGCCCGCCGCTCGCGCCGGCCCCGAGGGCATCGAGCGCCAGGTGCGCGGCGCGCGCCGCTTTGACCTTCCAGGCCGGGTGCACCTCGATCGTGCTGCCGATCGCGGGCGTGAACTGCGCCTCGCAACCACCCTGCGCCAGCGGCAAAGTCACCAGACAGGCAACCGGGTCGGACCGAAACTTCGCCGGAGGCCACCACAGACCCTGGAGGATCTCACCGTGATGGCCTCCGGCCCGACCGATGGCGCACGCTCGACCCGGCATCGGCGCGCCGGCTGTGCAGTGCATCAATCGGGGTACCATAGGTCCTCGATCGCAAGCGGGACTGAGCCTTGGGGCGTCGCGACGCCGAAGAGCACGGTGGCGTAACGCGATGTCATGACATCGGCTTCCGCGGCGCTGATGCCGCCATATGCCTGCAGCAGAAACTGCAGCACGCCCCGATGGGAGACGAGGGCAAGGGATGTGTTCGCGGTGTGTGCAAGCAACCGAGTGGCGAGCCCGCGAATACGCGCCGCGAAGCACGCATAGGGTTCCGCACCGGGCGGTGTGAACGTCGGGAATTCCTCGATCCAGCGTCGCGCCTGCTCCGGGAAGAGGCGCTCGATCTGCGCCCAGTTGAGCCCTTCCCACGCGCCAAAGTGCAGCTCACGCAGGTCGGCCTGCCATTCGACGGACACGCGATGTTTGCGCGCGAGGGCTGCAGCGCAGCGTCGCGCACGCAGCAGGTCGCTGCTGATGAGTCGATCGAGCCGTTCGGAATCGAGCCTGCGCTCGAGCGCGATGAGCTGCGCCTCTCCGTTCGTGCTCAGGTCCGGATCGCTGTGTCCGCAGAATGTTCCGGCAGCGGCGGTGGCCGGATGGCGGATGAGCATCAGCCGCCTCATCGCCACGCCCCGCACACGTACACCGCCGCGGCGACCAGTTGAATCGTCGCACCGAAGCAGTCGCCGGTCACCCCGCCGATGCGGCGCCGGAAGTACAGTCCGCTCACGAGGCACGTGGCGAGGCACACCACCCAGGGCAGTGCGCTTGCCGAGTGCAGCGCGGCGATAGTGACGGCCACGGCAAGTACGGTTCCAGCCATGAGGGCCGCCGGTGAGAGGCTGCGGGCGAGCCGTGCGCCTTGTCCCGCCGCGGCGCCGCTGCCCCGGGCGGAGGGCAGAAAGTACGCGAGCGGCAGCACGCTCCAGCGCGAGAGCGTTTCGGCGGCGATCAGATATGCGAACGTGGCTTGCCGCGGCAGCGCGGCAATCAACACACAGCGCACGAGGATCGAGAACGAGAGGGCAATGGCCCCGTAGCTGCCGATCCTGCTGTCGCGCATGATCGCGAGGGCCCGCTCCGGCGAGCGTGCGCCGCCGAGCCCGTCGGCAGTGTCCGCGAGGCCGTCCTCGTGCAGACCGCCGGTGATCGCGACCAGAAACAGCACCGTGCCGCCCGCGGCCGCAAGCGCACTGAGATGCGATCGCAGCAGCACATCGATCCCCCCGGCGGCCAGCCCGAGCAGCGCGCCGACCAGCGGGAAAGAGGGTGCCGCCTGCGCAAGCGTCACCCCGTCGAGCCGCGCCCCGGGCACGGGGATGCGCGTGAGAAACTGAATTGCGGCCAGAGGACCGCCCAGTGCGGCTTTCATGCGGTAGCCGTGCTCACCCCCGCTGCCGCGAATGTCGCCATCTCCAGGAGGATGTGCACGCCGGAGGTGATGACCGGCATGGCCAGCACCGCGCCGGTGCCCTCGCCGAGACGCATGCGCAGGTCGAGAACAGGTTCCAGACCGAGATGACGCAGCAGATGGGCATGCCCGGGCTCCTCGGAGCGATGCCCGGCGATCAGATAGTCCCGCACGGCCGGCGCGCACGCGACCGCTACGGCCGCGGCGGCGGTGGCGATGAATCCATCGACCACGATGATCCGGGCATGACGCGCAGCGGCAAGGAAAAACCCCGTCATCGCGGCGATCTCGAGACCGCCGACGCCGCGCAGCGCTGCAAGCGGGGCGGGCCGCTCGGTGCGCCAGTGCGGCAGGTGCCGGTCGAGCGCCTCGGCGATGACCTGCTGTTTGATCTGCCGTGCACTCGAGTCGATTCCCGTTCCCGTCCCGGTGACCGCCGCAACCGGTTGTCCGGTCAGCGCTGCGGCGAGTGCGCTCGCCGCCGTCGTGTTGCCGATGCCCATCTCGCCGGCGGCGACCAGGGTGATCTGCCGGGCGTGGGCATCGTCTGCGGCCTCCACTCCGACCTCGAGCGCGGCGGACATCTCGGCCGCCGACAGGGCCGGCTCCCGGCGCATATTGCGGCTGGCGCGGCGCACCTTCCGCTGCCACAGGGCCGGGTGCGCGGCGAACTCCGCATCCACGCCGACATCAACGATCGTCAGCTGCACGGCGTGATGCCGCGCCAGCACATTGATGGCCGCGCCCCCGCGCAGAAAATTCTCGACCATCTGCTGGGTCACGGCACTCGGATAGGCGCTCACCCCTTCGGCCGCCACGCCATGGTCGGCGGCAAATAGATAGGCTGCCTTGCGCATCGGTAGCGACGGGTTGCCCCCGACGATGGCATAGCATTGCGCGGCGAGGCTCTCGAGCTGACCGAGGCTGCCGCGGGGCTTGGTCAGCTGGTCGAGCCGCGCCTGCGCCTCCTCGCGCAGGCGCGGCTGCACGGCGCGAATGTGCGCAAGCGTGTCATTCAGGACGGCAGGAACGGTGGGAACAGTAGTGTTCATGACGGAGAACCTCGTTGATCAATCCCGTGGTAGCGGCGTCGCGGCGGAATGGTCGCAGGGACCGGCGCGATCGGTTCGCGCATTGGCGTGTGCCTCATCCGTGTCATGATCGAGGTGACTTCAATTCCCAGGGCAGTCCTGCCACGGTGAGCGTGACACGATCGCACAGCGCCGCGAGCCGCTGATGCAGCTCGCCGCTGACATCGAGCCAGCGGCGCGAGAGCTCACCGAGCGGTACGACGCCAAGGCTCGCCTCATTGGCCACTAGAATCACCGCGCCGCGCGCATCGGCCAGCGCGGTGCACAAGCTGCGGCATTCGGCTTCCAGACACTCCGGTCGCGAACACAGCAGATTCGTCAGCCACAGGGTCAGACACTCGAGCACCACACAGCGCTCGGGGGCGGCATGCGCGGCGAGCGCGCCGCCGAGCGAGTAGGGCTCTTCCACCGTGAGCCATGTTGGCGGGCGGCGGGCGCGATGGTGCTGGATCCGGGCCTCGAGTTCGGCATCCCCACGGGCCATAGCCGTGGCGATGAAGACCACCGGAAAACCGCTGGCATGCGCGCGCTGCTCCGCGAGCCGGCTCTTGCCCGAGCGTACGCCGCCGAGGATCAACTCCTTCATGTCTCGGCGGCCCGTGAGCAGGCGAGGCGCGCCGCACCCCGCGGGTCGAGGTCGCGCAACAACAGTGCGAGGTCGAGGGATGCCTCCACCGTGTCCGCAAGCCGATCGAGCGCCTGCTCGCGCCGCTCGGCATGGTCGAAGTGAGCCGGTGCGCAGAGTCCGGCCCAGGTGAGCAGCGCAGTCAAGGCGGCGGGCGTCTCGAACAGCCCGTGCACATAAGTGCCGGCGATCTGGCCATCGGCCGACAGCGCGCCGTCGGGGCGCGCGCCCTCGAGCTGAAGCAGCGGGCGTGTGAGCGCTGCGCCGTGGCTGCGGCCCATATGGATCTCGTAGCCGCGCACCGGCGCCCCATCCAGGGTGAGATGGCCCGTGACGTTGTGCAGCTGCTTGTCGCGCTCCAGCGTGGTGTGCAGTTGCAGCCAGCCGAAGCCGCAGCTCGTGCCCGCGGCGCCCTCGATCGCGTGCGGATCGGCGATGGTCTGCCCGAGCATTTGGAAGCCGCCGCAGATACCGAGCAGCCGGCCGCCGTAGCGCAGATGCCGATTGAGCTGCTCCGCCCAGCCGTGTGCGCGCAACCACGCCAGATCCGCGCGCACGGACTTCGAGCCGGGCAATATGATCAGATCGGCGCCCGCGGCGGCGCGCGCCTGCGCGCAGTAGCGGAATTCGATCTGCGGGTGCTGGCGCAGCGGATCGAAATCCGTGTGATTGGCCATGCGCGGGGTGACCGGCACCGCCACGCGGAACCATGCGTCGGGGCGGCTGGAGTTGTCAGGCTCGCGGCTGATGCCATCCTCGGCATCGAGGTTCAGACCGTGCAGGTAGGGTAGAACGCCAAAGACCGGTTTGCCCGTGTGCGTCTCGAGCCACCGAAGTCCCGGATCGAGCAGCGCCCGATCGCCGCGGAAGCGGTTGATCACGAAACCGGTAATGCGTGCCCGCTCGGACTGCGCGAGCAGCGCCAGAGTGCCGACCAGCTGGGCGAACACCCCGCCGCGGTCGATGTCCGCGATCAGCGCCACGGGGCAGTCGATGGACTCGGCAAATCCCATGTTGGCGATATCGTTCTCGCGCAGGTTGATCTCCGCCGGTGAGCCGGCACCTTCGACGATGATCACCTCATGGGCGGCGCTCAGACGCTGAAAGGACTCGAGCACCGCCTGGCGCGCGTTGCGCTTGTAGTCGTGATACGCGCCGGCGTCGCGCGAGCCGATCGGGTGGCCGTGGACGATGACCTGTGCGCCGCGGTCGCTCTCCGGTTTCAGCAGGATGGGATTCATGTCGCTCGTCGGGGCGATGCCCGCGGCTTGCGCCTGCAGGGCCTGGGCGCGGCCGATTTCCCCGCCATCGCTCGCCACTGCGCTGTTCAGCGACATGTTCTGCGGTTTGAAGGGTGCCACGCGCACGCCGCGCCGGCGCAGGACGCGGCACAGGCCCGCCACGAGCGTGCTCTTGCCGGCATCCGAACTCGTTCCCTGGATCATGAGCACCCGCGCGCTCATGCGCACCGCCGGCGTTGCTCGAGCAACGCGCGCTCGAGCCGCAACCAGTGTGCCTCCTCGCCGGGCAGGCCAAAGCGCAAGCCACTGGGTGTGTCGAAGCGGCGCGTGAGAATACCCGTGTGTGCCAGCGCCTCATGCACCACGGCGGCGTGCGCAGTCGGTACCCACTGGAACAGGTCACAGCCACCTGCAGCGGGCCACCCACACCGCTCGAGGAGCCTGGCCAGGCGGGCCGACTGCACGCGCAGGTGCGCTCGCATGGTGTCGTGCCACGGCCGGTCGGAGAGCGCATGCTGGGCGAGCAGACGGGCCGGTCCGGCGATGGTCCACGGGCCCAGCCGTTGCGCGAGCGCCGCCAGCAGCGTCGGCGCCGCCAGCACGAAGCCCACGCGTGCCCCAGCCAGTCCGAAGAATTTGCCGAGCGAACGCAGCACGATGAGGCCCTCGCGCGTAGCGTCTGCGGCAACGCTGTTCTGCGGGTCCGCGTCGGCGAACGCCTCGTCCACGATCAGCCAGCCGCCGCGCGCGGCCAGCCGCTCATGCCACTCGAGCACCGCGCCACGCTCGATCCGTTCGCCGGTGGGATTGTTGGGGTTGACGAGCACGAGCACGTCTAGCGCCGCTGCTGCGGCCGGGCACTGCAGGCTCGTGAGCGACACCACATGATGCCCAGCTTCGCTCCAGCGCAATGCGTGTTCGGCGTAACTCGGCGCGAGCACCCCCACCGTCCCGGGTGCGCGCAGCCGTGGCAGATGCATGATGGCCGCCTGGGAGCCGGCGACCGGAAGAACATGCGGTACGCCGAAATAACTCTGCGCCGCCGCCGCGAGCCCGTCCTCGTCCTGCGGCAGCTGCGTCCACGCCGAGCGGGGGATGTCGATGCCCATCCAACCCTTCGGGTTGATGCCGGTCGACAGATCGAGCCACTGCTCGAGCGGAATCTGATAACGCTCAGCTGCGCAGCGCAGTTTGCCGCCGTGCTCAAGCATGGAGTGCCCGTCCGAGGATTGCGAACACCGCAGCGACAGTGATCCACAGCAGCAGCAGATCGGA
>JAKARC010000024.1 GCA_021822385.1 Pseudomonadota bacterium
GGCCGCTCGCGTCCACCATGAAGTCGGCCCGCCCCCAGCCCTCGGCGCCCACGGCGGCGAAGGCCGCGCGCGCGAGGTTGGCCAGATGTCGCTCAGCCGGCGCCGACAGACCCGAGGGGCAGAAGTAGCGCGTGTCGTCGCGCTGATATTTCGCCGCGTAATCGTAGAAATGGCCCGGGGTCTCGATCCGGATCGACGGCAACGCCGCGCCCTGCAGCAATGCCACCGTATACTCCGCGCCGCTCACCCAGGCCTCGGCGAACACACTGCGATCGACGGCCCGCGCGGCCGCGTACGCGCGCGGGAGATCCTCGGCGTGCTCGACCTTGCTCATGCCGACACTCGAGCCCTGGCCGCCGGGCTTGACGATCACGGGCAGCGGCAGCCGCTCAAGGGCGAGCTCGAAGTCCTCCGGGCCGCGCAGCTCGAGCGCTGCGGGTGTCGGCACCCCGCAGGCCTCGGCGAGGCGCTTGGTGCGCAACTTGTCCATGGCGATCGCCGAGCCCATGACCCCGGAGCCGGTGTACGGCACGCCGAGATATTCGAGCGCGCCTTGCACCGTGCCATCCTCTCCGCCCGGTCCGTGCAGCGCGATCCACACACGATCGAAGCCGGCGCCGGCGAGCTCGAGGAGCGAGCGCGCGCGCGGATCGAACAGTTCGGCCGCGACGCCGCGGCGCTCGAGCGCGGCCAGCACCGCCGCACCCGAGAGCAGGGAGATCTCCCGTTCGCTCGAGTCGCCGCCGGCGAGCACCGCGACCCGGCCGAACTCCGTGCTCGCGCTGACGCGACGCTGCGCCGCCGGATCGTAGATCAAACGCATCAGCGCGCCTCCCCCACGATACGCACCTCCGGTTGCAGAGTCAGACCGTGCGTGCGCGCGACCGTCGCCTGCACGTGCAGGAGCAGGGCTTCGATGTCGCTCGCGCTTGCCGCGCCGTGATTGATGATGAAGTTGGCATGTTTGGTCGACACCGAGGCGCCGCCGATGGCAACACCCTTCAGCCCGCACGCCTCGATCAGGCGCGCCGCATGGTCCCCGGGCGGATTGGCGAACACCGAGCCGCAGCTCCACTCCCCGATCGGCTGAGTGGCCCGGCGCCGCTCGAGCAGATCGCGTACCTGCGCCTCACCGGCCGCCGCGCCCGTGGCCGGCCCCGGCGCAAAGCGCAGCGTGGCGGCGAGAAACCACTCCTGCGGCACCGGCGGCTCGACCTGCCGATAGCCGACGCGAAATTCGGCTGCGGCACGCCGATGCTCACGGCCGCGGCGGTCGATGGTCTCGACCTCGAGCACCTGCCGCCAGGTCTCCCCGCCGAAGGCTCCGGCATTCATGGCGAGCGCCCCGCCCAGGGTGCCGGGAATGCCGGCGAGGAACGCCGCCGGACCGAGCCCCCACTTGACGCACTGGCGCGCGATGCGGGCGCACGCCACACCGCTCTCGCCATACACCGTGGTCTCGCTGCGCCGCTCCAGCCGATCGAAGGCGCCCTGGGTGCAGATGACCACGCCCCGGATGCCGCCGTCGCGCACCAGCAGGTTGCTCCCAAGACCGAGCCACAGCAGCGGCACCTCCGGCGGCAGGCTGCGCAGAAACGCCGCGAGATCGGCCCGACTTTCGGGCGTGAAGAAGATCTCCGCCGGGCCGCCGACATGCCAGGAGGTATGGCGGCTCATCGGCTCCTCGCGCCGGATGCGGCCCTGGAATTTCTCCGGCAGTGCGACGCTCATGGCGCGCTCCGCGGCGGCAACAGCGCCGGCAGGCGCCGCGCCAGCCCGTGCGCGGCGGCGCTGATGTTGCCAGCGCCCATGGTCACGACCAGATCGCCATCGCGAATCACGTCGCGCAGCGCCTCGGCGAGTTCATCTACACGCTCGACGAACAGCGGCTCGACCTGGCCGCGGCTGCGCACGGCCCGGCAGATCGCGCGTCCGTCGGCTCCCGCGATCGGCTCCTCCCCGGCCGCATAGACCTCCGTGACCAGCAACACCTCGACGCCGGCCAGTCCCTTGCCGAAGTCATCGATCAGATCGCGCGTGCGCGTGTACCGGTGCGGCTGGAAGGCGAGCACGATGCGCCGGCCCGGATAACCCTGGCGCAGCGCCTCGAGCGTCGCGGCGACCTCGGTCGGGTGATGGCCATAGTCGTCGATAACGGTGATCGTTCCGGCGCCGGTGACGATGTCGCCGAGGTTCTGCAGCCGCCGGTCGATACCCTGGAACTGCGCGAGCGCCGTGCCGATCGCCGCATCCGCCACGCCGAGGTCGGTGGCCACCGCGATCGCGGCCAGGGCATTCAACACGTTGTGGGTGCCGGGCAGGTTGATGCGTACCGCCAGGGGCGCACCGTCGGCGCGCTCCACGGTGCACCAGGTCTGCAGACCCTGGCGGCGGACCTCGACGGCACGCACGTCGGCATCGGCCCCGAGCCCGTAGGTGAGCACCTGCCGGCCGACGCGCGGGAGGATGGCGCGCACGTGTGCGCAATCGATGCACAGCACCGCCAGACCGTAAAACGGCAGGTTGTGCAGGAAATCGACGAAACTCTGCTCGAGCCGCGCGAAGTCCCCGCCGTGCGTGGCGAGGTGATCGTTGTCGATGTTGGTGACCACGGCAACGAGCGGCTGCAGATGCATGAACGAGGCGTCGCTCTCGTCGGCCTCGGCCACGAGGTAGCGTCCCGAGCCGAGGCGCGCGTGGCTGCCGGCGCTCTTCAGCCGCCCGCCGATGACGAAGGTCGGATCCTCGCCGGCCTCGGCGAGGATGCTGGCGATGAGGCTGGTCGTGGTCGTCTTGCCGTGCGTGCCGGCCACCGCGATTGCATCGCGGAAGCGCATCAGCTCACCGAGCATCTCCGCGCGCGAGACCACCGGAATGCGTTGCGCGAGCGCGGCGGCAACCTCGGGGTTGTTCGGGGCAATGGCACCTGAGACCACCAGCACGTCGGCGCCGGCGATATGTTCGGCGGCGTGGCCGATCGCGATGCGCGCCCCGAGCGCCGCCAGCCGCTCGATCACCGCGCTGTTGCGCGCATCGGAGCCCTGGACGTGGTAGCCGATGTTGAGCAGCACCTCGGCAATGCCGCTCATGCCGCTGCCGCCGATGCCGACCAGGTGGATGGTCTCGATGCGCCGCATGCGGTCGAAGCCGCTCGGCAGCGTGCCGGCGGGTCTGCTCATGCCGCCCTCCCGAGCCAGTGCACGCAGCGCTCGGCGAACACCTCCGCCGCCTCGGGATGTGCCAGCGTGCGGGCACACTCGGCCATCGCAATCAGCCGGCGGCGATCCGCGCCCACGCGCTCGATTTCCGCGGCCAGACGCTCGGCCGTCAGATCTCGCTCCGCGATGAGCACCGCCGCGCCGGCCTGCACCAACAGACGCGCATTGCAGGTCTGATGATCGTCGACCGCGGCCGGAAAGGGCACGAGGAGCGCGCCGACGCCGGCGGCCGCGAGCTCCGCGACGGTGAGCGCTCCGGCGCGGCAGATCACCAGATCCGCCCAACCGTAGGCCTCGGCCATGTCGGCAATGAAGGGCTGCACGTCGGCGGCGACGCCGGCGGCGGCATAGTTCTGCCGGCAGGCCTCGCACCAGCGCTCACCGGCCTGATGGCGCACCACGCAGCGCACAGCAGTGCGCTGGAGCGCATACGGCACCACCGTATTCAGGCGCAGCGCACCCTGACTGCCGCCGACGACCAGCACGTGCACAGCAGCACCGCGACGGCCGAGGCGCTCCTGCGGCGGCGGCAGCGCGCTGATCTCGCGCCGCACCGGATTGCCGATGACCTGGGCATGCACGCGCGCCGGGAAGCTGCCGGGGAATGCGGCCAGCACCTCACGGGCGAGCGGCGCGAGCGCCCGGTTCGTAAAGCCGGCAATGGCGTTCTGCTCGTGGATCAGCAACGGCCGCCGTGTCAGCCACGCGGCGATCCCCCCCGGTCCGGTCACGAAGCCCCCGAGCCCGACCACCAGGCGCGGCCGGCGCCGCCGCATCACCGCGAGCGCCTGCCACAGCGCCACGGCGAGCCGCCACGGCGCCGCGAGCCGCGTGCGCCAGCCCTTGCCACGCAAGCCGCCGACCGACAGCCACTCGATCGGGATGTCTTCGGCGCCGATCACCCGTGCCTCGATGCCGCGCCGAGTGCCGAGCCAGACCACCTCCACGGAGCGCTCGCGCAGGCGCCGTGCCAACTCGAGTGCCGGGAACACATGCCCGCCGGTGCCGCCCGCCATGATGAGTACCGGTCCTTTCATGCGGCGCTCGGGTCGCGGGCCTGGGCCGCCCCGCGGGTCTGGATCACCGTCTCGTGATGGATGCGCAGCAGGATCCCGATCCAGATCAACGTGGTGATCACGTTCGAGCGCCCGTAGCTCATCAGTGGCAGCGGCAGGCCTTTGGTGGGCAGCACCCCCATGTTTACCCCGATGTTGATGAACGCCTGCATGCCGAGCCACAGGCCAAAGCCGGCGGCGAGCAGCTGATGGAAGGTGAGCCCGGCGCGCCCGGCGCGCCCGGCGATCTGGAACGCGCGCCAGATGAGCCCGACGAACAGGGCGATGGTGAGCAGCGCACCGGCGAGACCCAGCTCCTCGCACAGCACCGCGAACAGGAAGTCGGTGTAGGCCTCGGGCAGATAGAACAGCTTCTGCACGCTGTTGCCGAGGCCGACCCCGAACAGCTTGCCGCGGCCGATCGCGATCAGCGACTGGGTGAGCTGGAATCCGGCGCCATAGGGCTGTGACCACGGATCGAGAAAGCCGGTGAGCCGCCGCATGCGATACGGCGAGGTGACCGCGAGCACGGTGAAGGCGATCGTGGCCGCCAGCGTGATGCCGAAGACGTGCCGCGGCCGGGCGCCGGCGAGAAAGAGCATGCCGAAGCCGGTGGCGAACAGCACGAGCGCACCGCCGAAGTTCGGCTCCGCCAGCATCAGGACCGAGAACAGCGTGAGCATGCCGAGCGGCTTGGCGAGCCCGCCGAAGGACTCGCCGAGCTCGTGCTGGTGGCGCGCGGCATAGCTCGCCACATAGATGAGGACAAGCACGCGCGCCAGATCCGAGATCTGGAAGCTGAACCCGGCCAGGTGCAGCCAGCGCCGCCCCCCGTTCACGCGCTCCCCGAGTCCCGGCACCAGCACCGCGAGCAGCAGCACGGTCGCCAGGACGAGCAGCGCCGGGGAGAGCCGCTCGAGCCGTTCGCATTTGAAGCTGAAGGCGACGATGCCGCCGGCCACGCCGAGCAGCACTGCGATCAGCTGCCGCTCGATGAAGTAGAACGGATTGCCGGTGTCGTGTGCGGCAATGGAAATCGATGCCGAAGTGAGCATGATCAGGCCGAACAGGAGCAGGGCGAGCACCAGCGCGAGCGTCACCGGATCGACGAACACGGCGCGGGCACGCACGCTCGAGCGCGCGAACGACATGGGTGTCCGTTCCGGACTCATGTCGAGAGCTCCCGCACCGCTTCGGCGAAGGCCTCGCCGCGGTGCGCGTAGTCGCGGAACATGTCGAGACTGGCGCAGGCCGGCGAGAGCAGCACGGTATCCCCGCGCCGGGCGACGCGCGCGGCCGCCGCCACGGCCGCGGACATCGAGCCGCAGATCTCGCTCGGACAGACATCGGCGAGCGCGTGCGCGAGCCGCTCGGCATCCCGCCCGATCAACACCACGTGGCGCACCTTGCCGCGCATCGCCGCGGCGAGCGGCGTGAAGTCCTGATTCTTGCCCTCGCCCCCGGCGATGAGCACGAGCGGACCGTCGAGGCCGTTCACCGCCGCGAGCGTCGCGCCGACATTGGTGCCCTTGGAGTCGTCGATGTAAACCACACCGGCAACCTCGGCCACCCACTGCGTCCGGTGCGCAAGGCCCGAAAACTCCTGCAGCTCGGCGAGCGCCGCGGGCAGCGGCAGCCCGAGCGCCTCGGCGAGCGCAAGCGCGGCGAGCGCATTGGCGGCGTTGTGCACCCCGCGGATGCGCAGCGCGGTGAGCGGCAGCAACGGTTCGCCGCGCCGCGCGAGCCATGGCCCGCCATGCTCGCATATGCTGTAGAGCGCCGCCGCCGCACCGGCGACGGAAAACCCGAGCACGGGCTGTCCGGCCCGCGTCATGCGCGCCACGAGCGGATCGTCCAGATTGACCACCGCGGTCTCGCAGCGCTGGAAGATGCGCGCCTTGGCGAGCGCGTAATCCTGCAGGGATGCGTAACGATCAAGATGATCCGCGCTCACATTGAGCACGGCGGCGGCCTTCAGATCGAGCGATTCGGTGGTGTCGAGCTGGAAGCTCGACAATTCGAGCACGAACAGGTCCGTCGGATCCGCCGCGTGCTGCGCCGCGGTGAGCAGATCGAGCGCCGGCTCGCCGAGATTGCCCCCCACCCGCACCCGCAGGCCGGCGCGCGCCGCCATGCGCCCGAGGAGCGTTGTCACCGTGCTCTTGCCGTTGGTGCCGGTAATGGCAGCCACCGGCGCGCTCACTGCGCGCGCGAACAGCTCGATATCCCCGAAGATCTCGAGGCCGCGCCGGCGCGCCTCGGCAAAAAACGGCAGCTCGAGCGGCAGACCGGGCGAGGCGAGCACGCACACGGCCGCATCGAGCAGGTGCGGGTCGAGCCCACCCAGACGCATCGGGATGTCCGCACCCAGGGCGCGCAGCTGCGCCAGTCCGGGCGGATCGGTGCGGGTGTCGGTGAGCGCGATGCGCCAGCCGTGCTCGCGCAGATAGCGCGCACACGAAAGGCCGGTGCGTCCGAGCCCGGCGATGACGGCGGTGGCGGGTTTTGGGCTCGGGGCGTTCATCGGAGTTTGAGGGTCGCGAGCCCGGCCAACACCAGGATGAGCGAGATGATCCAGAAGCGCACGATGACCTTCGGCTCGGCCCAGCCTTTCAGTTCGAAGTGATGATGGAGCGGGGCCATGCGGAAGATGCGCCGGCCGGTGAGCTTGAAGGACGCCACCTGCAGAATCACCGAGGCGGTCTCGAGCACGAACACCCCGCCCATCAAGAGCGCCACGAGCTCCTGGCGCACCATGACGGCGATCAACCCGAGCGCCCCTCCGATGGCGAGCGCCCCGACATCGCCCATAAACACCTGCGCCGGATAGGCGTTGAACCAGAGAAAGCCGAGGCCCGCCCCCGAGAGCGCCGAGCAGAAGATCAGCAGCTCCCCAGCGCCGGGTATCGAGGGAATGTCGAGGTAATGGGCAAACACGACGTTGCCGCTGGCGTAGGCAAAGATGCCGAGCGCGGCCGACACGAGCGCCGCGGGCATGATGGCAAGTCCGTCGAGTCCGTCGGTCAGGTTGACGGCATTGCTCATGCCGACGGTCATCAGATAGGCGATGAGGATGAACGCCGGCGCCGGCAGCGGCTCGGCGAACGACTTCAGGAAGGGCAGATACAGCGTCGTCTGGGCCGGCACTTTTGCCGTGTAGAACAACACGGCCGCGACGCCCACGCCGACCACCGACTGCCACAGATACTTCCAGCGCGCCGGCAGACCGCGCGCATTGCGCACGACGAGCTTGCGGTAATCGTCGATGAAACCGATCAGGCCGAAGGCCAGCGTGACCACCAACACCAGCCAGATCTGGCGGCTGGTGAGCGAGGCCCACAGCAGTGTGCTCACGACGGTGGCGACCAGGATCAGCGTGCCGCCCATGGTCGGGGTCCCCGCCTTGGGCAGATGACTCTGGGGGCCGTCGCTGCGCACGACCTGGCCGATCTGATAGCGCGAGAGCCGCTCGATCATGACCGGCCCGACCAGCAGCGACACCACGAGCGCGGAACCCATGGCGAGAATCGCCCGGAAGGTCAGATACGAAAACACATTGAACCCGGAGTACCAGGCGACCAGCCGGTGCGCGAGCCAGAAGAGCATTCAGTGTCCCTCCGGCCGCGCAGCGCCGCCGGTGAGCGCGCGCACCACGCGCTCGAGCCGGTTGATCCGCGAGCCCTTGACCAGGATCAGCACGTCGGCCCCGGCCTCCTCGAGCGCCGCGTGCACTGCCTCGATCAGCGCCTCGATCTGCGGAAACCAACGCCCCCCGGCGCCGAAGCGCTCCACCGCGAGCGCCGTGAGCGCGCCCGTGGCGTACAGTCGCTCGATGCCCTGCTCGCGCGCGAAGACCCCGATCTCGGCGTGCGCGTCCGCGGCGGCTGCGCCGAGCTCGGCCATGTCCCCGAGCACCAGCCAGCGCCGCCCCGCGCAGGCGGACAGCACCTCGATGCCGGAGCGGACCGAGCTCGGATTGGCGTTGTACGAGTCATCGAGAATCCAGGCGCCGCCCGCGGTGCGCTCGGGTTGCAGCCGGCCGCTCACCGGACTCACCGCCGCAAGCCCGGCGCCAATGGCCGCGAGATCGGCCCCGGCGCCAGCGGCGGCCGCAGCGGCCGCGAGCGCGTTGAGCACGTTGTGCCGTCCGCCGAGACGCAGCTCGATCGGCGCTCTGCCGAGCGGACAGCTCAATGTGAACTGGGTGCTGAACCCCGTGCTCGTGAGGCGGGTCCGGGGCTCGCTCGCGCGGAAGTCCGCCCGCGCCGAGAGGCCGAAACTCACCACCCGCGCGCGCGTCATGCCACGCCAGAGGTCGAAAAATGCGTCATCGGCATTCAACACGGCGGTGGCGGTGTCCTCGAGGCCGGCAACCGCCTCGCCCTCGGCACGCGCCACGCCCTCCAGGGTGAGGAAGCCCTCGAGATGCTCCGCGCCGGCGTTGGTGATCAGGGCCACCGTCGGCCGGGCGATGCGGACCAGCTCGGCGACTTCCCCGGGACGGTTCGTGCCCATCTCGATCACCGCGCTGCGGTGCGCCATCTCGAGCCGCAGCAGTGTCAGCGGCACCCCGATGTGATTGTTGAGATTGCCGTGCGTGGCAAGGCAGGCGCCGCGGTGGCGAAGAATGCTCGCGGTCATCTCCTTGGTCGTGGTCTTGCCGTTGCTGCCGGCGACCCCGACCACCGGTATCGGCAGGGCGGCACGCCAGGCCTGCGCGGCGCGCTGCAGGGCCTGCAACGCATCCGGCACCGTGATCTGCGCCAGCGCAAGCGGTTGGATGCCCTCGAGCAGCGCGCCGGCCGCGCCGCGCGCGAGCGCGGCGGAGAGAAACTGCGCGCCATCGAAGCGCGGCCCGCGCAGTGCCACGAACAGCTCTCCGGGTTGCAGCGTGCGGGTGTCGATGGACACGCCGGAGAAGGCGCGATCCGCGCCGTGCAGCACACCGCCGCAGGCCTGCGCGAGCGCGCCCAGGGTACGCGGCAGGCTCATGGGTGCACCGCCTCGAGCCCGAGCGCCGCGCGCACCACAGCCTGATCGCTGAACGGCCGCGGCTCGCTGCCGTAGATCTGCACCGTCTCGTGACCCTTGCCGGCAATGAGCACCACATCGGCCGCGGTGCTGGCCGCGAGCGCCGCACCGATGGCGCGCGCCCGGTCGTGCTCGAGTCGCACCGCGCAACCGGCCATGCCCGCGAGAATGTCGGCGGTGATGCGCTCGGGCGCCTCCGTGCGCGGATTGTCGTCGGTCAGAATGATCTCATCGGCGAGCTCAGCGGCGATGCGGCCCATCAGGGGCCGCTTGCCGCGATCGCGATCGCCCCCGCAGCCGAACACGACGCGCAACCGGCCGGTGCAGTGCTGCCGGGCACTGCGCAACGCCTGGGCGAGCGCATCCGGGGTGTGGGCATAGTCGACGATGACGAGCGGCCGCCGGCCATCGGCGCCGAACGCCTCCATACGGCCCGGCGCGGAGCGGCAGCCGCCGAGCGCAGCGCACGCCGCGGCGAGCGGCACATCGGCGCCAAGCAGGATGCCGAGCACCGTCAACACGTTGTCGGCATTGAAGGCGCCGAGCAGCGGCACATCGAGCTCAGCCTCGCCCCAGCTCGAGTCCACCACGAGGTGCATGCCGGAGCGATGCACACGCAGCTGGCGGCCCTGGATCCAGTGGGCCGCCTCGGGCCGCGCCCGGCGTGACGTGGCGATCAGGCGGCCGGCGTCGGCGCGCAGGGCGAGCTCGGCGCCGAACGCATCGTCGATGTTGATCACGCGGTTGACCAGAGACTCGCGCTCGAACAGCCGGCGCTTGGCGCGCCCGTAGGCGGCCAGAGTGCCGTGGTAATCGAGATGGTCGCGGGTCAGGTTGGTGAAGGCGGCGGTGTGCACGCGCACACCCGCGATGCGCTCCTGGTCGAGCGCGTGCGAGGAGACCTCCATCCCGACCCACTCCGCCGCGAGCGCACGCAGCTCGGCGAGCTGGCGGTGCACGGTCACGGCATCGGCGGTGGTATACGCGCTCGGCGCGAGCGCCCCGGGCAGACCGACCCCGAGCGTGCCGCTGTAGGCGGCCCGCCGGCCGCTGCGCGTGAACGCCTGTGCGCAGAGCCAGGCACAGGTGGTCTTGCCATTGGTACCCGTCACCGCGAGCACCCCCAGCTGTTGCGACGGTTGGCCGAAAAAGCGGTCGGCGATCAGACCGGCGCGCGCGGTGAGCTGCGGCACGGCCGCCACGTAGATGGCCGGATCGAGCGCCGCGAGCACCCCGGCCGGCTCGGCGGGCGGCTCGTACAACACCGCGCAGGCGCCGCGCGCGATTGCCTCGGGTGCGAAGGCGAGCCCATGGCGAGCGCGCCCGCGGCAGGCCAGAAAAAGTGTGCCGGAAGCGACCGCACGGCTGTCGAGCGTGAGGTCGCGGATCGGCAGCGCCGGCGCCCCCTCGATCAGCCCGGCGGTCAGCTCCGTGAGCGAGCGGCAGGACACGGCCGTTTGCGCCAGGGCATTCATTGCAGGTTGGCCACCTGCAGCGTGTTGCCTGGCCCGAGCGGCTGATCGGGCGCCACCCCCATCAGGCGCAACGCCCGGCCGATCACCACATGGAAGACCGGGGCGGCCACCAGGCCGCCGTAATAAAGGCCAGACTCCGGTTGCTTGATGACCACGACGGCGGCCAGACGCGGCCGGGTGGCCGGGGCCACGCCGGCAAACACGGCCATGTAGCGGTGATGATCGTAGCGGCCGTTGACGTCGATCCAGGAAGTGCCGGTCTTGCCCGCGACGATATAGCCCGGAATGGCGGCCGCCGGTGCGGTGCCGCGCGGAGTGGCCACCCCCAGCATCATGTGCAGCAGCTCGCGCGCCAGTGCCGCCGGCATGACGCGCCGGCCGGGTGGCGGGGCGCTCTCGCGCAGAAACGAGATCGGCCGCTCGAGGCCGAACGCCCCGAGGGTGGCATACGCATGCGCCAGCTGCAGCGCCGTCACCGTCAGGCCATAGCCGTGCGACATGGTGGCGAGGCGCAGCGGGCGCCAGTCCTGGTACGGCAGCAGCACGCCGGTGGGCTCGCCGGGATAGCCCGGAGCGGCGAGCTGGCCGAAGCCGAAATCGCGCAGCGTCTTCCAGATGAGCGGCCGCGGCAGCGACAGCGCGACATGCGCCATGCCGACGTTGGAGCTGACGGCGAGAATGGTGGCGATATTGATGCGGCCGAGGTCGATGCCGTCGCTGAAGATATGCCCCTGCACATCGATGTAGCCGGGCGAGGTGTTGACGATGCTGCGGTCGTTGTAGCGCCCGCTCATCAGCGCCGCGGCGATGAAGAAGGGCTTGATCGAGGAGCCCGGCGCGAACGTGTAGTCGATGGCGCGGTTCAGGTAGAGTTTGGGCAGCAACTGCGAGCGGTCGTTGGGATTGAACGAGGGCTGATCGACCAGGGCGAGCACCTGTCCGGTGTCGACGTCGATCACCACCATGCAGCCCGAGCGTGCGCGCTGCGCCACGATCGCCGCCTTCAGCGCCCGATAGGCCAGATACTGGATGCGCATGTCGATCGAGAGCACCAGATTGTGGCCCGGGCGGGTGGGCCGGATGCTGTCGACCTGTTGGACGATCTGGCCGTAGCGGTCCTCGATCACGCGCTTCTCGCCGTCGATACCGGTCAGCCACGAGTTGTACTCGAGCTCCAGACCCGACTCGCCCTGATCCTTCATGTTGGTAAAGCCGATCAGCTGCCCGGTCACCTCCCCGGCCGGGTAGTAGCGCCGGTAGGCGCGACGCAGGTAGACCCCGGGGATGCCGAGCGCCTCGATGGCATGCGCCCGCGGCGGCGGCAGCTGGTGCGCGACGTAGAGAAACTGGAGATTGGCGTTGATCGTGATGTCGTGCCGCAGCGTCCAGGGGTCCGCCCCGAGCGCCTGCGCGAGACGCGCGATGGCGCCGCGGGTGCGCAGAATCTGGCCCGGGTTCACCCAGATGGAGTCCACCGGCGCGCTGACCGCAAGCGGCAGACCGTGCCGGTCGGTGATGACGCCGCGATGCGCCGGAACCGAGACCACCCGCAGGAAGCGCTCGTCGCCCTGGCGCGATAGAAACGTGTAGTCGACCAGCTGCAGGTCGACGGCGCGGCCGACCATGACCAGGGCGACCAGCACGAGAATGCCGAAGATCAGTTGTGCCCGCCACCGATAGGCGGGCAGCGGCCGGCGGGCACGGCGGGATTTCATGGGCGCACGACCACGATCTGGCCCGGCGCGGGCATTCTCATGTGCAGCTTGCGCTCCGCGACGCTCTCGATCAGAGCGTGCGTCGACCAGGCGCTCTCCTCGAGCTGCAGTTGATGCCACTGCACGTCGAGATCATCGCGCTTGCGCCGCAGCTGTTCGAGGTGGATGAAGAGCTCACGCGCACGATAGCGGCAGTACACCGCGCCGATCCCCGAGGCGAGAACCCCGAGCCACAGGCCGGCCAGCAGCAGCGCGAATGTCCGCCGCGCCAGGGTCATGCGAGCTTCTCCGCGACCCGCAAGAGCGCGCTGCGCGCCCGGGGATTGCGGGCGATTTCGGCGCGACTGGGACGCTGCTTGCGCCCGAGGCGGCGCAACCGCGGCGCGAGCGCCGCCGGTACCGTCGGCAGATCGGCCAGCGCCGGATCGGTGCGGGCGTGCCGCTCGATGAATGCCTTCACCCGGCGGTCCTCGACGGAATGAAAGCTGATCACGGCGAGCCGCCCGCCCGGACAGAGCACCTCGAGCGCGGCCGCGAGGCCTTGCTCGAGCTGGCCGAGCTCGTCGTTGATGTACATGCGCAGTGCCTGGAACGTTCGGGTGGCCGGATGTTTCCCCGGCTCGCGCGTACGCACCGCGCGCGCGACGATCTCGGCGAGAGCCCCGGTGCGCTCGAGCGGCGCACGCGCGCGCGCGGCGACGATCGCCTGCGCAACACGGCGGGCAAATCGCTCTTCACCGTACGTTGCAATCACGGTGCGGATCTCGTCGATGCCGGCGCGCGCGAGCCACGCGGACACGGCCTGCCCGCTCGTCGGATCCATGCGCATATCGAGCGGGCCGTCGGCCCGAAAGCTGAACCCGCGCGCCGGCTGATCGAGCTGCGGCGAAGACACGCCGAGATCGAACAGAATGCCGCGGCACGGCCGGCCGGCGGCATGGTGCGGCACCAGCTCCCCGAGTCGCGCGAACGGCGCGTGCACCAATGTGAGTCGTGTCTCGAGCGCAAAGCGCGCGCGGCCGGCGGCAATTGCCTCGGGATCCCGATCGAGCGCAAGCACGCGGCCTTCTCGACCCAGGGCCTGGAGTAGGAGTGCCGTATGACCGCCTCGTCCGAATGTCGCATCGACATACAAGCCATCCGCCTCGACAACCAGTGCCGCGAGGACCTCGGCGCCCAGCACCGGAATGTGCTCAGCCACGTCCGCTTCGGTCGCGAGCGACCCTCCGCAGGACCCGACTCATGAGCGGCCTGCGCGGGCGCGGCGCGCCCCCCCATGTCCTGACCCATACCCCGCAACGTCCATCCCGTTCCGCTCCGTCCTCACACCCGCGGCACATCGTCCGCGCCCTGCCCGCGCCGCATCTCAGAGCGACAGCCCATCGAGTTGCGCCGGCAGTTCCGTGGCGGCCTGTTCCGTCTTACGCCACTGCTCGAGCTGCGCCGTCCACACCGACTCGTCCCACAGCTCGAATCGATTCCCTTGTCCGATCAACATCCCGTGACGCTCCAACGTCGCATAGGTCCTCAGCTCCGGCGGCACCAGGACGCGGCCGTGACTATCCAGCTCGAGATCCGTCGCATGGCCGACCATGAGCCGCTGCAGCCGCCGCGCCTGGGCATGCAGCGTGGGCAGATGCATGAGCTTCGACTCGATCAGATCCCATTCGGGCAGCGGATAAATGAGCAGGCACGGATCCCGATCGACGGTCATCACCAGTTTTCCCTGGGCGAGTTCGGCGATCTGCTCCCGATACCGGGTAGGCATGACCATCCGACCTTTGTCGTCCAGGGTGATTTTTGTGGCGCCGCGGAACATGGACCTCGAGCGAGGATGACTCCCATCCTCTCCCACTCTTTCCCACTTCCGCCCACTATAGGAATCGCGGCTGCGCTATGTCAATTGAATTGCAGAGAAAAAGTCACATTCGCGTTGAGTTATGTCGCGTGTACGGAAGCCATCCACTACGCTGATTTTAATATTCATTATCTTAATCAGCAGGTTGTATCCCTAACCTTATCCAGCAGCTTAGGTTCCGCCTGCGGGCGGTGAGCGGCGTGTTTGATCGCTGCGAAGCGGCCGCGCCCGCGGGCATCCCGTGCGGCCGCCTGTAACAAGCCCGGCCGTGCGGGATCTGCTGTCCCCACCGACAGCGCGGCGCAGCGCGCGACCGTATCCGCTGCGCGACAGCGTCCGCGGGCCGACCCAGGGGACATGCGCGTCTTGCGCACAACGGCGCTCGCCGCTCTCGGCGGGACCCGACCGCTCAGCGGGCCGGCAGGATGCGGATCTCTCCGTTGCGCAGCTGCGCCCATAGCAAACCCCGATGAATATGTCCGCCGGGCCCGAGCCGCAACCGTCCGGTCAGGCCGTTCGGATCGATCGAGCCGTGCGGCCCGATCTGCCCTTTGACCAGCGCCACCGTGAGGTGATACGCGTCGAAGCCGAAAGCGAACAGGCGGCCGAGATCCGGCCCGCCATATGGCCATGCCCGCTCCGCCGTGGCGCGCACCGCATCGGGCAGCGGGCCGCCCAACAGCCAGGGCATGTCGAGAAACCGCAGTCCGTCGAGATTCTGGTTTGCTACCGGATTCGGCGCAAACGCATCGGAGGTCGAATACGTCGGCACGTTGTTGGCGTAGAAGAAGCGCAGCTCCGGCTCGAGCTGCCGTTCGACGTGTGCCGGCGCCGGGGCAAATATGAACTGAATGTCCTGGCGCCGGCGCGGCACGAAGCCAAGGCGCATCCCCAACAGCCACTGCAGGTCCCGCCGCCGTGCCTCGCTTTGATTGATCAGCAACACCCGCGTGATCGGTCCGGCATAGTCGTTGTGCTTGAGATTGATGCGCGCGACGGCGAGCAAGCGTCCGCCACCGGCTTCGAGCTGGCGGCGGAAGGCGTCGAGCACCCGCGTGCCCCAGGTCCCCTTCGGGACGATGGCAATGCCGATCCGGTGGCCATCGGCCAGCACGCGCCGCGCCACCATGCGCGCTTCGGCGGTGGGCGAGAGGGCGAACTGGTAAAACCGCGGCGGTGCGGCCATACCGTGCGGCAGGAAATTCAGGGCCAGCATCGCCGGGCGCGACTGGTCATCGGCGGCAGCCGCCTCGACGTTCGAGCGTATCAGGGGACCGACGATGAAATTGGCGCCCGCGTCCGTAGCGCGCGCAATCAGCTCCGGAATAGAGCGCACGCCTGCGGTATTGTAGATGCGCAGCCGCGGACGCTCATGCGGCGGCATCTGGTAGTAGGCGGTGAGGAAACCGTCGCGCACACTCTGCCCGGCGCCGCCGAGCGGACCGCTCTCCGGCACCAACAGGGCAATGCGCACCTCGGGTAACGGCAGATTGACGGCGGTCACCGGCGCGGGGCGGGGCGCGATGCGCACAGGCCTTGCCACCGCGACGCGCCGCGAGCTCGGCGGCGGCGCGTACCGGGGCGGCGGGACGGCGCAGCCGGCGAGCACGGCGGCCGCCGCGCTCAGCACCGCCAGCGAAAAGGATCTCTTGAGGGTGGAGAAATGTTTCACTGTCGCTTCCTTTGGCGCCAAGATTACCTCTCGGTGCGGATTTTGCGAGCATTAAATTGATCCAGACACCCGGGCGGTTGCAGGTCGTGGCGACCCCCATCGGCAACCTCGGCGACCTCGGCGCGCGTGCGCGCGCGGCGCTTGCCGCCGCCGACGCCGTTGTCGCCGAAGACACGCGCCGAACACGCGCGCTCCTGAGCGCGCTCGGGCTGTGCCGGCCGCTCATCTCGCTGCATGCGCACAATGAATCTGCGCGGGTGCCGGAGCTGATCGCGCGACTGACCGCCGGCGCAACACTCGCGCTGGTCAGTGACGCCGGCACGCCGCTGCTGTCTGATCCGGGCTACGAGCTGGTGCACGCGGCCATCGCGGCGGCCGTGCCGGTCGAGGCCATCCCCGGCCCGAGCGCGCTCACCGCGGCGCTCGCCTGCGCGGGTCTGCCGGTCAGTCGATTCTGTTTCGAAGGGTTCCTGCCGGCCAAGGCCAGCGAGCGACGCGCGCAGCTTGCGCTGCTGGCGGCCGAGCCGCGTACGCTGGTGTTCTTCGAGGCGCCGCATCGCATCGCGACAATGCTGGCAGACCTGGCCACCGCGCTCGGTGCCGAACGGCAAGCCGTCGTCGCCCGCGAACTGACCAAGGCGCATGAGACAGTCTATCGCGGCACTTTGGAGACACTCGCCGCGCGCGCCGTGCGCGAGGAGAACTTCCAGCGCGGCGAGCTGACCGTGCTCGTCGAGGGCGCGCCGGCGCGCAGCGCGGGCGCGGATGCGGCGTTGCTGCGGCGAGCCGCGCAATTGCTGGCGCGCGAGCTCGCGCCGGGACGCGCCGCCGCGCTCGCCGCCCAGCTCACCGGCGCGAGCCGCAGCGAGGCCTATGCGCTCGTCCTCGAGTCGCTGCAGAAGACGTGACGGCGCCGCGGCGGCGCCGAGTAGGAACGGGAGCCGGCCTGTAAGCCGGGTTCTGTCGCGCGGTGAGCGTCCCCACGATGGCGACGGCCGCGCGTGACAATCATTCCTCTAGGATCCACGTCGCCGTGGACCTCCAGCAGCCTACCCGGAAGCGCGCGCGGATCGGCGCTGCGAGCCCATTGCGCGGCTCGCCGCTTCCCTATTTGGCCTTGCTCCAGGTGGGGTTTGCCGTGCCAGCCTTGTTGCCAAGGCCGCGGTGCGCTCTTACCGCACCCTTTCACCCTTGCCGTCCCACACCCGCGCCGCATTCACGACTCGAGCGAGGGCTTGGGCGGTCTGCTCTCTGTTGCACTGTCCGTGAGTCTGCGTCGCGAACGAAGCCCATGCCTCGCCCATGCCACAGCTCCCCAGGCGTTACCTGGCACCCTGATCCGCCGGAGCCCGGACTTTCCTCCCCTCCGCACCCGAAGGTTCGAAGCAGCGATTGTCCGGCCGGCTCCCGATCTCCTAGATAGCAGAATCCCCACCGGGCTGCAAAGTGCTCGCGCCCGCATGATCTGAGGCTATCAGGATGCGACGGCGTGGCCCCGCTCAACCTGCGCCGCCCTGCACCGCGCTCAGCAGCCGCTGCGCACCGAGGACATAGGCCTGCGATCGGCGGGTTCACGCTCGCGCTGGCGCCTGACCGCGGCGGCGAGTCGCTCGAGCACCGGGACGGAACCGGCCCAATCCAGACATCCATCCGTGATGCTCTGACCGTAGACCAGCGCCTTGCCTGGAACGAGATCCTGGCGCCCGGCGACGAGGTTGCTCTCGAGCATGACACCGCCGATGCGCTGCTCCCCGGACTCGATCTGTGCGGCAATGTCCTCGATGACCTGCGGCTGACGCTCCGGACGCTTGCCGCTGTTGCCGTGACTGGCGTCGATCATCAGCCGGGTCTGCAGTCCGGCCGCCTGCTGCTCCCGACAGATCGCCGCGACGCTCGCGGCATCGTAGTTGGGCACCGGACCGCCGCGCAGAATGATGTGGCAGTCGGGATTGCCGCGAGTTGCCGCTATCGCGCTGCGACCCTGTTTGGTGACGGCGAGGAAATGATGCGGCTGCGAGGCGGCACGCACCGCATCGAGCGCAATGCGTACGTTGCCGTCCGTGCCGTTCTTGAACCCGATCGGGCAGGACAGGCCGGAGGCCAGCTCGCGGTGGATCTGGCTTTCGGTCGTGCGCGCCCCAATCGCACCCCAGGACACGAGGTCGGCGATGTATTGCGGCGTGATCATGTCGAGGAATTCGCAGCCGGCCGGCACCCCGAGCTCGTTGATGTCGACCAGCAGCCCGCGTGCCAGGCGCAGACCCTCGTTGATGCGGAAACTCCCGTCGAGCCCGGGATCGTTGATCAACCCCTTCCAGCCCACGGTCGTGCGCGGTTTTTCGAAATAAACGCGCATGACGATCTCGAGTGCATCGGCGAGCCGCACCCGCTCCCGTGCAAGTCGCGCCGCGTACTCCTTGGCAGCCGACACATCGTGAATTGAGCACGGTCCGATCACCACGGCGAGCCGCGGGTCCCGGCCGTGCAGGATAGCCTGCAACGCCCGACGCGCGGCGCTCACCGTGCTCGCCGCGCGGTCGGAACACGGACGCTCGCGGATCACCTCGGCGGGCGTCGCAAGCTCGGTCATGGCGCGAATGCGCAAATCGTCTGTCTGGGAATGCATGCTCAACTCCAGTGGCGCGCCCCCGAGGCGAAAAAAAACCGCCAGGGGACTGGCGGTTTTTACGGGTATCTTCTGTCTCGACTCAGGTCATGAAACCGACACCAGCCCGCCAACCGCCTGCGTATGCGGCCAATAAAATCGAGCGTAGGCAGAGCGGATGACGCAAGACTTGGACATGTCTTAGAGATACCACGGCGGGGGCGCCTCGGCAAGCCCGAATGCCGCAGCGCCCGATCGTGGCACTCACTTCACCACGCGCAGTTGCGGACGCTTTGCCCCGGTACCGCTCGGCCCGCCCGGCCGGGGGCCGGCGCGCGGCGCCGGCGGCGCGGGCGGTTCGGGCGAGGCCGGCGGACCGGCATCATCCTCGGGGAACATCATGCCCTCGCCGGTCTCACGGGCATAGACACCGAGGACGGCCGCCACTGGAACGCGGACGTGGTGGATGACTCCGGTGAAGCGCGCATCGAACTCAACCCAGTCGTTGTCGATCTTCAGCCGCTGCGTGGCCGAATAACTGAGATTGAGCACGAGCTTGCCGTCCTGCACGTAGGCGCGCGGAATGTCGTCCCCGGCGCGCGCGGCGTCGACGATCACATGCGGGGTGTTGCCGCTGTCGGTGATCCACTGATGCATCGCGCGCAGCAGGTAGGGTCGTTT
This sequence comes from Pseudomonadota bacterium, assembly GCA_021822385.1. Lineage (GTDB taxonomy): Bacteria > Pseudomonadota > Gammaproteobacteria > Steroidobacterales > Steroidobacteraceae > 13-2-20CM-66-19. The sequence continues at coordinate 19,311 of JAKARC010000024.1, forward strand.
GGGCGGCGGCTTGAGCATGGGCATCCGATCAGCGCGGCATCGCCCGCTCGGCCGCGGAGAGCGCGCGCACGAACCCGGGCCGCGCGAAAATGCGGCTCTGATAGCGCAGGATCGGTTGCGCCTGGGCCGGCAGCTCGATCTGATGGCGCGGCAGGCGCCACAGCACCGGCGCGAGGGTGGCATCGACGAGGGAAAACTCGTCGGAGAGGAAAAAGGGCTTCAATTGGAACAGCTCTGCTCCCTGCACGATGGTGTCGAGAAGAATTTTCTTCAATTTCGGCAGTTGTCTGCGGTCCGCTTCCCGCTCGATCTGAGCGAGCAGACTGTACCAGTCACGCTCGATGCGATACAGCGCCAGGCGAAACTGCGCGCGCGTGACCGGATCGGCCGGCATCAGCGGCGGATGCGGAAAGCGCTCATCGAGATACTCGATGATCACCCGCGAGTCATACAGTACCAGATCCCGGTCAACGAGGGTCGGCAGGGAATGGTAGGGGTTCAGGTCGAGCAGGTCCTCCGGCAGACTGCCGGGCTCGACGCTGATCACCTCGATGTCGATGTTCTTCTCGGCCAGAACGATGCGGGTCCGATGGCTCCAGGCGTCGGCAGGCTCCGAGAACAGCGTCATCATGGCTCGTCTGCTCGACACACTACTGCTCCCGCCGCGCCGCCGGCCACCTGCGCTGATATGCACTGTGCCCTCCGGTGTGCGCCGCGCTACTGCCGGCGACGCTCGAGCCGCAGCCCGCCCCTGCCGTGCTCGCTTTCGCCCCGCGGCGCGGCTGTCCGGTCTTCTTGCACCACACGCGCAACCGCGCGCGGTTTGCGGCTCGTCGGGGCCGGTGCATTATACACCCTCACCCGGCCGCAGCCTGCGGCGCGCAGGCCGCGGCGAAATGGAGGACGCAAGACATGGTGCAGCGATTGAGCCGAGCCCTGACTTTCATTGCCGGCTCCGTGGTGGGCGGCCTGGCGCTCGCATTCGTGGTGGTGGCGCTGCATCCGAGCCTGATCAGCCCGCCGCGGTCGTCACGACCGCAGGCGTACCGGCACCAATCCGCGGACCGCGGCGCCGGACGGCGCGAGCCGCCGGTGGTCAGTTACGCGCGCGCCGTCGAGCGCGCCGCCCCGGCGGTGGTCAACATCTACACCGCGCGGCTCGTGACCGAGCAGGTCAACCCCTTCGCGCCGTTCGCACCCTTCTCGGGGGCATTCGGCAACCTGCTGCCCGAGTACCGTCAGCGCATCGAGCGCACGCTCGGCTCCGGAGTCATCATCGACAAACAGGGGCATATCGTCACCAACTATCACGTCATCGCCAACGCCGAGGCGATCCGCGTGCAGCTCGCCGACGGGCGCATCGCCAAGCCGCGCATCGTCGGGGTGGACCCCGATACCGACCTCGCGGTGCTGCAGATCAATCTGCCGCACCTACCGGTCATCACCTTCGGCCACTCCCGCCAGGTGCGCGTCGGGGATGTGGTGCTCGCCATCGGCGATCCGCTCGGTCTGTCGCAAACGGTGACCAATGGCATCGTCAGCGCCACCGGCCGGGAGAACCTCGGTATTTCCGCCTTCGACAACTTCATCCAGACCGACGCGCCGATCAACTTCGGCAACTCCGGCGGCGCCCTGGTGAATTCCAACGGCCAGCTGATCGGCATCAACACCGCGATCGTCGCCAAGAGCCTGGGCGTGGACGGCATCGGCTTTGCGATCCCGATCGACATCGTGCGGCACGTGGTGCACGACATCATCAAATACGGCAAGGTAATCCGCGGCTGGATCGGCATCGTTCCGGCGGACATCTCCAATACCGAGGCGCGCCGGGTCGGACTCGCGCACGGCGGCGTGATCATCGCCAACATGTACGTCGGCAGCCCGGCGCAGCAGGCCGGACTCAAGGCAGGCGATCTGCTGCTCGATCTCGACGGCAAGCCGGTGCAATCGGCCGAGGCGGCGCGCGTGGAAATCGCAAGTTGCGCGCCCGGCTCGATGCTGACAGTGCACGTGTTGCGCGGCGAGCGCACGCTCACGCTGCGCGTGCCGGTGCAGCAGCAGCCGACCTGAGCGCATCGGGGAGTGCGCTACCATGGCACCGCTTTCACACGACGCAGGACTTCACCATGCAGACGATCGACACCCGCAGATTCCCCACCCGGGACGCGCTCGACAGCGCCCTCGCCGCGCGCCTGGAACAGGCGATCCTCGCGAGCGCGCAGTCCGCCGCGGCCATCATGCTCTCCGGCGGACACACTCCGTTGCCGGCCTACCGGCAGCTCGCCGCGCGCCTGCGGCCTCTCGATGCACGCCAGCGCTCGCACTTGCACGTGCTGTTCTCCGACGACCGCTATGTGCCGCGCGACGCCGAGGCGAGCAATTACCATGCGTCGCGGCCGCTCCTTGACGCCCTCGCGCTGCCCGAGGAACGGGTGTTGCGAGTGCGCACCGAGCTGCCGCTCGAACAGGCCGCTCTTGATTACGAGCGCCGGCTGCGCGCGCTGTTGGATGCAGGCGTGCCGGTGACCCTCGGCATGCTCGGACTCGGCGCCGACGGACACACCGCCGCGCTGTTCCGGGCCGAGGATCTCGAGCGCGCGCGTGGCCGGCTCGCCATCGCCGTGAGCCGGCCCGATGGTCTGTCCGGCATCAGTGTGACGCCGGAGTTCCTCGCCCACGTCGCCGAGCCCTTCTTCGTCGTCGCCGGTGCGGGCAAGGCGGCGGCGCTCGCCGGGCTCGAGCGCGCCGATACGGCCATCGTGGCGGTGCAGGCCGTGCAGGGCTGCGCGCGCGCCGAGCTGTGGGTCGAGCAGGCCGCCGAGCGCGGCGAGTAGCCGGGACGTAAGCGGCAGCATGAATGTGTTATGATTGTCGTTTGCCGCTCACCACACCACCGTGTGGCGGGCGCAGGCGGTGCGACGGGCGCGCAGCGAAACGGCGCCCGGCGCGGCTCGTGCGCTTGCAACACACAGGAGACGGACGATGGCTCTGACCCGACAGGTTGTCTCGACCCTCAACAACGACGGCACGGATGTGATGGGGCCGAACGTGCTCGGCTTCCACTACCCCGACCAGAATCTCGTCTCCGGCAGTCTGCTCACCGTGGAGGCCAACCACTTCGCGGTGTTGAAGTCGCGCGGCGCCGTGCTCGCCGTGTATGACACCGGCCAGTATCCGATCCAGACCCCGGACAAGCCGCTGCTCGGCAGCATCGTGTCGGGATTCTTCGGCGGTCAGTCGCCGTGGCAGTACGAGGTGCTGTACGTCAACCGCGCCAAGCTCCTGGTGCGCAACGCCGGCATCGCGAGCTCGGCGGAAATGGCCGAGATGTCCTATCAGGTCGAGTACTACGTGCACGTCGACAGCAAGGAGGACGCGCTGAAGCTGATCACGCACATGCCGTTCGCCCAGCACTTCATCGGTACCGACGAGGTCGCAAGCTACGCCGGACCGGTGGTCGAGCAGGCGATCAATCAGGTCATCCAGGTCACGCCGATGGAGAAGATCAACGAGCACATCCACGAGATCGTGGAACTCGTCAAGGAACATCTCGGCAGCTTTCTCGGCGTTTACGGCATCACGCTGAACGATGCCAAGGTACTGATCCTGCCGAAGGACGAGCGCATGCGCGAGCTGATCTCGCTGCGCGCCTTCGGACTGTCGGAGCTCGATGCCGTGCGCTACTACGTGGCGTTGAAGATGGCCGAGAAAGGTCTGGTGTCGGCGCCGAATGCGGCGGTCGGCCAGCCGTTCTTCATCGGCGGGGCAACCATGGGGACGTTTCCCGTGACCAACGCCCTGCAGCCGCTCGGCCCGACCCCGGCGGGCGGCAAGTGAGCGCCTGAGCGCCGCCGCCCGCTGCGGCGGCGCTCGCCGGAGCCTGCACCATGGAACTGAAATCCGTCCCCAACCCGATCGAGTCGGCCGGCCCGGTCAAGCAGGTTCTTTCGAACCTGTTCTACGGCTGGGGCTACAACTTCTACCGGCGCGAGAACCAGCTGCGCGCCGACGACCTGCTGATCCGTGGCAAGCTGAGCGCGCTGCTCGCCGAGTGTCGCAAGCACGTCGGTGAGCTCGAGGAGCGCTATCGGCGCGAGCACCTGCCCGCACCGACCCGCGAGCACCCTTACCCCGATCCGGCCGCGCTCGCTACGGTGCAGGCGTTACATCGGGCGAGTCAGCGCATCGAGTCCCTCGAGACCGCGATCCGTACGGCGGCCGTGCCGGAAATGGATCGCATTCATCAGCGTCATCGCATCGAGGGGGCAACGCTCGCGCAGCTCGTCGAAGTCGACAGCGCGCTCGTGCTGGCGGTGATCGCGCTGCGCGACGCGACGGTGGCGCTGCAGGATAGCGGCGCGGCGGCCGCCGCGCTCGGGGCGCTCCTCGACGCGAGCGCAATCCATGCGCAGTGGACGCAGCGCGAGCAGATTCTCTCCGCGCTGCAATAGGCAATGACCCGGGGGACCGCGCAGCCGCGATCCCAACAGCGTCTGGCCGGCGCAGAATAGCGCACCAGACCTGACGATGCCGAAGAGCACGGCGCGATGGCCTGCACTGTGAACTCTACACCGCAGCGACGCACCGGCCGATGCGCGCGGCGGCAGACATCCGAACCCCTGCAGACCCGTGGCGTCGCGCTAGCCCTTGCGCTCGCCCTGGCCACCGAAGCCGACACGCATTGCGCCGAAAGCTTTGTCGGCAAATTCACCTGCGCCCCGCGCGGCGAAGCGGGCACAGAGGGCCGCGCCCAACACCTGCACCGGCACACCCATGTCGATGGCGGCCTGGACGGTCCAACCCGCTTCGCCGGAGTCGGACGTGTGGCCGTTGACGCCCGCGAGCTGGGGGTCGGCCGCGAGCGCGCGTGCCATCAGATCGAGCAGTTTGGAGGATATGATGCTGCCGTGACGCCACACTTCCGTGATGGCGGGAATATCGAGCTGATAGTTAAACGGCCGCGGCGGCTTGCCGGGCTTGTGCTGCTCGGCGTCGGCGCCGTACAGCACGTTCAGGCCTTCCGCGTACGCGGCCATCACGCCGTACTCGATGCCGTTCAGCACCATCTTGACGAAGTGCCCGGCCCCGCTCGGACCACAGTAAAGATAGCCCATCGCGGCCATTGCGAGCGCCTCTTCGTGCCCCGGCCCGCGGCGCGGCTCCGCACCGCCTTTGGTCCCGGGGCGCCGTTGCGCGGGCCGCCCCCCCGGTGAGAGTGTCGCAAACAGGGGCTCGAGCGTCGCGAAGGTGTCGGCGTCCCCGCCGACCATGAGGCAGTACCCCTGCACGAGCCCGAGCACCCCGCCGCTCGTGCCCACATCCAGGTAGCGGATGGCATCGGCCCGCAGCGCATCGGCGCGGCGGATGTCGTCGGAATAATGCGAGTTGCCACCATCGATGAGGATGTCGCCCGCGACGAGACGGGGACGCACGAGCTCGATCACCTCATCCACCGCCGCCGCCGGCACCATCATCCAGATGGTGCGCGGCGCCGGCAGGCGCTCGATCAGGTCCGCCGCCGACGACGCACCGATCGCGCCCACCGCCGCCGCCGCGCGCACGGCTTTGACGGATTTGTCGTACGCCACGCATTCGTGGCCGTCCTCAATCAGCCGGCGCACCATGTGTGCGCCCATGCCCCCAAGTCCAATCATGCCGATGCGCATCGTCTCCCCCTTTGCTTCTCTCGCCACTTGCCCGCCATGATCCGCCGCACCGCGACCGCTACCGGCCGTGCACCGGACCGACGCGCATGATGCGCTCGGCGGATCTGTCTGTCAGTGCGGCACCCGCTTGATGTGTGCGCCGAGCTGCAGCAGCTTCTCCTCGATCGCCTCATAGCCCCGGTCGATGTGATAAATGCGCTCGACTTCGGTGCGTCCCTCGGCCACGAGCCCGGCCAAGACCAGGCTCGCCGAGGCGCGCAGGTCCGTCGCCATCACCGGCGCGGCGGTCAGGCGCGTCACGCCGTGAATGATCGCCGTGTTGCCCTCGAGCCTGATCTCCGCGCCCATCCGCCGCATTTCCAACATGTGCATGAAGCGGTTTTCGAAGATCGTCTCGATGATGGTGCCGACGCCGCTCGCGACGGTGTTGAGCGCCGCAAACTGCGCCTGCATGTCGGTCGGGAAGGCCGGATAGGGCGCGGTGCGCACGTCCACCGCCCGCGGTCGCCGGCCACGCATGTCGACCTCGACCCAGGTGTCGCCGGTGGCGACCGTGGCGCCCGCCTCCTGCAGTTTCACCAGCACGGCATCGAGATGATCGGGACGGGTGTTCTTGATCCGCACATGTCCGCCGGTGATCGCGCCGGCCACCAGATAGGTGCCGCTCTCGATACGGTCCGGCAACACCTCGTAGGTCGTGCCGTGCAAGCGCTCGACCCCCTCGATCACGATCTTGTCGCCGCCGGCGCCGTGAATCTTCGCGCCCATGCTGATCAGGAAATTGGCGAGATCGACGACCTCGGGCTCGCGCGCGGCGTTTTCGATGACGGTTTCGCCCTTGGCGAGCACCGCGGCCATCATCAGGTTCTCCGTACCCGTCACCGTCACTGTTTCGAGCACCAGCCGCGCGCCGCGCAGCCGCGCGGCGCGGGCGCGGATGTAGCCGCCCTCGATGGTGATGTCGGCGCCGAGGGCCTGCAGTCCGGCCACGTGGATGTTGACCGGACGGGCCCCGATGGCGCAACCGCCCGGCAGCGACACATCCGCCCGGCCATAGCGCGCCACGAGCGGCCCGAGCACCAGGATCGAGGCGCGCATGGTTTTGACCAGATCGTAGGGTGCCGAATAGTTGCGCACCGTGGTCGCATCCACCTCGATGCGCATGCGCTCATCGACGGTGACCGTTGCACCCATGCCGCCGAGCAGCTCGACGGTGGTGGTCACGTCTTTGAGGTGCGGCACGTTGCCGACCACCACCGGGCCATCGGACAGCAATGCGCCGGCCAGGATGGGCAGCGTGGCGTTCTTGGCCCCGGAGATGCGCACTTCGCCCTCAAGCGGCACTCCACCTTGGATTTGCAGCTTGTCCACGTCAGTCATCGACTTCGTCTGGCGTCAGCGCCTCGATGGTCAGCGCGTGAATCTCCCGTCCGACCCGCTCGCCGAGCGTCCGGTAGATCAGCTGATGGCGGGCGAGACGGCGCAGGCCGGCAAATTGTTCGGCGACGACACGCGCTTCGAAGTGAGTCTGGTCATCCGAGCGCACCCGGACCTCGGCTCCGGGCAGACCGGCGCGGATCAGCCGCGCGACTTCCTCTGGGTTCATTGCGCCATCTTAACCCGAACGGCACGGTGCACGCGGCACCGGCGTGGCGCAGGCGCCCGGCGGCAGCTGCGCCGGCCGGCAGCGGCGGTGACGGGACACGACGATGAAATTGCTACAATCGCGACGATGAATGCTCCCGCCGCCCTCGCCAACGTCACCGATGAGGACCTGCTGTCGGCGGCGCGGCGCGCCCTTGCGATCGAAGCGCGCGCGGTGCAGGCGCTCCTCACGCACCTCGATGTGCGGTTCGCGGCGGCCTGCCGCCTGTGCCTCGGCTGTCAGGGGCGGGTGGTGGTCACGGGCATGGGCAAGTCCGGGCACGTCGCGCGCAAGATTGCCGCAACGCTCGCCAGCACCGGCACTCCGGCGTTCTTCCTGCATCCGGCCGAGGCCGGTCACGGCGACCTGGGCATGATCACGCGCGCCGATCTGGTGCTGGCCCTGTCGAATTCCGGGGAGACGCCCGAGGTCCTGCAGCTGCTGCCGCATCTGACCCGCCTCGCCGTACCGCTCATCGCCATGGTCGGTGCGCCGGACTCCACCCTCGGCCGGGCCGCCGCGGTGGTGCTCGATGTCAGCGTGCCGGAGGAGGCCTGCCCGCTGAATCTGGCACCCACGGCCAGCACGACCACGGCGCTCGCCATGGGCGATGCGCTGGCCGTGGCGGTGCTCGAAGCGCGCGGCTTCACGCCCCAGGACTTCGCCCGCTCGCACCCCGGTGGCAGGCTCGGTCGACAGCTGCTGCTGCGCGTCGAGCAGCTCATGCGCATCGGGGCGGCGATCCCGACGGTGCGTCCCGAGGCAAGACTGGCCGAGGGCCTCCTCGAGATGTCGCGCAAGGGCCTGGGCATGACCGTGATCACCGGGGCCGATGCGCGGGTGATCGGAGTGTTCACCGATGGGGACCTGCGCCGCGCGCTCGATCGGCAGATCGACGTTCACGCCATCACGATGCGCGAGGTGATGACCGCGCCATGCAAGACCATCGGGCCGCAGGAGCTGGCCGCCGAAGCGGTGCACCTCATGGAGCTGCACCGGATCACGGCCCTGCCGGTGGTCGACACCGAGGGGCGCGTGGTCGGGGCGCTCAATGTGCATGATTTGTTCCGCGCCGGGGTCGTGTGAGTACCGACCCGGCCCGCATCCGGTTACTGGTGCTCGATGTCGACGGGGTGTTGACGGATGGGCGTCTGTACTACGGCCCGCGCGGCGAATCGCTGAAGGTCTTCCACGTGCGCGATGGGGCGGGCGTGAAACTGCTGGTCGCTGCGGGCGTGAGCGTGGCGGTGATCTCCGGCAGACGCTCGCCGATGACGCGTGAACGCTGCCGCGAGCTCGGCATCCGCTTTGTGGTCCAGGGCGTAACGGACAAGGCAGCGGCGCTGAAGCGCCTGTGCGCGCGTCTGGGCATCCGCCCCGGCGAGTGTGCTTGCATCGGCGACGATACGCCGGATGTCCCGCTGATGCGCCTGTGCGGCCTCGCCTTCGCAGTCGCCGACGCGCACGCCGCGGCCCGCGAGACGGCGCACGCGGTGACCGCCCTGCCCGGGGGTCACGGTGCAGTGCGCGAAGTCTGCGATCGGTTGCTCGCGGCCCGTGGCTGCGCCGGGGTAGGGTGAGCGCGTGGGCTATCGGATCTTTGCCTTCCTCACCGTGGTGGCCGTGCTCATCGGCTCGCTGCTCTTGGCGCGCCAGTCGAGCACCCCGCCGGCGGCGATGGTCACCCGCAGCGCTGTCGACGAGGGATACTCGGCGCGTTCAGCCAAGCTGTGGCAGACCGGCGCGAACGGCTTGCCGCTCTACACGCTCAAAGCAGCGCTGATCCGGGCGCGGCCGCGGCAGAAGCGGGTGCAATTGACGCAGGTGATACTCAACTTCCACGACCCGAGCGGCAATCACTGGTCGGCGACCGCCCGCCGGGGCGCGATCGTGCGTGGGACCGGCCGGGTCGAGCTTGCTGGCGACGTGCGCGTCACGGCCGCCCTGCGCGGGGCGCATGCGCCGCTGCGAATCCACACCGCGGCACTCACGTTCCACAGCCACGCCGATCGGGTGAGCACCGCCCGGCCGGTTACGGTGCTCTGGGCCGGACAGCGGCTCGAGGCCACGGGCCTGGTCGTGAACCTGAAGACGCAGCATCTCCAATTGGAATCCCATGTCCATGCGATCGTCACGCCCTCACGCTAGGTTCGCGCCGCTCGCCGTGGCGCTGGCCGGACTCGCCGCCGCGCCGGCCCCGGCGAAGGTCCCAGCGCCCGTCCCCCAGACGTACACCTTCGATGCGGCTTCCTCCCGGATCGACTACAAGGCGCAGACGGGCGTGTTCAAGAACATCAAGATTTCGCAAGGCAAGGTCACCGTTTACGCGCAACAGGCCACTGCCGTCGGCATCGGCGAGCCGGACGGCCTGTGGACGCTCATCGGCGCGGTACGCGTGCACGCATCCCCGCACAGCAGCTTGAGCGCGGCGAAGGCGGTCGTGCAGGTGCGCAACCAGCGCATCGGCGAGGTCACCGTGATCGGGAAGCCGGCATTGTTCCGCGAGCGCGCCAAGAACCCGCACGATGACGCCGAAGGACATGCCGATCGGATCGTGTACGACGTCATGGCCGGCACCGTAGAGCTGATACATCATGCGTGGCTGAGCAACGGCCGCAACCAGATCCGCAGCCCGCAGATCCGCTACAACATCCGCGCGGACCGGATCGAGGCCGCATCCGCCGGTCCGGGCAAGCGCGTACACATCTCGATAGCGCCCCGGATCGTGTCTGTGCACAAGGCGCGCGCCGCGGCGAAGCCAAGCGTGCGCGCGCGCCCCGCCCACGGTCCGGCAGGTCCGCCCCGATGACGCTCGCGGCCACCGGACTGGAAAAGCGCTACCGCTCGCGCACGGTCGTGCGCGACATGAGCCTCGAGGTCGCCCCGGGCGAGGTGGTGGGTTTGCTCGGACCCAACGGCGCGGGCAAGACCACAGCCTTCTACATGCTGGTCGGGCTGGTGCGCTGTGACGCCGGGCGGATCCGTCTCGGCGAACGGGACATCACGACGCTGCCGATGCATCGGCGGGCGGAGCTCGGGCTGGGTTACCTGCCGCAGGAAGCCTCGGTCTTCCGGCGCCTCTCGGTGGAGAACAACGTGCTCGCCATCCTCGAGCGGCGTGCCGACCTGGATCGTGCGGCGCGTGAACGACGCCTCGAGGAACTGCTCGAGGAGCTGCGCATTGGACATGTGCGCCGCTCGCTCGGGCTGTCGCTCTCCGGCGGCGAGCGGCGCCGCGTGGAAATTGCGCGTGCGCTTGCCGCCGAGCCACGGTTCATGCTGCTCGATGAGCCCTTCGCGGGCGTCGATCCGCTCTCGGTGCTCGACATCCAGCGCATCATCGGCGAGCTGACCAATCGAGGCATCGGCGTACTCATCACGGACCACAATGTGCGCGAGACGCTCGGCGTGTGCAGCCGCGCGTACATCGTAAATCAAGGAACTGTGATCGCCACCGGAGTCGCCGAAGAAATTCTTGCCAATCCCCAGGTCCGTGAGGTGTACTTGGGCGAGTCGTTCCGTCTCTGAGGGGCCGCCGGCGCCCGGGGCCGGACGACTGCACAGCCGAGCCTCTATCCGGCCGGGACAGGAACACCGCGACAGTCACCATGCCGCCATGCTGAAACCCTCTCTGCAGCTGAAGCTGGGTCAGCAACTGACCATGACCCCGCAGCTGCAGCAGGCAATTCGGCTTCTGCAGCTGCCCGCACTCGAGCTCCAGGCGCATATCCGCGAGCTGCTCGAGACCAATGTCATGCTCGAACCGATCGAAGACGGTGAGAGCGATGCGCTCGAACCGCTCGCGACGGACGCGACGGACGGGTTACGCGAGGACCCTGCCGAGACGGGCGAGCACGCCGAGAATTCGGAGCGTTCGCAACGCACGGAGAGCGCTGGCAGCGAGGCGGGTGCGGACAGTCCGGAAAGCGTCGAGGTGCTCGAGGACGACTGGGGCGCGGGCGGCGGCGGATCGGGCGAGTCGGCCTGGAATGGGGACGAGGCGGATCGGATCCAGGAATTTGCCGACGACGCGGGGCAGTCCCTGCAGGAATATCTGCTCTGGCAGGTCGAGCTGGCGCGTCTCGATGCGCGCGAGCTCGCCATCGCTCGCGCCATCGTCGACGCCATCAATGACGATGGCTACCTCACCGAGTCGCTGGAGGAAATCGCCGCGACGCTCAAGCCCGACCTGCAGTGTACGGTCGGGGAGATCGAGGCGGTGCTGCACGGCGTACAGGCTCTCGATCCCGCCGGTGTTGGCGCACGCAGCATCGGCGAGTGCATCGAGCTGCAATTGCGCCAGCTGGATCCGGACACCCCGGGCCTCGCGACCGCGCGCACGATCGCTGCCCGGCATCTGGAGCGCCTGGCCTGCCGGGAAATCTCCGCGCTGAAGCGGGATCTGCACACGAGCGAGGAGGATCTGACCGCGGCGCTTGCGCTCGTGCGCTCATGCCATCCGCGACCGGGCGCGACGGTGAGTACCGGTGCGCCGCAGTATGTGGTCCCGGACGTATTCGTGCGCCGCACGGACCACGGCTGGAGCGTCGAAATCAACTCGGTCACTCTGCCGCGCATCCGCCTGAATCACAGCTACGCGAGCCTGCTCGGCCGCAGCGCCGGCCATGCCACCTTGCGCGCGCAGCTGCAGGAGGCGCGCTGGCTGCTGAAGAGCCTGGAGATCCGCCACGAGACGCTGATCAAGGTCGCCCGCTCGATCGTCGAGCGACAGGTTGCATTCCTCGAGCACGGCGAGGAGCACATGCGCCCGATGATCCTGCGGGACATTGCCGAGGCGATCGGCATGCACGAGTCGACCATCTCGCGGGTCACCTCCGGCAAATATATGCATACCCCGCGCGGCGTATTCGAACTTCGCTACTTCTTCTCGAGTCAGATAGAGAGTGCCGATGGTTCCGGGACCTCCTCGACGGCGATCCGCGCCAAGATCAGAAAGCTGGTCAAGGAAGAGGATCCGCTCGCACCGCTCAGCGACGGCCGCATCGCCGAGCTGTTGTGCGCCGAGGGCATCCCGGTGGCGCGCCGCACGGTCGCCAAGTACCGTGAGGCCATGAACATTCCGTCCTCGAGCGAGCGCAAGCGCGCGGGGGCGGCGCCGACATGAACATCCGACATTGACAACCGGTCTCGCACGCAACAGGAGATGACCATGCAGCTGAATGTCACCGGCCAGAACATCGAGATCACACCGGCCCTGCGGGGATACGTGGAGAAGAAGCTCGAGCGGATCGAGCGGCATTTCGAGCAGGTCATCAACGTGCACTGCGTGCTGAGTGTCGAGAAGCTGCGGCGCAAGGCCGAGGCGACCGTGCAGGTGACGGGCAATTCCATCCACGCCGATTCGATCGAGCAGGACATGTACGCCGCCATCGATCTGCTCGCCGACAAGCTCGACCGGTGTGTCAAGAAGCACAAGGAAAAGCTCACCGATCATCACGCGCTCGAGGGCCGGGCGCTGCGCGCCTGAGCGCACCCGGAGCGCCGCCAGCATGCGCATCGTGATCCTGAGCGGCCTGTCCGGCTCGGGCAAGAGCGTTGCGCTGCGCATGCTGGAGGATCTGGATTTCTACTGCATCGACAACATCCCGGCGGCGCTGCTCACGCCCTTCGTCTCCCACGCCGTGCGCAGTCCGGAGGAACGCTACGGGCGTGCGGCGGTGGGACTCGATGCGCGCAACACCGCCGCCGAGATCGCCACCGTGCCGCAGCTGCTCGATGAGCTGCGCCGCAGCGGCATCGACTGCGAGTTGATCTTCCTCACGGCCGCCGACGAGGTGCTGCTGCGGCGCTTCGCCGAGACACGCCGCACGCATCCGATGGGACGGGGTCGCCTCGACCTGCGCACCGCGGTCGCTCTCGAGCGCAGCCTGTTGGAACCGATCGCGCAGGCGGCGGATCTGATCATCGACACCTCGAACATGGGCATGCATGCGCTGCGCGACGTGATTGCCGTGCGACTTGGCGAGGCGCGCGGTGAGCGGCTCGCCATGACGTTCGAGTCCTTCGGCTACAAGTACGGCATTCCCGGCGAGGCGGATTTCGTGTTCGATGCCCGCTCGCTGCCGAACCCGTACTGGGAGCCGCGTCTGCGGTCGCAGAATGGACGCGACCCCGAGGTCATCGACTTCCTCGAGCGCCATACCCAGGCGGCGCGGCTGATCGAGGATATCGAGCGCTTCGTGCGCACGCGTATTCCGGAATTCGAGGCGAGCCGCCGCGGCTACCTCACGGTGGCAGTGGGCTGTACCGGCGGCCAGCACCGCTCGGTGTACATCGTCGAGCAGCTCGCCGCCCGCCTCCGGCAGACGCATCCCCTGGTCAGAGTGCGCCACACGATGCTCGGTACCCCGGGACCGGCACCGGCGCCGGGGTGATCGGCGGCGCGCCCGCTCAGGTGATCGGGGTGACGCCCGCTGCGTCCGGCGTGGCCTGCAGCCGCTCGCCGGCCACGAACGCGCGCAGGGCCGTGCGGGCGCGCATGGCGTCGCGATAGCCGAGTTGGATCAGTGCGCGCGTATAGGGCGCCTCGAATGCCAGGTAGCTGGTCAACTGGTGACCGGGCAGCTCCGGACGCCCGCCGAGCACCCGCAGCAACGCGCGCAGGCCGCCGGGCATGTCACTGACGTGGCGGGCCGCGATCTCGCTCGGATCGACGCTCGGGGAAATCAGCAGCGTGTCGATCGGCCGCAGTCCGGGCGCTTGAGGCGCCGCCCGCACCAGCTCGTTCGACCGCTCGATGCGCTCGAGGTCACCATCGAGCTGGTCGGTGAACAGCGTATCGAGCATGAAGCCGAGCACATCGCCGGGGGTCGGCATCGAGGTCCGCACGGCGGCGACCCCCCCGTCCCCGGGCGAGCGCACCCCGAGGATGAGCAAGCGGTCCGCCCCGAGCTGAACTGCCGGACCGAGCGGGTTCAGCTGCCGCATCGAACCGTCGCCGAAATACTCCTGGCCGAGCTTGACCGGGGCGAACAGCAAGGGGATGGCCACGCTCGCCCGGATGGTTGCCTGCGACAGCTCACTACGGCGACCGACGTGCTGCGCGCGCCTCCACTCGCTGAGCTCCGGCACGCCATCGAAGAAGGCGACCGATTGGCCGCTCGCGTAGCTGGTGGCGCAGAGCGCGCACGCGCGCAGATGGCCGCGGGCAATGCTGCGGCGAATGCCGCTGCAGTCGATCTCGCGCGCGAGCAGCGCGTTCAGCGGCGCGGTCTCGAGTAGCGACTTCGGGGGCGAGAGCAAGAGCCCGCCCGAGGCGAGCGCGAGGATCCAATGCAGGCCCGCCCGCACCATGTGCGGGGCATCGACGTAGAACACCTGCGGGGTACGGAAGTTCGACCATACCCGCACCAGACCCGCCACACCCTGACGCCAGGCGTGCGCCTCGGCGGCCAGCACGCTCGCCGCCACGGCTCCGGCGGAGGTACCGACGATCACCTGGAATGGATTGCGCGCGCGCGGCAGGATTTCCGTGAGCGCGCGCAGCACCCCGACCTGGTAGGCCGCACGCGCTCCGCCGCCGGTCAGCACCAGCGCCACCACGGGGCGGCGCCGTGACCGCACCGGCACGGCACTCGCACTTCCCGGCCCCATCCCCTGCACCCCGCTGGTCGCCGCAGCGCCGATGCGGCCCGCTAAGCGACCTCGAGAATCTGCAGTGAATTCGTGCCGCCCTGCACCCCGGACTGCTCCCCCTTGGTGAGGATCACCAGATCCTTGCGCTCCACCAGCTTCAGCTCGAGCAGTCGTGTGAACAGGGTGTCGTACAGCTGCCCGGTGGACTTGGCATGGGTCACATCGAAGATGACCGGGTAGACGCCCCGAAACATCGTCACCCGGCGGCGCGTCGACTCGTGGCGGGTGAAGGCATAGATCGGGATGTCCGAGCGGATGCGCGACATCCACAGCGGCGTCGAGCCGGACTCGGTCAGCGCAACGATGGCGCGCACCTTCATGTGATTGGCGGCATACATCACCGCCATGGCGATGGCCTCCTCGCTGTCGCCGAACAGTCCATCGGTGCGGTGCTGCTCGAAGCCGAGCGACAGCTCGTATTTCTCCGCGCCCTCGATGACCTGCGCCATCGCCTGCACGGCCCGCACCGGATAGCGCCCGGTGGCCGACTCGGCCGACAGCATCACCGCATCGGTTCCATCCATGACGGCATTGGCAACGTCGCTGACCTCCGCGCGTGTTGGAATGGGGTTCTGGATCATCGACTCCATCATCTGCGTGGCGGTGATCACCACGCGGTTCTTCAGTCGCGACTGGCGGATGATGGTTTTCTGCAGCCCGGCGAGCTCCGCGTAGCCCATCTCCACGCCGAGATCTCCGCGCGCCACCATCACCACATCGGACGCCGCGACGAGCGAGGGGAGATTTGCGATCGCCTCCTGGCGCTCGACCTTGGCGACGATGTGCGCGTCCCGGCCGGCGCGGCGCGCGAGCGTGCGGGCCTGCTCGATGTCGTCGGCATCGCGGGCGAAGGAAACGGCGATGTAATCGATGTTTTCCTCGGCGGCGAAGCGGATGTCATCCTTGTCCTTGTCGGACAGCGCCGGCGCTGAGATGCCGCCGCCCTGACGATTCAGGCCCTTGCGATCGGAGAGCTCGCCACCGACACGGACCCGCGTATAGATGCGCGTACCCTCGACGCGATCGACGTCGAGCACGATCTGACCATCGGCGAGCAGCAGCCCGTCGCCGGCGTGCACGTCCTTCGGCAGGTTCTTGTAGGCGACGCCCACACCCTCGACGGTGCCGGCTTTCGGATCGAGCGCGGTGTCGAGCACAAACGGTCGCCCCTCCTCGAGCATCACCTTGCCGTCGCGAAATCCCTCGATACGGATCTTCGGACCGGCCAGATCGAGCAGCACGCCCACGCACTTGTTGGCGCGGTTTGCCGCCTCACGGATCAGCGCCAGGCGGCGCCGCCGGTCATCCACGGTGCCGTGCGAGGCGTTCAGGCGCGCCACATCGAGCCCCGCTCGGACCATCTCCGTCAGCACCCCCACATCGTCGGTGGCCGGACCCAGTGTCGCCACGATTTTAGTTCGTCTCAGCATGATGTCAGTCGCCTGCGCGCTCCTCGAGGGCCACCACGGCCGGCAGCTTCTTGCCTTCCACGAATTCCAGAAATGCCCCACCACCGGTCGAAATGTAGGAAATGCCATCCTCGACCCGGTATTTCTCGATTGCCGCGAGCGTATCGCCGCCGCCGGCGAGCGAGAACGCCTTGCTACGGGCGATCGCCTGCGCGATGGCGCGCGTACCCTCGCCGAACTGCTCGAACTCGAATACGCCCACCGGCCCGTTCCAGACGATGGTGCCGGCGGTCTGCAGCAGCTCGCTCAGACGGTCGGCCGTATCCGGTCCGATGTCGAGAATCATCTCATCGGCGCCGATGTCGTGAATGGAACGGACGTCCGCATGCGCGGTCGCCGCGAATTCCTTGGCCACGACGACGTCGGTCGGCAGCGGAATCTCCGCGCCGCCGGCGCGCGCCTGTGCCATCAGCCGCCGCGCCACATCGAGCAGCTCCGCCTCGTACAGCGACTTGCCGACCGGGACGCCCGTGGCGGCGAGGAACGTGTTGGCAATGCCGCCGCCGACGATGAGCTTGTCCACCTTGGCGAGGAGCGACTCGAGCACGGTGAGCTTGGTCGAGACCTTGGAGCCGGCGACAATGGCGACGAGCGGGCGCGCCGGGCGCTCGAGCGCCCGCTCGAGGGCCTCGAGCTCCCCGACCAGCAACGGGCCGGCGCAGGCAACCTTGGCGAAGCGCACGATGCCATGGGTGCTGGCTTCGGCGCGATGCGCTGTGCCGAATGCATCCATGACGAACACGTCGCACAGCGCTGCCATGCGGCGTGACAATGCCTCGTCGTCCTTCTTCTCGCCCTTGTTGAAGCGCACGTTCTCGCACAGCACCGCGGTGCCGGGCGGGCATTCAATCCCGTCCAGCCAGTCGCCACGCAAGGGCACGGGCTTGCCGAGCAGCTCGGCCAGCCGCGCGGCCACCGGTTGCAACGACAGCGCGGGGTCGAACTCACCCTCCTTGGGGCGCCCGAGGTGCGACAGGATGAACACCTGCGCATGCTGATCGAGTGCGTACCGTATGGTCGGCAGCGCCGCCCGGATGCGCGCATCGCTCGAGATGACCCCGTCCTTGATCGGCACGTTGAGGTCTTCGCGGATCAGGACCCGCTTGCCGCGCAGGTCCGTGTCCGACATGCGCCGGATCTTCATGATGCCTTCGACCAGGCGAGCGCGGTGTCGATCATGCGGTTGGAGAACCCCCATTCATTGTCGTACCAGGCGCACACCTTGACCAGCGTGCCCGCGATCACCTTGGTGAGGGTGGCGTCGAAGATCGAGGAATGCGGATCGTGATTGAAATCGATCGAGACGAGCGGGGCTGTGTTGTACGCGAGGATTCCCTTCAGGGCGCCAGCCGCCGCGTCGCGCACCGCCGTGTTGACCTCCTCGACGGTGGTGGCCCGTTTGGCCGTGAACGTCAGGTCGACGATCGATACGTTGATGGTCGGCACGCGCACCGCGAATCCGTCCAATCGCCCCTTGAGCTCCGGCAGCACCAGACCCACGGCCGCGGCCGCGCCGGTCTTGGTTGGAATCTGCGACTGGGTCGCCGAGCGCGCCCGGCGCAGATCCTTGTGGTAGACGTCGGTGAGCACCTGATCGTTGGTATACGAATGGATGGTGGTCATGATGCCGGCACTGATGCCGACGGCATCGTTCAGCACCTTCGCCACGGGCGCCAGGCAGTTGGTCGTGCACGAGGCATTGGAAATGACGGTGTGCTTGCTCGAGAGCACGCCGTGATTGACGCCGTAAACCACTGTCGCATCGACGTCATCGCCGCCCGGAGCGGAGATCACGACCTTCTTGGCGCCCGCGCTGAGATGCGCTGCGGCCTTGGCCTTGCTGGTGAACAGTCCGGTGCACTCGAACACGTAGTCCACCCCGAGACTGCCCCAGGGCAGCTTGGCCGGATCGCGCTCGGCCAGGACGCGGATGCGTTCGCCATTGACCACCAGCGCGTCCCCGTCCACGGTCACTTCGCCGGGGAATCGCCCGTGCACCGTGTCATGTTGCGTCAGATGCGCATTGATCTTGGCATCGCCAAGATCGTTGAGCGCGACGATCTGCAATTCCCCGGTGCGCTTGCCCTCGTACAGGGCGCGAAGGACGTTGCGGCCGATGCGGCCGTAGCCGTTGATTCCAACTTTAATTGCCATGAGCCGATCCCCTTAACGATCGATTGTCAAGTTGCCGTATCGAGCGGCGCACCCGCCGCGCGCGATGCGCG
>JAKARC010000066.1 GCA_021822385.1 Pseudomonadota bacterium
GTTCGGGCGCCGCGAGCGTCGGACCGTCAAGATCGATCATCAGTGGACCGAGGGTCATCGCTTGCCTCAGCTTGCCTGCAGCAGTGCCAGGGACTCGACATGCCCGGTGTGGGGAAACATGTCGATCACGCCGGCCGCCTCAAGTTTGAAACCGTGCTCGTGCACCAGCACGCCGAGATCGCGCGCCAGACTCCCGGGGTGGCACGACACGTACAGGATCCGCTGCGGCCGCAGCGCCGCCAGCAGCGGCAGCACGGCCCGCGCGCCGATGCGCGGCGGATCGAGCAGGACGTGGCTGTAATGGTGGCGCAACCACGGGGCTGAGGGCTCCGGCGCGACGGCGAGATCCGCGACATGGAACTCGGCGGTCGCAAGACCGTTCAACGCCGCATTGTGGCGTGCCCGCTCGATGAGCGAGCGCTCACCCTCGACGCCTACCACCTGCGCCCCCGCGCGGGCGAGCGGCAGGGTGAAGTTCCCGAGCCCACAGTACAGATCGAGCACCGCATCGCCTGCGGCCGGGGCGAGCAATGCCACGGCACGCGCCACCAGGGCGCGATTGACCGCGGCATTGATCTGCACGAAATCAGTCGGCGCAAATTCCACGCGCAGATTGAACTCGGGCAGCGTGTAGTAGAGCGGCTCGCTCGCGAGCGCATCGAGCGGCGCGACGGTCTGCGGGCCGCCGGACTGCAGATACCAGCGTACCCGATGCTGCGCGGCAAAAGCCCGCAGCCGCGCGAGGTCCGCTGCCGTTGGCGCCGCGAGCACTCGCAGCACCAGTGCGGTCGCATTCTCGGCCACGGCCACCTCGATCTGCGGCAGTTGCGCGCGGATATCAAGCGCGCTGATCAACGCTCCGAGCGGCGCGATGAGCCCGCCGACCGCCTCGTTCAACACCTCGCACCGATTGAGATCGGCGACGTAGGGCGCGTTGCGCTCGCGGAACCCGATCACCACCCGCTCCTTCTTCGCCACGTACTTGGCGCCGAGCCGGGCGCGGCGCCGGTACCCCCAGACCGCCCCGGTCACCGGTGCCAGCCACTCGGGGCACGTGAGCCCGCCCAAGCGCTCGAGGCTGTCGGCGAGTTCCTGTTGTTTGGCGGCGAGCTGCGCGCCGGCTTGCAGGTGCTGCAGCACACACCCGCCGCAGACCCCGAAATGCGCGCAGCGTGGCGCAACACGCTCCGGGCTCGCCTCGAGCACCTCGAGCAGGCGGCCCTCGTCATGCTGGCGGCGGCGGCGCGCACGCACGAAACGCACCCGTTCCCCGGGCAGCGCTCCGGGGATGAACACGGTCTTGCCGCCGCGCACCACGCCCTCGCCCTCGTGCGTGAGCCCGAGCACATGCGCACTCTCGGCCTGCGGCGGCAACCCGCGCGCCCCGTCACTCATGCCAGACCCGTCCAGGCGCGCAGGAACTCGGCGAAATGCGGCGCGGCGCTCGCACGCAACAGAGCGCGCACACGCTCGAGTTCGGCGGCATGCGCCGCGCGCGTCAGCCGGCCGCGCAGCAGCTCGAAACCGAGGTACACCAGGTAGGTGTTGAGCACATCGGTCTCGCAATAGCGGCGGATGGCCCCGATGTTGCCGCTCTGATAGACGTCCCAGACCTGCGCGCCCGAGAAGCCGAGTTTGCCCGGCAGACCGAGCAGCACCGCAATGTGCTCGAGCGAAACGCGGCCGCGGCCCTGGAATCCGGAGAGCACGTCCATCAGGTCGAGGTGACGCCAGTGGAAGCGGTTCAGATAATTGTTGTAGCGGAACGTGGGGTCCGCATCACCCGTCTCCCAGAAGCGCGGCGCCTGCACGCCGGCGGCGAGCGCCCGATAGGTGAGCACCGGCAGGTCGAAACCCGAGCCGTTCCACGACACCAGCTCCGGCGAGAACCGCTCGATGCCCTCGAAGAACCGTTCGATCAGCTCGCGTTCGCTCGAGTGCTCCTCGCCGAGACTCCACACCGCCAGCTGCTCGCGGTTGCGCAGTACGCAGGAAATCGCCACGATGCGCTGCTGTTCGTGCGAGAGAAACTCAGCTCCGGTCTCCTGCCGCCGCCGGGCAAACATCGCCTTGGCGACCGCCGCATCCTCCAGGCCTTCCAGGCCGTAGAGCCGCCGCCCGAGCGCGACGTCCGGCACCGTCTCGATGTCAAAGACCAGACAGTTCATGGCGCACTCGCCCGCAACAAAACCGCCACCGCCACGATGAGGCCCGCCTCGTCGGTGAGCGTCACATGGCCCTCACCGATGCCCAGTGCGCGCCGCACGCGCTCGCCGCGCTCCGAATACACCACCTCGGGGCGACCCATGGCGTTCTGTACGATGCCGACATCGCGGATCCACACGCCATGCGCAAAGCCGGTGCCCATCGCCTTGACGATCGCCTCCTTGGCTGCAAAGCGCATTGCCAGGAACCGACCCGGCCGATGCGTGCGCGCCAGCTGCGCGCGCTCCTGCGGCATCAACAGCCGCTCGCTGAAGCGCTCGCCACGACGCGCCAGTACCGCATCGATCCTGTCGGCCTTCAGCACATCGACGCCGATGCCGAAGATCATGCGCGCGCCGATTGCATCAGCGCCTTCATCTCGCGCACCGCCGCAGCGAGCCCACTGAAGACGGCCCGGGCGACGATGGCGTGCCCGATATTGAGCTCGACGATCTCGGCCACGGCCGCGACCGGTTGTACGTTGTGGTAATCGAGTCCATGACCCGCATGCACCTCAAGTCCGAGCTGCGCCCCGCGGCGCGCGCAGGCGAGCAGGCGCTCGAATTCCCGTGCCCGCTGCGCACCGCTCGCCTCCGCGTAGGCGCCCGTGTGCAGCTCGATGGCCGGCGCACCCAGCTCGGCGGCGCACTCGAGCTGGCGCACATCGGCGTCGATGAACAGAGCGACGCGCACGCCGCTCGCACCTAGGCGCGCCAGCGCCGCGCCGATGCGTTCACGTTGTCCGAGCACATCGAGTCCGCCTTCGGTGGTGAGCTCCTGGCGCTTCTCCGGCACCAGGCAGGCGCTCCCCGGGCGCACCTCGCAGGCAATCGCGACCATCTCGTCTGTGACCGCCATCTCCAGGTTCATCGGGGTCTTCAGCAGCGCACGCAGCGTGCGCACGTCGGCGTCCTGAATATGCCGGCGGTCCTCGCGCAGATGCAGTGTGATCGCATCGGCCCCGGCCATCTCGGCCGCGAGCGCCGCATGCACCGGATCGGGATCCCGCCCGCGGCGCGCCTGGCGCAGCGTTGCGATGTGATCGATGTTGACGCCGAGCGCGATGGTGGTGGAATTCACGGAGTTTTCCTGTGCTTTGATCCTGGGCAATCGCCGGCGCGGCAGCGGCCGGTAAACCCCGGCATCCGCCGCCGCGCCGCGCTACGGCACATTCTTGCCTACTTCGCCGGCGGAGGCGACACCCCGGTGCACCGCGCGCGCCACGCGGCGGGTAGTGAGTTCCCGGCCCTCGAGGCATTCGGCCAGTGCCGCGGCGAGCAGCACGCGCGCATCGGCGAGCGTGCGCGGCGCGCCGAGTTCCCCGCGCGCAAGCGCCGCGAGCGAGGCGCCGGCGAGCACCCCCGGCCCATCGCCACTCACCCGGCACAGACCGCGCGCGGGCCGATAGCGATAAAAAGCCGCCGGCTCGAGCGCGCGCCCGCCAGCCTCGGCGGCCAGATCGAGTCCATAGCCGGTCCCCCGCAGCAGCTCGAGCTCGAACAGCCGCAGCGCCGCCTCGATGGCCTCCCCGGCGCGCAGCCGCGCGAGCGTGGTGCTGTAGGCATCGAAAAGCTCCGGTGCCGCATCGTGCCGCAGCGTGAGCTTCAACAGCAGCTCGTTGAGGTAGAACCCGGGCATGACGCTGCGGGGCGGCAACGGTGCCGCCCGCGCAGCACTCTCCGCACCGGTGAGCTGACCGGCCTCACGGCCCAGGGTGAACGACAGCAGCAAGGGCTGAAACGGCTGCAGCACCGCCGCGAGGCGCGACTTCGGCCCACTTACCCCACGGGCAAAGAGCGTCAGGCGACCGAGCTCGCGCACCAGCACCTCCAGAATCCGCCCGCCCTCGCGATACGGACGATGGTGCAGCAGATAGCCGGGCACGAGCGCCACCCGGCGCGCCGACGCACTCACGAGTCGAGTCCCAGGTCCTGCAGCGCGCGCGCGTTGTCCGCCCAGTTCTCTCGCACCTTGACCCAGAGATTCAGGTGCACGCGCTGCGCGAGTTGGCCGTTGAGCGCGCGTCGGGCGGCACTGCCGACCCGTTTCAGCCGCTGCCCGCCGGCCCCGATCACAATCGGCTTCTGACCTTCCCGTTCCACCCAGATGATCACGTCGGCCTGTAGCTGGCCGTCGAGCGCCTGCAACCGCTCCACCGCAACGGCGATGCCGTAGGGCAGCTCCTGATTAAGCTCGAACGTCAACTTCTCGCGCACCATCTCCGCGATCCGGAACTCGAGCCCCCGGTCGGTCAGCACGTCCCGATCGAACAGTGGCGGACCGAGCGGCAGATGCTGCGCCAGAACCGGCAGCAGCCGCTCCACGCCCTGCGCCTTCAGCGCCGAGACCGGCACCAGAGCGAGGAACGGATGGCGCTCGGCCAGCTCTGCCAGATACGGCAACAAGCGCTCGCGCGGCCGCACGCGATCGATCTTGTTCACGACCGCGAGCGCCGGTCGGCCCGAACGGGCGACACGCTCGAGCGCGAAGCTGTCCTCGGCGGTCCATACCAAGGCCTCGAGTACGAGCACCACCAGGTCGGCATCGCTCAACGCCGCTGCGGCGGTACGGTTCATCGCCTTGTTCAAGGCGCGGCCGGCCTGCCGATGCAGCCCCGGCGTGTCGAGAATCCCAATCTGGGCATCGGGCAGCTGCACGAGTCCGAGGATGCGATGTCGCGTGGTCTGGGGCCGCGGAGTCACGATGCTCAGCTTCACGCCGACGAGCGCGTTCAACAACGTCGATTTGCCGACGTTCGGCCGGCCGGCGAGCGCCACGAATCCACAGTGCAGATCAGTCGCGGGCATCGTCGGCCTGCAGGCGCGCAAGAATCTGTTCGGCCGCCGCTTGCTCCGCGCGCCGGCGGCTCGAGCCGCGGCCGTGGCCGCGCAACCCAAGTCCCCCCACTTCGCAGCCGACTTCGAACGTCTGCGCATGCGGCTCGCCCTCGACGCGCTCGACGCTGTAGAGCGGCAGTGCAATCGAGCGGGACTGCAGATACTCCTGCAGCCGCGTCTTGGCGTCCTTCAGCGACTGCAGTGGCGGCAGCGCCGCGATGCGCGGGGCGAGCAAGCGCGTGACCAGGGCCGTGACGACCTCGAGCCCGCCATCGAGAAACAAAGCACCGCAGAGGGCCTCGAACCCATCGGCCAGAATCGAGCGGCGACGGGAGCCGCCGCTTTTCAGTTCGCCCGCGCCGAGCTGCAGCACCGCGCCGAGGTGCAGTGCGGCGGCCACTTCGGCGAGCGGTTCGGCGCTCACCAGACAGGCCCGCAACCGGCTGAGGTCGCCTTCATTCGCGGCCGGAAAGCGCGCAAACAAGTCGCGTGCAACGATGAGATTGAGTACCGCGTCGCCGAGGAACTCAAGCCGCTCGTTGTTCGGTCCCGCTGCGCTGCGATGCGTCAGTGCAGCGCGAAACAGCTGCGCATCGCGCGGGGCGTAGCCGAGCCGCTCCCGCAACCAGCGCAATGGCCAGTCGGCGTCATTCACTGTTATGTACGAGCACGGATTTGTCGAATGCCACGCGCAGCGTGATGCCAGCGAACAGCGGTGCGTAGTCGTAATAGGCCGCAACCACGCGCCAGCCGCCGCGCACACGGGTGATATCGACGTCCTGCAGCGTCGGGTAACTGACGCTGTCGATCTCGAAGTGGCGCGAGATCGAGGTCGCGATCGCATACTCGCTCGCGCCCCCGCCCTTGAACTGGGTCGTCAGCGTTTGCAGCGTGCGCTCAACCTTCAGGTAATTGAGGTACACCGGCACCAGTCGAATGCCGGCATACAGGCAGATGGCCATCGGCGTCAGCAGGAACAGCCATCCAATCAGCGTGATGCCGCGTTGTCGTCGCATCGCCTCGCCCTCCGCTACTTGATCTTCATGCCGATCCGGCTCCAGACCGGCCCTCCCTTGCGGTGGATATCCCAATTGAACCAGATATAGGTCGCCTTGCCGACGAGATTATGCTGCGGGACGAAACCCCAGAAGCGACTGTCGTCACTGTTGTCACGATTATCGCCGATCATGACATAATCCCGCGGCGGCACGATGGCGTTCATGCCCTTCTTCGGCAACAGATACGCATCCGGCGGCGGCGTGCCGCCGCAAATGTAGCCGCGTGCATCGGTGCGCGGACAGGTCGGCAACGGGTTCTCGGTCACCGCGAGCTGCTCGGGGCACAGGAGCACCTGATGCACGTGCGTGCCGAGCGTCTCGGTGGCGAGCTGCATGTTCCGATAACACCCATTCTTGAAGATGCCATCGACGACCATGGGGATCTTCTTGCCATTGATGATGAGACGGTCATCCCGCACCACCACGTGATCGCCCGGCAGCCCCGCCACGCGCTTGATCCAGTCCTGCCAGGGCTTGAACGGCGGACGAAACACGGCCACCTGGCCGAGTTTCGGCTCGCCGATGCTCAGGATCTTGGTGTGCGTGATCGGCAGGCGCAACCCGTACGCGTACTTCTCGACCAGGATGAAATCCCCATCGCGCAACGTCGGCATCATGGAGTCCGACGGAATGCGGAATGGCTCGAACAGGAAGGAGCGCACCAGCAACACTGCCAGCGCGACCGGAAAGAAACTGCGCGCGTAGTCGACCGTGACCGGCTCGTGCTGCTCGGCCGGATCGCGGCCGGCGGCGCGCGCGGCCGCAGCGCGGCGCCGGGCGAGCCAAAGCGCATCGATCAGCCAGATGATGCCCGAAAGCAGCGAAATCCCGAGCAGCACCGCGCTGAAGCTGACCTTGCGGGCCTCGTACAGCCGCGCCACCACCGCCACGAGCAGCAGCGGCAGCACCCGATAGCACCACAGTGCGAGCGCCGGCTCGGGCGCCGGCTGCACGCCGGCGGCGAGCTGCCGGCGCGGCCTGAACACCCAGTCATCGAGCACGCACACCAGCCCCACGGGCAGCGTCAGCCAGGACAGGAGATTGATGAGCGAGATCACGATCGACGGCATGAGAACTCCATCTGCTGAATACTGTTAAGACTTGCGCCCCACCTGAAGCACGGCCAGAAACGCCGCCTGCGGAATCTCCACGCGACCGACCTGTTTCATGCGCTTCTTGCCTTCCTTTTGCTTCTCGAGCAATTTGCGCTTGCGGCTGACATCACCGCCGTAGCACTTGGCGAGCACGTTCTTGCGCAGCGCCTTGACGGTCGCGCGCGCGATGATCGCCCCGCCGATGGCCGCCTGCACCGCCACCTCGAACATCTGCCGCGGAATGAGTTCGTGCATCTTGTCGACGAGCTCACGCCCGCGGGCATAGGCGCTATCGCGATGCACGATGATCGACAGCGCATCGACCCGCTCGCCGTTGATCAGAATATCGA
>JAKARC010000067.1 GCA_021822385.1 Pseudomonadota bacterium
CCGGTACAACTGAGCGCAGGCGCGGCAGCTGGCGGTCCGATCGACATGCTGATCAACCTCGAGGCATCGGCAGACCCGCCGGCATGTTCCGGGCAGGCCGCGCGGATTGCCGAAATCATCGACGGCGAGCCGGCGCGCCGCGACGCCGCGCGGGCGCGCTTCCGAGCCTACCGCGAACGCGGCTACGAGTTGCAGACGCACAATCTCGATGCACTCTAGACCCCTATAATCGACCGACGTCCCGCCACAGTCCCGACGAGCATGGAAAAAGTCTACGCACCGCACGCGATCGAACGGCAGATCTACGCGCGCTGGGAAGCACACGGCTGGTTTGCGCCCTCGGGCCGCGGCACGCCGTTTTGCATCATGATCCCGCCGCCGAACGTAACCGGTACGCTGCACATGGGACATGCGTTCAACCATACCCTCATGGATACGTTAACGCGCTATCACCGCATGCGTGGCGACGATACCCTCTGGCAACCGGGGACGGATCATGCGGGCATCGCCACGCAGATGGTCGTGGAACGTCAGCTCGAGGCCGAGGGCATCCACCGCACCGACCTCGGCCGGGAGGCCTTCCTCGAGCGGGTCTGGCAATGGAAGGGGCGCTCCGGCGGCACCATGGCCGAGCAGATGCGTCGGCTCGGGGACTCGGTCGACTGGTCGCGCGAGCGCTTCACGCTGGATGCAGGCCTCTCACGGGCGGTGCAGGAGGTGTTCGTCCGTCTCTATGAGGAAGGCTTGATCTATCGCGGCCAGCGTCTCGTGAACTGGGATCCGGTTCTGCTCACCGCGCTGTCGGACCTTGAAGTGCAGAGCGAGGAGGAGAACGGATCTCTGTGGCATCTGCGCTATCCGCTCGAGGATGGATCCGCCCAGATCGTGGTCGCCACGACCCGCCCGGAGACGCTGTTCGGCGACACCGCCGTTGCGGTCAATCCCGCGGACGAACGCTATCGCCACCTGGTCGGTCGGCGGTTGCGCCTGCCGCTCACGCAGCGGCTGATCCCGATCATCGCTGATGAGCATGTGGATGCGTCGTTTGGTTCCGGCTGCGTCAAGATCACCCCGGCGCACGATTTCAATGATTACGAAGTCGGTCGGCGCCACGGACTGGCCGCAATCAATGTATTCACGCCTCGCGCCGAACTGAACGAGAATGTGCCGGAGGGCTTCCGCGGGCTCGCGCGGACCGTGGCGCGCGAGCGCGTGCTCGAGGCCCTGGCGGCGGCGGGCCTGCTCGAGCGCACCGAGCCGCACCGCATGACCGTGCCGCGAGGCGACCGCTCGGGCGCCGTGCTCGAGCCGTACCTGACCGACCAGTGGTTCGTGAAGGTCGCGCCGCTTGCGGCCCCGGCCATCGCCGCGGTGGAATCCGGCCGTACGCGCTTCGTGCCGGAGAACTGGGCGAAGACGTACTTCGAATGGATGCGCAACATCCGCGACTGGTGCATCAGCCGCCAGCTGTGGTGGGGTCACCGCATACCCGCTTGGTATGACGACGCCGGTAATGTCTATGTCGCCCGCAGCGAACGGGAAGCGCGCGAACGACACGGCCTCGGGAGCGAGGTAACATTGCGCCAGGATCCGGACGTGCTCGATACCTGGTTCTCCTCGGCGCTGTGGCCGTTCTCGACCCTGGGCTGGCCCGAGCGCACTGCGGAACTTCAGCGCTACTATCCAACGACCGTGCTGCTCACCGGTTTCGACATCATCTTCTTCTGGGTGGCGCGAATGATGATGTTCGGATTGAAGTTCATGGGCGAGGTGCCCTTTCGTGAGGTCTACATTCATGGTCTGATTCGCGACGAGCACGGCGAGAAGATGTCGAAGTCCAAGGGCAACGTCATCGACCCGCTCGACATCGTCGACGGCATCGACCTGCCGGCACTCCTCGTCAAGCGCACCAGCGGCATGATGCAGCCGCAACTGCGCCCGGCGGTCGAGAAGGCGACGCGGACGCAATTTCCCGACGGCATTGCCGCTCACGGCACCGATGCGCTGCGCTTTACATTCGCCGCCCTCGCCGCACCGAGTCGCGACATCCGCTTCGATCTGGCGCGCGTGGCCGGCTACCGCAACTTCTGCAACAAGCTGTGGAACGCCGCGCGCTTCGTCACCGGAGTATGCGCTGGTCAGGATACGACAGCTGCGGCGGAGCTGTCCGTGGCGGACCGCTGGATCCGCTCGCGCTTCGGGCGCGCGCTGGCTACCGTCGAACAGGCGCTCGCCGACTACCGCTTCGACTATGCCGCCAACGCGCTCTACGAGTTTGCCTGGCACGAGTACTGCGACTGGTATCTTGAGCTCACCAAACCGGTGCTGCAGACGCAGCTGTTTCCGGCCTCAGTCCGGCACGGCGCGCTGCGCACGCTCACTGAGATCCTGGAAGCGCTGCAGCGCGCGCTGCACCCGATCATGCCGTTCATCACCGAGGCGATCTGGCAGCGTGCCGCACCACTTACCGGCCGCAGCGGCGAGACAGTCATGTTGGCGCCATATCCGCGGCCCGAGGAATTCCCGACCGACGCGGCGAGCGAGAGCGAAGTTGGCTGGATCCAGGCTTTGGTGCTCGCGGTGCGGCAGATACGCGGGGAGATGAACATCAATCCCGGACGGCGGATTCCCGTGCTGCTGAAAGGCACAAGCGCGCAGGACCGGCAGCGTCTCGAACAGCATCGCCCCTATCTGGAACGTCTGGCAGTCACCACGACGATCGAGCTGCTGAGTGCGGAGGCAACCGCGCCGGAGTCGGCCACGGCCCTGATCGGGGAACTCGTCGTGCTGGTGCCGATGGCGGGCCTGATCGATGCGGCAGCCGAATGCGAACGCCTGCAAAAGCTGCTGAACCGAGCCGAGAGCGACCTTGCCAAAGTGCGCACGCGACTCGAAAACGCCAGTTTCGTGAGCCAAGCACCCGCCGCCGTGGTCGCAGGCGAGCAGGCGCGCGCGGTGGAACTTGAGCGCATGGCCACGGGCCTGAAGGACCAGCTCGCGCGGGTGCGCACTCTGTTGCAGACCTGAGACGTGCGCCGCGCGGTACTGGAGCTGGCGCCACGCCCCACGCTGCGGGGACGGTTCTGAGCCAGCCCAACTTTGCAACATCGTGCGGACCCGTCGCGATGGAAATCGCCGCCGACACAGGCGTGCCGTCCCGACTGCAGCTGCAACCATTGGCGTTGCTTGCCGGCCCGCGCGGTCGCGAGCGACGGTGCTCCTACGCCGGCAACCTCGTCGACAGACCAATTTTGGTCGATGTATTGCGTGCGGCGGCATCCTGATTTATGCAGCCGCGATCCATGCGCCCCGACAGATCCTCGGCCCACAGCGACGCATTCTGCACCTCCCGATCGCCCCGCCGCCTCAGGGGCAATGCAGGTCCAATCGTTCGGTATCCCGACCGCAAGGCCGCGCGGACCGGCAGCCTTATGCCTCAAGAGTTGCCGCCACTGCCACGTTCCATGTCGTGCAATCACCGACCGGGTGACCACGAACATGACGTTTCAAAATGGCCTGCAGACGGCGCGCTCACTGCCTCGATCCGCGCTCCAGCAACGGGGAACCCTTGCCAAGCGGCAGTCCGGCGCCGTTCTCATCGGGCGTGTTCCCGCGTTTCGCGGAAGGCAATATCAGGCCAGCGCTCGATCGTCAGCTCGAGATTGACTCGCGAGGGCGCGAGATACACCAGCTCACCACCGTGATCCACCGCCAGATGCTCATAGGCGCGCGTGCGAAATTCCGCGAGCCTGCCCTCATCACCACTGGTGACCCAGCGGGCAGTAGCCACGCTCACCGGCTCGAACACACAGTTCACCCCATATTCGTCCTGCAGACGGAAGGCCACCACCTCGAACTGCAGCGGCCCGACCGCCCCGAGGATCAGATCGGGATTGCGCAGCGGCCTGAACAGTTGCGTCGCGCCCTCCTCGCACAGCTGCGCCAGCCCCTTCTGCAGCGCCTTCATGCGCAACGGGTCCTTCAACACCGCGCGTCGGAAGATCTCCGGCGCGAAGTTCGGAACGCCCGTGAACACCAGACGCTCACCTTCCGTGAAGGTATCCCCAATATTGATGGTGCCATGGTTGTGCAGACCGATGATATCGCCGGCATAGGCCTGCTCGGCGTGCTCGCGCTCGGCCGCCATGAATGTCAGGGCGTCCTGAATGCGCACGGCTTTGCCGTCGCGCACGTGATAGAGGCGCATGCCCTTCTCGTAGCGACCCGAGCACAGGCGCAGGAACGCGATGCGGTCGCGGTGACCCGGATCCATGTTGGCCTGGATCTTGAAGACGAACCCGGACAGGGCGGGCTCGAGCGGCTGCACCGTCCGCTCGCGCGCGACGCGCGGCAGCGGGTCGGGCGCGTAACGCGTGAAGGCGGCCAACAGCTCCTCGACGCCGAAGTTGTTGATGGCGGAACCGAAGAATACCGGGGTCTGGGTGCCGGCCCGATAC
Organism: Pseudomonadota bacterium; assembly: GCA_021822385.1. Classification (GTDB taxonomy): domain Bacteria; phylum Pseudomonadota; class Gammaproteobacteria; order Steroidobacterales; family Steroidobacteraceae; genus 13-2-20CM-66-19. The sequence goes on from JAKARC010000067.1 coordinate 4,458, forward strand.
GCCGCGAGGTCAAACGGCGCCGTCGCGCCGCGCACCAGTGCGAGCTCCTCGCGCACCGTAGCCGCATCGTCGCCGAGAAACTGCGTGGCCTGCGCACTGTCGAGCCCCTCGACCACCCGGTTCTCCCCCAGGCGACCGCGTTCAGCAGCCGCATACACGTAGATGCGGTCCTCCGCGAAGTGGTAGATCCCGCGCAGGGCGCGGCCCATGCCGATCGGCCAGGTGAGCGGTGCGGTGCGGATGCGCAGCACCCGCTCGATCTCATCGAGCAGCTCGATCGGCGAACGTCCCTCGCGGTCGAGTTTGTTGACGAAGGTCATGATCGGCGTCGCGCGCAGGCGGCAGACCTCCATCAGTTTGACGGTGCGCTCCTCGACACCCTTGGCGCAGTCGATGACCATCAGGGCCGAGTCGACCGCGGTCAGCGTCCGGTAGGTATCCTCGGAGAAATCCTCGTGGCCAGGCGTGTCGAGCAGATTGACGATGCATTCCCCGTAGGGAAATTGCATGACCGATGAGGTCACCGAGATGCCGCGCTGCTGCTCGAGGCGCATCCAGTCCGAGGTGGCGTGGCGGGTTGCCTTGCGGCCCTTGACGGTACCGGCCATCTGGATCGCGCCACCGAACAGCAGCAGCTTCTCGGTCAGCGTGGTCTTGCCCGCATCCGGATGCGAAATGATGGCAAAGGTCCGCCGGCGGCGGACTTCGGCAGTGAAGTCGGTCATCAGGTTATGGAATCAGCTCTCGGTGGATTCGCCGGCCAGCAGAGTCAATCTGAGCACACACGCGTCTTCGCGGCCGTTGACCGCCTGATAATAGCCGCGCCGCACCCCGATTTGCTGAAATCCGAGCGCGCGATACAGTCGCAGCGCCGCAGCGTTCGAGGGGCGCACCTCGAGGAAGGCATCGCGCATGCCCGCGGCGGCACCCTGGGTGAGCAGATGCTCGAGCAGCCGCCGGCCGAAACCCCGCCCACGCTGGGCCTCGGCAATACACAAATTAAGCACGTGCATCTCGCCGGCGCCCATGCTCATCACGCCATAGCCGGCCAGCACCCCGCCGATGCTGAGGACACGGCAGACGTACCCGACCCGCAAGCAATCGCGGAAAATGTTTGCGCTCCAGGGAAAGGTGTACGAACGGCGCTCGATCGCGAAGACGCGCGGCACATCCGTCTCCGACATCGCGCGGATGTGCACCGGCGAGGGCTCGAGCCGCTCAGGAACGGTGGCCATCTGCCGGTGCCCCCGACATCGATTGCGCGAAGGTGGCGCGTGCGAACTGCAGATCCTCCCACGCCTTGCGTTTATCCGCCGGCGAGCGCAGCAGATAGGCGGGATGATAGGTCACCACCAGCGGCACGTTGTCTACACCGAAACGATGCACCTTGCCCCGCAGCCTACCGAGCGGCGCATCGGTGCCGAGCAGGTTCTGCGCCGCAATGCGTCCGACCGCGAGCAGCAGCCGGGGTCGCACCTGTTCGATCTGGCGGTGCAGATACGGCAGACAGGCGGCGACTTCCTCCGGGCGCGGATCGCGATTACCCGGCGGACGGCTCTTCAGGATATTGGCGATGTAGACATTGACCTCGCGGCTGAGCCCAATCGAGTGCAGCATGGCGTCGAGCAGCTTGCCGGCCCGTCCCACGAACGGCTCACCGCGACGGTCCTCCTCCGCACCCGGTGCCTCACCGATTACCATCCACTCTGCGCGCCGCGGTCCGACACCGAAGACCGCTTGCGTACGGCTTTGGTGCAATGCACAGCGGGTACAGCCCAGGACCTCGGCGCGCAGGCGCTCCCACGCCTCGAGGTCCGCGGGCGGCTCGGCCGCGCAGGCAGCATCCGCGGACTGCGCCGCGCGCGCGCTCGGTTCGGCCGCGCGACCCGTGGCTCGGGGCTGCCACAGTTCGATACCGATTGCGCGCAGATATTGCGCGCGGCGGGACAGGCTGTTCACTCGTCCGACCCCTCGCTGCGGCGCAGCGAGCGATGCCGGCGCCGCCCCCGGCGCCACAACCATTGCAGCGGCGCCGACACCGCATAGCCGCCGAAGATGACCAGCAGGATCAACGGCGGATCACTCGCGATCAGCACGAAGGCGAGTGGCACGAGCAGCAGGTAGATGAACCGGATCGGGCCGTCCCAGTCGACACTCTTGAAACTGGCGTAGCTGAAGCGGCTGACCATCAGGCCGCCGGCGATCACGGTCACGCCGAAGGCGGCGATCAGGCCGGGCAGGCCCGGTTCGCGCCATTGACTCGAGAGCCACACGAATCCGGCCACCGTCGCGGCGGCCGAGGGACTCGGCAGACCCTCGAAATAGCGCTTGTCGAGCACCGCCGTGCGCACGTTGAAGCGCGCGAGCCGCAGCGCGGCGGCGACCGCGTAGAAGAAGCACGCCAGCCAGCCGAAGCGTCCCCAGGCCCGGCCATACTCGGCAATGCGCACCACGCCCCACTGATAGGCGACGATGGCCGGGGCGAGGCCGAAGGAAACCATGTCCGAGAGGCTGTCGTACTCCTTGCCAAACGCGCTCTCGGTGCGCGTCAGGCGGGCAATGCGCCCATCGAGGGAGTCGAAGACCATAGCGATGAACACCGCCATGCCCGCCGGCGCGAAATGCTTGTCGATGGCCGCAACGATGGCGTAGAACCCCGAAAACAGGCTCGCGGTCGTGAGCAGGTTCGGCAGCAGGTAAAAGCCGCGGCGCGGGCGGCGCACCCCGGGCTCGGCGGGCGCCGGCGGATCACTTGCGGGTGTCGGGTCTGCGGACATGCGCGAGCAGCAGTTCAATGGCCAGATTGGCTCATCTTATCAGCTCGCGCCCACCTGTTATGATGCGGGCCCCTCAGCGTCCAGAAATCATGCCATGAGGCTCTCGCAGTACCCGATTCAGACCACCCGGGAAACGCCCGCCGAAGCCGAAATCGTCAGCCATCAGCTGATGCTGCGCGCCGGACTGA
>JAKARC010000025.1 GCA_021822385.1 Pseudomonadota bacterium
CTCGGACATGTGGCAGCCGTACCTGAACGTGATCGCCGAGCGCGCCCCGCAGGCACTGAATATCCTCGACCGCTATCACATCGCCGCCACGATGAACAAGGCGATCGACGAGGTGCGTGCCAAGGAGACCCGCGAGGTGCGCGCCCGCAACCGCCTCAGCAAATCCTCCCTGGTGTTGAAACACTCGCGCTGGTGCCTGCTGAAGCGCGTGGAGAATCTCACCAGACCGTCAAGCTCAAGGAACTCCTCGCCTGCAACCTGCGCACCGTTCGCGCCCACCTCCTCAAGGAACAGTTCCAGTTCTTCTGGGAGTACGCCTCGGCCGCCTGGGCCGGCAAGTTCCTCGAGCAGTGGTGCGCGGCTGCGATGCGCTCGCGCCTTGAACCGATGAATTCGAACCTACAGAGCAATAAAAGTCATGTTGTCTCATAAACTTGGCGCGCTGCCCGAGCCGGAACACGCCCACAGATTCTGCTGAGGCACCGCCTTTTCCTCTGCGCGCGCAGACCAGAGTCCTCCGCTGCCGGGCGCAGTCGATGTCGCCTCATCGCCGGAAGCGATCACACACGTGTCAATCCGCCTTAGCCCGCACAACAGGAGAGTTGCTTCACGTCCTTATAGAAGGTCTGAGCACAGAGTTTCAGTCCCTCCACCATCGTAAGGTATGGAAACAGCTGATCGGCGAGTTCCTGGGCGGTCATTCGTGCGTGAATCGCCAGCGCCGCCGCCTGGATCAGTTCTCCGGCTTCGGCAGCGACGGCTTGTACACCGATCAGTCGACCGCTCCCGGCCTCGACCACCAGTTTGATGAACCCGCGGGTGTCGAAGTTGGCCAGTGCGCGCGGTACGTTCTCGAGTGGCAGCATGCGGCTGTCGGTTTCGAGCCCCTCGTGGTATGCCTCGGCCTCGCTATAACCGACGGTTGCGACCTGCGGATCGGTGAAGATCACCGCCGGCATCGCCGTCAAGTCCACTGCCGCCTCGCCCCCGGTCATATTGATCGCAGCCCGGGTCCCGGCGGCCGCGGCCACATAGACGAATTGCGGTTGATCGGTGCAGTCGCCCGCCGCGTATATATACGCGCTGCTGGTGCGCATGGCGCGGTCGATGATGATGGTGCCGCGCGGGTCCAGTTTGACACCGACCGCGCTCAGATTGAGCATATCGGTATTCGGCGTGCGGCCCGTGGCGATGAGCAGTCGGTCGGCGCGTACCTCGCCGTGAGTTGTGGTCAGCAGGAATTCACCAGCGTGGTGTGCGACGTTGCTGGCCTGCGTCTGTTCCAAGACTTCGATACCTTCAGCACGAAACGCGGTCGTGAGCGCCTCACCGACAGCAGGGTCTTCCCGAAACAGCAGCCGGCTGCGCGCCAGAATCGACACTTTGCTGCCGAGGCGGGCGAAGGCCTGCGCAAGCTCGACCGCGACCACCGATGAGCCAATGACTGCGAGGCGCTCGGGAATCGTGTCGCTCGCGAGCGCGTCCGTGGAAGTCCAATAGGGTGTGGCGGCAAGACCGGGAATGGGGGGAATCGCAGGGCGTGCACCGGTCGCAATCAGGCAGCGATCGAAATTCACCTCGTGCGAGCCGCCATCGGCGCGCGAGACGATCAGCGTGCGTGCGTCTTCAAATCGTGCCTCGCCACGCAGCACGGTGATCGCCGGGTTGTTCTCGAGGATGTTTTCATATTTGGCGTGACGCAGCTCCTCGACCCGGCCTTGCTGCTGGGCCAGCAGTCTCTCACGCCGGATATCGGGCGGGTGAGCGGAAATGCCGGAATCGAACGGACTCTCCCGGCGCAGATGCGCGATGTGCGCCGCCCGAATCATGATCTTCGAGGGAACGCAGCCAATGTTGACGCACGTTCCGCCGATGACGCCGCGCTCAATCAGGGTTACGCGGGCACCACGCTCAACGGCCTTCAGTGCCGCGGCCATTGCCGCGCCGCCGCTACCAATGATCGCGACGTGTGTCTCTCCTGAATGCGTCCCAGAGCAGATCGGGGCGGCCCGGGAGGGCTCCTTGACCCATTGGGCGCCATAGCCTGCCCGCTCGACACGTGTCACGAGTGCCTCGGCGGAGACGGGGGGAGAGAAGGTCACCGTGGCTCGATTTTCGCGTAGCGACACTTCGGCGCTCTCGACACCCGGGGCGCTGCGCAGGGCTTTCTCCACGCTGTGCACGCAGTGGTCACACGTCATTCCGGTGATGTGCAGGGTAACGGTTTGAGACATGAGGCAATCCTTTTCAGCAGCCGCTGGATCTGATGTCGGTCGCGGGAATCGCGCAACGCTTGTGTGCGGGGTTGAGCATGTCCCAGATTGAGATGATGACCATCAGTGCGATGCCGGCGTAGAACAGGATTCGAGCCAACTCCACGGGTAGGAAGTGTTGCGTCATTCCGAAATCGGCGAACAAAGCGATCAGCGGACCGGCACTTCCGAGCACGGCGCGGTGCCACTGGCGATGCGCAAACCAGCCGAGCACGTTGGCAAGCAGCGCAATGAGCAGGAAGACTGGGATGAGGACGTGCACGAAGAGTCCTTCCCATCGGCTAAGGAACCCGAGCCCGATAGCCGCACCAATACTCGCCAGCGCCGGGAAGCAGATCGCACAGCTGAAGCCTGAGATGATGGTGCCGAGTACACCTGTTTTGTCGAGGATGCGGGTGATACGGATACTATTCATCTTTGCTCCTTACAGAAGGTGGTGGCCATTGAACGAGCGCCGATCGCAGCGGTTCGGCAAAGCCCCCGCTGCGCTGGAGATCGGGGAGGGCTGCGACCGTGTGGCTGCGCTCCGCGTACGCGGCGGAAGCGCCACCCGGGTGAACCGAGACCGGCGCGCGCATTCAGCGACGCTGGTAATCGGGTCGCGATTGAATGTGACTCCTTCGACTAGGAACGAGCGGTACACGGATAACCTCTGTCAAGTCAGCTCCTGTCGGCAGGAACTCTAAGACCGTACTCACGTACGGAGTCAATCCCCTGTTAAACCCATCCGTCCATTCGAACTTGCCGTATTCCACTGCGCTCAGAGAGCGCCAGGGGCCGCGAGGGTGGATCACCTCGGTCTTGAACAGACCGATGCTGGATTCAGCCGTGGCGTTGTCGCAGAAATCTCCCGTGGTACCCGCAGCGCCTCCGCGCCTGTGTCCTTGAGCCGCCCGCTGTATGGAATGGACAGAGATTGAACGCCACTGTCGCTGTGGTGAATCAGCCCTTTGCCGACCTGGCGAACGTGCAGAATGTGCTCCAAAGCATCAAAAACCAAGTCGGTCTGGATGGATCGGCTGGCGGCCATCCCACGATGTAGCGGGCAAACACATCGATCCCGAACCCGACATGCACGAAGCCCATCGGGGTGGCGGCGTAGGTGAAATCGGTGATCCACAGCTGATGACGCAAGACCTCAGAGCAGTCACTTTCGTTCACATGAAACCGCGCGTCGGCTCGTCCCGAGTGAATAGCGGACATAGCGGGTCTGCAGGCGCAGGTCCGCATGGAATTCGAGCCGCTGGCTAGTGCGCTGCCGCTCGAGTGCCTCGAGCTGCTCGCCGGAGAGGTCCATCCACAGCTCGAACGGAGGCACATGGGCAATGCGGACGGTCAAGCTCGCGCACCGCTCGCTGTGTTCGGTTCAGTGAGCGGCGGCCGTGGCCCGGGATGGTCACCGAGATCTCGGCCAGGAACTGGGTGAGAAGCGAAGGAATGTCCGCTTGTCCGGATGCCGTCCTCTTATTTTACATAATATACATTATGCGTACTCATGTGGCGCCTGAGTCTGCAATTCAGTGGCGTCGACTCGATCCTGGCGTCCCTGAGCGCAATTCATCACCGCCGCCGGGCCATGCAAGCACAGCGTCGTGCGCCAATGCCTGCGCTGAGCGAAGAACTCATCCGAACCGGCGATCAGGCGCGGCGGCGGCAATTCTCCCGCGGCGCGTCCTGAGCAGCGGCTGGCCCTGGCCGGAGAGCAAGAGCTGCGCACGATCTGCCGCGCCACCGTCGACCTCGATCGGATCCGCACGCACTGCGATGAGTCGGTGCAGTGCGCGCACACCAGCGCTGTCCACGTCACCGCACGCTACGGCACCACCGCCCGCGGCACTCCGCTCTTCGAGGCCATCTCGCATCTCGGCTGGCTGTTGCGCATCGCCCATGTACGATAGTCGCCAATATGCGCTTCGCGTAAAACGCGAATATCCGCATCGGTGAACTCGCTCATGCGCCATCTGCCAGGCGACGCACGGTTCACGTGTGCGCTTCAGCGATATTGACGCAGATAATTCCATTCGTAGAACCGCTTGGCCCAGTGTAGGGCCCGGCTTCGCGGCACTACGATAGTTCGCTTCTCGTTGCGCAGGACCAACGTTCCGCACGCAAGATCATCAATGATGCAGCTCATCTCGACCTTGAATCCATGCCCGAGCGGGCGACCCGCCAGCTCCTCGCTCAGGTTGCGAGCGGCCGCTGCGGCCTGCAGGTCCGCCATGTGAGCCTGCTTTGGCATCCAGTCCGGTCCCGGGAAACTGCCCACATCGCCTACTGCATAGACGCGCTCGAGGCCCGGAACGCGACAATGGGCGTCGGCTTGAATGAATCCCCCCGGCGAACGCGGCAACGACGTCGCATCGAGCCATCCAGGTCCGGTTAAACCCGGCATGAACAGAATCAGGTCGGCCGCGACCTCACCGTCCTCGGTCACGACTTTGTCACTCTCGAAGCGAACCAGCTTGTGACCGAGGTGCGTGGCGATCCCGCACTGTTGCATTCGTTTGAGCAGACCCGCGACAGCTTTTTCTCCAAGTCGCGCGCCCGGCTGAGCGGCGGGACTGAAGAAAACCAGCTTAAAACGGTCGCGACGCCTCTCATTGCGCAGTTGCTGGTCGATGCCGAAAAGGAATTCAAACATGGGGCCGCCGCGCACCGCGGCGGGCTCGTTGGGGTTTCCGGCAAAGCCCATGGCAATGGTGCCTGCGGCCATCGCGATCAGCCGCTGACGGATGCTCTCGGCCGCCGCGATGCCCTGACAGGGGATAATTGCGTGTTCGATACCCGGAAGTTTTTTGATGTACCGCGCGCCGCAGGCGATGACCAGCGCATCAGTGTCGATGTCTCCGGCGCTCGTGACTATTCGGCGGCCGTCGGCGACAAGACCAATCGCCTCTGCGGCAACATGCCGCACGCTCATTCGACGGAAGAACGACTCGAGCGGCACCCGCAGATCTTCACCGCAACGCAATCCGCTTGGGATCCAGATGCTGCCGGGAAGGTAATGCAGCTCTGGTTGCGGCGCAATGAGAGTGATCTCGGCGTCAGTGCCGAGCCTTCGCAACTCTCGGACCGTCGTGAGGGCACCGAAGCCCGAACCAATGATGCCGATATGGTGCGGCTTGTGAGCGCGTGTCACCGCGACAGCCTCCCCGGGGCATCAGCTAGTCGTGTGCCTGTCACCGGCAACTTCCACGGTCGCATCTTCACTCCTCTTTCCTCGCGATGGTCACGAATCCCTATCGCGTTGAGCTTTTCAAGTCTTTTTTTGAGAAGTACCAATCGGTGTAGTCGTATCCTTCATTTTTTCGTTCCTCGGCCGAAGATTGAGTCTGAGGAGGTCCCACCAGCACTTTGTCGCCGACCTTCCAGGCTTCCGGCGTCGCCACTCCATACTTGTCGCTCGTCTGCAGCGCTTCCAACAGCCTGAGAAACTCCTCGATGCTGCGTCCGTTGCTCATGGGATAATACACCATGGCGCGCAACTTGCTTTCAGGGTCGATGAAGAAGGTCGCCCGTACGGCCGAGGTGTCGCTCGCGCCCGGCTGAATCATTCCGTAGGCGTGTGCGACCTTCATAGAGAGGTCTTCGATGATTGGAAAGGGGACCTTGATACCGAAGTTATGTTCGATGCTGCGCGTCCAGGCAATGTGCGCAAAGGTACTGTCAACCGAAAGACCCAGGAGCTCGCAATTCAGTGCGTGAAAGCGCGGGTAATTTTTCGCGAACCCGATGAACTCGGTTGTACACACGGGAGTAAAATCCGCCGGATGCGAGAAGAGTACAAGCCACTTTCCTCGATAGTCCGACAACCGCCTCGGCCCGTGCGTGGTCTTTGCTGCGAAATCCGGCGCCGGCTCATTGAGCCGTGGCATTGCCAGTACCGCTTCCAGGGTCGCATCGTTCATTCGTCTGCCTCCGTCACCGGCCTATCCGCAGTACCGGGGGCACTGCCGAGCAACCCGCAAGACGCATGGAAAATTGAGTGTATGTCCGTTAACGCAGTCTATCGGACGACGCTGGCGCGTCTGTACGGTTGCACACAACTGCCTCAGCCTGAGCTGAGCGTGACATCATGGGGTCCAAAGCCCGCATACAGCGCACAAACCACGTGCCGATCTCATTCCCGGCGTCGTACTTTGGGTCACCGTACCCATGTCGCGCGTCATTTGTTGAGCGCAGTACTTACGGAAGCGGCGCACGCCAGTTATGTTCGCGGCGCCCATGACAAGGCGCCAAAGTGCTTACGGGGCACTCGGCACCCGACTTGCTTGCTCGGCAGTCGCACTCGACGGTCGGACGGATCCACGCGAGGTCGTCTACAACCCGCCAGAGAAAATAGATGCTGAAGATGCTGAGAAGATCAGATCGTAGAGGATCTAGGTCCGCACGCAAACTGAGCAAGCGCCCGCCGCAGCTACGGACCTGACCACCTCAGTGTGAGCGGGTTCCGCGGCGTCCCCCAACTCCTCTCGCTGCGACCATCGTGTCGACGGTAGTCTCCTATGAGGGTCTAGAGATCGCTGCACCGCCATGCAGGGCACAGCCCCCCGAGGCACGCCCACAAGATCACAGCGCGCTGCGACCGTATCTGCTCCCGCTGAGGTGCCCTATCCCGCCGCGGCGCCGCGGCCCATGACCGCGCTGTTTGTGAGCCACGATGTCCGGAATCCCTCTCTGACATCGACCGCGCGCACGAGCTCTGCGTCATCACACGCCAGCGAGTTGATTCTCGGGCTTACCGGATGGCTGCTCAGCACTCCATCGGGCTGCGTCTGCAGCAGCGCCCGCGCTTCAACCGGAGTCCCGCGCAGCCACGCTGCACAATCCTGACGACGGATAATCGCTGGTATTTCCTGTGCCGCTCCCTGAGTGGTCTCAAGACGCCCCTGCCCCGGTACCATCAGGATGGCAAAACCCTCGATCACATCGCCGTCGTCGGTCTCCGTACGGTCCCAAACTCCAGCAACGGCGAGCAACGAGCGATCCGGATCATACACAAAGTACGGCTGGCGGTAACCTATGGGCCGCAAACGCCAAATATAAAAGCCGGCGAACGGCAGGATGCAGCGCTGGCCATTCAACCAAGGACCGCGAAACAGTGCGGTGTTTTCCAACGTGGCGCTCGATAGCCGCAGCCAGTTTCCCGCGGAGGCATCCCCGCGCGCCCACGCCGGAATGAGTCCCCAGCGCATCATGACCCCTTCGGACTGTCCATCGTGTACACGCACGGCCGGAACGTAGCGCGACGGCGCCACGTTAAAACTCGGCGCAAAACGCCACCACGCGCAATCCGGGACCAGCTCGCGTTCAGCAACATCTTGAGCAGGCAGGACATAGCGTTCGCACATCGAGGCAACTTATTCCCGCTTTGCCGGAAGTGTCTGTGACCCGGTTCACCGTCTCGGGCTGCACAGACCCGACGCGCGCACGGACGCCGCGAGGTCCCCAGATAAGACCTGCGGCAATGACTGCACCCTTGCCAGGATGCCGCTGCCACAGCAGCGTGGACTTTACGCGTGATTTCTCAACGTCTTGACGTATGCGCACAGTACAGTTGTGCGCCAGCGCTCGTCAGAATCGTCTGCGGCACGCTCGCTCCGGTTCGCCATCGCCTCGAACCGTGAAATGAAGTCGCGCGGGCCCCCGCAAAACCAGTCCGGCTCTCCTGCCCTCACGCATCCGACAACATTGCTGGCACAGCACCGGTTTTAGGCAATTATTTTACATTAAATATACTCTATATATGATTGTTTTATTTATTTTTATATAAATAGATTGCGCAGGGATGAAACGCCGCTCAATCCACGGACACTGAGCAGCGGTGCTGCTCACCTTGACTCCTCCCGATTCTGGCTTCCGAACCCGCTTTGGCAAGAGGCGGCCACCGCGAAAGTGGCCTGGCCGGCGGGCGACACCCGTACAAGATCATCCTGACCTGCAACCTTTGCGCAGCATTAGTGTTCTAGCTCCGAGCCCGGTCGCAGATGTAGGCGCGCCACCATGGCGCGAAGTCTGGCGTCGGACCCAAAATCGCTCGCCCCGCACCGAACGGGCGGCCGCCGGGCGATGCCTAATTCGGGTTTCGAACGAGGTCACTTACCATGAACAGATCGACCGTCCAAGTGCTCGCAGTCCTAACCGCAATGCTATGCACATCGGTGGCCGTCGCGGCACAAAGATCCTACAACCGACAGCTCCCTGCACCGCCCGGCGGTCACTTCACGTTGCGCACCGCGGTGGGCTCGGTGAGCGTGATCGGGCACGCCGCTCAAGACGTCGCCGTTCATGTCGCGATGCGCGGTCCACAGTCGTTCCTTGACCGGCTGCACATCAGTGCGCGGACGACGCCCTCCGGGGTGCGGATTTCGGCGCGTCTCTACCCCGGGGACCGGCTCGAGGCATTCGACTTCTGGTCACGTCAACGGGTTCGGTTTAGCGTTGAAGTGCCGAGTGACGATCCGGTTGCGCTGCACACCTCAGGCGGAAACCTCACCGTGCAGCGGCTGACCGCCCCGGTTCGCGCGTACAGCTCCGGCGGGCGAATTCGGTTGCAGCGAATCACGGGAGCGATCAGCGCGCATACCTCGGGCGGATCTGTTGCCGCGAAGCACATCAACGGGGCCGCAGACTTGAGCACCTCCGGTGGAAGCATCGCGGTCTCGGACGGTTCCGGCCCCCTCATGCTGCGGACCTCCGGCGGCAATATCCGCCTTCAGAACGACGACGGCGCGATCGACGCAGTAACCTCTGGGGGTGACATTCGCGCCGATCTGCGCGGCAACTGCCGCATCACGCTGCGCACCTCCGGCGGCAACGTCAGCCTTTTGCTGCCGCATGATGCGCGGGGAGCCGTAGACGCCAGTACGGACGGCGGGACGGTGAGCATCGGGTTTCCCTTGACCACCACCGCGACCGATTCCCCGACACATCTACGTGGGACGATCGGCGGCGGCGGCGCGACGATAGACCTGCACTCCTCCGGCGGAGACATCCAAATCCGGCCGGCGAGCTGAGGAGCGAGGCGATCCGCCGACTGCCTCGACGCTCAAGGCGATTGACGGGCGTTGTGGCCAAATCCCCGCTACTGAGCGCGGATCGCGCGGAGCCGCGGCCGCCCGGTCGGCGCACGCATGATGACCCCACGCGACAGGCCATCAGCCCCCTGCAGTACCGAGCCGCTCGCGTCGCGCCGCTGCCGCCGTAATCTCGCCGGTTTCGATGTCCATATGCACGCCGGCCGGCGCTCAGTCCTGGTTTGCCGACCTACTTGCCGCTACGCAGCTCCTTCACCAGAGCATTGGCGTGATAGACGTGCTGCAGCGCTGCCAGGATCACCGCGCTATCAACCGATACCGCCCGGTTGTTCGCATCATCGTACCAGAAGGCTCCGCCGAGCGACGGCGGGTTGCCGTCGAAGACCAGTCCGACGAGTCGGCCGGCGCGGTTGATCACCGGACTGCCAGAATTACCGCCGACGATATCGTTGCTTGAAACCAGATTCATCGGCGTGTCGGGATTGATGCGGTGCCGCGCCGCCAACCAGCGCGGACTCAACTTCAACGGGTTGTAACCGCGTGCATGGGCATAAAGACCGGCCACCGTCGTGAACGGGGGCACCGGCTTGCCATCCCTCAGCCAACCCTTGACCACTCCGTACGAGACCCGTTCGGTGAACGTCGCATCAGGCGCGAAACGCGTTCCATACACAGCGAACCGCAACCGAGCGATCTTCGCTGTGTTCGCCTCGATTGGCGCGATCACCTCATCTTCGTGCTGCCGGTAGAGCCGCAGATAGAACGGCAGCACCTTCCGTGCCAGAACAATCATCGGATCTGTCGAGGTCGCGACTGCCCGTTCGCCCCCCTGCCACAGCGTCCGGCGGAATGCAACGCTCGCAAGTCGAGTGCCCTCGACAGCGTGCAGCGCTACCTCACGCGGCGAGTGATGCGCGAAAAGAGCGGCACAAATGGGCGCATCCGTTCCGAGCAGATCGCGCGTCATGGTCAGGGTCGAGACAAGCTCAAGCTTGTCGAGACTTGGATGCACCGGCGCCCGTGAGAGGATCTGCTGCTCGAGTAGCGGTAGATTCGCAGCGCGGAATGCACTCATGCGCTTGGCATCGGGGAGCGTCCGTTCATGCGCGCCAAGGACCAGGTCGAACGCGATATTGAACAATCGCGCACTGAAATAGCGCGCATCCAGGATCATTGTATCAGGCAGAAGCATCGCTGCGTTGCGTCGCTCTGCCATCGCGATCGCTTTCCACGCTCCTCCGTACTCGCGGCGCCAGCGCGGATTGGCTGCCACCTTGGCGCGCAACAGCGCCTGCGCGCGCACCTTGCGGGCGAACTGTCGTGCATTGTGCAGCGCCGCAAGCTGCCCATCGATCGACTTGATGTCGTTGTCGATGAAGAAAAGCGTGCCGGCGGCGATGGCCGCATTGTGGGCATTAGCGGCGGAAAACGCCTCGAGCAGACCTTGCTGATGCGCGAGCAGCTGCAACAGCAGTGGGAATACCGGATAACGCAGCGCCCGCAACTCGGCCACTGTGTCACCACGTTCGGTGGATCCGGGATTACCCGAAGTGAACACCAGTTCACCCGCACGCGGTCCGCGGCTTGAGAGACGGAAGTACTGCGGCGTATGCGCCGGTTTGCCATGCGTATATACGCGCAATATGCTGATGTCGAAGTCATAGCGCGGATAGTTGAAATTATCCGGATAGCCGCCGAAGAACGATGTCGCCTGGCTCGGTACGAACACCAGTCGCACGTCCTGGTAGCGGCGGTACTTGTACAGCCAGTCCTGGCCACCGTGATACAGACGCACCACCTCACAGCGCCATTTGCGCGCATGGCCGGCGACGCATGTGGTTTCGAGGCGATTTGAGATCGCTCGCATCGCCGCCGCGTACGCGGCCCCGCTCTTGCCGCGTGTCGCTCCATCGACCGCCGCTGTCACGTTCCGCATCGATACGAGCTGCTCGATCTCCATGGACGGGCACCTCGGCTCCTGCCTGCGCGTTGCCGCATAGAAGTAATGCGCCATGAGATTCTCGCCCGGACGCGACAGACCCTCTAGACATCCGACCGCACAATGGTGGTTGCTCAGCACTAATCCATGTGGCGATACAAACGATCCGGAACACCCTCCCGCGAGCCGCACCGACGCAAGCTGCACGTGCCGAATCCAGCGTGCAGTCGGCGTGAAGTGAAAGCGCCGCTGCAGTGCAGCGACCGGCAGGTTCGACAGTGGCCACATTCCCTCCGCGGCGCGTGCCTTTGGCATCATCGGCAGCATGAACAGCAGGAAAACGGCGAGCATCCCTAGAGCGGCTTTATTTTTCATAACCTTCCCCAGATTCGGCTTGCGCGAGCACCCCACCTGGCGGGGCACATCGAGCGTGATGCGACGAGCATAATCGCCCCGTCATGCCTTTGAAAGCCCGCGTCCCGAGGGCACCCGAAGATACGTATATTTATCAAAGTGTTACGCGCCGAACGCTGTGCCACCGCGCTGCGGCCGCCGCGCAGCGACTGCGCCGGCACGGCGTCGCGTCGGCACGTGCGCATGCGTTTTTGTGACGCACGTCGCAACCGTGTTGGATTGACCGTTTGTCGGTCGCGCGAAACCGCTGGTCGGAACACGGACAGCCGGTCGATCAGTGCAGGTACAGTAGCGCCACCTTAAGCTCTCGCGACATTCGTCCGTGCATCATCGGCTCCCAACAGATGCTCCAGAGCACAACCGCAAGCGCACTCGCTTCCGGCAACGGGGTGTGACGCTCGCGGAGTTGGTGATCGTGATGATGATCGTCGCCATCATTACCGCCATTGGCGTGCCCATGTATCGGCATGTGACAACCGACAATCGCATGTCGGCAGAGGTGAACGCCCTCCTCGGCGACCTCGAGTATGCTCGCTCCGAAGCGGTACGCGAGGGCCGTACCATCACGGTCTGCGTCGCTGCCAGTACCACCGCGCCATATGCGTGCGCAGCGACCGGCACCGATACTTGGCAGAACGGCTGGATCACCTTCGTCGATATCGATGACAACCAGACTATTCAAGGCTCCCAATATGTGCTGCGCGTACACGCGCCGTTTGCGAGCAGTGATACCTTCGAATCCGATTATGGTGTCAATTTCGTCTCGTTCAATCGCTATGGATTCGCGTACACAGGCGAGGCGAATGTGACCCTGACGTTGAAAAATTCGACTGACAACGCCGTGTTTACCCGCTGCCTCTTGCTCAGCCAGTCCGGCATGATGACGACCGCTCTGCATATCACCGATCCAGGCGAGTGTCCGGGAACCTGATGCATATGTCCCCACACACTCATCGTGCGCGTGGCTTCAGTCTGGTCGAGGTGCTGGTTGCGCTGATCATCATTTCGGTCGGTCTGCTCGGAATTGCCAAAATGCAGGCACTGCTGCTCGCCGGAACCGGGGTATCGCGCCTGCGCACCCTGGTGGCACTGGAAGCCTCGAGTCTTGCCGCATCCATGCATGCCAATGCCGATTACTGGGCGGTGACGCCAGCGTCGCTCGCGGGCGACCTCACGGTGACGATAAATCCGAGCAATCCCACCCCGGTGACCTCCAGCGGTGACAGCAATCTTGCCGCTGGCATCTCGGCAGCACTCGCCAATCCGCAACTCTGCCAGCTCGGCAGCGGCGCCGTGCCGTGTACCGCCCCCGAAATGGCGGGCTATCAGCTGGTGCAGTGGGAACAAGCGATGGCGAACGTGCTGAACACCGCGACCACCAATATCGTGTGCACACCGGTGAATAACGGCGTCACCGAGATCTCAGTGTGCACGATCACGGTGTCCTGGATGGAAAACACGGTAAATGCCAATCAGGAAGAAGGCAACAACACGGCCTTCGAGAACGAAAGCTATGAACTGGTGGTGGACCCATGAGCCCTCGTCCATCGCTACCAACCGGTTCAAGCCGTGTGCGGGGCTATTCGCTGATCGAGCTCATGATCGCAATTGTGATCGCCCTGTTCCTGATCGCCGGGGTGATCACCATCGAGCAGAGTGTGCACAATTCCTATGCCGATCGGAATGGCGTGGCGCAGCTTGAAAACGACGAACGGTTCACGATGACGATGCTGGGGGAAATCACCCAGTCGGCAGGCTACTATCCGGACCCGGCCGTCGTGTCTCAGGTCACGGCCCTGCCGGCCGCCACCGCGACCGCGCCGAACGGTGATGCGCTTGCATTCGCCTCCGGACAGGCACTCGATGGTATTGCCGGTAGCACCGTGATCAACGGTACAACCTACCCGAGCGACACGCTTGCCGTGCGCTTCATGACCGCGAGCGGTGACGGCATCCCCCTTTGCGACGGCACGTCGAACAACACCGGCAGCAATACCGTTTATACGAACTACTTCTACGTCGGCGCGGATAACGGTACGAATTACCTATATTGCGCTTTGGAGATCGGCAACCAGTGGTCCGCGACGAGTCCCGTGCCGCTCGTTGAGAACGTCGAGGCCATGCAAATCTCCTATGGCCTGCACACCACCGCCAACGCAAATCCCGGCGACTACTCCGTCGACACATACGTTCCAGCGGCGCAGATGACCGCCCAGGACTGGAACGAAGTCACCGCGGTGAGCATTACCGTCACCTTCAAAAATCCCCTGCAGGCCGAGGCTGGCCAGAATGCAGCGACCTTCACCAAAGTCATTGCACTGATGAGCCGCACCGGAGGTACCTAGACATGCCTGCTCCGACGCGCACTCGTACCGCACGGCATGACGGCATGGTGCTGATCACGACGCTGCTGCTGCTGCTCGTCATCACGATTCTCGCCCTCGCGATGTTTCGCGGCGTCGGCCTCGAGAACCGCATTGCCGGCAACGTGCTTGACAAGCAGCGCGCGCTGCAAGCAGCCGACAGCGCCCAGGAGTACGCCGAGCAATGGCTGTTCGACAACGTGACCACAATGCCCATGGTCAGCTGTGGAACACAGAACACGGCAAATACAACACCAGTAATCTGTTCGGAACCGCTCGGCGAGCCAACGCAGGTCACCACCGTCCCGTGGGTGAATGGCGGCGCATTCGACTATACGACCGACATTACGACCAGCACGGACGGCGGCCCGAACACCTTATATGGCTATCCGCAAGCGTACATCGGCTACCTGGGCGCCGATGCCACGATCCCCGGCGCTCAGGACTATGTCATCGACGCCTGGTCGTACGGCGGTTCGCAGGCGACTGTCGCCGTGGTGCAGGCCACGTATCAGATCCGTTATGCGGTCACATCCGCCAGTGGCCCATGAACATTTGGAGGCGGCCCATGAGCATGCTCAGAGTTGACGGTAGAGTCCTGCTGGCGGCACTGCTCGCCACCGGACTCGTGTACACGATACCGACGTATGCGCAATCCACCGTGGCCACGGTATCCAACCTGAAGGAGGATTTCACTGGGGCCACGACCGAGAATCCCTGGTACTACTTCAATGGTGCGTGCCTGACTGCCAGCACCGCAAGCGCCGCCGCCGCACCGGGACCCGGCTCGCCACCCGGATGCGTGGCCATTCAGAACTCTTACTACAATCAGCCGCTCGTCGGCGGCTACAATGGCGTGCCGGGCGGCCAGGAGACGCTGCCCGACCCGGTCGGCGAGGGCGCTCTGCGCTTCACCAACGGCTGCACGGACAGCAATTGCAGCACCGGCGGCTATAACGAGAATGGCGCCATCGTGTCGGCCGACACGTTCTCCACGAACGAAGGGCTCGACATCACTTTCAAAACCGTAACCTATCGCGGAAATTCCGGTGGCGCCGACGGCGATGGCGCCGACGGCATGAGTTTCTTCTTGCTGAATGCGGCCGAATGGAGCCCGACCCAAGACCCGATCGGCGCCTTCGGCGGCAGTTTGGGTTACGACTGCTCGAACAGCAATAATCCGCATGATGGCATCATTGGAGCGTATCTCGGCCTCGGCATCGACGAATTTGGCAATTTCCTCAACGGCGTGACCAATACGCTCGGGGAAAACAGTCTTTATACCAGCGGCGACAACACCGCGACCGGGGGCGGTTATCAGCCGAACCGCATCGGCTTGCGCGGTGCAGGCAGCATTGCCTGGCCGTGGTTGAATACCAATTATCCCAGCGACTATCCGGCCACGCTGTCGTACGCGGACCAGGAATATGCGGTACAGACTACCTGCGCGACCGGCTATGTCTGGAATTTCTCGAATCCCAATAGTCCGCAGGAGACCAGTACCGCGGTCGCCGACTACGCGGCGATTCCGAACGGGTACGCTGTACTGCCGACCTCGGGCCCAAATCGTGTCTTGATTGGCGATGAATACGCGAACGGCGGTTATTCGCGCCAGGACGCCACCCCGATCACCTATCGCATCAAGATCACCGACAATGGTCTGCTCAGCATGTGGTACAGCTATGACGGCGGATCGTGGATCGGTGTACTGCAGAATCAGAACATCACGGACTCAAATGGCGCCCTGCCCCCGTTGCTGCGTTTCGGCTTCGCCGGCTCAACCGGTGGCGACACGAATATCCACGAGCTGTTGTGCTTCCGGGCCCGACCGGTCACTCAGGCCGCCAGTTCCTCGGCCCTCAATCAGCAGGAGTCCTCCCGCGTCGAGAATGGGTCGCAGGTGTACCTCAGCTACTATGATCCATCGGACTGGACTGGCCGGCTCACGGCGAATGAACTCAGCACCGACAGCGCCGGCAACCTCGTCATCGCCGCGTACGCCAATTGGGATGCCTCCTGCGTGCTCACCGGAGTGGCAAGCGGCAGCACCTGCGCCTCAACAGGCCAAAACGGACCGATCGCGGCGGAGTCGCCGAGCAGCCGCGTCATGCTCACCTGGAGCGGCACGGGCGGTATTCCCTTCGAATGGACGAGCCTCACCACGCAGGAGCAGGATGCCCTCGATGCGGGCGACACGACGACCGTCGGCGAGGATCGGCTCGAGTATCTGCGCGGTGTGCGCAGCAATGAAATCAACAGTAATGGTGTCGGTCTGTTTCGTGATCGGGACGGGTTGCTCGGGGACATCGTCGATTCGAGTCCGGTCTGGGTCGGTCCACCTGCGATGATGAGCTTCAGCGCCTACCAGTCGCCGATCACCTGGAAGAACGATCTGTATCCGAATACCGTCATGCCCGAGAATGCGGGAGAGAGCTACACTCAGTACGAGGCCGACGAGGCCACGCGCCTCAATGTCGTCTACGTCGGGGCGAACGACGGCTTCCTGCATGGTTTCGCGGCCGGCTCATATACTGCGAGTGGTACGTACGATAGCAGCACCAATACTGGTGAGGAGGTCCTCGCGTACATGCCACAGGGAGTGCTCGATGACATTCACAACGCCAGCAATCCCAATCTCGATTATTCCAATCCGCAATACGGCCACAATTTCTACGTCGACGCCACCCCGGGCGTCGGCGATCTTTATTATGAGGGCAAGTGGCACACGTGGCTCGTGAGTGGTCTTGGTGCTGGCGGCGCTGAGATATTTGCCCTCGATGTCACGCATCCCTCGCAGTTCAGCGAGAGCAATGCCTCGAGTCTCGTCATCGGCGATTGGATGGCCTCGAACCTCACCTGCGTCAACGTCACCAATTGCGGCACCGACCTTGGCGACACCTATGGCACGCCGGTGATCCGGCGGCTGAACGATGGTAATTGGGGCATCATTTTCGGCAACGGCATCGGCAGTGCCAGCGGAGATGCCGGCATCTATGTCATGGACGTCAACTCGAGCACCGGCGCGATATCGACGTACTATCTGTCGACCGGTCAGTCGGGGACCGGCGACGGCATCGCCTATGTCACACCGGTTGACATGACAGGCGATCACATCGTCGATTATGTCTATGCCGGGGATCTAAAGGGGAATGTCTGGCGTTTCGACCTGACGAGTCAGTCGCCATCCAACTGGGCGGTAACCCCGGGACCGATTTTCACGACCCCCGCGGGCCAGCCGATCACGAGCGCCGTCCAACCGGCATTTGTGACCAACCCGACCACGGATCAGACCCAGTTGATGCTGTTCTTCGGTACCGGGGAGAAATTTCCGCTCACGAACTCACATACCGCGAGCTACGCCAGCGGCACGCAGGCGTTCTACGGAATTTGGGATTGGAACATGGGCAGTTGGAATGCGCACGGTCTTACCCAATTCGCGAGCCTGACCCCTGCGACTGTCGCCGGTCTGATCAACTCGAGCAGCGCCAATCCGACCCTGACCAGCAGCAACCTCGCGCAGCAGGCGATCAGTATCGGCGCAAATGGCGCGCGCACGATGGGCACGGCCACACCCATCTGCTGGGCTGGCACGCTCGCCTGCGGCAGCAATGGCAATCAGTTCGGCTGGTATTTCGACTTTCCGGGCAGCAGTAGCGGCTACTCGCAAACGACAAACGAGCAACTGATCTACAATCCCACGATCGTCAGCACCGCGGTCGTGTTCAATTCCACGCTGCCGGCGATCGACTCGCCGCTCGATTGCAATCCCGGCACTGATTCCGGCTTCACCTACGCCGTGAACGCCGCGACCGGCGGACCGCTGCCGAATTTCTTTGCCGACAGCTCGACGACACTGAACAACGGCAATGTCTTCACGGTCGCTTTTCAATCAGAAGCCACCGGCACGGATTCCGTCGTTACCACGGGTGCGACCAGCGGGTCCGGCAGCTCGAGCGCGGGCAATACCTATCTGATATATCAGACCGTGAATGGGACCGCCGGCGCGCAGCAAATCATCGAACCGAACGACATCACCGGTGTACCGCAGACCTGGATCGAACTGCGCTAGGGTGACCTGCCATGACACGAAAACATGCCACAACCACGACGTCCGCAGCGCGGTGGACCGCCGGGTTCACTTTGATCGAGCTGATGATCACGCTCGTTGTGCTGGCGATCCTGGCGGTGATCGCGGTCCCCATATATGAGCACCAGGTCGAGGCGTCACGACGCACCGAGGCCCGCACCGCGTTGCTCGAACTTGCCGAGCGCGAAGAGCGCTACTATGCCACGAACAATGCGTACACGAGCGATCCGACCGATCTCGGCTACAACGCCGCATCATGGCCGGTGATCATCGGCGGCGGCTACTACGAAATCGAAGCGCCGCAGATCACAGATGTGCCATCGCAACCACCGTACTTTCTCCTCACGGCGGTGGCAATCGGCAATCAGGCGCAGAACGATACCGACTGTGAGACCTTCACCGTCGACTCTATGGGCGTGGACGCCTCGTTGAACAACGCCAATCAAAACTCCACTGCCGAGTGCTGGTGAGGCGCGCGGCGCACCCCGGGCAGGCATACTGCCGCTGTGGCCTTGAACCCTACCGCTCGCGACTGCATCATAGGCGGATTAGGCTGGGGCGCTCTGGGATCGAATCCATGCGCCCTGCGCCCGTTGTTGCGAATTTCACCCGGAGCATATGATGGATTACCAGACCGCTGAAAATCAGGCCGTGCAGTTGCAGAACCAGGCGAATCAAGTGGGCCAGAACGTCAAGGCGCTCGCCGACAAGCTGCAGGCAAAACTGAGCGATGCGGGGCTCTCGCGCGAGCTGCTGCTCGATCTGCGCGAGATTGCACTGTCGATCCAGCAGCAGAATCAATCGGCGGTGACGCTCATTCAGCAGATGGCCGAGTACATCCATGGACTCGAGACGCACATCGACTCGCAGCCGCAGCAGAATTATCAGACGCGCGGCTGGTCGTCCCAGCCCTATGCGGGCAGCAGCGGCGGCTTCCTCGGTAATGTGATGTCGGGGCTCGGGATGGGCGCAGGCTTCGGGATCGCGAGCGACCTGGTCGGCAGCATCTTCAACAGCTTCTAGGCGCCGCGCCGCGCAGGTCGGATGCCGGGAACGGTTCGTACCGGACCCGGGGCATGCGGTGTACGGCGTCCGCAATGCCCTCGGGCGGTGCCGCGCGCGTTGCGAGAACAGCTGCGCCCGGACGGCGGACCGCCGGATGGGCATGCCATAATGGCTTGCGGTACGCGTGGTGCCGTTGCCGTTCCGGGAGTCCGCTCACCCGATGCCCGTGTTCACGCTGATTTCGGCGGTCATCACTGTGGTGGCCCTGAGCGCATACGCCAATCACAAGCTGGTGCGCCTGCCCGACTCGATCGGCATCACGGTCGTGGCGCTGCTGCTGTCGCTTGCGACCGTGACGGTCGGGCAATTCGTGCCCCAGGTGGCTGCCTGGGGCGAACAGGTCGCCCACGGGGTGAATTTCCCGGATCTTGTGTTCCACGGTCTGCTCGGACTGCTGCTGTTCGCCGGCAGCCTGCAGATCGATCTCACCGCGCTGCACCGCGCGCGCTGGACAGTACTGATTCTCGCCACCGCCGGCGTCGTCCTGTCAACGGCAATCATCGGCTGGGCGTTCTTCTACCTCACCGGCATGCTCGGGATCCCGATTACCCTGCGTGACGGGCTGCTGTTCGGCGCCCTCATCTCCCCGACCGATCCCATCGCCGCCCTCGGACTGCTGCGCAAGGCGAGCGTGCCACCGTCGCTGCTCACCAAGATCACCGGCGAAGCGCTGTTCAACGATGGCACCGGTGTCGCCCTGTTCGTCGCTCTGCTTGGAGTCACAGGCGCACAGATTCCAACGGCCGCGCACATTACCGAGCTGGTCGCACGAGAAGCGCTCGGTGGGCTCGCCTTCGGCGCGCTGGCGGGATTTGCCGCTGTGGCGCTGCTGCGCACAGTCGACAGCCCTTCCGTGGAGATCCTGATCACGCTTGCGCTCGCCACGGCCGGCTATGCCGCCGCCGCGGGACTCGGGATATCGGCCCCCATTGCAACAGTGGTCATGGGCCTGGTGGTGGGTGCCGATAGTCGGCGTTTCCCAACGCCCACGGCCGTGCGCGAGCGCCTGCATCAGTTCTGGTTGGTCGCGGACGACTTGCTCAATCTGTTGCTGTTCGGGCTGGTCGGACTGCAGCTGACATCCCTCACTGGTGCGATACGCCACTATCTACTGCCGGCAATACTCGCCGTGCCGCTGGTGCTCGCGGCACGCTACGTGAGTGTCGGTCTGCCGAGCGTGCTGCTGCAGCGCCTGCAGCCCTTCGAGCCGAACTTCATCAAATTGATGACCTGGGCCGGATTGCGCGGCGCGCTGTCCGTCGCCCTCGCCCTGTCGCTGCCGCCGAGCCCGGCGCGAGAGTTGATCGTCACGAGCACGTCTGTGGTTGCCATTTTCAGCATCCTGGTGCAGGCCCCGACGGTCGA
The DNA here is from genome assembly GCA_021822385.1 of Pseudomonadota bacterium. Lineage (GTDB taxonomy): Bacteria > Pseudomonadota > Gammaproteobacteria > Steroidobacterales > Steroidobacteraceae > 13-2-20CM-66-19. The sequence continues at coordinate 20,544 of JAKARC010000025.1, forward strand.
GCCTTTGGCGCGGCGTTGGACCGCAGCGTCCGACGAGACATGAGCGGGCCGCGATCGATCTTCGACTGAGCTGAGGACGTCCCCGTGCGGGTCAGGACGTATCCGATGCTGGCGTGTCTACTGACGCTGGCTTCTCCCGGAACAATGCACGCACGTGGGCGCGGCCGCACCGGCAGGCCTGCTCGAGATCCTCGCCGCGCGCCAGTGCACCCGCGACCGCCGCGGCCAGGGCGCATCCGGTCCCGCGTGCCTGCCCTTCGAGTCGCCGGTCGGAAAACCACAGCGCCTCGCATCCAGGGCGCACGAGTACATCTGCAACCGCGGCACCGGTGGCGTGCCCGCCCTTGAGCAGCACGGCTTGCGGACCTTGCGCGAGCAGCGCGTGTGCCCATCCTTCGACAGTCGTTCGTGCGCTCGCGACCCCGGGCGTGAAGTGGCCACCCTGAGCAAGGTAGGCCGCTTCCGGCAGATTCGGCGTCAACAGTGCCGCTAACGGGAAGATTAGACGCCGCAGCGCCACAATGCCCGCCGGATCGAGCAGGGATGAACCCGAGGAAGAGTACAGGACCGGGTCGAGCACAATGGGCGGTCCACGATGATCCGTGAGCACCTCGGCGACGATCTCGACAATGGCCTGTGTGCCCAACATCCCAATTTTGATGGCACCGATGTCTCCACTGCCGAGTGCCGCGCTCATCTGCGCACGCACTTCGGCGGGAGGCAGCGGATAGACGCTGCTCACGCTCGAGTCGGTTTGCGCGGTCACCGCCGTGACCGCACACGCGACCGGCACGTTCATCCTCGCAAGCGTACGCACATCGCGCACGAGCCCCGCGCCGCCGCTGCTGTCCGTGCCGGCAATGACCAGTACCCTCCGGCCGGACATCGTTACTCGCCCAGTGCGATCAGCGCGACATCGCGCATCTCGCGCGCGAGCAGTGCGCGCGCCGCCCGCCACGCGCGAACCCCCGACCGGCAGCACAATACGACGCGCCCCCCGGACGGCAGTCCGTGCTCGGACACTTCTTCGACCGACAATCGCAGCGCCCCCGGAAACGGCGATACTGGAGCCTCGGTGCGGCTGCGCAGGTCGACGACGATGTCCTCCGTACGCACCTCGCCGGGAGCAATGAAGCGCAGTAGCGGCTCGGCGGGCTCTGCGACACCGGCAAACGAGAACCCGCCAAAGCGCAGGCTGGCAAGGTCGACCGTCACCAGCCGACCGAGTACCGGCGGATCGAGCCGCAGGATATGCGCGAGCGTCAAATGCGCCTGCACGGTGCCGAGCACTCCCACCGCAGTGCCGAGTACGCCGGCTTCAGCACACGAACCCGCCCGCTGCGGCATCTCGGGGAATATGGCACGGTAGCTGGGGCCACCGCCGCAGAATACGCCGGCGTACCCCGACAGGCCCAAGACCGACGCGCTCACCAGCGCCCGGCCCTGGCGACGGCATTCGTCGCTCAGGACGTAGGTCAGCGCGAGGCTGTCGCCCGCATCGAGCACGACGTCGGCGCTGGCGCACCATCGCGGCGCATTTTCAGGCGTCACCCGTTCGGACGCCGCCTCGACGGCAACGTCTGGGTTGAAGGCCGCAACGCGTCTGGCCGCGGCAAGCGCCTTTGGGACACCGATATCGCTCATTGAATACAACGGCTGGCGGTGGAGGTTGGACAATTCGACGCGGTCGGGATCGACAATGCCGAGTCGACCCACACCGGCAGCGCTCAAATAGTGCAGCACTGCGCAACCGAGCCCCCCGGCACCCACCACGAGAACCCCAGCTGACCGCAGACGGTCCTGACCTTCAGACCCGATCTGGGGCAACGCCATCTGCCGGAGGTAGCGAGTGCTCACACCGTCTGTCCCGCCCGAACCCAGGCCCGCATACGGGCCTCGGGGTCGGGGCTGCGCACAATGTCGGTGACCACCGCAGCCGAGTCGGCGCCCGCCTCCAGGACATCATGCAGGCGCTCGAGGGTGAGCCCGCCGATGGCGACGAGGGGTCGCGACCCGATGCGTCGTTTCCACTCCCCGATGCGGGCCACTCCCTGGGGAGGCACCGCCATGACCTTGAGCACTGTCGGAAATATCGGCCCCAAGGCAATGTAATCCGGAGCAAATTCTAAGGCACGCTCAAGCTCACGCTCATCATGAGTGCTGATTCCAAGACGCAAGCCTGCGCGCCGCAGCGCCGGAACATCCGCTGTATCGAGGTCGCCCTGACCGAGATGCACCCAACCGCATTGCTCCTCCAGGGCAAGCCGCCAGTGATCGTTGACCACCAGCTGCGCACCGCTGCGGGCACAGAGTGCGCGGGCCGCTCGAATCTCGGCACGAAGTGTCGCGCACGGTTCCTTGATACGCAGCTGAATCAAGCGCACGCCACAGGGTAAGAGCCGACCGACCCACTCGGCGCTATCGACGATCGGATAGACGCGCGCCAGCATCAGCGCAACAGAGCTGTACCGACCCGGGGCGTGGACGGTACCGCCATCTCACGCGGCTCCATGAGTCCTGCCTGATAGGCTTCCCGACCGGCAACGACCGCCTGGGCGAACGCCCTCGCCATGCCGATCGGATCGGCTGCCTGCGAGACCGCCGTGTTGATCAGTACGCCATCGAAGCCAAGCTCGAGCGCCTGGGCGGCGTGCGAAGGCGCCCCAATACCCGCATCGATGATGAGCGGAACCTCGGGCAATCGTGCGCGCAGCGCCTTCAGACCAAAGAGATTATTCAGACCCCGTCCGGAGCCGATCGCCGAGCCCCACGGCATCAGCACGCGGCAGCCCGCCGCGCACAGCCGCTCGGCGATGCTCAGATCCTCCGTGGTGTAGGGGAATACCTCGAACCCCTCGGCACAGAGGACCCGCGCCGCTTCAAGCAGCGCAACCCCATCGGGCGCCAGCGTATCGTCATCGCCGATCACCTCGAGTTTCACCCACTGGGTGCCGAACACCTCGCGCGCCATATGCGCCGTGGTGACTGCTTCCTTGACCGAATGACACCCCGCGGTATTCGGCAGCACACGCACACCGAGATCCCGCACGATGGACCAGAATCCCTGTCCGGCGCGCTCCCCGGCGGCCTCGCGCCGCAGCGACACGGTCACCACCTGCGTGCCGCTTGCCCGAACCGCCTCGATCAGGACCTCGGGGGACGGATAGCGCGCGGTCCCGAGTAAAAGACGCGATCCCAGCGTGACATCGTAGAGCGTGAGCATTCAGCCACCCTGCATGGGCGCGAGAACCTCGACTTCATCACCTTCGGCAAGTGCAGCAGCCGACCGCTTGGAGGCGGGCACGAAATTGCCATTCACCGCCGTGGCAACGACGGCGTCTGCGTACCCGAGTTCCGCAAGCGCAGCGGCAAGTTCCACCGCGCGCACGTCGCGCCACTCGCCGTTCACACGAATCTTCAATGCATCACCTCGGGGTCGGTGCGTCCCTCAAGCACGAAAGCGGCCGCACGTCGCGCCAGAGCAGGTGCGGCCAGATACCCATGCCGGTACAACCCATTGACGTACAAGGCATCACCGTGTCGCGTCAGGCGCGGCAGATTATCCGGAAACGCCGGTCGGACGCCGGTCCCGATCTCGAGAATCTGCGCCTCACCGAATGCCGGATGCAGCGCATATGCAGCGCCGAGCAGTTCCAACATTGAGCGAGCCGATATCCGCGTCGGCTGATCGCTCTCGATCATGGTCGCCCCAATCATATAGTGGCCGGCTCCGTGCGGCACCAGATACACCGGTGTACGTGGGTGCAACAGCCGGATGGGACGGGACAAGGACAAATCCGCGGCCTGTACGTGCAACATTTCTCCCTTGACGCCCCTCAGCGCGGTGAGCACGCCCCGGGCCGCAAGACCGGTACAGTCGATGACACGAACGTCACCGGCCACACTTGCCGCAGGCCACTCGGTCTGGAAGGAAATCGTGCCGCCGAGCGCCCGCACCCGCTCGGCCAGTGCTGCGAGCGCCGCGCGCGGATCGATGTGACCCTCGTCCTTGAAGTACAGGCCGCGCTCGAAACGCCCCGCCAGATCGGGCTCGAGCGCCGCGATCTCATCGGCATTGACCCACTCATATCGCTCAGTGCGGCGTGCAAAGTTGGTAAGCTCCGCGCTGTCGCGCGCCTGCGCCAACACCAGCGTGCCGCGCCGGACCATGCCCGGATACTTCTCGCTCCACCAGGCAAAACCCTCGTCCCCGAGCGCCGCGATGAGGGGCGGAGCGCTGACACGCTCGCACCACGGCGCGAGCATGCCTCCGGCATACCAGGAACAGCACCCGTCACCGAGCCGCGTGCCACGCTCCAGCACCTCAACACTTGCGCCGCGCTCGGCAAGCTCCACCGCGCAGGCAAGCCCGGCAACACCCGCGCCGATCACTATGGTCTTCATGTCTCAGCGCTGCCCATCGGCGGGCACATACAGCTGCCCACCGGCGGCCTTGAACCTGTCGGCCATCTCCCGCAGACCCTGCTCACGTGCTTCCGCGCGCACTTCGTGCGAGATGCGCATCGAGCAGAATTTCGGACCACACATGGAACAGAAATGCGCCACCTTGTGCGCCTCCTTCGGCATCGTCTCGTCGTGAAACGCACCGGCGGTATCCGGATCGAGCGACAGGTTGAACTGATCCTGCCAGCGAAAATCAAAACGCGCGCGCGACAGTGCATCATCGCGTTCGCGGGCGCCCGGATGCCCCTTGGCGAGATCCGCCGCGTGCGCCGCGATTTTGTACGTGATGACTCCGGTCTTGACATCGTCACGATCGGGCAGCCCCAGGTGTTCCTTCGGCGTGACGTAACAGAGCATCGCGGTGCCGTACCAACCGATCATCGCCGCCCCGATCGCCGAGGTGATATGATCGTATCCGGGCGCGATGTCCGTGGTCAGGGGGCCCAGAGTGTAAAACGGCGCCTCCCCGCAGCACTTGAGCTGCTTATCCATGTTCTCTTTGATCTTGTGCATCGGCACATGGCCCGGCCCCTCGATCATGACTTGGCAATCGTGCGCCCACGCGATTCGGGTCAACTCCCCGAGGGTCTCGAGCTCGGCGAACTGCGCCGCATCATTGGCGTCGGCTATAGACCCGGGACGCAGACCATCGCCGAGGGAAAAACTGACGTCATAGGCGCGGCAGATCTCGCATATCTGCGCGAAATTCTCGTACAGAAAACTCTCGCGATGATGCGCCAAGCACCACTTGGCCATGATCGAGCCGCCACGCGAAACGATTCCGGTGACGCGGTTGGCGGTGAGCGGCACGTATGCCAGGCGCACACCCGCATGGATCGTGAAATAGTCAACACCCTGCTCGGCCTGCTCGATCAGTGTGTCGCGAAACACCTCCCAGGTGAGATCCTCGGCCACCCCGCCCACTTTCTCGAGCGCCTGGTAGATCGGCACAGTGCCAATGGGCACGGGCGCGTTGCGCAGAATCCACTCGCGAATCGTATGGATATTTCGCCCCGTGGACAGATCCATCACCGTGTCGGCGCCCCATCGAATCGCCCAGACCAGTTTGTCCACCTCTTCGGCCATCGAGGAACTGACCGCCGAATTGCCGATGTTGGCATTGATCTTGACCAGGAAGTTCCGGCCGATGATCATCGGCTCCGATTCCGGGTGATTGATGTTCGCCGGAATGATGGCGCGACCCGCCGCGACCTCGGCGCGAACGAATTCGGGGGTCACATACGGGGGAATGTGCGCTCCCCAATCCTCGCCATCGCGCACACCATTCGCATCGGGCCGACGACCGAGGTTTTCGCGAATCGCGACGAACTCCATCTCCGGCGTGATGATGCCGGCGCGGGCATACGCGAGCTGCGTAACCGCGCGACCCGCCCGAGCGCGCAGCGGACGCCGCGCGCCGGTGAAGAATGGAATGCCATTCCGCGCCTCGACGCTCCCATCATCCTCGGCGCGCACCGCGCGACCGTCGATACGTTCGACGTCGCCACGCGCTTCGATCCACGGCCGACGCAGCTGCGCCAGACCGCGCTCGATATCGATATGGGCCTGTGCATCGGTATAGGGCCCGGAGGAGTCGTATACCGTGATCGGCGGCTCGCCGCTGGTTTGCGCCAGCGTGATGCACCGCATCGGCACACGCACTTCGGGATGCAACGAACCGGGCACATAGATCTTATTCGAGGCCGGCAGCGACTCGGCGACGATCTTGGGGGCGGCATTCATCGTGAGGGCTCCTTCAGCGGCGCAAACCGCAGGGAATCCACCCATGCCGAAGCCAGAAAAGATGAGGAGCCAAACTTTCCTACGCCAGCATGAACTGGATCAGGTTCAGAGGGTCGCCGCGCTGCGCCCCGCGGGCGCCATCAGCCTCTCAGCCCCTTGCCGGGGCTCCCCTAGTCGAATTCAAACAATAATACGCCGCCCAGTCGTGGTCAACACTCTCTGCTCGGTACACATTCGTAACATCGGAGCGGACCGAGTGCGCAGGCCCGTCACGCGCCGCGCTCGGCCCAATCCCTCAAACCCATGCTACGACAGCCGGCCCACCGGTGCGGCCATACAAGAGACCCTGTCGCAGCATGAGGCGCGATCGAGGACTCCCGATCACTCCCGGTGGGAGGCGTGACTCGCCTGCCCACCCTTGCGGCCAGCTTCCGCGGCAAGCTGGCGATTTTGTGAAAAGCTCCGTTTCTCATCCGGCACACTCTGGCCACCCTTGCGGCCGGCCTCCGCAGCCAAACGGCGGTTCTGCGAGAAGCTGCGCTTTTCATCCGGGACACTCTGGCCGCCCTTGCGGCCGGCTTCCGCGGCCAAATGACGATTCTGCGAAAAGCTGCGCTTCCCATCCGGTACCGCCTTGCCCCCCATGCTGGCGATCTGGCGCTGCCGCTCTTGGCTCATGGATGCAAATCCACGGCTGCTGACACCCTTTTGGGGCTGTGTTTCCGCTTGAGCTGGCTGAATCATGGGCATTCTCCTCGGGTCATACGTGCAACGGGCTCAGCATAAGCCCGCGGCGGTATCGCTACCGCTCAACATAAGACCTTTCTTATGCCCAAACGGTTCCTACGCTCCACGAATTCCATAAAGTTCGGAGACCTGCTGTCCTTTTACTTTGGCGCTTTTCGAGGCGGATCGACGCTTTTCTCATTAATTTTTGCATTAATTCCGCTAATTTCCCTCTTCAACATCGTCTTGACCTGTGCCGGAGGGTTCATGGCCAATAATCGACTGAATCGCGCGCGAGCCAATGCCAAATTTCCGCCACGCATTGCCTCGGCTGCTCCAAAGAACAGCGCCTGAGGTGAATCAGGGTCTATTGCAAGCGCCCGGTTGATCAGCCGCCCCGCACGCCCTTCCAATGAAGAGTCATGAATCAGGATCATGGCTTCGGCCTCCCCGACCAGCGCCGGAACATCGCGTCCGTCGGCCACCGCATTCGCCCGAGCGAAGGCTCGCACCGCAAACGGGTACTCCTGCACGATGATGTAAGAGCGGCCGAGCTTCATCCACGCATCGACATTTTTCGGCTGCCGATGCAGCTGGTCGATCAAGCTGATGATGGGCGATTGCGGCGATGCAATCCCCGGATACCGTTTCCAGGGCCAGTTGCTCTCCTTCAGGTACAGGGCCACCGAGCCCGCCGCCAACAGCGCGCAGACGAGAAGCGCCGTCCAGCGTGCCGGCGGTTGCTGTGAAAGCGCGGGCCTGAGCAAAGGAACAACGATCAGACCGACGGCAACGGCGAGCAACACTACCGCCAGCAGGATGAATAGGATCATCGAGCGCGCTCCTCGGTGCACGCCAGTCCATCACGCGGATCGGGATTCTCGTGATCGCTCGCCACCAGGGTCGTGCGCTTGCGAATGACCCAGCCGGCGGAAAGTGCCCCGACACACAGCAGTATTCCCGGCGTCAGCCACAACCATGCCGTCCGCCACACAAACGGCGGCTTGAATAGGATGAAATAGCCGTAGCGCGACACAAAGAAGTGTCGAATCTGCTGATCCGTGTCACCGGCAAGCAGCATCTGGCGAATCTGCCGTCGCATGTCGGCCGCAAGACTCACTGGGGAGTTGGCGAGCGATTCATCCTGGCACTGCATGCACCGAAACCCGTGGATGAGCCGCTCGTAGCGCGCCTGCAGCGCCGGTGTTGGCAGTTTCGTGAATGCAATTGCCCGCGCCGGTGGCGCAGCCAGCAGCAACGCCACAGGCAGTAGTGCCAGCAGGACGCGTGGCAGGCGCATCATGAGCCCACCACGGCGGCGTCCGCCGGAATTCGCGGCCGAATGTCATCCGCCCACGCCTGCGGCGTGATCGGGCCGATGTATTTGTACACGATGATGCCCTTGGGATTGACAAGGAACGTTTCGGGCGCGCCATACACGCCCCAGTGGATTGCCTCAAGACCACCCGGGTCAAAGGCAATGCGCTGGTAGGGATCGCCCCGCGTACTCAAAAACGCCAGCGCCTCCGCGCGTGTATCCTTCCAGTCGAGTCCAATCAGCCGTATGACCCCCGAATGAGCAATGGCGAGCAGTTCGGGATACTCCTCACGGCAGGAGATACACCAGGTGCCCCAGACGTTGAACAGGTACCAATGGCCATCCAATTGAGCAGTGCTCACCCGGCGTTGCGGATGCGTCAGGCTGGGCAGCGAGAAATTCGGCGCGTGTTTGCCGATCAACGGCGAGGGCACCAAGTCCTTGCGGGGTGCCTGTTTGATTCCCATCGCGAGCAGCGCGGCAACTCCCACAAATAGCGCAAGCGGTATGAACCGTCGGATCATGGCGCATTCCCTTGTGCAAGCGGTGCGACCGCGCTGTCTGCTTCAGCCTGCTCGATTCGATAGCGCCTGTCGCTGATCGCAAGCAACCCGCCGAAGGCCATGATCAGCGCCGCAATCCAGATGAAGCTGACCAGCGGACGCACCTGCAACCGCATGCTCCAGCGCCCATCGCCGAGATTCTGGCCGAGTGCCACCAGGATATTGCTGCCATCATGAAAGAGAATGGCGGAACTTGTCGTGACGGTGTGCTGCACCCAATAGGTCCTCTTCGCAGGATGCATCACCGCCACCGGGGCGCCATCGCGACTCACGATCACGGTCGCCATCGAACCGCCATAGTCCCTACCCTGCATCGGTTTGACGCCGTCGAACTGAAAGGTGTATCCGCCGGCACGTGCGCTTGCACCCGTTCGCAGCGCGACGTCGTGTTCGACCGTAAATCCCTGCACCGCGGTCATCGCAAACACGAAGATTCCAAGCGCGATGTGCGCGAGGGTCATGCCGAGCACCGCACGCGGTATGGCAATGCGCCGCCGCAGCCGATCGATCGGATCGAGCAGCGAAGAGAGAATGATCCACGCACCAAGGGTCATCCCCACCGGCGCCAGCACGCCTCTACCGCCGAAGATGCCGATTGCCGTCACACACCCGATGATTGCCGCCGCGGCAAACGTCAACAGGAGCGTGCGGCTCTGGACCCCCAAGCCGCCACGCTTCCAGCGCGCATGAATGCCAATAGCAAGCAGCGCCAGCAATGGCAACATCGAGATCAAGAAGGTGGGGTTGAAGTACTGTGGTCCAACCGAAAGCTTGCCGAGCCCGAGCGCCAGCGAAATGATCGGCGCGACTTCGCCCGCAAATACCGTACCACACGCGGTGACCAGCAGAATATTGTTAAACAGAAGAAACGATTCCCGCGCCGTGAGCTCGAATCCAGCCTCGGAGTGCAAGTGCGGCGCGCGCCACGCATACAGCGTCAGTGCCGCTCCGATCATGATCACAAGGAAGGTCAACAGAAAGATTCCGCGCCCCGGGCTGACGGCAAAGGAATGCACTGAAATCAGAATGCCTGATCGCACCAGGAAGGTGCCGATCAGGCTCAGGGAAAATCCGAGCACCGCCAGCAACACTGTCCAGCTTTTGAACAGGCCGCGCTTCTCGGTCACAGCCAGAGAATGAATGAGCGCAGTCGCCATCAGCCACGGCATAAACGAGGCATTTTCCACCGGATCCCAGAACCAGAATCCTCCCCAGCCCAGCGTGTAGTACGCCCACCAGCTGCCCAAAACGATCCCACAGGTGAGAAATGCCCAGGCCGCCGTTGTCCAGGGCCGTGTCCAGCGCGCCCACTCGCGGTCGAGCTTGCCCTCGAGCAACGCGGCGCACGCGAAGGCAAACGCCACCGACAGACCGACGTAGCCGATATAGAGCATCGGCGGATGGGCCGCGAGCCCCGGGTCCTGCAGCAAGGGATTCAGGCCGAGTCCGTCGGCCCACGGTTGCGTGAGACGCACGAACGGATTGGAGGTCAGGAGCGTATAAAGTAGAAAGCCGAAACTGATGCTACCGAGCACTCCGAGCACACGCGCGGAAAACTGTCGCGGCAACCGCCGCGTGCCGAATGCGGCGGCGAGCGTCCAGCAGGCCAGCAAGAAGATCCACAGCAGGAGCGACCCGGCATGCGCACCCCAGACACCGGCCACCCGGTAGAACAAGGGCAGCTGTGAATTCGAGTTCTCGGCAACATAGCGGACCGTGAAGTCATTCTGCACGAAGGACGTCACCAAGCATCCGAATGCCGTCGCTACCATCACGAACTGACCGGCTACCGCCGGCGTAACCGCCGCCACCCAACGGTCGCGCTTCAGAGCGGGACCAGCGATGCCGAACAAGGCCTGCAACCCGGACAATAACAGCGCCAGGATGAGGGCAAACTCCCCAAGCTCCGGAATCATCTTGCTCTCCCCATGCCGGCGCCGAACTCGCTCGTGCTGACTGCGAGCGACGGATCGCGCGGATCACCGTAGTCGATGCCCCACTTCGGATGAATACCCGGCGGACGATAGTATTGATCGTGCTTGGCAAGGACCTGATTGGCCAAAAACACTCCGTTCGGCAGCAGTTTGCCTTGCACGATCACGCCGGAATTCGCGCGAAACAGATCAGGCAGCACGCCGGTATATTCAACAGGGATCTCATGCTTGTAGTCCGTGACCTTGAAATGCACCTGCATCGTGCCGGGCGTTCTATAAACACTCCCCTTCGCCACGATCCCCCCGAGCCGGAACGTCTCCCCCACCGGCGCCTTGCCTTCTGCCACCTGCGTGGGCACGAAATAAAACATCACGTTGTCGCGCAGGGCCGAAAGCGCAAGACCGCCGGCGATCGCAACGCCGCCGAGCAGGCCAATCACCAGCAGCATCCGTCGCCGCCGCGGTGTCATGCCGGTTCCTCCTGCATGTCGATTTGAACTTCCACCCGGCGTCGCGCCGCCTGACGCGCCCGAGCGAGCAATCGTTTGGCCCAATAGATATTGAGTCCGATCACGATGAAGGTCACCGCATAGGCTGGCCACACGAACGGGTAATACCCCCCCATCCACAGAAAGTTCATCATGCTCCCACCTCCTCACGTACCCAGCGCGCCGAACGCTCGCGATTGAGCACCTCGGCTCGAAGCCTCATTGCCAGCACGGACAGGCTGAACAGCGTGAATCCCACAAACATGAGCATCAGCGGAACCGTCATGGAGAATGGCATAGCCCGTCGACCGAGGAAGACCAAGGCACCCTGGTGCAGGGAGTTCCACCAAACCACCGAATAATGAACTATTGGAACGTCAACAAGCCCAACGACTGCAAGCACTGCGCTCGCCCGATCGGCGCGTTGCAATTCCTCGAAAGCCGAGCGCAGTCCCATATACCCGAGGTAGAGCAGGAACAAGAAGAGTTCCGAAGTCAGCCGCGGATCCCACGCCCAATACGTGCCCCACATCGGCTTGCCCCACAGCGAGCCAGTCACCAAAGTCACAAGTGCAAACGATGCACCAATGGGTGCGGCGCTCGCGGCCACTGCATGCGCCGCCTTCATCCGCCAGATCAAACCGATCCCGCCGGCGATACCCATGATCCCGTACATCATCAACGACAGCCACGCGCTCGGCACATGGACGTACATGATTCGATATGCGTCGCCCTGTTGATAGTCCGGCGGCGCCAACCACAATCCGCCGATCAGACCGGCAAAGATCAGGATCGCCGCCGGCCAGGCAAACCAGGGCGTCAGTCGACCGGCAGTGCGGTACAGGTACGGTGGCGAGGCAAGTCGATGAAACCAAGTCCAATTCATTGTGATCTATGCCTTACTCCAAGTTAATGCGTACTGCGGCCGTAACCGCAAGCGGGGCGAGCGTGATCGCCAGCACGGCGAGCGCCGCAAGCAACAGCAGCGGTCCCCGGTAGGCTTCACTCCTGATCGCCAATTGCGTGGCCCGTGCTCCAAAGATCAATACCGGTATCACCAGCGGCAACGTCAACAGCGACAGCAACGCACCCGAGCGGCGCAGTCCCATCGTGAGCGCCGCCCCCACCGCACCGATGAGGCTGAGTGTGACCGTGCCGATGGCGACGGTGGCAAGAATGCCCGGCATCGCCGCCTCCGGTACACCGAGCGCGGCTCCCGCGATGGGCGCCATCAGCGCCAGGGGCAAACCGGTCAGCAGCCAATGCGCAACAGTTTTCGCCAGAAGCAGCCCGGTCAGTGATCGACCCGAAAGCGCGAACTGTTCGAGCGTGCCGTCATGGGCGTCATCACGGAACAGGAATTCCAGCGCGAGCAGAGAGGAAAGCAAGGCCGCCGCCCAAATCACCCCCGGAGCGATCCGGCGCAGCTGCACAAGATTCGGAGTGACCGCCAGAGGAAAGAGCGTGGTCACGATCACAAAGAAGGCCATGGGCTGCACGAGCTGGCTCGCCTTGCGGAAGGCCAGACGCAAGTCACGCTCCAGCATCAGGCGTGCAACGGACCCGATTGAGGGCACCGCCGGGCCCTGTGAACCGGCTGCGGAGCGCAGGGCCGCCCAAGCACTCGCCTCAGCCATTGCCGAGCTCCAGTGTGTGCAACCCCTGGGGCGACATCTGCAACGCATGATGCACGGCGACCACCGCAAGGCCTCCAGAGGCCAAATGTTCCGCGATCAGCGTGCCAACCTGTCGCTGCCCGTCCACGTCCAGATTCGTCGTAGGCTCATCGAGCAGCCACAGCGAGACTGCGCTCAGAAGCAGACCTGCGAGCGCCACACGCCGCTTCTGACCCGCCGAAAGCGTGTGTACGGGCCGGTCGGCCCATCGATCCCCACCCACCTGCTCGAGCGCTTGAGCCATTTCGCGGTCGCTGCTACGCCGCCGCACACCGATCCAATATTTGAGGTTTTCACGAGCCGTGAGCTCCATTTTCAAGGGGGGCTCGTGTCCCAAATACGTCATCTGCGCATGAAAAGCCGGCAAATCCTGCCGGATATCCTCGCCCCTCCAGTGGACAGATCCAGCTTCCGGATAGGAAAGCCCGCAGATGGTGCGCAGCAGACTCGTTTTTCCCGATCCATTCGGTCCGGTCAATTGCAGGCACTGCCCGGCTGCGACCGTGAAATTCACACCGCGCAGGACATGCCGCTCACCGCGCCACAAATGCAGATGCTTGCCCTCGAGTGTCGCTTCCGACATGGTGCTGGTCGGCCCATAAACAAAAGGTTCCGAAGGACGAAGCTTGACCAATCTCCTGTCATCTGGCCATAGGCACTGCGCCGCGATAAATACGTATCCTTGCGTATAGCAACCGCCATTACCATAATCGTATTGCAGATTACGCTCTCAGGTACAATGGTAGTGTGATCGCTCTGCCCGGGTGGCGAAATTGGTAGACGCAAGGGACTTAATCTAAAATTGAGCATTCGGCGCGGAAACGGCCGGGATGAATGGGGTCAAATTCGGTGGAACAGGAACACGTCGTGGTGTCTGCAATACCGAGCTAAGCCACCCGCCTGAGGGGTGGAAAGTGTAGAGACTTGACGGCCCCTACCTAAACGCCGCGGCGAATGCTGCGGGGCACGGTAAAGATAAAGTCCAGACTCCAAATGCGCGTACCGCTGCATGCGGGGTGCGCAGCGGCGAAAGCCGTAGCGGGTATGAAAATCCCTCGGGGGCAACCCCATGCCGGTTCGATTCCGGCCCCGGGCACCAGGTGGATTCAAACCCCGCCTTCCTTACCCGTCTTCCAACATCCAAAAATTGCGTGGAAACACTGGAATTCTTGGTGTTTCCGAACCGACACCTGCCGACGCCCGTCTACCGCCATGCAAAGGCATGATAACACGCCTGGGGTGCGAAAAGTGGGGTAAGTCAGGTCGGTGTGACTCCCGGTGACCCCAAAAGGGCTGGTGGAGCGGCGCCAATGTTGTCGGATGCGAAGATTCGAAGGCTCAAACCGAAGGAGAAGGCATACAAGGTCTATGACGATCGCGGGCTCTACATGGGAACGGGTCGCGGTGGTGGCGGTTTAAGTACAAGTCCGACGGGCGGGAGCGCGGGATTTCGCTCGGCGTGTACCCGGATGTGACGCTGCAATATGCGCGGGAGCAGCTGCAGGAGGCGCGGCAGCTCCTTGCTCGGGGGATCGACCCGAGCGCGCAGCGGCCGACAGTCAAGATCGCCAGGGCGGACACCTTCAAGGTGATCGCCGAGGACTGGCTGGAGATGCAGGCGGAGACGCTGGCGCCGATCACGATGTCGAAGGCGCGGTGGACCCTGAGAACAGACTCGTCGCACGCGGGCTCGAAGCCGAGTGGGAAGGCGCCCTGCAGGAGCTCAAGACCGCCGAAGCTGAGCTCGCCAATCGAGAGAGCGGTCGCCCCCGACCGCTCACACGCGAAGAACGCGAGTCGATCCTCGCCCTCGGCAAAGATCTCAAACGCGTCTGGTATGCTCCCACGACAAGCGATCGCGATCGCAAGGAGTTGTTGCGCACGCTGCTCGATGATGTCGCCTTGACGGTCGCGCGCGCACAATCCAACGCTCATCTGACGCTGCGCTGGCGTGGCGGCCTCTTGAGCGAGATCGACGTACCGCTGCCGCGCTCGCATCCCTCGCCAATCCGCACCGCCGACGATACTGTTGATCTGTTGCGGCGTGATGACGCCTGCGAGCGTGATTATCAGCGTCTCAGGCGGATGCGATCTCAGCGTGTCGGCTGAGGTGGATCCAGAACTCGCGGTTCAGATAAACAGGTCAGCCGTGACATTGAACCTGTGCGCGAACTTCTTCGCGAGTTCCTTGCTGACCGCGCGTCTACCGTTGAGGATGTCAGAAATTCGGCTCTGCGGCGCGCAGTCGGCCAGATCTTCCTGTTTCAGGCCGTGCTGCTCCATCAGAAACCGTAGAACCCCAGCCGGTGCGGCCTCGGGGACGACGGTGTGTTTCTCCTCGTATGCCGCGACCTGGTCGGCCAGGTAATCGAGTACGTCGGCGAGCGGGTGGTCTTCGTCGTCCCCAATCGCATCGATCAGCGCATCGACCGTGGCACAAGCTTTCGCGTAATCCGCCTTGGTCCGCACCGCGGTGACTCCGACTGCTCTCTTGAACGGCATCCAGGCACGCAGGATCGCCTGCGGATCTGGAGTAGCACGGTGTGCAGGGCGCATATTCAGCTTCTCCGCTTCCACTTGTCGCCGTCGTACTCGGCATGGGTGAGCACCTGGCGGATGTACACCTTGCGCCGATTGTAGTGGACCACCGCAATCAGGCGGTACCTGTTCCCGCCGATATTGAATACCGTGAACGGATCGACGTAATCGGCGCTACCGAATGTCTTTCGCAGCGCGTTGAAGTCCGCAAAGACCTCCAGGCGCATGATCCGGTACCACGCCTCGAGCGACCCCTTGGCCTCCGGATGCCTCTTCCAGAATTCAACCAGCGCGGGCTTCGCGATGACGTGCACCGGGGAAACTATACCATAACGGTATTCTTCATCAAGTCTCGTGGCGAAACTCCCCCACTCTAATGACGCCTGAGTAGCGTAGGATTGAATTGGTAGCTGACGAGCGATCCTGCTCCCGCGAGCAGACTGGTGAGACTCTTTTGAGCACGCAGACTGGATTGGGACTGGCTGCATTCATCCTGATCGTAGGTGCCGGCTGCTTCGCGTTGATGAGCGCCGCCGCTATGAGACCACTGGCTCCGTTCACCGTTTCGGTAGCGTGCCCACCTTCGGTGCCGGTGGCGGTGTCATGGCGGCTGGGGTGATGGGACCCGGAGCGACGCGCACGGGCGTGGTGAGCCACGCATTGATCCGGCTCACCTCGGGCGGGTAGAGGGTACCGGCGGCGAGCTGCAGGGCGAT
>JAKARC010000068.1 GCA_021822385.1 Pseudomonadota bacterium
CACGGGTGCAGGAGCATTGCGCCGCAGCAGGCGCAACACAGCCAGCCACGTCCCGGTCACCGGGAACGGCAGATGGCGCGGCAGCGTCCAACACTGCGCCACATCCGGGTTCCCGCGATACAGCTCCGGGTTCCAGGGTCCGGCGCCGACGACCTGACACGGACGCCCATAGCGGGCGTGCAGCAGATTCAACGCGGAGGTCAACATGATCATATCGCCGACGCGGCCGAACAGGATCACCACCGGCTCGAGCGCTGGGACGGGCGGGCGCACGCAGTTCATCTAACGCCTAGAGCGCTCGCCCGGCAACGTGCGCCAGGCGGCAAGTACGGCCTCAGGATGGATCTTCTCGACGCGGTCAGCCTCGAGCGCAAGGACCGGAGAATCCGTCCCGCTGCGCGGCAGCCAGACCCGCGCGGACTGAATCCCGTAGAGCACCACGAGCGGAGTGCCGAGCGCAGCGGCCGCATGTGCCGGTCCGGTGTCGATCGAGATCATGCTCTGGGCGAGTTCGCACAGCGCGAACAATCGCGTCAGCCCGCACGGCGCCGCCACCACGCCGGCGCGCGCCGCCTGACGTTCGCAGGGGGCAACCTGCAGCTGCGGCCGCCACAGGTCCCGAGGCACGGGCTGGGGATACTCGCTGGCCCGCACCGCCGCCGGTGTGCCCGCGGCAAACTCCAACAGACAGTCGAGCCATAGCCTTTCGGTACCGGGAATGTCCTCGATGAACAGGCAGCGGTCTGGATCGATGCGGCCGAGAGCGAGCAGCCGTCTGATCCGCGGCACCTGCCGGCGATGATGCTCACACACGTATATCGGCGCCGGGTCGCTGCGGCGCAACTCCCGCAGCAGCGCTGGCCAGGCAAGACCAAACGCGAAAGGCACCTTGCGCGGCACATGCCAGCAGGCCGCCACGTCGGGATGCCCGGCATACAGGTCGTCAATCCAGCGGTCCATTGCCACCACGTGATAGGGTGTCCCGTAGCGACAATGCAGCGTGTGCAACACCGCAGTCAACATGACCATATCGCCAACACGACCAAAGCGGAACACGAACGGGCTTAACGGCACGCGCGGAGCTGCAGGGAGCGTCGCGTCGGTCATCGGCGGATCACAGGCGGTCGCAACGGGCTCGAGGCCGGGCGAGCATTGTGGCGCAGGCTCGCCGCATGGAGCAAACCGCGCGCTCACGCCGCCAGCTCCGCGCGCCAGCGCTCGAGCACCGCCGCGAGACGAAAGCGCGGATCGGCGCGCGGCGCCGGCCGCTCGCCAGCGCGCCACGCCTCGAGCCGCCGGGCGTAGACGTCGAACAATCCCAGCATCGCCGCCACGCGCGCGGGCAGCGCGCGGGCGCGCGGTGTGCAGTCACCGAGGAGACCTTCATAGAAGCGCTGCGCCGCGCTCACCGGCACGAGCTGGCGCTCATCAGCGATGATCTCGCGCGCCGCGCCGCAGTCACACGTCAGCACCGGCGTGCCGAGCGCGTTGGATTCGGCGAAAACCAGGCCGAAGGTCTCCGGCACCACGAAATTCGGACAGAACGTGCACAGGGCCGTGCGCACCTGCTCGTGCATGCGCGCCTGCGGCAGCGGTCCCAGGTCGCGCACGCCCTCGATCGGTCCCCAGTGGCGCAGCTTGTACCCCGGATTGCCGACCACGAGCTCCAGGTCCGGCATCCGGCGGCGCAGCGCCCGAAACGCATCCAGCGTGAACTTCAGGCCCTTGTTCGGCGAGGACAGAAACACCAGTTTGCGGGCATCGATCGGCGCGCCGTCGGGGTGCAGTGCATCGTCGATCGGGTTGTAGATGGTGCGGGCCTGAATGTCACCGGCGATGCCCATCCAGCGCAACGTCGCTTCGACCGCGGCCCGCTGCGTGTCCGAGACACAAATGATGCGCACGTCGAGTGCGCGCACGAGCTCGCCGGTCGAGCGCAGCCAGCGGGCGCGGCGCGACCCGGCCCGCATGCGATCATGCAGCCAGAGAAACACGCGTGCATTCGGATACAGGCGGCGCACGGCCGCGAGCGCGCGTGAATCACGATTGACGATGACGCAGCCGACGGTCGGATCGCGCTCGGGCGCCTGGTAGCGTCCGACCGATTCCGTGCGGTTGTGCTGTACGACGCGCGCACCGAGCCCGTCGGCGACGCGCACCACCGTCGCCTCGGCGCCCCCGAGCGCCTCGCGGCTGAGTGTGTCGCTGTCGTAGGGTCGTGCGCACACCGGATCGTAGAACACGACTGCGGTCATGGCGGCGCCCGGCGTGAACGTCAGCGCGCGGCGGCGCGCGCGCCGATCAAGTAGAAATTGTTGCGGAAAATGGGGCACTCGGCGTGCCACCAGCGCAGCTGCGGCAGCTGCCGGGCAAGCGCGGCGAAATACTCCGCATTATCGATCCCGGCGAAGGTGCGCTGATAGGTGCACAACACGTAGTCGAAGTTTTCGAGAATCGGCGCAACGGTGGCGCGCACGGCCGCCGGCGTCTCGCTCAACGACCAGGTCGCCACGAACAGCGACGGGCCGCGCGCGGCGACGCGCGCCCGCACCGCCGCCGGCGTTGCCGCGTCCCCGGCAGGCAGCCAGGTGAGATTGGCCGGCGGCTCGCCCGCCTCACCTTCCGGAAAGACATTACGCAGATAAAACCGCTGCAGCGCGCACATCAGCGCAAGGTCCCAGATCACATACGCATCACGGTACCCGAGATTGCGCAGCAGCCGGAAGAAGCCGCCGTAGCCGGCGCCGAAATCGACTACCAGGCGCAAAGCCCCCAAATCGAGGCCGGTGGTCTCGAGCAGCCGAATCAGATGATAGGCGTGCTGCACCAGCAGCGGGCTGCTCAAGGGATAGTACGGATGCAGCAGCGGCTGGCCGACCGGGGACTCGGTCAATGCCCGCTGGAATTCCGGCGAGCAGCGCGGCGAGGCGAGCACATAGCGCAGGTAATCGCCCGAGTGGCTGCGAATGCGCGGATGCACCGTCTTGGCAATCGGGGCGAGACGCAGGAAGCGATCCGGTCCGCCGCTGCGCAGCGCGCGGGCGATCGCCGCGGCAAGGTCCGACCATTCCCCCGACACCGCCTCGGCGCTGCTCAGCCCGGCCAGCAGCTCATCGGTGTGGCGCAGGCGCGGCGGCGGATACTCGCCGAGGATCTTCGCCGCGATCCGGCGCACTCCGGTACGGGTCTTGCTGCTGAGCCGACTCATGAACTCGCTGTCGCCATCCGAATGTCGTCAGGGGCGCGCCGCCGAACACGACGCACAGCGCGGCACGGTGTCGAGCTTACCAGAAGCCCGATCCCGTACAGCCCCCGGCCGCACGGGAATCACGCCCCTCACGGCAGCCCGGCCGGGGACTCCCGCGTCGGCCGTCCGCCGCGGTGCGGGACTTGGCGCCGGTGGCGGGGGGACACGGCGCGCGATGAAGCCTCACCGACGCTGGTAAAGCCTCCGCGCGTCAGCCGCTGTTCCGGCCGCAGCAAGCCCAGACGCTCGAGCCGGGCCTCGATCGCCCGCAACGTGCGCCGGTGCTTGGCGGCCAGATCCACCGGGGATTCGCCGGCGCGAAAGCCGTTGGCCAGCTGCGTCTCCTCGAGCTCACTCCACGGATTTCCGACGTTGTCCGGCAATTGCGCGCGCCGCTGCGCCCGGGCCGCAGTCTGTTCGAGTGCCGCAACGGCGGCGAGCAGCGCGCGCAACACCTGCACACGCTGCAGCACCGACTCGGCGGGAAGCGGCTCACCGGTGTGCGGATCGAGTCCCTGGATGAGCGCGTTCAGAATGTCGATGGCTGGCGATGACATGGGTGAGACCTCCGGCCGCAACGGCGGCGCCGCGCCAGTGTCGGGCGCAAGCGCGCCAATGACCAGCCGATTTGCCGGCGAATTTGACCAGATTTGCGCACCGCGGCGCAGGACCCGTACAGTGTCCGCCTTTGCACCTGAGGACCTCTGCACGATGCGCGTATTCGCCTGGTTCATGCTCCTGATTGCCTTCAGCCTCGCCTGCATGGCCGTCTTCACCTATCCGGCCTGGTTGTTGTTGCATCCACATTTCAGTCAGTGGCCGTTCCAGCGCATCGGCGAGCGCATCGGCATGCTCGGCTTCCTGATCGGCTTTCTGCTGATCGCGCGCCGCCTGCGGCTCGGGGACCGGGTGAGTCTTGGCTTCGGCGCCCCGCGCAACGTCTATCTGCGCGAGTACGGCATTGCACTTGTGATCGGCACGCTCACCATGGCGCTGGTGGTGGCGAGCATGATGGCGCTCGGGCTGCTCGACTGGCAGCCGGCGGCGCGCTACGGTGCCGCAGCGCTCGCCGGACTGATCGGCGCGCGGCTGCTGAGCGGCATTGCGGTCGGACTGATCGAGGAGACCGCGCTGCGCGGGGTGATGTTCGCCGGCATTCAACGCGAATCCGGGACGCTGATCGCGATCATATTGACATCGATCGTGTACGCGGCCACCCACTTTCTCGGCGTTGCACACATCAAGGCGAGCGCCGTCACGCCCTGGAGCGGTCTTGCCGTCCTGCACGGCACGCTGCGCGCCTTCGAGAACCCGCTCGGCAATGCCGATGCGTTCCTGTGTCTGACCGCCGTGGGCGTGGTGCTCGCCAAGGTGCGCTCGATCACCGGCAACACCGCCGCCAGCATGGGGCTGCACGCCGGCTGGGTCTGGGTGATGCTGGTCGTGCACGGACTGTCGCGGCCCAATGTCGCCTCGCCGCTCAGCTTTCTGCTGAGCCACCACGACGGCTTCACCGGCTGGCTGGTGCTCGCCTGGGCCGTGGTGTTGGGATGGGCGCTGGCGCGCTTCTACACCGCGCGCACGCGCACGCTCACCGGCGCAAGCACCTAGGGGACGGCGGCCGGCGGGCGGTCACTCGAGCGCCGGGGCAGCCGGGCGCGGCGGGGCGCGCTCGAGCTCGGCGAGCAGCTTGTCATGCAGCCCGCCGAAGCCGCCGTTGCTCATGATGAGCACGTGATCGCCGGAATGCAGCTGGGCGGCCAGATCCCGCGCCAGCACCGCCACCTCGGCACGGCCGTGCGCCCGGCCGTGCAACGCCGCCAACACCGGCCCGGGATCCCAATCCACCTCCGGCGGCATGTACAGCCAGATCTCATCGGCGCCGGCCAAGGCGCCGGCGAGCTTATCGCGATGCACGCCCATGCGCATGGTGTTCGAGCGCGGCTCGAGCACGGCAATGATGCGCGCCGCGCCGACCCGCCGGCGCAGGCCGTCGATGGTCGTGGCAATGGCGGTCGGATGGTGCGCGAAGTCGTCGTAGATGCGTACGCCGCCCACCTCACCGCGCAGCTGCATGCGCCGCGCCACGCCCGCGAACGCGCCGAGCGCCTCGATCGCGCGCGCCACCGGCACGCCGGCGTGTCGCGCCGCAGCAATCGCCGCCAGGGCGTTTTCCATGTTGTGCGCACCCAGCAGACTCCACTGCACCGTCCCGCAGGGGCGACCCTGCTCGAGCACCTCGAACGCCGAATAGTCGGGGGTCGCACCGACAAGGCGTGCGCTCCAGTGCACGTGCGCCGCCGCTACACGCGCGAACGCCTCGCGGGGTGTCCAACAGCCCATCGCAAGCGCCGCTTGCAGATTTGCATCGTCGGCATTGCATACGATGCGGCCGCTGCCGGGTACGGTACGGACCAGCTGGTGGAACTGACGCTGGATGGAGGCCACGTCCGGATAGATGTCGGCGTGGTCATACTCGAGGTTGTTCAGGATCACCGTACGCGGATGGTAATGGACGAACTTGGCGCGCTTGTCGAAGAACGCGGTGTCATATTCGTCGGCCTCGATCACGAAGAACGAGCCTGCGCCGAGCCGCGCGCTCACCGCGAAATTCGTTGGCACGCCGCCGATGAGAAAGCCCGGCTCGAGTCCCGCATGCTCGAGAATCCAGGCGAGCATCGCGGTGGTGGTCGTCTTGCCGTGCGTACCGGCGACGGCCAGCACCCAGCGCTGCGGCAACAGCTCGCGTGCAAGCCATTGCGGACCGGACTCGTAAGCGATGCCGGCGTCGAGCAACGCTTCGATCACCGGCATGCCGCGGCGCATTACGTTGCCGACCACCACCACGTCGGGACGCGGCTTCAGCTGCGCCGCCTCGTACCCTTCGATCAATTCGATGCCGAGCGCCGCGAGCTGCGTGCTCATCGGCGGATAGACGTTGCGGTCCGAGCCGGTCACGCGATGACCGGACGCGCGCGCGAGCGCCGCGACGCCCCCCATGAACGTGCCGCAGATACCGAGAACGTGAACATGCATAATGCGCCTCATTGTACCGATCGGCGTACCGTGCACCCAGTCACCACACCTGCCGCGCTCGGCGCGATTGCCGGCGAGCTCGCAACGCAGCGCGCCATTGCGCTCGACACCGAGTTCATGCGCGAGCGCACCTATCACCCGCAGTTGTGCCTGCTGCAGCTCGCGTGGGCCGACGGCGCCACGTGCATCGATCCTCTGGCGCTGCCGGACCTCGCGCCGCTGCGCACCGTGCTCACGGGCGCGCCGGCCGTCAAGGTGCTGCACGCCTCGCGTCAGGATCTCGAGGCGCTGCTGCCGGCCATCGGGATGGTGCGGCCGCTGTTCGACACGCAGATTGCCGCGGCGCTTGCCGGCGAGAGCGCCCAGATCGGCTATGCGGAGCTGGTGCGGCGTGTGCTCGGCATCGAGCTTGCCAAGGCGCACACGCGCGCCGACTGGTCGCGCCGGCCGCTGTCGGCCGAACAACTCGAGTACGCGCTCGATGACGTGCGCCATCTGCTGCCGCTGCAAGCGGCGCTCGAGGCGCGCCTGGCGGCTCTGGGGCGGCTCGACTGGCTGGCCGAGGAACTGGCCGGCCTGGAGGATCCCGCAGCGCTCGTGGTCGATCCCGAACAGGCGTGGCGGCGCATCAAGGGCTGCGGCGGCCTTGATCCGGGACGGGAGCGGCTGCTGCGCGCGCTCGGCGCGTGGCGCGAGCGGCGCGCCATCGAGCGCAATCTGCCGCGGGGGTGGATTCTGGAGGATGGGCTGGTGCGAGAGATCGTCCTGCGCGTGCCCCGCTCGCGGGCCGCGCTCGCGGCGCTGCCGGGCATGCCCGCGGGCCTGATCGAGCGCGGCGGCGCGCAGCTCCTTGCGCTCGTGCAGGCGGCGGAAATTCCCGATCCGGCCCCCGCGCTCGCCCGCCCCCGGCCCGATGCACACCGCAGCGCCCAGCTGAAGCGACTCACCGAGGTGTTGCGCGGCACGGCCAG
>JAKARC010000069.1 GCA_021822385.1 Pseudomonadota bacterium
AACTGAAACTGCCGCTCGGTGAGCCGGTCGTAGCCGGGGGCGGGCTTGTGGCAGTGCGAACAGGCCCCTCGGGAGCGCTCCCGGGCACGCAGCTGGATCTCGATCCGCGGCACTCGCCCCTCGATCAGTCGACTCGACTCGTACCCGAACCCCTGTAGCCGCTCCACGTGATGCAGCAGCGTCTTCAACACCAGATGCATCGGCAGCTCCGTTCGGCGAAGCTCTCACCATGGGAATATTCCGCCGTACCGTCAAGCCCGAGAATGCGCCCAGCGCGAAGGCGCGCACATGTCGCCAATGCGGCAGCACCTCGCTCAAGCGCGTACTGGCAACCTACCCGGTACCGTACGTGGACGCCCCCACTTTGCCAAGCGTTCAACTTGTTCTGGCGGACAGGTGAAGATTGCACCCGTACATCCGGACTTCTGGTGTGAGCGACGCTCACTGTCCCTGATGGGTTTCGCCAGCCGACACCTCGATCGCTTACGCGCACTCGCTTACCGGCGAACTCGCCGGACGACGCGTCGATGTCTACCGGGTCGAGATGGGCAAATGCCGACAGTGCGGCACGCTCACTCCGACCAAGGAGAGCAAGGCAAAGATCAAGCGCTGCACGAAGGCCGGCATCGAGTTCTTCCGCCAGCACCTGGCAGAACGCCCCCCGCTACGCAAAAGCCAGCTGTTCGGAGCCCCGCCGCCTCGTAAGAGATGAACCTCATCCCTCCTGCGTGCCCTTCGGGCACGCCCCTTGGCACCTCCCTATGCCAAGGCCGAACTGCTTCAAAGCCAACAGTTTCACCCACAAATTCTGCGGAAAAGCCGAAAAGGCCTGCTGTTGCGACTGCGCCGTCTTCAGACGTTGCGCTGTCTACGCGAGCAGTCGAGAACTGTGGGCTGAGGAATATACTGATCTGGACCCGAGGGGAGGATTCGATTACTCCGGATCGGCTGGTGGACTTGGAGCAAGGAAACAAATTTTCTTCCGTAAGCGGGCAGCTTCTCCTCGGGTGCGCACACGAGTCTTTACCAGGCGCGGGGCCGGCAGTATTCTCACGTTATAAAACCGGCGCTATACTCCGTCATGACTCGTGACAGCAAAGATACCGAAGACCACTGGCAGAACGTCTATCGGACCAAGCGCCCTGAATCTGTCAGTTGGTATCAGCCCCACTTGCAACTCTCGTTGCAGCTGCTGAAGGAGGCGGGAGTGACCGCCAGCTCGCGCGTGCTCGATGTCGGTGGGGGTGCCTCGACACTCGTCGACGACTTGCTCGACCAGGGGATATGCCACGTCAGCGTACTGGATGTGTCGGATGAGGCATTGGCGCTTGCACAGCGTCGGCTCGGATCACGCGGGGAGCTTGTCAAATGGTACACGGGAGATGTGTTGGAGATTGCGCTACCGCCCGGTGGATTCGACTTTTGGCACGATCGGGCGGTGCTGCACTTTCTCTCCGATCCAGTAGACGTCGCTCGCTATGTTCAGATTGCGACGAAGACGCTGACCATCGGTGGCTATGCGGTCATCGCCGGATTTTCGCCGGACGGACCCGAACGCTGTAGTGGATTGCAGGTCGCGCGACGGTCCGCGGAGGATATTGCCGCCCTGTTCGCGCCAGCATTCACGTTCGTGCAGCAGCGTACCGAACGGCACCGCACGCCAAGTGGGCTCGAACAGTCTTTCGTGTATGTGCTCGTGCAGCGGCATTAACCGGATTCAGCGCACGCGACGGAGCGTACCTTGGCGAAAGACTCGTGGCCAATGCACTGACGGCGAGGGCGTGCCGACCCGAAACTCCAGTTAAGTGCCAGATCCGTGCACGGCGACCCCTGCAGTAATCATGGGGCGCAGCCATTTCGGTCACAGTGCCAGCTGCAACCCGAAACGTCGAAATGATTTGCGCCTCGACGCTGCTGATGAACGCTGTCGCTTGACACTGAGGCAACCTAGCCCAGAGCGAAGCGCCGAGACTCGCAACTGCCGGTAAAGCACATCGCGCGACGGAAGCGGTTGATAATGACACCGATAGCGCGGGAAATCTCGATGGCTCTGGCATTGGCGGGGCCTCACATTTCAATGCGCTATACAGTCGGTGTGCACATGACGTACACTCAACTGCATGCCGTACTTGAGTACGGAGTCAAGTCATTATGGATTACGGCCCGAATTCAATGCCCATTGGACGCTTGGCCAGCGCGGTTGGAGTTAACGTCGAGACGATCTGATTTTATCAACGTAAAGGACTGCTGCGTGTGCCTGCCAGAACTCACGGCGGCATAAGACACTATGCGCCGCAGGATGCCACGCGGGTGAAGTTCATCAAAGCCCGCACAACGTCTCGGGTTCAGTCTCGAGGAGATTCGCCACTTGCTACGTCTCGATGCAGGCATGCAATGCCGGACGGCTACGCAATTGGCGGCACGGCATTTGTCCGAGGTGCGGCTGGGGATCGATGATCTCGCCCGCATTGAGGGCACACTGATCGGCCTACTGGAGCGCTGCAATCAAGGCAATGACAGCGTCTGCTGCCCTTTGATTGACGCGCTGCACGGGAATGGATGAAACTCAAGGGCCCTGCGCCGCAGCCCGAAATGTCCATGGGTGCAGTGCCGCTTGCCGTGCTCTATGGAGCCGGCTGCCATACCCCGATCTGGTTCGTGCGAACGACTGATTATTCAGGCGGTTCCGTCATAGCCCAAGTTTCCACAAAAGATGGATTATGATGCTCGAACCGTTCGCCGCGAGGTCACAACCCTCGCCTCGGTCTGGCCGGGATGTCGATACAGGAGTGGATCATGCGCCGTGCTTTTAAATTCGCTGTCGCGTGTGTGACAGTCGCGCTAGTGCTTGGAACCGCAGCGCCGCTCGCGCAAGCGCAAAGTGCGACGGCGCGCGCACAATTGCTTGCCTTGCAGCAGACCAATTGGATCGCCGAAGGCAGCGCGCACCCGCGCCACGTCATCTATGTGTTCATGGACGCTAACTGTCCATACTGCCACGCACTGTGGCTGGCGCTGAAGCCCTACTACAAGATGGGCCTGCAGGTGCGGAATATCCTGGTCGGGGTCATCTCGGCGAGCAGCCCCGGCAAGGCGGCAGCAATCTTCAACGCGGCCAATCCCTCTGCGGCCTTGCGTCTGAACGAGCGGCTCTGGAATCACGGGATCGCTGCCGGCGGCGGCATCGCGCCTGCTGCGCATCCAAGTGCAAAGGATTTGCGTGAGCTTGACCACAACGAAGACTTGATGCAGGCCTTCGGTTTCGAGGGTACGCCTGGACTCGTGCTAGCCGACTCTCAGGGCAGGATCCTTACGCTCGATGGGCTTCCTTCGCGCCGCGATCTCGGTCAAATTGTCCTCACGGCGAGCGCGCTCCGCCACATCGCTCTGGATCAAAGACGCTGAAGCATCACTCGATGCGCAGCCGCATGATCGCAGCCGGAACGGTACGAATCCTCGCCAATCATTGAATGACCCGAGTTCCACGGTGAAACATCGCGCTGTTGTCGCAAGCGGGCTCATCCTCGGCAGCGTGGCAGCCGTCATTACGCTACTTGCGCGCTACGGTATCGGACCTGTTCTCGCATGGATTGCGGCGGCACGCGGCATGTCCGGGACTGTTTTTGTCATTGTGTACGTCCTTGCGGCCATTGTCCTGGTGCCCGATTCCCTATTGACCATCGCCGCGGGCGTGATTTTCGGTCTGGTCCGAGGCGTGATCCTCGTATCCGTCGGCAGCATGCTTGGTGCGGCCGCCGCCTTCTTTCTCGGGCGGACCTTCGCGCGGGAATGGGTGCACCGTCGCGCCGAACGCTGGTTGAAATTCCATGCCATGAATCGGGCGATCTCCCGTCACGGATTCTGGCTGGTGTTTCTCACGCGCCTATCGCCCATCATACCGTATGGCCCGCTCAACTATGCCTATAGCATCACCACAGTGCGCGTTCGCGATTATCTGATCGCATCTTGGATAGGCATGTTGCCAGCGACTGTGCTCTATGTGTACGCCGGTACCGTAGCCGCAACACTTACGGCAGTGATTGCCGGGCGAACGTCATTGGGCCAGAAAGGCAATATTCTTCTGATTGCCGGACTTCTCGCGACGATCGTGATGATCGTCCTGCTGACTTATTTTACCAAGCGTGAGCTTGCACGCGAACTAGAATCATGACTCTGTATATTGTGGGTATACTGCCAAAATTCACAGGTTGAAACGACCGGTACCCGTAAGATGGCCGGCGGCGCACAATACGCTCTCTGGCGGCACTCATAAGAGACTTAATATACGCTTGGCGCCGAATGCCCCACGGTCAAGAGCTGCCCGTCACCTGTCGTAGATCTTGGCAATGATACCGGGCGGCACGCCGATAAAGTACAGCGTCAGACAGCCGAAATTGCGTATGCTGCGGCGTCGCCAGCCGTCACGGCGCCAACGTTGCGCAGATGTCAGTGCCCGTGGGGCAAGCACTGTCAGCCGATGCCGACCGATGCGGCGCACAAGATCCACATCTTCCATCAGTGGCCACGCGCGAAAGCCGCCAAGGGACTCATACAGCCCGCGATGAATCAGCAGACCCTGGTCACCGTAGGCCAGGCCAAGATGGCGGACACGCCAAGCCACTCGCTGCTCGAGCCGACGCGCCGCTGGGCAGTCGTCGTCGAGGCCGAAACGGAAAGTCGCGGCTCGTTCGCGATGGGCGGGATTGGCGATGAACTCCCGCGCCGCCTCCCGCCAGCCTGTCGCGAGCACGGTGTCTGCATGCAAAAACAGCAGCCATTCGCCTGCAGCGAACTCTGCTCCTGCGCGTAGCTGAACACCCCGTCCGCGCTGCCAGCTGATGACCTGCGCGCCGAGTTGCCGCGCGATGAGGACAGTCTCGTCCGTCGAGCCGCCGTCGACGACGATGATCTCGTATTCGCCCATGCACGCCTGCAGCGTAGCCTGAAGATGGCCCGCCGCGTTCAGGGTCGGGATGACGATTGATAGACCGAGGGGGCGATCGTCAGCGGCGCACGTCATGATCGATCAGCCAATAGCGAGTAAGAGACGAGCAAGACGCTTGGGCCACCGGCTGAAAAGCTTCGGAGCGTAGAACGCGCTGGCGGCGGCTCTGGAGAGTTCACCGAAAGTGGGATAGGGAAATATGACACCGGTGAGGGCGCTCAACTTCATTCTATGCGTAATGGCAAGACCCCAAAGCGTAATCAGTTCGCCGGCATGGGCGCCGACAATGCTTGCCCCGAGAATGGTCCCGCGCTTGTCGAGTATCACCTTGATGCCTCCAGTGGTCTGCCGTTCGGTCCGCGCGCGGTCGTTTTCATTGAAGGCAGTCTGCACAGTCTGCACAGATGCTCCATACCGCTCGCGGGCCTGCCGCTCGGTAAGCCCGATTTGAGCCAGTTCCGGATCGCCATACGTCACCCTCGGAAGTGCTCGATAGTCCACAGTCGCGGGTAGGCGAAACAGCGCATTGCGAATGACAATGCCTGCCTGGTACGCGGCCGCGTGCGTAAACCGGGGAGGACCGATGACATCTCCAAGCGCGAATATGCGTTTGTTCGACGTCCGGAGCTGACGGTCGACTGTGATGCCTTGGGATGTGTATCTGATACCGGCTCGCTCCAGCGCAAGCCCGGCGAGCCTTGGCTGCCGGCCCGCCGCCACGAGCACGTGTGTGCCGAGCACCTCGCCATCGGCTCCATACCTGACCGATACTCCCGTTGCAGCGGGAGAAACTGCCGTGATGTCAATGGTCTCATGCATGACGACGCCGGCTGCGCGAAGGTGGGTGCGCACGACATCGACGAGTTCCGGCTCGTCGTTCGCAAGCACGCGATCGCGCTCGAACAGCGTCACTGCGCTGCCGAGACGCCGAAAAGCCTGCGCCATTTCAATCCCGATGGGTCCGCCGCCAATGATGATCAGGTGTCTCGGGCATTCATTCAATGCAAAGAGTGTTTCGTTCGTGAGTACAGGAACGGCTTCGATACCGGCGATGGTCGGAACCGCCGCTGACGAACCCGTTGCAATGACGAATCGGCGTGCACGAACGCGAACCCCTCCTCCGCTGATTGCGTCACGATCGGTGAATTCAGCGGTCGCATTGATCACCCGTACGCCGAGTCTTTCGAGTCGGTCAACCGAGTCGTGAGGCGCAATCTGCGCAATCACGGCACGCACATGTGCCATAACGGCGGGGAAATCGACATTCGCTGCCTGCGTATGAATGCCGAAGTCCCCGGCTTTGGCTATCGTCTGTGCTGCTGAGGCGGCCGCGAGAAGCGCCTTCGAGGGTACACAGCCATAGTTGAGACAATCGCCACCCATGACGCCTTTCTCAAAAAGGACGGTGCGAGCCCCAAGCTGGACTGCGCCCACGGCTATCGAGAGACCGGCCGCTCCGGCGCCGATGACACACAGGTCACAGTCGAGTTCATTTTTCATGGTGATTTCTCGCCGATGCAAGGCACTTTAGCCATGCGCACGAGGCTCATCTTATCGCCTTCTAGCGCCATGATTGCGTGTCCTTCGGAACCGTCTCGGCGCATTTCCTCCGCAAGATCGATCGTGGTGGCGCATGGGAATGGGCACAGGCCGGCCACTCATCGCTGACGCCGGCACAACATCGCAATGAGCAATGGAACCGAGGGCAGTCTGGGCGCGCCGGCAACGCACCAGAATTTAGCTGACACGAGCAGAATTGCGCGGTGCCTGCTCGCGTCGAGCCCTGCCTCAGTTCGCTCAAGCTGCGTCCCGTCGATTGTCCCATGCGCAGCTGCCCGCCGCCGCGGATGCAGCTGCTGCGCTGGCGTGATTCGCTCTCGGACTTCAAGTCCCGATCGCAATAGCGAAACCGGCACTCCTGCGGCGCATAGACGTATGGGTTGCTCGGGGCGCGCGGGAGACCGTTCTTCTGCCTGGCTCCCTTGGGACCGGGGAGCGCTTGCGCGTCAGTGCCCTTGTGGCGGAGCGGCTCTCCGCCGTGCAGCCGGACCCACCCACGGTGATACAGTGGTCCATTGCCGCCATGGGCCGCTTAATCGCGTAGACGAAGGGCAAGGCAACCGTCTGTCGCACAGCTGTCTCATCCCTCTTGCCCCGGCCGGTGCAAGCGAGCAGAATCCGGCGCTTATTTTTCCACGACACTCCGCGCTGGCGCGAGCTGACGGCCGTGCCTGAGTGGATTTGCACTGGAGGATGGCCGGATGACGTTGCGTAC
>JAKARC010000070.1 GCA_021822385.1 Pseudomonadota bacterium
TGGCGTCCCCGACGGGATTCGAACCCGTGTTACCGCCGTGAAAGGGCGATGTCCTGGGCCTCTAGACGACGGGGACGCTATACCTGCTGGAGCAGCCGGCAGACCCGGGTGGCCCTGGCCGGGAAAGGGCGCGAAAGCTTACACGCGCCCGAATCCCGAGACAATGGTCGGTGTAGCAGACCTCAGGGTCGCACGAAGATCGATTTTCAGTACAATTCCTGGAAACTTGCGCGCCACGGCGCGGTCGAACGCCATGGCGCGGCTCGGTGTGAGCCGATCAACTCAAGGAGGTGCCTATGCGTAAGAAAGTCCTTATCGCCATCGTCGCAGGCCTAGCGCTGCCGGCACTGGCACTGGCCGGGCCGCTGCTCGTTCGCTTCGACGGACATACCGTGCGAGTTCATGAGAACGTTCAGGTCGCCCACACGAGCGCAGGTCCGGTGCGCGTGCGCACCTGGAGCTGGCACGGGCCGAATGGCGCCACGATCGTGCAGGTGTCCGAGAGCCGTGGGGTAAGTCCAGCGATGCCGGCCTGGGCGGTGGCACAGATGCGGGCGCTGCAAGCTCAGATGCGGCAGATGCAAATGATGCAGGCGGCGTTCGAACAGCCCATGTTGATGCCGTCGCTCCCGCTGCAGGTTCTGTTCGAGCAACCGTTCATGGCGATGCCGCAATTGGCGCTGCCGGTCAATCTATTGCAATCGGTCGTTCCCGTGCAGATCGTGCCGTTGCCGCTGCGGGTCATCACTATCGTTCCTGCGCCGGCGGCTCGACACAGCGCCGCACATGCCTCGTCCCGGCGTGGCGGCTTGCTGACCTGAGTCCGCACCGAGGTCAATGATCCAAGGCGACCGGGCCGCCGGAGGGCGTCCGGTCGCCTTGCGTGCCTCGGGTACGCAATGGGCAACGACACGCCCTCTGAATCACCGGTATCTGGCCGTTCGGCGCGATTTTCCGCAGCGGGGCACTTGCGATCCCTGCGGCTCAGGCTCCCCGTACGCACCCGTCATTATCCTGCCCGCGGAGCCCCCGGCTTCCGCCCCCGTCATGCGCTAGTATGCGCTATTGGACCTTTCGAAGCTGGAGGCGGAACATCCCATGGCGAGTGAACATTTTCCGATCGATCTGGCGCAGCTGCGGCCACTTAAGCTTGATCCTAAGATTGGCTCTCTGACGGACGCCCAGAAAGCCGATTTACACCACAATATTCAGTTGTGTCGCGATGCCATCGTGTTTTTTACCGCATTTGCGGGCGCGAAGGGACTGTCGGGCCACACCGGCGGGGCGTATGACACGGTACCCGAGGTCATGATCGTGCGCGCGTTCATCGCCAATGGCGCACCCATCGTTCCGGTCTTCTACGACGAGGCAGGCCACCGGGTCGCCACCCAGTACCTGCTTGCCGTGCTCGAGGGCGCGATGCCTGCGGAGCGCTTGCTGCATTACCGTGAGTACGACAGCGGCCTGCCCGGACATCCTGAGAAGGAGCTGACGCCCGGAGTGCACTTCAGCTCCGGACGCCTTGGGCATTTGTGGGCGTTCTGCAATGGCGTGGCGATGGCCCATCCCGACAAGGCGGTTGTGCTGCTCGGATCGGACGGCAGCCAGATGGAGGGCGACAATGCCGAAGCGGCGCGCCTAGCCGTCGCACAGCAACTGAACATCAAGCTGCTGCTCGACGACAACAACGTGACGATTGCCGGCCACCCGCAGCAGTACTTGCCGGGCTACGACCTCACGCGCACTTTGTCCGGCCATGGAATGACGACCGCGACGACAATGGGTGAGGATCTGGATGCGCTGTACACGGATCTCGCCCGGGCCTTTTGCGATACACGCCCACAAGCCATAGTCATCAAGCGGCCGATGGCCCCAGGCATTGCCGGTGCCGAAGGCAGTCCGCACGCGCACGAAGTTCTCAAGCCGGAAACCGCAATTCAGTATCTGCAAGCACGCGGCGGCTACGAGGAAGCCATCGCCATGCTGAAGTCCGCCACGGTGGACAAGAGCCCGCTCTCCTATCGTGGCTCATCGGGCGTCGGCAAGAATCGTGACGATTTCGGCAAGATCATCAATGAGATTCTCGACGGCATGAGCCCGCAACAGCGGGTTGCGAGCGTCAAGGTATTCGACAACGACCTCGAGGGCTCGTGCGGACTGCACCACGTGCGCCAGAAGCACCCGGAGGTCTTCGTGCGCGGCGGCATCATGGAACGTGGCAACTATTCCGCAGCCGCGGGCTTCGGCTCCGCTCCCGGACGCCAGGGCATCTTCGCAACCTTCAGCGCCTTTCTTGAGATGTGTCTGAGTGAGATCACCATGGCGCGGCTGAACTTCGCCAATGTGCTCGCGCATTTCAGCCACAGCGGCGTCGATGATATGGCGGACAACACCTGCCATTTCGGCATCAACAGCATGCTGGCCGACGGCGGCCTGCAGCCGGCCCACGGCGAGGACATGACCCGATTGTACTTTCCGGCGGATCGGCATCAGTTCGCCGCCTGTGTCAAACGCATCTTCAACGATCCGGGGTTGCGGTTCGTCTTCACCACGCGCTCCCCCGTACCGGATCTGCTCGACGAATCCGGCAAGCCGATCTACGAAGGCAAGCCGTTCGAGCCTGGCAAGGACTATGTCGTGCGCGCGGCGCCCGCGGGCGGTGGCTACATCGTGGCCATGGGCGAGACGGTCTATCGCGCACTGGATGCCGTTGTGACACTTACTGAAACCGGCGTGAAGGTAGGACTCATCAACAAGCCGACGCTCAACACGATCGACAGCGAGATGATGCAACGCCTCGCCCAAGCGCCGTTTGTCATGGTCGCCGAGGGTTGGAATGTGCGCACCGGCCTGGGCAGCCGCTTTGGCACGCACCTGCTCGAGGCCGGCTTCAAGGGCCGTTACGGTCACATCGGCACCTATCGCGAAGGCTGCGGTGGTCTGTGGCAGCAGATGGGACACCAGGGGCTCGATCCTCAAGGTATTGCCCGCGCCGTCCGGGCGCTGCAGTAGCGGCTGAGCACAAACTGCAGGGCGTGGCGTACGCTGAGTGTGCACGCCACGCCCTCGAGTTGCCCGACGCACAGGTTTCGCGTGCGGAGCCCGAGTCGGCTCACGTGCGATATGCGACTCCAAGGATAGGAAGGTCCGTGCCCGGCACACACGGCAGAGCAGGCGCAGCGTCGACCGAGCACTATTGAAGTAGCGAGTGCTGGGGGCCGTCGGGCTGCTCCGGGATTGGAGATTCGATCCTCTCTCGGGCCCCTCGGATCGCCCCCGCATGAAGGTCACCGGCATGACCGCACGACCCACAGTTCAGTGCCGCGTCTGCATAGACCCCGCTCCGCGTGCACCGGCCTGACTACGCGGATTGTCCATCAGTGTGCTACGTCCCGTATGCGTTTACCGAATCGCCGGCCGTACCAACCCATCGTGTCATATTCTCGACCCTCGCGCCAATCGCCCGCGCCCGCCATATACGATTTTCTATTCGTGTATCTACCCCGCCACCCATCACCTGACCCGCGATGATCACCACATCGAGGCCCCCAGTCTCCGCGGGCAGGTCCGTACTGCAAACGTGATTGAGATGCCTGGCGTCGGCGTTACGTTACACAGGAAACCCTCGGTTGACACCTGAAATCGACGCCTGCAGCCCTACGGCGAATGACCACGAGCAGCCGAAATCCGCAATCGCTCGTGCCTGTGTATTACGATACTTGAACCTGTGGATGTTCAGGTTGTCATGATGGAGCGGCAATTGCAGCATGATATTCGCGTTGCCTTGATCGGCTTCGGATTGGGCGGAGCGTGCTTTCACGCGCCGCTCATCGCGGTCACGCCGGGGTTGCAGCTGACGACCATAGTGACCTCGAACGAGGCGCGCGCAGCCGAAGCCCGCCGGATGTATCCGGGCATAAACGTCGCGGCCAGCGCCCAGTGGGTGTGGGACCATGCCGCCGAGCACGACCTCGCGGTCATCACCACCGCAAACCGGGTGCATGCGTCGCTCGCCATCGCCGCGCTCTCTGTTGGGCTTGCGGTGGTTCTCGACAAACCGTTCGCACGGACTGCGGCAGAGGCACGCCAGATCGTCCAAGCGGCCGAACAGCGGCAGCTACCGGTCATTCCGTATCATATCCGACGGTGGGACAGCGATTTTCTGACGCTGCGGCGGCTGATGGCCGAGGACACTCTGGGTCGCATCCAGCGCTTCGAGTCCCGTTTGGAGCGGTGGCGCCCACACTTGAAAGGAGGCTGGCGCGAGCGGGGTGCGGTGGAGGAGGCCGGCGGGCTGCTCTATGATCTCGGCAGCCATCTGATCGATCAGGCGCTCGCGCTTTTCGGCCCGGTGCGGGAAGTCTATGCGGAATTGGACAGCCGCCGCGCTGGCGCGGAAACGGATGACGATACCTTCCTCGCGCTCACACATGCCAGTGGCGTGCGCGCCCACCTGTGGGTGAGTGTCGTCGCGGCGCATCCGGCGGCACGCCTGCGCGTATTGGGGGCGCGTGGCGCATTCGTCAAACACGCGGTCGATCCGCAGGAGGCCGCGCTGCGCAGCGGCCACAGGCCCATTGGAGCGGATTGGGGCACGGAGCCGCCTGAATCCTGGGGTATGATCTCGGATGGAGACCGGTCAGAACCGATACCGAGCGAGCCTGGCGCCTATCCACGGTTTTACACGCAATTGGCCGCAATGCTGCGCGGTACGGCACCTCCTCCAGTGCGTGCTCAAGATGCGGTGGCAGGACTGGAAATCATCGAGGCGGCGCAACGCTCCGCGGCACTCCGGACCGTCGTAACACTCGGTTCTGTGTGATATATGGCCCGAGCCGTCACGTGTGCGCAGTCACGAGCGGCAGTCGCAAAGCTCAACGGGCGCGTTGCCTGCGCGCGGCGCTACCGGAGGGCATGCGCCGCAGCGCTAGCGCAGCATGCATGGCGGCGCAACCGACTACCAGCGCAGCACAGCTCGGGCTCGTGGTGCAGCACAGCACTTGACAAAGGGATAGGCGTGCAGGGAAGCTGATCGAAGAATCAGGGTTCAAGCGGTCCAAGCGATCGACCGGGTGCGCGCGGGCCGAATGCCTTGAGGGAGCACTTGATCCGGCCTTCATTCCTCTGAATCGCCCCACTGGCGCGACTGCGTCGCAAGAACCATCACTCCCCTGTGCGACCATACCCGGGATCACCATGACAGGCACGACCCAGTCCATCACTCTCGCCAATGGCCGGATGATCGATTTGTATCTCGGCGGCGACCCCGACGGGCGGCCGCTGGTGATGCATCATGGCACGCCGTCCGACGCCACCACGTTCGCGGATTGGGACGAGGATTGCGCAAACCTGAATCTGCGCCTGATCTGCATGAGCCGACCCGGCTACGCCGGGTCGCCCCGCATGGTCGGGCGCACTGTTCGGGACATTGCCATCCTCACTGCGGAATTGCTTGATCGGCTCGGCCATACCGAATTTCACACAGCCGGTTGGTCCGGCGGCGGTCCGCACGCGCTCGCCTGTGCCGCCGAACTCGCTGGCCGCTGCCGCGGCGTCGCTGTCCTTGCCGGCGTCGGCCCCTATGGCGAGCCGGATCTGGATTTCCTCGCCGGCATGGGTCCGGAAAATGTAGAAGAATTCACTGCGGCCGCGCAAGGCGAGAGTGCACTGCGCGCCTGGATGCAGGCCAATGCACAGAGCTTCCGCACCGTCACCGGCGCGCAAGTCACCGCCATGCTCGGCAGCCTGATCTGCCCACCCGATCACGCGGCGCTTGCGGGTCCTTACGCGGATGCCCTGGCCGCCGTATTTCGGCGCGCTCTGGCCGATGGTTTCGATGGCTGGATGGATGACGATATCGCCTTCGCGCGCTCTTGGGGCTTTGCTCTCACTGACGTCCGCGTCCCAACTGCCCTATGGCAAGGCGATCTCGACCTGATGGTCCCCTGCCAGCATGCCACCTGGCTCGCCGCCCACATTCCGGACGCACGGTTGCACAGGGTCCCAGGCCACGGCCACATCTCATTGGTGGCCCGACATCGGCACGAAATTCTCACCGCGCTGATGGCCCCGTGAATCGCCAGCCTGCCTGCGCCCTGCTATGGCGCGAGCCGCGCCACTTTCGCTCCGTTGCGCCCAGCATCGGGACCGTGCGGACAATTATGCATACATGACTCAAATGGCGCATCACGTCACGGACAATTCCTCACGAGAGCGTTTCGAACTCAACCTCAACGGCGCAGTCGCGTATCTCGACTATCAGCGCGACGGTAACGTCCTGACACTACTTTATGCGCATGTCCCAACTGACCTGCGCGCAAGTGGCATAGGTTCCGCGCTGGTGCAAGGCGCGCTCGCCATCATGCGTGCCCGCGGCGAGAAAGTTATTGCGCGCTGCAGCTTCGTCGCGGTCCATATCGCCCGACACCCTGACGAGCAAGACCTGTTGGCACACCTCTCCTAGCCACTCAACTCCACCATTCCGTGCGTATCTATACCAACGTTTTCCTGCCCCGGCTCTGCGATCTGGCCATGCGCAGTTCGCGCTTCATTCCGTACCGCCAGCGGGTAATTGCAGCGGCCCAGGGCCGGGTTCTGGAGATCGGCGCCGGTTCCGGTTTGAACCTGCCGTTCTATCGCGCACACGTGCAGGAGGTGCTCGCGCTCGAGCCCACCGCGCGACTGGTCGGGCTCGCGCGCCGCAGAGCGCGCATCAACGGCATGCCCATCGCCTTCATCGAAGCGTCTGCCGAAGCCATTCCGCTCGACACCGCCAGTGTCGATACTGTCGTGACCACCTGGACATTGTGCTCGATTCCACATCCAGGGGCCGCTCTGGCCGAAATACGGCGAGTCCTGAAACCGGGCGGTCGAATGCTGTTCGTCGAGCACGGCGCTTCACCCGACCCGACCGTGCGGATTTGGCAGGATCGTTTGACACCCGCATGGAAGCGGCTGAGCGGTGGCTGCCATCTGAATCGACCGATTCGCGATCTGCTCGTGACGAACGGATTCCAGATCGATCAGCTCACCACCGGTTACATGCCGGGGCCGAAGCCGATGACGTACATGTCCGAGGGCAGCGCGCACCCCCTATAACAACGCGGATTGCCCATGGGCGGGAATGCACGCCCGCATGC
>JAKARC010000071.1 GCA_021822385.1 Pseudomonadota bacterium
CGATCGCGAGCTCCGGATACAGCAACCGGCGCAGCGCCGTTGCGGCCATCCAGCCGGCCGTACCGCCGCCGACGATCACCAGACGGCGAATGCCATGCTCTTTCATCCCACCCCCGCCATCCCGGTGCGGCCGCCGGCACTCATGCCGGCGGCCGCCTTCAGCACTACCAATTCACTCCGACCGTAAGCTTCAAAGTTAACGGAACGCCGTAGATCGGTCCATTGGTCACGTACTGCGGGGGTAGCGAGGAGCCGACTTGCGGGTTGAAATTCGCCGCCGCGTATTGCGGTGAATTGAACAAATCGAACACATCGAACCGCACATAGCCCTGACTGTGATACAGGTGCAGGTTGAAATATTTCGTCGCCTGCAGATCGACATTGTGCTCGCCCCAGGTGGTGGTCGGGAATCCTGTCGTCGGGAAGTCCCAATAGCCGTGACAGGCCTGCAGGGTGGTTGGACACGGCGCGGCACCACCGAACCCCACCGGAGTCGCCAACGTCACCTTGGCTCCGAAGATGATGTTCCACGGGCCATTGAACGAACCGGTGATCACCACCCGATTCTTCGGGATCTCGCTGCTCGGGATCATCGGATACATCGAGACCTTGGGCAGGTCGAACAGATAATCGTTGTTCGTGTAGTACGAGTAGTAATCGTTCTGGTACGCATCCGAATACGTGTACGCGATCGTGGCACTCCATCCCGAGCGACGCGTATACGGCTTCTGCAGGAACACGAGCACCTGCTTGTCGGTATCGCGCCCACCGTTGTTCCACAGCACAAGATTGCCGGTCGTGCCGGGAATACCGCCCCAGGCCGGATTGACACCGGCCGCGCCCCAGCTGCTCGGCACGAAATACGATCCGGTCGCGGTGCGGTTGCCGAGCTGGCCGACGACGCGATCGTAGCTGTTGATCACCGACAGCGTGACGCTCGCATCCCACTCGCCGAGCACCGTACGGAACCCCAGGCTGAACTGGTTCGAGTACGGGGTCTTCAGGTGATTGTTCACCATGTCGATCTCGCCGAACGGCGTCGTCGTGAGCGCCTGCAGATTGGCGAGGTTCGTGTACGCGGGATTCCAGGCCACGCAGGTGGGACTGGCATTGGCCGCGGTCAGGCAGTTGTTGACCGTATAGCCACCTCCGTAGAAATCGAGCGTCGGCTCGGCCAGCGCCGCTTTCGTCGTCTCGAGGGACATGATGTCGAAATTATTATAGTCGTAGGCCTTCGCATAGCCGCCGAAAATCACGTAGCGCCCGTTGCCCTCGATGTCGTAGGAAAAGCCGAGTCGCGGCTGGATCTCGTTGCTCTGCGGCGAGCGATTGTGTCCGTTGCTGATGTAATTGCTGATATTGATGCCGCCGAGCGCGAGCGCCTGCGCATACGTCTCCGTGGAGCCCGGCGCATAGGGTCCGTAGATGTCGCTGACCACCTGCGACGGCGTCACGAAATCCTGCCACAATGGATCAGTCTCGTAATCGTAGCGCGCGCCGAGATTGAGGGTCAGGTGCTTGTTGACGACCCAGTCGTCCTGCAGGTAGATCCCGTACAGATTGTCGTTGGAATGCGCCTCCACCTGCTTGCCGCCCTTGTAGAGGTCGGTGTAGCTCACCTGATAAGGCGTGGCGTAGGTGCCGGTGGAGTCGACCGCATAGTAAATGTCCTCGCCCTGTCCGGCATCCTCGTACGCGAGCTTCGTGCCCTGGTAGCTCACGCCAAACTTGATCGTATGGGTCCCGAAGAAGTGCAGGTCCGGCAGCGTGAAGTTGTCGAACACCGAGAACACACGCTGCTGGTTCTTGAACTGCGCGTAGACGCTCTGCCCATTGACATTGATGAGTGTCGCGTTAAGGCCGGGTCCGAACCACTGATAGGTCAGCTGTGGCTTGGTCGAGGTCGGCAGCGGCACCCGGTCCGAGGACTGGTAATACAGATGCACCTGGTTGGTCCAGCGCTCGGTTGCGTGCAACCAGGACAGCCCGATTTCGTTGAAGCGGCTTTCCTCGGCATTGGCGGCCGATGCGGCCGTCTGGCCGGCGGCGCCGTTGATCTGATTCTCGGTGCGGTACAGGTCGGTCAGCGCCAGGCGATCGTTGTCGTCCGGCTCGTAATCAATCTTGCTGAAGAGCAGATTTTCATGAAACGGATTCTCCGTCGGCCCAAACTGCGACCACACGTTCGCCGGCAGGAGCGACTTGAGCTCCGCCACTGTCGGGATGCCGCTGCCGGTCGACGGATAGACCGTATTCGGCAGCGTGAGATACTTGTGCTCGTAGGCGAAGAAGAAATGCGCCTTGTTCTTCACGATGGGGCCGCCGAGCGACACCCCGTAATCGAGGTCCTCGGACCCGCCGGCCTTCGGGTCGCCCGGAGTCGTGGAATATACTTCGGCAGGCGTCTCGGCGCGCAGATTCTGATTGGTGAAGCTGACGTAGGAGCTGCCGTGGAAGTGATTGGTACCCGATTTGGTCTGCGCAACGATGATGGCGCTCGAGGCCTGACCGTATTCGGCGCTGTAGTTTGAATTGATGACTCGATACGAGGCGATCGCCGACTGCGGGAATGGATTACCGGGATCGCCGACATTCGGATTCTTACCAGGCCCACCCTGACCGGCGATGCCACCCTGGACAAAATTGGTCAGCGGCATGCCGCCGATATAGACGTTGTCGTTCTCGGATTCCTGCGTGCCGCCCCGAAACGACGTATTGCCGTTGTTGTAGGTAAAGGTGATGCCCGGCAGGATGTCGGCAAAGCCGAGGAAGTTACGGGTGATCTCCGGCACGGTCTCGATCATGCGATGTGTCACGATGCCGCCGACGGCCGGCGTGCGCACATCGATGAGGCGCCGGCCCGAGATGGTGATCTCCTGCAGTTCCGCCGACCGCAATTTCGTCTTGGTGAAGTCGAACGCAATGGTCGAGGCGACGCTGAGCGTCAATTCCTGCACCTGCGTGCCGGCCTGAACGCGATAGCGCCCCGGCGGCAGACCGATCAGAACGTAGTTGCCGCTCTTGGTCGCGGTCGTCACGCGGCGCTCGCCGGTGGCGATGTCGGTGGCGATGATCCGCGTGCCTGGAGGCGCGGTACCTTCCAGCGTGGCACTGGCCATTTGCGCATGGGCCGCATGTGGAACGAGCACCCCGGCGCTTGCCGCGAGCGTCGAGGCCACGAAACTCGCAATGAGATTGCGACGCTGTTTAACGGACTGAGTCATCGTATTCCCCCTCACTGAAATCGAACTGATGCGCTGATGACGGTGGTCGAGCGCAGATGATCACGCCGGCCTGCGCGCAGGACCTGAAGTCTGCGCACGCAAACCTGGCGTACACGCGGCCGGCCCGCGGACGAAGCCGCAGGCGCGCAACTCTGAAGTGCACAATGGACGCCCCCCTTTGAAC
Source organism: Pseudomonadota bacterium (assembly GCA_021822385.1). Classification (GTDB taxonomy): domain Bacteria; phylum Pseudomonadota; class Gammaproteobacteria; order Steroidobacterales; family Steroidobacteraceae; genus 13-2-20CM-66-19. Next base: position 3,409 of record JAKARC010000071.1, read on the forward strand.
ATGTAATCGTTTCCGACTATGCTGTAAACGTTTACATTTTGCGGCAGGCTAAATGAGGTTTTGACGTTTGTCAACAATCTTCCATCGCTCGCGGATCGGCTCGGTGATCGACCCGGCCGGGGCGCGGCCGAGTGCATTGCGCATTCCTCGGGAGCACCTTGTGCCGGCGCGATCTCAAGCGGTTGATTTGATTCACATCCGTGCGCCGGCTGGCCGCACCCGGCAGGCGCCTGCCAGGCGCAGCGCCGGTCACGTTTCCCTGACGACCCGCTTGGCCGCCGTGCCGTTTTGGGCGGCGCGCCTCCCGGCAGTATGATTATCGAATTGAAACAGTCCGCACGACCTGACCGACGGCACCCCGCCAGTCAATGGACGCTGTGGTGTTCGCTGCGGCACTGTTGTTTACCCCATCGATCGTTACCCCCGATGGTGCGTTCTGTGTCTCAAGGAGCCACTGTGATGATTCCAACGATATGTGGCAGCTCAAAGTCTGCCCGCCATCATCTGCGCACCATAACGGGGGTGATCGCACTTTACCTGCTGGTCATCGCACCTGCGGCCGCCAGAACGTGGACGCTGGGCAGCACAGTCGCGGGCGTTCACTTCACGCTTGCGTCGAGCAGCGGACGGTATTGTGTAACGTGGCAGCGGACGAAGTGGCGCTACTTGGGCACGACGGCTCATCTGCCGATCGACATTCGCCGGTTGCACGTCCAGACACCCCTCGGCCAAGGCGTCGAGTTGTCGTGGCGCGAGGCGGGACTCCCCACCCTGTTCACAGCCGCAGTATTTCCACGGCGGGACGTCATTTTATTCACTGCCCGGCGCGAGCAGGCCGGCGCACTCTTTCCCCTGTTCACTCAGGCGCCGCGTGGCCTGCTGCACCTGAGTCTCAGCCGTCACCAGTTCACGCCGCCGCAATTCACTCTGGCGCACACCGCCACCCCCTGGGTCTTCTTCGACCGCAGATTGCGTACCGCGGTGTTTGCGCCGGCCTCGGAAATTCTTGTCTCGCGCCTGTATGGGAACGGCCGCACCCGCCTCGCCGACGGCTTCAATCCCGGCACGCGCGGCGCGGCGCTCGCCGGTGCGCACGCGACGCTGATGATCTTTGGACGCGGCATTGGTCACACGATTGCAGCCTGGGGCGCGAGTTACCGCGCGCTGCACGGACGGCGCATCGTACCGCAGGAAAGCACCCCGATCCTGCGCAGTCTCGGGTACTGGACCGATCATGGGGCCCGTTATTACTACCACTACATCGCTCGCGACGGCTACGCTGGGACGCTGCAGAGAGCCGTTGCCGCATTCAAGGCCGAGCACGTTCCGCTCGGTTACCTCGAGCTCGACAGCTGGTGGTACGAGAAGTCGCATCATTTCTACAACGGGCAGGTGGCTGGCCCGTTGAACCCGCACCTTCCGACCAACAATCGCTGGAACGCGTTCGGCGGCATCTGGCGCTATCGGGCCGCGCCACAGCTCTTTGCCCACGGTCTTGCGGCCTTTGACCGCAAGGTCGCGCTGCCGCTCGTGGTGCATGCGCGCTGGATCGCCTATCACAGCCCATATCGCCAACGCTATCACTTCTCCGGCATCGCCCCCTCGAGCCGCGCGTATTGGCGCTCTCGGGCCCGGTATCTCGCGCACGCTGGCGTACGCGGCGTGCTGCAGGACTGGCTGGTGGAGATCTATCGGCACTCCCCCCTTCTGCACACACATCTGACGCCGGGACGGAATTTCACACACGGGATGGGTGCTGCACTCGGCGCGCGCAGGATCGCCGTTCTCTATTCGATGGAAACCAGTCGCTTCCTGATGGCGGCCGGTGCAATACCCGATGTCATCGCCATGCGCGGCGGGCGTGACCGTTTCCAGCGGAAGCGGTGGCGCAATTTCATCTATAGCTCGATGTTCATTCACGCCGTCGGCGCCTGGCCGTGGTCCGACGTGTTCATGAGTCGGGATCGCGGTGACCTGCTGCTGTCGCTCCTGTCGGGCGGTCCGGTCGGCATCGGCGATGGGATCGGCAAGCTCGATACCGCGAACATTCACTGGGCCATCCGCCGCGACGGCCGGCTGGTCAAGCCGGCCGTACCCCTGATGCCCACCGACCGGACCATTCTCGACGACGCGCTCGGATTGAAGATGCCCCTGGTTGCGATGACCCACACCGGCGGGCGCATCCCCAGCACCCTAGTGTTCGTGTATCGCCGCCGTGGCGATGACTCGACGCTCGTGCTCACACCGCGCAGCCTCGGGTTGCCACCGGGCGGCACTTGGATCGGCATGCAGTATTTTACCGGCCGCACGCAGCGCTTCTCGGCCCGCCAGCCGTTGCAGATCCATCTGGTGCGGCGGCAATGGACCTACTGGATATTCGCTCCCGTCATGCACTCTGGCGTCGCGGTCATCGGGGATCTGCGCCAGGCGATTCCCGCGGCACGACAACGCATCCTGCAGTTGCGCTCCATCCCGGGCGCACCCGGTGGTGAACGCCTGCAAGTCATCTTTGCCGGGGGTGAGAGATCCGTTCCGCTCACGTTCTTCTCCCGGCGTCCGCCCGAGGTGACAAGTGGCGGCAAGAGGGTGCCGGTGGCGCCATTCAACCCTCGCGCACATCTGTATCGGGTGATCCTGCCGGCATCTGCCGCGGCGTTGCGTGTGCGCCAGCACGGCAAGGCCGTGCGTATCGCGCAGGTACGCATCGTGGCGTAGGCAGAGACCTGCTGTTGGAGCCTTTGCGTCGGCATGCTCGCGAGACTTCCGCGGCGCATCGGCCTCGCCTATGATCGAGTGCGTATTCGACACCCACGCTCCGTACGCGTGCCTGCGATTGTCCAACGCCGTGACTGAGGAGTGTCCTCGCGATGCCCAATCCTGTAGCTGAATGGCATGACGTGGATGCCGCGACGTTTCGCGAGCGGATATTTCCGGACAATCGCCCCGCCGTGCTGCGCGGCTCGGTGCGGCATTGGCCGGCAGTGAACGCGGGCCTGACCTCTCCGGCCGCACTCGTCGAGTATCTCCTCGGACTCGACCAGGGCGGACCGGTTCCCCTGGTCACGGCGCCGGCCGCGGTCAAGGGGCAGTTCTTCTATCGCGACGACATGCGCAGCCCGAATTTCGAGCGCCGGACGGCGCCGCTTGCCGCCGGATTGCGGGCACTGCTTGCGCACCTGGCCGATGCCGAGCCTCCGGCGATCTACGTGGAATCCGCGCCCGTGCCGCAGTGCCTGCCGACCTTCAGCCAATTTCATACCCTGGCGCTGCTCGACCGCGCCATTGCGCCGCGCATCTGGATCGGCAACAAAGTCACCGTCCAGACTCACTTCGACTTCTACAGCAACATCGCCTGTGTGGTCGCGGGGCGCCGTCGCTTCACGCTGTTTCCGCCGGAGCAG
>JAKARC010000072.1 GCA_021822385.1 Pseudomonadota bacterium
GGTGGCTCCCCCCAGGGTCGGACTCCTATGGACTCCGGGTTACTGGGGCTTCGTGGGCGGTGTTTACTTGTGGCATGCCGGATACTGGGGGCCACACGTCGGATTCTATGGGGGCGTGCGTTACGGGTTCGGGTACGACGGCGACGGCTACCTCGGCGGACGCTGGGTCGGTCGCGAATTCGTCTACAACCGAGCAGTTACCCGAGTCAACGTCACGCTCATTCATAACACCTACAACGAGACGGTCATCAACCGCGTCAATGTGAGTAGGGTGAGCTACAACGGCGGCCCCGGTGGCGTTTACGCGGTGGCTACAGTCCAGGAACGGCGCGCGCAGCAGGAGAGGCACTTCCCTCCCACCTCCATGCAGCGTCGGCAGGTGTATCGAGCGCAGCGCGAGCCCGCGCTGCTCGCCCGAGAGAACCATGGGCGACCGGCAATTGCAGCCACGGTGCGTCCAGGCGCATTTCATGCGCGGGGAGTGATTCGTGCGCGGGGCGCCGTCCGACCCCAATACGTCCGTCATGCACCTTGGCGCAACGAGCAGAGGTGGCGACGCACCGAAAGACCGGGGTACTCACCACGAGCGAAGTACATGCAAGCGCGGCCGCGCCCCAGACGCGATCGACGTCCTCTGCGGCGAAGCCAGAAACGCAAGGAGCAACGGCGGCGTAAACGTCCGTTCAGTGCGTAACGTACGTCCGGTCGAGCGCCTGTGCGCGTCGTGAGGCGGTTCGGGTCTGGCCAGATATCGCGCCGCGATCAGAACCGGCATGGTCCTGGTCAAATTTAGTGAGGACAGTCGCCCCCACCCAATCCGAACGCAGGACATTCTCTCGTGTGCGACCAACGCCCGTGTAAAGGCTCTTGTGAACAAAGACATCTCCGGGGAAGCGCACGAAGCACGATCGAAGCCTTTCTGCGTTATCCATTCATGAGCTATTCACCTCAAGCATCTGACATACCACGCCAGGGGAATGCGTAAAGTGGTCACTAAGCAGCTGAAGATCGCCGGCGTTCTCGGTTTCCTCCTCGCGCTGAACGGATGCGGAGGAGGTGGGGGTGGAAGCGGGGGTGGAAGCGGCGCTCCCGCGCCGCCGCAAGTGGTTCTAAATTGGACTGCGCCAGCGGCGATCACCTACGGGACGCCGCTCAACGCCACTCAGCTCGACGCCACTTCGAGCACGCAGGGGACATTCTCGTATTCTCCGGGCAGTGGCACGGTGCTGAGCGCTGGTACCCATACGCTGACGGCGACATTCACCCCGGCGAGTGGCGGCAGTGCCTCACCGACGACCGTGACGACCACGATCACCGTGAACAAGGCCACCCCAACGATTACCTGGGCTACTCCTGCTGCGGTGCCCGAGGGGACTTCGTTGAGCAGCGCGCAGCTGGACGCGTCTGCCACTGTGGCGGGGACCTTTACCTATACACCGGCAGCAGGCACGACCATGAGCACGGCAGGAAATCAGACGCTTTCCGTAGCGTTCACGCCTACCGATTCTGCCGATTATGTGTCCGCGCAGGATACCGTGACACTCGTCGTCAACGCGCCAGCCGCGGGAACCACAACGCAACCCGAGGGTGTCGCCGTTATAGGTGGACAACTCGTGGTCGCCGGCACCAGTACGCCCTTCATCCCCAGGGGCTTTACCACCGATGGCGTGATCTATCCCACCCAGTACGCAGGCACACTCTGCGGCCAGCCTGACATCGCTCCCGGCTCACAGGCCGCCCAGTATCTCGAGGAGGCGCAGGCCGCTCTTACGGCGGCTCCGCTGCCGGGTCTCGCTTACAACGCCTCCTTCCAGGCCATGGTGCAGGATTGGCATCTTAACAGCGTGCGCATGCAGGTCAGCCAGGGCGCACTGCAGTACGAAGCTGAGAATGGGCTTTCCGCCTACACGGACATGGTCCGAAGCATCGTCGCGCAGGCCCGTGCCGCCGGACTCATCGTCATCCTCTCCATGCAGGCCGAGCGCTATAGCTGCGCCCCATACGAGAACGGAAATCTGCAAAGACTCCCCGACGTCAATACCGAGCAGGCATGGGCTCAACTACTAAGCCCGACCCTGACCAACGACAAGGGCATCATCCTCGAAATCTTCAACGAACCCGACCCGACCGTTAACTGCAATGCCGGAACATATCAGCAGCCCGACTGGACAACATGGGCCACCGGCTGCGGAAGTGAGCCCGATCAGGGCATGCTCACCGTCGGCCAGTACGTGCGCTCGCTAGCGCCAAACAACGTATTACTCTTCGACGGCACAGGGATCAATTTCGCATTCGTCGGCTTCACGCCTCCCAGCGGAATGCCTTCCAATTCCGCCTACACATTCCATCCCTACGACTATGTCGTCAACAGCACCGTGGCCGACAGCAGCGCCGCGTGGGACACACGTTTCGGCAACTTCGCCACCAGCGGACACGCCGTCTTTGTCACCGAGTGGAATGAGGCATACTCCTGCCCAAGCGATCCCAGTCAAACCATAACAAACTACTTTATCCAGACCTATCTTCCATCTCACTCCATCGGCATGATGGGCTACGCATGGGACGCACCGGTCAGCTCCAGCGGCTACATGGTCAACAGCTACGACTATCCTGGCGACACCGCCAATTACCAGTTGGTTGATCCAAATGCCTCCGGCTGCTCGGAAGACGGTGGCGCAGTCCTCCAAAAGCAGTTCCAGGCAGAAGCTGCGGCGAACTAACCACTGAAACACTTCAATCCAGATGAAAATCCTCCCTCAGATCGCTCATGGACTTTTTTGCGGAACACACCCGTTGGGATAACACGGCATGCGCCATTACCGTCTGCTGAACAGCCACACCAGGGGCGCAACGCGCGTGCCCCATGGCGCCTCTTGGGCACTGCTACTGATGGCAACGTCCAGCCTGGCAGGCTGCGGCGGCTCGGCGGGCAGCGCCGTCGGCTCCGTCGCCCACATGCAATCCCAAGTCAGTGCGCCGAAGATCTCACCTAATTCCACCACGATCTCCGGCAGCACTCCGGTGCACATCACGGATGACACACCTGGCGCCACTATCATCTATACGCTCGATGGCACCAACCCGTCACCAACGAATGGGGCCACCTGCCCGGCGAGCGCCACCGTCGGCTGCTTCACGCTTCTCGGCGCGGCAACGATCAAGGCCGTCGCGGAAGATGCAAGCGGCAGTGTCTCCGCTGTAGTTACGCAAGTCTATGCGGCTCCCAGCGCAAGTAACGCTTGCGTCGGGTGGAATCCCAAGACTCTGTACGCGAGCAGTGATTTCACGGCTGATCAAGCCACGATCACCAGCGCCGGAGCAACGCTTGGTGTGGACTGCAATGGCGGCGGGTATGTGGACTACCTAAACACTGGCTACGGCAGTTTCGGCAATGAGATCGCCGTGGCCTATGGACGCGGCTATCAAGTCTCCATCCGCGACAGCCTGCACAGCAGTTTCTACAATCCGACGCAGGCGGGGATCGATGCCGCGGACGGCACACCGGTAACGTTGGCGCTCACGACCTCGCCGCAAGGTGCAGGCGGCCGTATCAACATCGTTCCGTTTACAATGCCGCTGTTCCTGAGCGGCCGCTTCTGTTTCTTTCCCCTCAGCTATTATTCTCCTTCGGATACCAACGGATCTCCTGATTGCACCAGCAGCGCGGTTACGGACGGAGTATTCACCCAGGAACTCGACGCAAATATTCCGGCGGCCCAGCAGATCGCGAGCAATTTCAGTTTCAGTGGCTATTACGAAGATGCCGCGGATCTCGGCGACAACGTGGCGTCGATCTTCGCATACCACTTCACTCTGGCTTATGTGGGCAATCCGGGCGCGCCCGGCAACCCGGGCGCAACGAGCTGGGTGGCGCCACAGGTCGAGTCAGACTACAACTCCATCTACAAATTCGGATCGGCCGCGACATTCGCCAGCGGCGGGACCAGCGCCTCTGTGCTTGACACGGCGTACGAGGCCGGCCAGTACGATATCCCGGCATATTCCGATGTTGCCGCTCCCGGCGCGCTCATCTCGGTTCAACCGACTCCTACGGATCTAGTCATTGCGCAGATCGCCGCCGGCCTGCGGCTCCAACTGACCGGAGGCTACACTGACTATATGACGCTGAACGCAAGCTGCGATGCATGGAACTTGCCGCAGTCGTTGAATCTCGCGGCCAGCGCGGTCACCTACGTCGGCACAATCTTTCCGGTGCCCTCCTCGCCGTGTGGCTCGGTAGTTGCGCTCAGCAATCCCAATGAGGAAAATGCTCCGATCATCGCACTGTATTTCCCGCAAACAGATCCGGTCAATGCGCGACAGGTTGTCGAAACAAACGTGCTAACCGGCACGTCCGTCAGCTTGGATCGACGCGTTTCGACCTTGATGCTGGCCGAAAGCTACATCGTGCCGAACATTCCCTATCAGCAAAATAACGGCATTCAATTCGTCAATCAGTTCACCGAGATTGTTCCGGTCATGCGCATCAGCGGATTGCTCGCGCCTAATCATGCCGGTGCCAATATCGATGAGAGCGTCGCTGGCGAGATGTTCGTGCTCATCGGTTCACCGGCGAATGTCTTCACAGCGCTGCAAAACATGAACCGGAACGAGGGCTGGGACTGGTAGCCGGAGGACCTGTCCCGCTGTGGTGAGCGCGATTCCGTCCGCGCCAAACCCATTCTCGGCGGACTCCGTCAATCGACGGCAAGTCTAATGAGCCCGTAACCGCATTGCATGTGATTAAACTGGGCGTCTACCTATGGTTCGACCTCTCGCCGGCTCTGGACTTCTTCTTCTGTTATTCGCTCCAAGACAGCTCGGTCAGAAGCAGCTAGTCGCAGGCGCTGGGCAGCCGCCTTTGCATGCTTTCGCACTTCTTCCGCAGGCAAACCATGAAAAAACGCAGCAACAACCTCAAATACAGAAAATGTCAGGGCGGCAGGAATGCCTGACGACATTTGACTAACTGCCGATTGAATCCACACATCATCCGTGCCGACTGACACACTGTACGCAATTTCCTCCAACGCTTTCGCCAACGTGTAAAGCTCACAACTCGTCATATATCTTCTCTCGCCACCAATTGGCAACTTGACCGGATCACTTCGGGGCGTACCCGAAAATCGGGTAGTAAATGGCTCCAGCTGACGTGGCGAATGGCCCGTATTTGGTGTCGACCCGAACGCACCGAATCCGCTCGTCATGCGTGATCAAGTGTGGAATTGCGCACCACGCGAGTTGCGCGTCACCACCGGCTGCACGTAGCTCATCCGAATGCGACTTCAATGTCGCCACACGCTGTTCTAGCGTCTCCTTTCGAACCACGAGACGCGCCAGTTCGCTCGAAGATGGGGTAACCAGCCAAATGATCCCAATGGCTGCCAGCGCTAGGCCGATTGCAGCCGGCAGCCATTTGGTCGCATGCCGCATCATCATCCGATCTACAGACTTCTTCGCAACGTTTTCCATGGTTGCGCCCGCGCGTTCGATGGCCCTGCTCATTGTCTGTCCAGCACGCTCGACCGCCTCGGAAGCCGCGCGATCAGCCGCTCGCGCCATTGCCTCAGGCGCTGATTCAGTCACACCTCTATAGCTGTCCAGAGCCGCAAGGAATGGCAGTAGTGGGTCCGATTGCGGTATCTCCAATGCGTGTGCAATCGCCATCACTCGCTGGATCTGTTCCCGCGTCGGTTCAGAGCCCGTAATCAATGCGATGGCCTGATGGAGATCAGCGCTCATAGACCACCTGCAGCGCCTCGTGTGTTGCGGCGCGGTACCGGGCGAGGACCGATCGCTGCGCCAGCGTGAACTGTCCGTCATTGGCCCACACTGGCAACCGTTGATCTATCAGCCGGTCCGCCACCAGGTCATTGAGCTCCGGGAAGATCACCGTTCCGGTCACCCGGTCCTTGAGCTTCGAGGCTTGGTAGCGGGCGAATTTGTCTACAGTACCGAAGTAGGTGTTCAGCAGCGCATACGTTGCCGCGTACGGCTGGCCAGCATCGATGAATTGCTTAAGCAATTCGAGTCCGTCCCGCTGGCGGTTCAGGGGCCAGACCATGACCATGCGCCGCTCGGTTTGCTTCGCCACGTCGCAAAGGATCCCGCCATGTTCGAGGAGTCCGGGCGTCGCTCGGGCGGCGGTGTTCACGACGATCGTCGCATCCGTATTCGACTCCATCACGTCCCCTAGCCTGACGTAGCCAGATTCCGTATCGAGCGTGCAGATCTCGCACTGGATGGCGCCGTTCACGGCCTTGAAAACGTCAGGGTTCGAGTCATCCGTCTCGACGTAGACTGATTTGTATCCGTCCTGTCGTAGCGTATCCAGTAGCGCCATCGTGACCGTCGATTTGCCGACGCCGCCCTTCCCTCCGCCCACCATAATCAGCTTGTTCATCGTGCGTACCTCACAGATCATCCGAATCGTTTGGAATCGCAAAAGTGCCCGGTTCGGGTAGCTTTGTTCGGGTCTGTTTCTGCTGCATTGAAAGGCTCGATCCGCCGTTGTCGCATTGCCCGACATCTGGCACCGCAGCCTTGCTCGTTCGCCTTGCTGCAGAGTTCGTGGCAGTGCGCTTTCCGGCGGATGCCTTGCCCGACTCACGGACGATCAGCGTGATCGTTTTCGGCAAGATGCCGAAAACATCATTTCGCAGTGCCTCGGCGATCTGCTGTGCCGTATAACCCTCGTTGAGCAGCCCGTTCAGTTCCTCGCGCAC
>JAKARC010000073.1 GCA_021822385.1 Pseudomonadota bacterium
TGGTGATCGCCCTGTGGAATCTCGTCGATCCGGGTCTGAAAGGACGGCCGAAGACGATGCGTCTCGAGGTGAGCGGAGTACCGGCTGATGCGCGCGTTGCCATTCAGCGCGTCGATCAGGACCATGGTAACGTGTTGCCGGTGTATCGGGCCATGGGTAGTCCGCGCTACCCGACACCCCGGCAAGTGGCCGCAATGAATGCCGCCACGGCGCTGTCTTCCCCCGCGATTGCGCACCTGCACGCCGGGACGCTGACGCTGACACTGCAGCCCGACGCGCTGTTCCTGCTGCGAATAAGGGCGGCGCGCGTGCGCACGTCTGGTATGGTTGGGCCATGAGACACAGAGCATCGTCGCCAGTCGGACCGCCGGGCGGAGCGGCAGCGGCGTTCGTGCGAAACTTGATCCGGGGCCGACGCGGGGCGCATAGCGGGGTTCCGTGTGCGCCGCGGTGGGGTATTGGCGGGGATCCCGATCACGCGGCGAGCGACGGCTGCTCTGGCGGGAGGATGCATGTCGAGCGCGGTGGGGCGCATGTATCGGTGGCGACATTTGAACGGCTCTGCAAGTTTCCCGATCGGCACGCCATACCGGTTGCGGGGCAGCACACCGGCGCCATGCACCGCTGCAGGGAAACGTGCCGCGACGCACTTCCAGGCTGCAGCCGGCCGCACACGCTTCTTCAATTAACCCCTGGCAATACGGGTATGTCCATGATCAATACACGTCGTACACGGCTTCACCACTCTTGCGGACTGCTGGTCGCGTTGCTCGGCGTGCTGGGTAGCGTTGCGACGGTCAATGCCCGCGCGCGGCCGGTGCAGCACCTCGTGGTCGATGCGCGCGCCCCCGGACAACGCTTCCCGCACTTCTGGGACCACATGTTCGGCTCGGGACACGCCGTGCTCGTGCTGCGGGCGAACTATCAGCGCGATCTCGCCATGATGAAGGCGGCGACCGGCATCCGGTACGTGCGCTTCCATGGCTTGCTGGATCGCGGCGTGGGACTGACGGGCCGGCACACGGCGGCGTTCTACAACCGGTATACCACCGACCCGCACGGTCGCGCGACCGCGCCGCCGTACAATTTTTCCTATGTCGATCAGATCATGGATGCACTGCTGGCGCACGGAGTGCGCCCGTACGTCGAGCTCGACTTCATGCCGCCCGCCCTGGCGCGCGATCCAAAGATGGTACAGTCGTTCTGGTATCACCCGGTCGTTTCCCCGCCACGCAGTTATGCTCAGTGGGACGACATGATCAAGGCCTTGGCGCGCAACTTCATCCAGCAGTACGGGATTCATGAGGTCGCGAAGTGGTATTTCGAGGTCTGGAACGAGCCCAACTTGAGTTTCTGGGGCGGTGTGCCGAAGCAGAGCACCTACTTCACGCTGTACGATCACACCGCCCGCGCCTTGAAGAGCGTGAGTCCGCGCCTGCGTGTCGGGGGGCCTGCAACCGCGCAGGCCGCATGGGTGACGGCCTTTCTGCGCCACGACGCCAAGCACCACGTCCCGGTCGATTTCGTCAGCACCCACGTCTACGGCAACGACACGGCCCTGAACGTCTTCGGCCATGCGGAGAAGGTCTCGCGGCGCACCATGGTGTGCCGCGCGGTGCGCAAGGTCGACGGCGAGATCGCGCGCTCGCCGTATCCGCATCTGCCGCTCATTCTCTCGGAGTTCAACGCCAGTTACAGCAACGAACCGGATGTGACCGACACCCCCTACATGGGCCCGTGGATTGCGAGCACCATCCGCCAGTGCGACGGCTTGGTGCACATGATGAGCTACTGGACGTTCTCGGATGTGTTCGAGGAGCAGGGCGTGGTGCGCAAGCCCTTCTATGGCGGTTTCGGCCTGATTGCCGAGGACAATATCCCCAAGCCCGCGTTCGATGCATTCGAGCTGCTGCACCGGCTGGGACATGTGCGCCTGATGCCGCAGGTGCGCTCGGCACTCGTTACCCGGCGGCGCAATGGTACGCTGGTCTTGGCGCTGTGGAATTATGCGCCGCCCGATGGCCGGGGACCGAAGTACACGCCGCCGCCGGCGCACCGCTCCTATCGGGTCTTCAAGATCGCCGTGCACGAGTTCCCGCCGCACGCGCGCGGGTTCCTGTGGCGGGTCGATGATCACCACAGTGATGCGCTGCGCGCCTTCAATGCCATGGGGCGTCCCCGCTGGCCGACGCGGCAGCAAATTGCGGTGTTGCAGGCGGCGGGTCGGCTCGCGCCCGCTCGGCCCGTGCAGCTGCACGATGGCCGTATCACGGTCAGGGTGCCGCAGCATGGGCTCGCGCTGCTGCTGCTCGACCGCCGCTGAGTGCGCGGCACCGGGAGAGGTGCGGGGCGCACAGCGGCGCGGACATGTCGCTGCGCGTGATTGTTTTGGAGTCGCGTGGTCGTCAGCCGTTTGTTCACAGCGCTAGGGTGCAGCAGTGGCCATCAGCATTCGGGATGTGGCAAAGCGAGCCGGAGTTTCGACGGCAACGGTATCGAGGGTCATGAATGACTCCGACGGAGTCACCGAGTCGGCACGTGCGTCGGTGCTGCAGGCGGCGCGTGAACTGAATTACGTTCCGCACGCCGCTGCGCGTGCGCTCATCACGGGCCGCACGCATACCATTGCGGTGCTCCTGCCGGACATGCACGGGGCATTCTTTTCCGAATTGATCCGGGAGCTGGATCAGTGTGCCCATGCGCACGGACAGAGTCTGCTGGTGGCGAGCCTGCACGGACGTCTTGCGGAGGCGCCGAAAGTGTTCGCGCTCATTCACGGACAGGTCGACGGGGTGATACTCATGGCCCCGTTCGTCGATGCGGAGCGCCGTCTGGCGCAATTGCCGTTCACGGTGCCGACGGTCCTCCTGAACGCGCCGGGTCCTGTCAATGGCGCTCCGTCAATCACTATGGACAATGCCGGGGGCGCGGCTCAGGTGGCACGGCACTTCGCACAGCTCGGTTACAAGGACGTCGTGCACATTGCCGGACCGACGGACAACTACGATGCGGCTGAGCGTGCGCGGGGCTTTCACGCCGCCGCGCGCAGACACGGCCTGAGCGTGCAGCGCGACATCAAGGGCAATTACTCGGAGGAAGCCGGACGTGAGGCGGGTGCGGAGCTCGCGACACGTGCGCGTAGGCCCCGGGCGATCTTTGCGGCGAACGACAACATGGCCGTCGGCTGTCTCGAGGCGCTGACGTCGGCCGGAATTTCTGTGCCTGCAGAGATTGCGGTGGCCGGATTCGACGATATTCCGATCGCCCGCTTCACCACGCCGCCCCTCACGACGGTACAACCACCGGTGGCCCGTCAGGGTGCGCAGGCCTTCGAGTGGCTGGTGGCCGCCATCGAGCGCAAGAGCCGCGCGCGCTTGCCCTCAAGCCCGCCGGCTCAGGCGCTGCCGACTACTCTGATTGTCCGGGGCTCGACCGACCCGACGGCCCTCGCGACGAGCGCGCGTGCACCGTCGTGCCGTGCCCGGCAGCTACGGGGGTAGAATCCGCAGCCGCGGTTGACACCGCCGCAACTCCATAGAGCGGGTTGCAGTGGCATGGCCGTGGACGCGCGAGTTCTCTGTGCAACACCTGAATCAACAGACCGCAGTGACGGTACCTACCCCGGAGCCCGAGCACCTGTGCTGCGGGGGAGGCCGGCCCGCGGCGCACGGAGCGCTCCGGATTGCGGACGTGCGGCGCCGCCCGATGGGTGTGCCGTGACTTTTCCCGCGCGGGTAGGGCGTAATGCGCTGGCTCTGGCGGTGGCGGTGCTCGCATGCGCCGGCTGTGCCCGCTCCCCCTGTGACTTGAACGTCTGGGCCGTCGGCGTCGAGGCGAGTGCGCTGCAACGCATGGTGCCGGGCTTCGTGCGGGCGCATCCGAACACACGGGTCTGTGTGGAAAATCTCGCCTGGAGCTCGGCCCAGGCGCGTTTGCTCTCGGCGGTCGCGGCAGGCGATCCGCCCGATGTCGCCCAGGTGGGCGATACGGAACTTTCGACCCTGGTGACGCTGCATGCGATCGTTGCGCAACGACCCGTGGTGGCGGATTTCTTCCCCGAGGCGCTTGCTGTCACGCGCTTCCACGGGCGCTATTACGGCACGCCGTGGTACGTCGATACCCGGGTGCTGTTTTATCTGCCGGCCGTTTTGCGTCGCGCCGGCTATCGCCGGCCGGCGCGCACCTGGCGCGGCTGGCTCAAACAGCTCAAGGCCGTGCGCCGGATTCTCAAGCCCGGTCAATATCCCCTGCTCGCCCCGATCAATGAATATGAATTCCTCGAAGTGCTCGCATTGCAGCAACCGGTGCCGGTGCTGCGCGACGGGGATCGCTATGGCAATTTCGCCAGTCCCGCCTTTCGCGCCACGCTGAGGTTCTACAAGCGCCTGTTCGCAGAACGGTTGGCGCCGCGCATCACCGACCGGCAGCTGATCAATCTCTGGTGGCAGATGGCACGCGGGGACTTCGTCTTCTACGTGTCGGGGCCATGGAACATCGGTGAGTTCCGCCGCTTCCTGCCGCCGCGGGATGAACACCTGTGGATGACTGCACCGCTACCGGGGCCGCACGGCCCGGGCCGCTCGTTGATCGACGGCTCGGACCTCGTGATCTTCCGGGACTCGCCGCATCAGAGTCTTGCGCGGGCGTTCGTGCGCTACATGCTGGCGAATGCCCAACAGGTGCGCCTGTTCACGCTGACCGGCGATCTGCCGGCGCGGCGCGCACCCTGGAGCCTGCCGCCGCTCGCCGCAGATCCGAAGCTGAAGGCATTCCGTACACAACTCGAGCGGGTGCGGCCGTTTGCGAAGATCCCGGAATGGGGCGAGATCATGCACGGCATGCGCCGCATGGCCGAGCAGGTGGTGATCGGCGGCGCGTCCGTTGATGCCGCCACCGATCAGCTCGACCGCAGGGTGAACTACTGGCTCGCCGAACGGCGGGCGCTCCTTAAGCGCGAGGACCGCAGCGCCGACGCGCCGGCGGCCGGCAGACGACCATGAAGGCCTCGACCGCGCTTCTGTTCGTCATCCCGGCCCTCACGCTGATTCTGCTCTTTGTCTTCATTCCGCTCATCGGCGTGCTCGGCTTCAGTCTGACGGACTTCAACCTGTACGCGCTCGCCAGTAGTGCCAATCTGCACTTCGTTGGCCTTGCGAACTTCATTCATCTGCTGCATGACCATGCCGCATGGCAGGGCATCGAGACCACGATGACCGTCGTGCTCGTGGGCGTGCCGGCGACCCTCGCGCTGTCGCTCATCTGCGCGTTGCTGATCGAGTCGATCGGCGCGAGGTGGCGGGGCCTCTTTCGGACCGCGTTTTTCCTGCCTGTGGTCTGCTCCACGGTCGCGGTCGCGATCAGCTGGCGCTACCTGCTCAACACGCGCTACGGACTCGTGAACCAGTTGCTTGCCATGGCGCATCTGCCGACGCCCAACTGGCTCGGGACCCCCGGGCTGGCATTGCTCGCGGTCACGGTGGTCGTGGTCTGGAAAGGATTTGGCTACGGCATGATCATTGTCGCGGCGGCGCGCCGCGAAATTCCGGATGAGCTTTACGATATCGCCCGCATCGAAGGGGCGGGCATGACGCAGCAGTTGCTGCGCATCACGGTGCCGATGCTTGCCCCGACGCTCGGCCTGCTCGCGCTGCTGGATGCCGCGGGCTACTGGCAGCTGTTCGCCGAACCCTACGTCCTGACCCAGGGCGGGCCGATGGGCAGCACGATGAGTCTGCTGCTGCTCATGTACGATCGGGGCTTTCGCTGGTGGCGCTGGGGTGTGGCGAGCGCGCTCGCGATGGTGTTGACGGTCATCATGTGGCTGTTCGCATGGCTGCAACGCCATACGCGGGCGGCGTGGCGGGGGGACTGAGGTGGGCGCAAGGGGCGTGCTGCTGCGCGCGGCGAGGTATGTGGCGCTCATCGTGATGGCGCTCGCCACCCTGTTCCCGTTGCTGTGGGTGACATCCATCGCCTTCATGCGCTCGCCGGAACGGTTCGCCGGCACGCCGCCCTTGTGGCCTGATCATCCGACACTCGTCAACATGGTGAACATCGTTCATCAGCAGAGGATCGGCCACTATTTCCTCAATTCACTGATTGTCGCGGTGGCCACCACGCCCTTGTCGGTGCTGGTGGCGGGACTGGCCGGCTATGCGCTGGCACAAGCCAAATTCCGCGGCCACCGCCTGGTGTCGTGGCTGGTGATGTTCGCGGTGCTGGTGCCCAATCAGGCACTCGTCCTGCCGCTGTTCGAGATGTTCAGCGCGGTGCATCTGATCAATCACTATGCGGCGCTCGTGCTGCCGGCGGCGGCGAACGCCGTGAGCATCGTGCTCATCCAGGCCTATGCGCGCGCCATTCCGAAGGACATCCTCGATGCCGCGCGGATCGACGGCGCGAGCGAATGG
>JAKARC010000003.1:0-11640 GCA_021822385.1 Pseudomonadota bacterium
CACGTGCCGCCGGCCCCGCCCTGGATACCGGCCTTCCCGAAGCAGCCGACGTATCCAGCCTGTCCGGTCACCACCGGCACCTGCCAGTAAGCGTACCGCTGCCGGTCATGGAGCGACCGGCAGCGCCACAGCGTCCTCGCGCCGGCGTGAGACAGTAGGGATCCGCCGGGGAATAGGCTGATCAGCCCGTCGCAAGAACACTCACCGGCGCAATCGCGGCCTCGGACCCCGCTGATGCCTGTTCAGCGTCGTACTCGCCATCGCCCGAAATTCATGTCGCGGCCGCTCGCCGCGGGCGCGGAATTATTCGCTGAAATACCTGCGACGCCTCGCCAGTGCGGCGAGCGCCAAAGCCAGTAGACCGCCGGCGAAGAGCGACAGCGCCCCGGGCTCAGGCAGGGAAATCTCAACCGGCGGGGGCTGTAAAGATGGCGCAGGCTGCAGGAATGCTGGCGGCAGGAAATTGACCACCCCGCTGCACGAGGCACAGGCCGAGCCCGAGGTCGCACCGCCGACTTCCTGCGGCTGGACGGTTGAGCGCGTGAGGCTGTACCGCGGGTCATACGGGACGATCCCAACCGTAGCCAGTCTCAACGCGGCCGCCGGCGGGGGCATCTCACGGGCGGCGAGCCGCCTGGGTACCGCGAGCCTCGGCAACCCCTCGGCCGCAAAATGGTGCACCGCCGTGATCGCTACCGCGGTGCAGCAGCAGATGGCGACAGCGTGGGGAAGCGCCTTCCAGGCGGCATATGACCCGCGCCATACCACCCACTTGCACTTTATTCTCGACCAGACATGCAGCACTCTTTTCATGGTGGCCTGGCTATCATACCGCCTTCCGGTAGCGCTCGCCTGAGCGGCTGCCGGGCATTCGCGGGGGCAGCTGATTTTGGCTTCCCGTCCTCTCGTGAGCAGATCGTGCGAGAGCTTATCGTAATCTCCATTGACGAGAGCCGCGACGACCACCGCAAGAAGCGCGCCCGAGCCAGTCGGCGGACAAGTGCCAAACGGCATCAATCAATCGCAGCGATAGCACCGGCCCGCAGCCACCTTGCGACCACAACCACCGCGCGACCGACTGCCACCGCATTCACGCAGACCTCGAGTGGTGTTCGCCCGCCGAGAGATGTGCCTGCGCCACCCCGCGGGTCGCACCCAGGATCGAGGAAGCCAGCCCGCGGACGCCCACGTTCCGGCGCGATCCGCCGGTGCAGTCGCACTCGATGCGTAAGACTCACTTGATCGAACGGCCGCATGAGGCATGCAGGGGACACATTGAGCCGCAGCGCGTACTGTTGGGTGCGGATACGACCCTCCCGAGTGCGCGGACGTACTGCTCGCGACCGGGAGACTCGAACCCCAGCCTACCGCTGCCAAAGCGTGTTTGACATACCGACATATTAATGATATGTCGTGACATATGAGAACCACCGTACGGTTGGATGAAGCGCTCATGGAGCGCGCCCGGCAGGAAGCGGCGCGGCGCGGCATCACGCTGACCGCGCTCATCGAACAAGGACTTCAGCTTGCCCTGCGCCGCCCCCTGAAGCGCCTGAAGCACACTGCCGTATTGCTCCCGGAATGCCGCGTCGGGGGCGGCATCCTTCCAGGTGTGGATTTGAATGACAGCGCCGGCCTGCTGGAGCAGATGGACGGTCGCGATTGATTTTGTGCGACGTCAACATCCTCATCTACGCATTTCGCTCAGATGCTGAGGATCATCGGCGCTACAAGGCGTGGCTGGAAGCGGTCATCAACGGTCCTGCGGCCTATGGCGTCGCGCCGCAGGTACTCGCCAGCCTGGTCCGCATCTGCACCCATCGGCGCATCTTTTCGCGTCCAAGTTCCTTGGACAACACCTTCGAGTTTTGTCGCGTCATCCTGGGACAACCCAACGCTACGGTAATTGTGCCCGGTGAGCGCCACTGGTCCATATTCGAGTCCCTGTGCCAGGATTGCGAGTCCGCGGGCAACATCGTGCAAGACGCTTGGTTTGCGGCCCTGGCCATCGAATCCGGCTGTGAGTGGATTACGACGGATCGTGACTACGCGAGATTCAAGGGACTCACGTGGCGACCTGCGCTGTGAAGCAACGACTGCCAGGTGCTGGCTAGGACGGAACACCGCCTGATTTTGGGCGAGCCGGATTCGAGTCAAGTCGCAGGACTCAGCGGCGCCCGATTCCACGGCGCTCGCTGCGTCCATCACCGACTCTATGTTGTGTTGGCGTCAGCGCCGTCGATGCGCTCTGGATCGAGAGTCGCATTTGGGCACGTAGGCCAGTGTGGCGCCGCAGCAGGGCGGCAGCGTACACCGCAAATCCATGGGTGCTGAATCTTCAGGTCAGGCTTGGGAAGGTCCCCGGCGTGGTACCAAAAGCAGTATTGGTACCACGCCGGCTGATTCGTCTGACGAATTAAGCGCGGTTGTGTTTCCGCCGTCTCAGCATAGCAAAACCCAAGCCGAGGAGACCGACTCCGAGGAGGGCAAATGAGCCGGGTTCTGGCGTGGCGACAGGCGTGCCGGGGTCGAATTCAAACGCCGGTTGCGAACTTAGCACATCCACACTCGTAAACGGAGCAAGGCCGCTGATCGAAACTGCGGCATTTGAATTGTGCTGCACCAAACCGGGAATCGCATCCAAAACGTCAGTACCCGTGATTGTCTGTCCACCGATTTCAAACACAATAGAGTTGAAATTATCGACGCTGCCCCAGAGTAGATCGAATGCCGTTTGCGGCGCGGCGAAACTAATCGTGAGCGTTCCGCCCGGCTGAGCTGCCAAATAGTTGGTGTCAGCGCTCCCGAACGGCGACTTGTAAACATAAGGCTTGCTGCCCGAATACACTCCCGAGGCGCCGCTGAAGCTGATTGACTCACCCGAGACAGTGATCGGGCTTGTCGTGGGCTGCAGACCCTGGCCATTGCCTGTGCCAAGATTGAGTAGCGTAAAGGGGACCGTTCCCGGCGGCACCGCAGTGCCACTGATGATGGGGTTCGCTTGGGCAAGGCCACCCGCACCCACAGTCATGGCCAGGAAAGCGACCGTACCGACCAAACCAGATCGAATATTCATTTCAATTCCAAGACTCGTTAACTTTAGACAAGCTGGAATTGAGCAAATTTCATACCATAACATTTCCACAATAAAATCAATATCTTATATATTTTCACAATCGTGAGTGTAAAGAATTGCGACATATGATCTCTGCATCACAGCCCAGCGTTGATACGCGCATCGTAGCGATGATGGTGTCAAGGCTTTCTCGTTCGGATAGGCGTTTTTTGGGTCTTTGACGAGGACTTGGCCGGGCGTGACTACTTCGAGGCGCTGTGCGCGCCCGAGATGCTCCAAAAAACCGGCAGTGCCAAGGAGTGCAGACGCGCGTTTGGGTGGATCGTGTCGCGAAGGTGCTCTTGCATCTAGGCTCGACAGCGCGCCTCCGCGCTACACGCTGTTCCCGCAGCATCTCCAATCTCTTTGAGCATCCCCCACAAACTCCGTCCTCATCCCACCGCTGGCGCACGTTATACCGTACGCGCAGGCGGTTCACTCCAAGCAGAGGTCTGCATTATCCCGCAGGAGCTTTGAGGTGGGCCGAAGTCGTCCTGGTAGAACTTCCGTGCCGCTGCTGGAACGAGGTCAAAACATGTCGTGTCGGGATGTTTGTGCCGTTGCCGCCACGATCCTTCGCCTGGCCTAAGGAGTTCGGCTCCGCTCCCTGCGCCGCCGTTCGAACGCGCAGATCTGGACACGCGAGCGCGAGGATCGGGAGGGCTCCTGACACCTCCTGCTCCTCAGCCTACCCCTGAATCGAATCTAAAGGCGTCCCTAAATCGCAACTCCATGTTTTTAATGGTCGGGGCAGGGAGATTCGAACTCCCGACCCTCTGCTCCCAAAGCAGATGCGCTACCAGACTGCGCCATGCCCCGGCCGGCACCGCCCGCAGAACACTGCGCAGGCGGTGCAGCATGATATGCGAGAATTCGGTCATCGCGGAAGAGTGCATGCGAGAAACAGCCGATGACGGCAGCAGTGATCGACGGCCGGGAGCTTGCCGGTACAGTCAAGGCCCAGGTTTTATCGTCCATCAAAATGGCCCTGGCGCGCGGACAACGGCCTCCGGCCCTTGCGGTCGTCAGAGTGGGTGATCACCCGGCCTCGCAGGTTTATGTCCGCAATAAGCGCAAGGCCTGCGCCGAGGTGGGCATCCGTTCGGTGGCGCATGACTTACCGCACTCGACCTCGGAAATCGCCCTCCTCGCCTTGATCGATGAGCTCAATCGGGATCCGGATATCGACGGCATTCTCGTGCAACTGCCGCTGCCCGATCAGATCCGCTCCACGGTCGTGATCGAGCGGATCGATCCGGCCAAAGACGTCGACGGCTTCCATCCGTACAACGTTGGACGCCTCGCGCAGCGCATTCCGCTGATCCGGCCGTGCACTCCGTACGGGATCATCAAGTTGCTCGAGCACGTAGGCGCCCCGATCAAGGGACAGCATGCGGTGATCGTCGGCGCCTCGAACATCGTCGGCCGCCCCATGTCACTCGAGCTTTTGCTGATGGGCGCAACCACCACCGTGTGTCATCGCTTTACCACCGACCTCGCCGCATTCGTGAGGCAGGCCGACATTCTGGTCGTGGCCGTGGGCAAGCCCGCCCTGGTGCCCGGAGAGTGGGTCAAACGGGGAGCCGTGGTGATCGACGTCGGCATGAACCGGCTCGAGGACGGTCGCCTCACCGGCGATGTGCAGTTCGAGACGGCACTGGAGCGAGCCGGCTGGATCACGCCGGTTCCGGGCGGTGTCGGTCCCATGACCGTCGCCATGTTGATGCACAACACCCTGGAAGCCTATCACCGCCGTGTCGGGCCAATGCGCTGAGGCCAGGCGCACGGCCAGCGCTTACCCGAGCGACGCGCTAGGCTCGGCGCCAGTTGGTGGCGCCACCAGGCTTGTCTTCAAGGACAATTCCGGCGCGCGCCAGTCGCGCGCGGATCCGGTCGGATTCCGGCCAGTCCTTTGCGGCGCGCGCGGCGGCGCGCGCGGCGATCTCAGCCTCGATTTCCGCATCGCTCAGGGGATCCATGGATGGCGTCACGCCGGCTGACCCGTCCGCGGACACAGCGCCCGAGCGGGTGCGGCGCAACCACACCTCGGCATCCTCACCGAGCAAGCCGAGCGTGCCGCCGAGCGCACGCAGCTCACCCACCAGTGCCGCAGCGCGCTCCGCAGCGCCGGCGGCGCGCGCCGAGTTGATCTCCCGCGCGAGCGTCTGCAGGACGGCCAGCGCCTCCGGCGTATTGAAATCATCGTCCATTGCCGTCTGAAATCGCTCGGTATGCGGCGAGTCGGGGGACGCGGCCTGCACCGGCCCGCGCAAGGCCAGGTACAGCCGCTGCAATGCGGCATCAGCCTGATCGAGCTGCTCGAGTGAGTAGTGGATCGGACCGCGGTAGTGACTGGCCAGCATGAAGTAGCGCAACACCTCCGCATGGCGCAGCGTCGGCAGGACCTCACGCACGGTGAAGAAGTTGCCGAGGGATTTCGACATCTTTTCGTTGTCGACGTTGACAAACCCGTTATGCATCCAGATCTCGGCGAAGCGCTCCCCGGTTGCCGCACACGACTGGGCGATTTCGTTCTCGTGATGAGGAAACTTCAGATCCATGCCGCCGCCGTGGATATCGAAATGCGCGCCCAGGAGTTCCACCGACATCGCCGAGCATTCGATATGCCAACCGGGCCGGCCCGCGCCCCACGGCGAATCCCAGGCCGGCTCGCCCGACTTGGCGCGCTTCCACAGCACGAAATCGAGCGGATCGCGCTTGCTCTCGTCGATGCCCACGCGCGCCCCGGCGCGCAGGTCGGCCAGGCGCTTGCCCGAGAGGCGCCCATAACCCTCGAACCGTGCCACCGCATACATCACGTCGCCGTCGGCCGCAACATACGCATAACCGCGCTCGATCAGGGTTGCGATCATCGCAATGATCGCCGGCACGTGCGCGGTGGCGCGCGGCTCGAAGTCCGGCCGGACGATCCCGAGCGCCGCGCAATCGGTGTGCATGGCCTCGATGTATCGGTGCGTGAGCGCGGCGATCGTCTCGCCGTTCTCGGCGGCTCGCTTGATGATCTTGTCGTCGATATCCGTGATGTTGCGTACGTAGGTGACCCGCAGGCCGCGATGCCGCAGATAACGCGTGACCACATCGAACACGATCATCATGCGCGCATGACCGATGTGCAGGTAGTCGTACACCGTCATGCCGCAGACGTACATGCGCACCTCACCCGGCACGAGGGGCACGAGCGGCTGCTTCTTTCCGGTCAAGGAATTGTGAATCCGAATCGCCATGGTCTTGATAGCACGTCACAGCCAGCAAGGCGGGACCGCCCCGCGGGCACAGTTTATGCGAACCGCGACAGCCGCCGCTCGGCCTCGCCGGTCGGCAGCGCCTTCAGCAGCGGGCCGAGCTCCGGTCCATGGCGGCACCCGGTCAACGCCAACCGCAGGGGCAGGTACAGCTGCGCCCCTTTACGGCCGCTCACTGCGCGCGCAGCCGCCGCGATGGCCACCGGATCGGGCTGCGCGGCCGCAGCGGCCGCGGCGGCAAAGAAAGCCCTTCCCGCCTCGCGCACCAGCTGTTCGTCCTGCGGCGCAAGCGTCAGCGGCTGGTCGAAGACGATACCGACCCACTGCACGGCATCCTCGGGCAGGATCACATTCGGCACCACGGCCGCGAGAAACGCCTCGATCTGTGCCGGCGCGGCCCCAGGCGGCAGCAGCGGCGCAAGCCATTCCCGCGCCTGCACCGGCGTGAGGTGATGCACGGCGGTCTTCTGCCATACGCGCAGCTGCTGCTCGTCGTAATGCGCGCTCGATCGGCTCAGATGGTTGCTGTCGAACGCGGCGGCGAGCGCCGGCAGATCGAGCAGCGCATGCTCTGCAGTTGCGTGGCCGAGGCGGAACAGATAGTTCAAGAGCGCCTCGGGCCGGTAGCCACGCTCGCGGAATTCCCGCACGCTGGTTGCCCCGTGCCGCTTCGACAGCGGTGTCCCGTCCGGAGCGAGAATCAGTGAAATATGCCCGTAGCGTGGCGCCGGCATCTCGAGCGCCGCCAGAATGAGCAGCTGGCGCGGCGTGTTCGCAAGATGATCCTCACCGCGCAGCACATGGGTAATTCCCATGCTGGCATCGTCCACGGCGTTACAGAAGAAGAACGCGGCCGTGCCGTCGGCACGCTGGATCACGAAGTCCCCGATATCATCCGACAGAAAGCTCTGCCGCCCGTGCACCAGATCCGTGAACTCGATGCGCTGCCCGGTCGGGACCCGAAACCGCAGCGTCGGCTTCAGTCCCTGTGCCTCCTTGCGCTCGCGCTGGGCGGCGCTCAGGTCGCGACAGGTGCCGGCATAGCGCGGCGGACGCCCCGAAGCGCGCTGCGCGCGGCGCGCAGCCTCGAGTTCGAGCGTCGTGCAATAGCACGGATAGACCGCTTGCGCTCCCTGCAGACGGGCGAACAGGTGCGCATAGAACTGTGCGCGTGCAGACTGGAAATACGGACCGCGCGTGTCCTCTCGCCCCGGTCCCGCGTCCCAGTTAAGGCCGAGCCAGCGCAGATCGGCGAGCAACCCCTCGACATGCTCGGAGCGGGTGCGGCCGGCATCGCTGTCCTCGATCCGCAGCACGAAGCGTCCGCCGCAGCGACGCGCCAGCAGGTAGTTGAACAGTGCCGTGCGCGCATTACCGAGATGCAGTTGCCCCGAGGGACTCGGCGCAAAGCGGGTCGCAGCGCCATCGAACGGCGCATCGGCTCTGGTGTCTAGTACTGCCATGGCTGCGCATAGTACGGGGTTTGGCACTGCGCTGCTAAGATGCCCGGCGTGAGCGACTTCGACGGGAGTACCGATGCACGAACGGAACAGGACAACGGGCGCGCTGCGAGCTGCACTTGCGCTGATCGGCGTCTTCAGCCTACTCACTGTCCCGGCCGGGGCAAAAAACGCGGCGCCAAACCCCGAGGTGCGCGTGACCACGAGCATGGGCTCGTTCGTGATCGAGCTGCGGCCGCATCGGGCACCGCTGACGGTGAAGGATTTCCTGCACTATGTGCGCTCCGGGTTCTACACCAACACTCTGATCCACCGTGTCGTGGCCAACTTCATCATCCAGGGGGGCGGTTACGAAGCGACGCCACCCTATGCGCTCAAGCCGACCGGACCGCCGGTCGTCAACGAGTCGGGCAACGGGCTCGAGAATCGGGCCGGCACCGTCGGGCTCGCGCGGGGCGCGAACCCCGATAGCGGCACCGCGCAGTTCTACATCAATCTCGTCGACAATCCCGAACTCGATCCCTTGCCGACGCGCTGGGGCTACGCCGTTTTCGGCAAGGTCATCCGCGGCATGAGCGTGGTGGAGCGCATCGGTCTGGTGCCCACAGGCTCCTTCGGACCCTTCAAATCAAATGCGCCGCTGAAACCGATCGTGATCAAGAGCATCCAGCTCATCACACCCAATAGCTCGAACGCAGCCGCAGCAGCAGCCAAGCCCGCCACACCCCACCCAGCGGTCAAGAGCCCAAGCAGCAAGCACAAGGTCGCAGTGAGCCCGAAATCCACGGCAGCCACTGCGGCGTCTGCGAGTGCATCCGGAACCAAGCCCAGCGCCGCTCCATCCAAGCCCAGCGCCGCTCCATCCAAGCCCAGCGCCGCTCCATCCAAGCCCAGCGCCGCTCCATCCAAGCCCAGCGCCGCTCCATCCAAGCCCAGCGCTGCTCCGTCCACCACCGAGACCTCGGTCGCCCTCGACACGCCGCCGCCAAAGTCATGACGGATGAACGCAGCACGCACATCGATCACGCGTCCACGCGCCGCTGGCTTTTCGTCTCCGACGTTCACCTAGAGGCCTCCGGCGGGACCTCGCAACAGCAGTTCTTGCAGTTTCTGCGCACCGAGGCCCCGCAAGCGGATGTGCTGTACATCCTGGGTGATCTGTTCGAGTCCTGGGTGGGGGATGACGATCCCGGCCATGGCGCGGTCATCGAGGCATTGGCGGAACTCCGCCGTCACGGTACGGCCTGTTTTCTGATGCACGGCAACCGCGACTTTCTGCTCGGTACAGACTTTTGTGCCCGCGCGGGTTGCTGGTTGCTGCCCGACCCGGTGATCGTGCACATCGACGGCGAGTCGGTCCTGCTGACTCACGGCGATGCGCTCTGTACCGATGATCAAGCCTATCAGGAGCTGCGCAGCATCGTCAGAAACCCCGTGTGGCAACGGCGGTTTCTGTCCTTACCGCTCGCGACCCGCGTGTTCCTAGCCGATCAGGCGCGCGCCGGCAGCAAGTCCCACACAGCGCAAACCTTGCCGCGCATCATGGACGTGAACGCGAGCGCGGTGGAGACGGCCTTCCGTACCGCACGGGTGCGCCGAATGATCCATGGTCACACCCACCGGCCCGCGATTCACGATGCGCTGGCGGGGGGACAATCCGTCCAGCGCATCGTGCTCGGGGCCTGGTACGAGCAAGGCAGTTTCCTGCTCTACCAAGACGGACATTACGCCTTGCGGGAGTTGCCCCGCTGACGCAAGTGGGTCAATGCCCTGCCGGTGGTGGCGGCGGCGCATTCCAGGCGCGATGCGGCATCATGCCACCCATTGCCCCCGGTCCCATCCTCATCATCCCCGGTGGCGGCATGAGCACCTTGAACTTGGTCATCTGGCCGGGGCTCAGCACATGCGCGAGCTGTGCCATCGCTGCATGACGCGCCGCGCGCTGTTCCGCCCGCATCTTGCGCATGACGGCACGCATCTCCCGCCTGATCGGCCGCATGCTGCGGTGCATCGCCTCCATGTTGCGACGCATCGCCACGCGCTGCTGACGGAATATGGACTTGACTTGCTGCCGCTGCGCCGGCGTCAACTGCAGCAGCACGGTGAGCTGGTGCATCCGCCAGCGCTGCATGAGACGCATTTCCATGCGCATCTGCCGCGTATTCCAACCCGCTCCTCCCCAGGCCGGATGATGCATTTGCGGGGGCTGAGCGAGCGCGACGCCCGCGATACCGACGCACGCCAGTAGAACCAGACTACGTTTCATGACTCTCTCCTCCACCGAAGATGGTGCCAAACACTGTACTTGGCAGGTCAACTCCGTGCCGTAAGGAAATGTACCACGTCTCGGCCGTGCCGCGCGTAGCCTGCCACCCCGTCACCGGGGCAGACACAGCTCGGCGCTGATACCCCCTGCGGGCCGATTGCGCAGGCGCACGCTGCCCCCGTGCGCCTGCGCCACATCACGCGCGATGCTCAGACCGAGACCGCTGCCGCCCGTGTCGCGATTGCGCGATGCTTCCAGACGGTAGAACGGCTCGAACACCCGCTCGAGCGCCTCCGGCGGTATGCCCGGACCATCGTCACATACCAGTATGCGCAGCATCGACCCGTCGTACACCTCGATCCAGGCGTGCGCGCCGAACGTCACCGCATTCGAGACCAGGTTGGTCAGACATCGCTTCATGGCCTGCGGCCGACAGCGATACGGTCCGTGCGCGCGGCCCGTGACCCTGACGTCCCGCCCCATCTCGCTGAATCCCGCGCGGACCGCTTCGATGAGCGCGTTGATATCGACCGGCTCGGCAACATCCTCGGCATCAAGACCCCGAAACAGAGCGAGCGCGCTCCGCACCATGCCCTCCATCTCATCGAGCTCGCGACCGAGACGTGCGCGCAGCGTCGGATCATCGAGCAGCGTCTCGACCTGAAGTCGCAAGCGCGTGAGGGGGGTTTTCAAATCATGCGACATGGCGGCCAGCACCCCCGTGCGGCTGTCGAGATAACGGTGCAACCGTTCCTGCATGCTGTTGAACGCGTGCGCGGCGTGACGTAGTTCGTACGGCCCAGACTCAGACAAGGGCGGCACGCGTGTCCCCCGCCCGGCCGCCTCGGCCGCTCGCGCCAACGCCGACAGCGGCCGGGTAATTCCGCGCGTCGCAGCATAGAGTGCGGCAACCAGCACCAGTACCAACAGTGCCAGATTCAACAGTAATCGCGGCGGCAACACGATCCAGGAGGCGAGCCGTGCCAGCCGGAACACGAGCGGCGGTCCGCGGGGCCCGACCACCTCGATGTCATAGAAGCCCGCGGGACGCGCACGCGGCCCGAAGAACGGCGGCGGCAGCGCGATCACGGGTGCCCCGGGCACCCCGGCCGCTACGCCGGTGACCCGATACCCGGTCCCGAGTGCGGCCCGTACACGCGGCACCACCTGCGCCTCGGCGCTCGCCAGGAACGGCAGCCGCAGCAGCCGCCGCGGCGCGATCCGTCGCCAGAACCGCCGCGGATGTGGCGGCTGCGGCGGCAGCATCCTTCGCACCGGCGACGGCGGTAGCGGCCGCAGTCCCAAACGCGCGAACCAGCGCGGACCGGCCACCGCGCCGACCTCAGCGAGGCGTTCGATGAAACGCGCTCGCTGCGGTGCCGGCAGCTGGCTCACCAGCAGTGTGACCTCGCGGATCCGATGCACCCAGACCCGTGTCGTCACCCGTAGCATGACGCGCTCCTGATTGCGCGCCATCAGATAGAGACTTGCCGCCTGCGCCAGCAACACGCCGATGACGGTCGCGGCTATCAGGAT
>JAKARC010000003.1:11650-121922 GCA_021822385.1 Pseudomonadota bacterium
TCTCAGGGATTGTGGCCAGAACAACCGACGCATGCGCTCGTCTCGTACCCAGCTTCATTCACTCTGCACGGGAACCCCGATCACGTAACCCTTTCCGTACACGGTCTTGATGATGCGCGGGGCGCGCGCATCATCGCCGAGGATCTGCCGCAGCCGGCTGACCCGCACATCGATGCTGCGATCAAACGGATCGGGTTCCCGCCCGCGCAACAGCTCGGCGAGCTGTGCACGAGTCACCACGCGATTGCCTGCCGACAGCAGCACCGCGAGCAGTCGATACTCGGCGCCGCTCAGGTTCACTTCCCCGGCCGCACCGGTCAGTGTGCGTCGGGTGGTATCGAGCCGCCATTCACCAAAACAGAGCGCGCGCACGGCGCGGGGGTCGGGCTCCGGCGAGGCGTGGGCACTGCGACGCAGCACGGCGCGGATCCGTACCAGCAGCTCGCGTGGGTTGAAGGGCTTCGGCAGATAGTCATCGGCGCCGATCTCCAGACCCACGATCCGGTCGATGTCCTCGCCGCGCGCGCTGAGGATGATGAGCGGCAATTGCGAATCGGTGCGCAGGGCGCGGCAGGCCGAGAGCCCATCCTCGCCCGGCAACATCAGGTCAAGGACTATCAGGTCGATGCGGTTGTGCTGCAGAGCCTGGCGCATCTGTGCTGCATCGGCCACCGTCGTGACACGGTAGCCCTCACGCTCCAAATACTGACGCAACAGCGAGCGGATCTCGCGGTCGTCATCGACGATCAACAGATGGGGGTGGTCGCTCATGGCAGGCTCGGTGGACATAACGATACCGAACCTTGCGCCGGCGCGCCCTGCGATTACAATTATTTACACGACCGCATGGCGCAGCGTGCGTTTCAAGCCAATCACCAGATCGGCAACGTTCGTGCCGGTGTCCCCGGTGCGCACCAGCGCTCCGGCCGCCGCGAGCGCCGTGCCCGAGTCGGCGCGGCGCAGGCGCTCATCGCAATCGAGTCCCTGCAGTGCGATCCGTCCACAGGTCTCGCCGTCGACAACCGCGCCGGCCTCCGCGGTCGGGCCATCCCGGCCATCGGTTGCGGCCGCGAGCAGTGCGAGGTTGGGATAACCGGCAAGAAGACGCGCCGCAGCGAGCGCCAGGTGCTGATTGCGGCCGCCGCGGCCCGGCGCCTCCGGCAACACGAGGGTCGACTCCCCACCCCACACGCGCACTTCGGTGTCGCTCAGCGCGAGTTCGTGCGTGAATTGCGTGGCGAGCCGTCTGACATCGCCGGCAAAGCGGTGGCGTGCCCGCGTCGCGGTGAGACCACGGGCCCGCGCCGCATCGACGACCGCATCCATCGCCCTATCGATCGAGGCGATGATCTCGCGCTGGACCGCGTCCCCACCGGGGGCCGGGCCAAGCAGACCCGACCCGATGAGCGCCGGATCATCGCCCGGCACATCCGAAATGAAAAGCGCGAGCGCACGGCGACCGCCGAGGCGAGCCGCCAGAGCGCCGCCCTTGATCTGCGAGAGCGCCGCACGCGCCGTGTTGAGTGCGACGATATCCCGGCCATCAGCAAGGGCACGCTGCGTCAGGCGTACCAGCTCGCTCAAGGTCACACCGGGGATCGGCACCTCGACCAACGCCGAGGCGCCCCCGGAAATCAGGAAGAGCGGCGTCACCGTCGCCGGCAGCGCCTCGAGCCAGGCCAACAGCCGCGCCCCGGCACGCAGCGAGCGCGCATCGGGCAGCGGATGCGCGCTGCGATGGATTTCAAGACCCGCGGGCGCAACAAACGCTTCGTCGCCGGGCGCATCGGGGCACACGACCAGCACCGCCTCGAGGGCAGCGCCGAGGGCCTCGCGCGCGCCGAGAGCCATGGCGAGCGCCGCCTTGCCGATCGCCGCCGCTACAAACCGACCGCCGGGCGCAATGGCGCTCAACGCCGCGCGCACGCAGCGGCTGCCCTCGACACTCTGCAGCCCAGCCTGCAGCAACTCGAGCAACAGCGCGGTGGCACTTGCCTCGGCCGCGGGAAGCTCAGCCGCCATGCACGACTTTAAGGGCTCCGCGCGCCTCACGCCCGCGCCGCCGGGCCTCGTCGGACCGTTCGCGCTGCAGCCGCTCCAGATACTGCGGGGTGACATCCCCGGTGATGTAATCGCCGGAGAAACACGAGGTGTCGAACTCCTCGACCGAGGAATCCTCGTGCCGGCAGGCGCCGATCAGGTCCACCAGATCCTGGTACACCAGCCAGTCCGCGCCAATCAGTCGCCCGACCTCATCGTCACTACGGCCACTCGCCACCAGCTCGTGCGCCGCCGGCATGTCGATCCCGTAAACGTTGGGGAATCGCACCGGCGGCGCCGCTGAGGCGAAGTACACCTTGCGCGCCCCGGCCTCACGCGCCAGCTCTATGATCTGCGCCGAGGTCGTACCGCGCACGATCGAATCATCGACCAGCAGGACATTCTTGCCGCGGAACTCCAGGTCGATGGCGTTGAGCTTGCTGCGTACGGAACGTTGGCGCTGCTCCTGACCAGGCATGATGAAGGTGCGCCCGATGTAGCGGTTCTTGATGAATCCCTCGCGATACTTCAGACCGAGCCGCTGCGCCAGCTGCAGCGCGCTCGTACAGCTGGTCTCTGGGATCGGGATGACCACATCGATATCGTGGTTGGGTCGCTCACGAAGAATCTTATCGGCCAGGCGGTCGCCCATGCGCATGCGCGCCCGATAGACAGAAATGTTGTCGATCTTGGAATCCGGCCGGGCGAAGTACACGTATTCGAAAATGCATGGGGCATGCCGGGTAGGCGCGACACACTGGTGCGAGTGCAGCCGGCCGTTCGCATCGATCAGCACCGCCTCCCCCGGCGCGATATCGCGTACCAGGCGGAAGGACAGGCTGTCGAGCGCGACGCTTTCCGAGGCGAGCATCCACTCCGGTCCGCGTACGGTGTCGCGCTGCCCGAGCACCAGGGGCCGAATGCCATGCGGATCACGGAATCCGACGACGCCGTATCCGATGATCATGACCACCGCCGCGTAGCCGCCCCGGCAGCGCCGATACACGGCTTCAAGCGCGGCGAACACGTCCGCGGCGGCTATCCGCGGCGTACCAATGCGCTGCAGCTCGGAGGCGAGCACGTTGAGCAGCACCTCGGAATCGGAGCTCGTGTTCAGGTGGCGCCGATCCTCGCGACTCAGCACCTCGGCAAGCTCGGCCGAATTGGTGAGATTGCCGTTGTGCGCCAGACAGATCCCGTAAGGGGAATTGACGTAGAACGGCTGCGCTTCCGAGTCACTGTCGCAGCCGGCGGTCGGATAGCGGACATGGCCGATGCCGATGTTGCCCTTCAGTCCGAGCATGTGCTGCTGGTCGAACACGTCCCGCACCAGTCCGCTCGCCTTGTGCACACACAGGCCGCTATCGCCGCACGTGGCGATCCCGGCCGCATCCTGGCCGCGATGCTGCAACACGGTAAGCGCGTCGTACAGACGCTGATTGACCGCGCTCGTGCCGACCAGGCCGACGATTCCACACATAAGCTACCTCACGACCGGCCCGCTCCCGCCAGCGCGCGCAGTCCGCTCGCCACCGTCTTGCCGTAGGGCAGGAGCATCGATTGACGCCACCATGGCTCGCCTTCAAGGTGCAGCAGCTGCGCCAGGATGACGAACACTCCGAGCAGCACCACGCCGCGCGCTGCGCCGAATATGAAGCCGAGGAATCGGTCCGTGCCACTGAAGATCGACAGCCGCACGAAATGCGCGGCGATCGCCCCCAGTGCCATACCCAAGATCAGAATGACCGCCACGATGATGACGCGCGCCGCCCACTCGCGCACGCCCGTTCGGGCAAGCAGTCCGCCAAGATGCGGGGCGAGCAGGCTCGAGAAGTGCCATGCGACGAACAGCGCCACCAGCCAGGCGCCGAGCGCAATCGCTTCACGCAGGAAGCCGCGCACCGCACCCACGATGGCAGACACGACGATTACGGCGACGATGACGTAGTCCGCGACGTTCATGCAATCTACTGCAACAGTCCGCAGCGGCACACGCCGCAGAGCCGGACCGAGCACGTATCGCCCTGCGGCAACCGCAGTGGACACATCGGCAGACGGACCGGAACTTCAGGGTTGCAAGTGTACAAGAGTACGCGCCGCTGCGCCGCGACCCGCGTTCACATCTGGCGCACCGCGCCGCGCATCCCGTGGGCGCGCAGCTGTCGTTCTAAGACTTCAGCCGCAGCTCGGCTATTGACTGGGCCGGCCACGACCCGCCACTGCGGGCGCCCGTCGATGCTGATCCGATTGATCCGACTCGCCAATCTCCAGATGCGCAGCTGCTGCTGCATGCGCAGAGCATCAGCCTGGCGGGGGAACACACCGGTCTGAACGCCCCACGGGGCGGACGGCCCGCGGCCCGCAAGCGGTAGCGTATAGGTCCGTACCGGCGAGTGGCCACTGCCGCTGGCACGCCGCGCGGTCACTCCGGCGGTCGGTCCAGTCAACAGCTCGGGAACCAACAGCACGATCAGCGCCACGAGGATGATGGCGCCCGTCAGTCGTTCTTTCACGCCGACGAGTATACCCCAAGCCACTCGAGCGCCGGTCCCACCGTAAAGAGTGAACCACACACCAGCACCCGATCGTCCGCGCGCGCGGCTCGGCGCGCGGCCGCGCAGGCCGCCGCCACGGACGGGAACAGGTGCGGTGTCCGCACCACGTCTGCCAAGCGCGCCGCCAAGGCTTCGGCCGTGCTTCCGCGCGCGCCCGGCAAGGCGCACAGGAACCACTCATCCACCACCGGGGCGAGCGCCGCACCGATGGCCGCAGCGTCCTTGTCCGACAGAATGCCGACAACCGCGAGGGTACGCCCCGCACACGGCCGGCGCCGCAGTTGCGCGCTCAAGACCTGCGCCGCAGGGGGGTTGTGCGCGATATCGAGGATCCATTCCGGCGCGCCGCGCACGACCTGAAAGCGTCCCGGCAGATGGACCTGACGCAGCGCCGCGGCCACGGTGCTCGCATCGAGCGCACCGAGCAGCCCGAGGCGACTGGCGCGTGGACCGGCGGCAAGACTCTCGATCGCCGCGAGCGCGGTGGCCGCATTGCGATACTGAATCCAGCCCTCCAGGCGCGAGGGCGGCAGATCGGTGAGTTCAAGATGTGCGCCGCGGTAATGCCAGCGTCCCGTCGGCTCGACGTGCCACGTGAAATCCCGTTCCGCCACCACCGCCTGGGCGCCAAGATCCGCGATGCGCGCGTACACGCTCGCGGGCATCTCTGCGCTGCCGAGCACCGCCGGACGGCCAGGGCGGAAAATACCCGCCTTCTCCGCGCCGATCTGCTCGAGCGTCTCGCCCAGCCATTCGCAATGGTCGAGCCCGACCGAGCACAGCACCGCAACATCGGCCGCAACCAAATTGGTCGCATCGAGCCGACCTCCGAGCCCGACCTCGAGCACCGCGCAATGCACACCGCGCTCGGCAAACAGCCACAACGCCGCCAACGTGTTGTATTCGAAGAAAGTGAGGGTATGCGGACCGCGCGCCGCCTCGATGCGTTCGAAGGCGCCGATCAGCGCCGCATCGTCGACATCGTGCCCCTCGATACGGATACGCTCGTTGTATCGAACCAAGTGTGGGGAAGTGAACAGGCCGCAGCGGACGCCTGCGGCGGCGAGCAATGCCTCCACATGCACGGCCGTGGAGCCCTTGCCGTTCGTGCCCGCCACGGTCACCACCAGTGATGCGGGCGTCTCGAGCTCGAGTCGGCGCGCGACGGCCGCCACCCGCTCCAGCCCGAGATCGATGCTGCGCGGATGCGCGCCGGACTGACGTGCCAGCCATTCCTCGAGGGATGCACTCATGGCGTGTGCGCTCCGGGGCACGCCGGCCGTGCGCTGCGCTAGGCGGCGGCCGGCTTGTTCAGGAGCAGGCGCAGCATCGTTGCGATGCGGCCGCGCAGCTCACGGCGGTCCACGATCATATCGAGCGCGCCGTGTTCGAGCAGGAATTCGCTGCGCTGGAAACCCTCCGGCAGCGTCTCGCGCACCGTCTGCTGTATCACGCGCGGGCCGGCGAAACCGATCAGCGCCTTCGGTTCGGCGAGATTCAGGTCCCCCAGCATGGCAAGGCTTGCCGACACCCCGCCGGTGGTCGGATCGGTCATCACCGAAACGAAGGGCAGCCGGGCCGCCTTCAGGTGCGCCAGCGCCGCGGAGGTCTTGGCCATCTGCAGCAACGAGTACAGCGCTTCCTGCATGCGCGCCCCGCCGCTCGCGGTGAAGCACACCAGGGCGCGGCGTTCGCGCAGACACCGGTCCACGGCGCGCTTGAATCGCTCTCCGACCACCGAGCCCATCGAGCCGCCGAGAAACTGAAACTCGAATGCGCAAGCCACCACCGGCAGGCCTTCGAGCGTACCGGCCATGACCACCAGGGCATCGACCTCGCCGGTGGATTTCTGCGCCTGCGCGAGCCGGTCCCGATAGCGCTTGCTGTCGCGAAACTTCAGTGGATCCTCCGGATAGACACCAGCCGCCAGTTCCTCACCGGAACCTGGATCGAGAAAGAAATCCAGTCGATCCCGGGCACCGATGCGCATGTGGTGCGCGCACTTTGGACAGACGAAAAGATTGCGCTCGAGCTCGGCCCGATACAGCACCGCGTCACACACGGGACACTTGTTCCAAAGACCCTCCGGAACCGAATGCGTACGCCGTTCGGTCTTGATGCGCGAGGGCATGATTTTTTCGAACCAGGACATGAGTCATCCATCATTGGGCCGATGGCCGATCATAGCCGATCAGACGTCGATCGGTTCCGCCGGCGACTCCGGCAACGCAAAGGCGCGCGGATAGCGCACGGACCAGAGGTAGAGCCCGTCGGCGCTCGCGGTGGGGGCCGCCGCCCGCCGGTCGCGGCCGGCCAGCACCTGCGCGGCCCACTGCGGCGACGCGTCACCTCGACCGACCGTCATCAGCAGTCCGGCGATATTACGCACCATGTGGTGCAGGAAGGCATTGGCCGTCGCGTCGATGATCAGCCAGTCGCCCCGGCGCGAAACCCGCAGACTCTCGAGGCGCCGGATCGGGGACTTGGACTGGCACTCGGCGGCCCGGAATGCGCTGAAGTCGTGCTCGCCGACCAGCGCGGCGGCCGCCTGCGCCATAGCCCGCTCATCGAGGCGCCGATGCACCCAGGTCACCCGTTGCGCCAGCAATCCGGAGCGGGCCCGGCGATTGAGAATGATGTACCGATACGTGCGCGCCTCGGCCGAATAACGCGCATGGAAATGCTCCGGCACGGGCAGCGCCCAGACCAGACTGATGTCGCGTGGCAACGCCGCATTGGCACCCAGCACCCAAGCCCGTAGCGCGCGACGCGCCTGCGTATCGAAATGGGCGACCTGGCCGCGGGCATGCACCCCGGCGTCGGTTCGGCCCGCGCACACCACGCTCACGGTCTCATCGGCGACCTGGGTCAACGCCCGTTCGAGCCCTTCCTGGATGCTGCGGCAGCCGGGCTGCCGTTGCCAGCCGGCGTAGGCACTGCCCTGGTATTCGAGCCCGATGGCAATCCGGGCCATCAGCCAGGCAGTGACTCCAGCAGGCGGCCGGCTTCCTGGCGCTGCACCGCCGAGCCCTCGTGCATCACTTCCTCGAGGATGCTGCGCGCGCCATCCGGATCACCCATGTCCATATAGGCACGGGCCAGATCGAGTTTGGTGCCGACCTCGCTCGGGCTCACCGGCTCCTCGAGCCCGGCCGCATCGCCCTCACTCTGCACGGCTTGAACGGCGCCGATGTTGGCATGCGGCACGGTGGCCGTGCCGATGTCGAAATCGATGCCATCGCCACCGCCGTGCGCGTCGGCGCCGTTGCCCTCGGCGCGCTTCGGCTTGGCGACGTCTGCCCCGAGATTGAAGTCAACTTCTGGATTTTCCAAGGCATTCAGACGCGAAGTCTGCGCCGTATCGAATCCGGGCGACTCCGCAAGCAGACTTTCGAGTTCGCGCTCATCGATCTGCCAGGCATTCGTCGTTCCGGTCGAGCTCGGCACATCCGCGGAGTCCGGCGACTGAAGATCGCCGGCCGTCTTCTCGAGCAGACCCCGTGCCTGCTCGTCGAGACTGGTGACCATGGTGGGCGCATCGGCGCCCAGACCCGGTTGCACAGTCGTTTCGAACGTGCCGAGATCCAGTCCCAGATCGTCGATGGCGAGTTCGGCCGTGCGCTCCGAGCCCTGGGACTGGCTCAGCGCCTCGACCTTTTGACGCAGCGCCGACTGGCCGCCCAAATTGAGCGCAGGCTGTTCCACCGTCGGCTCGACCGGTGTGTAGGTGCCGGTCGGCTCGCTCGGGTGCTGATTCATCTCCCGGGTAATACCGGTCTCGGAGGTCGTCTCGAATTCCGGCGCGATCTCGTTCACATCGGTCCCGGCGCCCGGCGCGGACACCTCTTCCTCACCGAGCGCCGCGCCGATATCGAGATCAAAGGAGCCGGTACCGGCGCCCCCCCCTGCCGTTTCACCTGTGCGCATCGCCGGAACGGCGCTGCTCATCAAATCGAAATCGACGCGGGCCTGACCACCCTCGAGATCGAGATCCACGCCCTGCGCGGCCGCACCGCTGACCGCCGTGCCAGCAAACAACGGGTCATCGGGCGCGAGCTGTCGCCCCATGATGAGGACCTTGTCCCAATCCGACGCCGCGGTGTGCTCGCGGGACGCGGCCAGCTCGTGCGCGGTCTCGACGAACTGCTCCTTGTTGCCCCAGACGAAGAACACTTCGAGCAGCTTCAGCTTCAGATCCTGCCGTTCGGGCTCACGCTGAATGGCGATGCGGATGAGGTCGGCGGCCTGATCGTACAGACCGTAGGCCATGTGGAAGTCGGCTTCTGCGAGCGGATCGCCCTGCTCGAGGTTGAGCGCAGTCTCGCTGCTCATCGTCTGATCGACCGGCACGTGCTGCGTCACCACTGGCCTGTCGCTGTCGGGCAGGACGAGCCGCGGCTGCTCGTGGGTGCTCTCACGCACGTCGATGGCCGGTTCCGCACGCGGCGGCGGATTGAAGGTCGGTACCGGCACCGGTCCCGGTCGGGCTTCGGAGGACTCGCTCAGGAGTTCATCCGCCGCAGACTCGCGCCGCACGCGCAGGACCCGCGCCAGAACGTAGGCAGCCGCGAGCCCCAGCAGCACCAGCAGCGCCCACCAGTAGCGGCGCAGCGTGCGTGCGAGCATGCCGGGCGCCGCGGTGCGCGCCACGGCCGGCACCGGTGCGTGGACCGGATGGACAGCGACAGCCGGGGGTGGCCTCATCGGCGGCCGTGCCGTGCTGCGGGCCATCTGCGCCTCGACACGCGCGAGCGCCGCACTCTTGATCTGCAGCAGCCGCTTCTCCCGGGCCAGCGCCTTCTGCAGCCGGGTGACCCGGGCTTGCAAAGCGCGGACTGCGCCTTGACGGCCCGCCTGCGCATTCAACGCATTGTGGCGCGGCGCCACCAGACGCAACCGCGCGGCGCCCGTGGCCTGTAAAGCCGCATGCCAAGCGCTATCCTGACGGTTGACTTCTTGCCATGCGCTCGCGCCGGAGACGGCCGCGACCGCATGCGCTGCGGGAATCTGCAGCACCGTTCCAGCGCGCAACAGATTCATGTTGTGATCGAAGGCCTGTGGATTGAGGCGATAGATCGCCACCATCCACTGCCGGGTGCGGGTCGAGTTCATCCCATAGCGGCTGTACCGGCTGGCAATGCCGGAGAGCGTGTCGCCCGGGCGAACGTGAACGCGGCGGGCAGCGACGTTCGTCGCCGCGGGTGCGACCGCGGGTGCGACCGCCGGCGCGACGGGCGTGGCGCTCGGCGGCGCCAGGGAGCCGCTGCGGGCGGCAAGACCCACCGCCGGGGCTGCAACGACCACATGCCGCGGCTCGCTCGCACGCGGCAGGTAGGTCGGCGGGTTCAACAGGATGGTGTACTCGCGATAGAGCACCCCTCGGTCCCAGCTCGCCTTGATCAGCAGAGTGACGATGGGGTCGGACACCGGCTGCGTGGAAGTCACATGCAGCAGCATGCGGCCATGCGGTCCCGGAACGGCCTTGATGCGGGTTCCGCTCAAGAATCCCGGGCGCGTCAGACCATATT
The DNA here is from genome assembly GCA_021822385.1 of Pseudomonadota bacterium. GTDB lineage: Bacteria > Pseudomonadota > Gammaproteobacteria > Steroidobacterales > Steroidobacteraceae > 13-2-20CM-66-19. The sequence continues at coordinate 21,774 of JAKARC010000003.1, forward strand.
GCGCGAACGCCGCACGCGAGGCGAGACCCACCGAGAGGCTCGGCAACGCACCCGGCGCGACCCCGAGCAATGGAATGCTCGCATCGAGCGGCTGATCCAGATGCGACGTGACCCGGATGCTCCCCAGGCCGAGCGCAAGCGCCGTCGAAGGCAAGGCCAGCAGCAGCGCCGTCACCAGACTTGATCGTTTGGCGATCATTACCACACCCCGAACGGCATCGATCAGCAAAACCCCATATAAAAACAATCGGATGGTCGCGTTGCCGCGATCCATCCGGCGCGGATCGCAATATAACTTAAATCGGTTCGCAACCCCAAGCTGCCTCTGCGCAGGCACACCGGCCCGTGCGCTCGTGCAGGCGGATCTTTACTCATTCTGGCCCGGCAAACTGTGTCGTGCTTCCTAGACTGCTCATCCGCCGGAGCTCGCCTTTCACGTTTTGCCGGTGCGACGCGTGATGTCCGGGGTCGGGCTGCGCACATCGGCATTTTGCGCCCGGTGGCGCAGATAATGATCCATCAGGACGATCGCCAGCATGGCCTCGGCGATGGGCGTTGCGCGCAGCCCGACGCACGGGTCGTGCCGGCCTGTCGTGACGATGTCGGTGGCCCGGCCCTCGATGTCGATGGTCCGGCCGGGGATTTGAATGCTGGAGGTGGGCTTGAAGGTCAGGTGCGCCACCACGTCCTGTCCCGAGGATATTCCGCCGAGAATGCCGCCCGCGTGGTTGCTCGCAAAACCCTCCGGGGTCAGCTCGTCGCGATGCTCGCTGCCGCGCTGACACGCCGCGGCGGCGCCCGCTCCGATCTCGACCGCCTTGACGGCATTGATGCCCATCAGCGCCGCCGCGATATCGGCATCGAGACGTGCGAACACCGGTTCGCCGAGCCCCGGGGGCACACCGCTCGCGGTAACCGTGACGCGTGCACCGATCGAGTCCCCGGCCTCACGCAGCTGCCAGATGAGCGCCTCGAGCGCGGCAATGCGGTCCGGATCGGGACAGAAGAAGGGATTCAGATAGGCGAAGTCCACATCACGCGGCTCGAGCACGAGCGTGCCGATCTGCGCCAGATAGCCGCGGATACGGATCCCGAGGCGGGTGGCGAGATATTTGCGCGCGATGGCACCGGCTGCCACGCGCATGACCGTCTCGCGCGCCGAGGAGCGTCCGCCGCCACGATAGTCGCGCCGACCGTATTTCTGCTGGTATGTGTAATCGGCATGCCCCGGGCGGAAGCGATCCTTGATCTTGTCGTAATCGCGCGTGCGCGCGTCGGTATTCTCGATCAGCAGCCCGATCGGCGTGCCGGTGGTATGCCCCTCGAACACGCCCGAGAGAATGCGCACCTGATCGCCTTCGCGGCGCTGACTGACGAAATGCGAGGTGCCGGTGCGGCGCCGATCGATATCGGCTTGCAGATCCGCTTCGGTCAACGGCAGGCCTGGCGGACAGCCATCGACGATGCATCCGAGCGCCGGACCATGGCTCTCGCCGAATGTGGTGACCGCAAACAGCTTGCCGAAGGTGTTGCCCGACATACCGACTCTATGCTCTGCGCGCCGCGCGCTGATGGCGCGAGTGTACTCCGCGCGCGACCGGACGCGAGCGCGCCTCGCCGGCCGACGGCAACTGCTCGGCCGTGAGTAGGAACACGCCCCCGCCACCGCGCTCGAACTGCAGCCACAGAAACGGCAGTGGGCCGAACGCGCGCCGCACCGCCGCCTCGGTGTAGCCGACTTCGACGATGAGCGCGCCGCCGGGCCGCAGATGCGCACGCGCTTGCGCGAGCAACACTCGTACCGAATCGAGTCCGGCACGCCCGGACGCGAGCGCGAGCCGCGGCTCGTGCCGGTACTCCGGCGGCAATGCCGCGTATTCGCGCGCGCCCACGTAGGGAGGGTTGGCGACGATCAGATCGTAGCGCTCGGTGCCGAGGGCACTGAAATGATCGGATTGCAGCAGACGGACACGCCGCTGCAGCCGGTGCCGACGCACATTGCGAGCGGCCACCTGCAGCGCATCCGCCGAAATGTCCAGCGCATCGACCCGCGCGCGGGGCAGCGCCTTGGCGCAGGCGATGGCGATGCAGCCGGAGCCCGTGCCGACGTCGAGCACGCGCCGGAGGGCGCGCGGGTCGAGCCAGGGCGCAAAGCCACGCTCGATCAGCTCCGCAATCGGCGAGCGCGGGATCAGCACCCGTGCATCGACGTAAAACGGCAGGCCTGCGAACCAGGTCTGCCCGATCAGGTACGCCGCCGGAATACGTGCCTCGATGCGGCGGGTGATCAACTCATGCACGCGCCGCTGCCCAGGCGCGTCCACGCGCCGGTCGTACAGTCGCGGCGCATCGTGGGCCAGAGCAAGCGCGTGCAACACCAAGGCGGCCGCCTCGTCGCGCGCATTGTCGGTGCCGTGGCCGAAGAACACCCCGGCGCGTCGCAAGCGCCGCGCATTCTGTTCGATCAGCGCGGCCACCGTCACCGGCCCGTTCCGCCCCCTGGCGCCGCTGTGGGATACTGTGCGCATGTCCTCTCGCTGGTTCGCGCCCCTGGCGGGGCTCATCTTTCCGGTTGCCGCCGTGGCAGGGTACCGGCCAGCCGCCGCGCGGTACAGCCGCGCCGCGCGCCTGGCACGTTCCATCGCGCTCACGACGACCTGAGACGCGCACCCGCCCGATGCCCCGCTTCGACGCCTCACAGACTCTGCGTGCCCGCCTGTTCGTACTGTTGCAGTACGTGCTCCCGCAACATCTGCTCTCGCGCCTGGTGATGCACCTGACCCGCAATCGCTGGGCACCCCTGCAACGCGCGCTGATCCGGACGTTCGTCCGCCGCTTCAGGCCACAGATGCATGAGGCGATCGAAAGCGATCCGCTGGGCTACCCGACATTCAATGCCTTCTTCACCCGCGGCCTGCGTCCGGGAGCGCGTCCGGCGCCAACGGACCCGCTTGCGTTCGCCGCCCCGGTGGACGGCGCGATCAGTCAGATCGGGCGGCTCGATGCCGGACGCATCGTGCAGGCCAAGGGCCACGATTACAGCCTCGAGGCGCTGCTCGCCGCCGGCTCGCCCTGGCCGGCACGGTTCGCCGGCGGATCCTTCGCCACAGTGTACCTGGCGCCGAGCGACTACCACCGTGTCCACATGCCGCTCGCGGGCACGCTGCGCGCGGCATGGGTCGTGCCCGGGTCGCTGTTCAGCGTCAATGCCGCCACCGCTGCGGCTGTGCCCGGACTGTTCGCCCGCAACGAGCGGCTGGTGCTGATGTTCGCCGACGGCACACTCGAGTGGTCGCTGATCCTGGTCGGGGCGCTGTTCGTGGGCAGCTTCACGACCGTCTGGCACGGCGATGTGCGCGTGCACGGCCGGCGGCGCGTGTGCGAGCTGCCGATGACATCCGCGCACGCCCCGCTGCACCTCGCGCGAGGCGCCGAACTCGGGCGGTTCAACATGGGCTCGACGGTGATTGCGCTGCTCCCGGCCGAATCGCTCGACTGGCGAGCCGACCTCGGTCCGAGTCAGGCCGTCCGCGTGGGGCAGACGCTCGGCAGGCTGCGCGCAGGACAGATCGGGGAACCCCGCTGATGCGCGCGTCCACGGCACCAGATTGGCGCGCAAGCGCATCGCTCGCAACGCTGCAACGGCGCGCGCAGTTGCTGGCGGCGACGCGGCAGTTCTTCGCCGCGCGCGCTGTGCTCGAGGTGGACACACCCATGGTGATCAACGCGCCGGTCAGCGACGTGCATCTGCACTCGGCGCGGGTGACCTTCGCGAACGACACCGACGCATTCTACCTGCACACCTCGCCGGAGTACGCGATGAAGCGGCTGCTCGCCGACGGCACGGGCGACATCTATCAAATCTGTCACGTCGTGCGCGCGCGCGAGCGCGGCCGTCTGCACAATCCGGAATTCACGCTCGTCGAGTGGTATCGGCTCGGATGGGACCTCAATGCTCTGATCGAGGAGGTCGATGCGCTGGTGCGCGTTCTGCTCGGCCCGCGCGCCCCCGCTCGGCCACTGCAGCGGATCAGCTACCAGCAGGCGTTTCTCGAGCATGTTGCGCTCGATCCTTTCACCGCCACGCATGCCGAACTCACCGCAGCGGCCCGCGCCGCCGGTTTCGCCGGCGCCGCAGCCGAGCGCGACGAGCTGCTGGAACTGCTCATGAGCCTGCGCGTCGGGCCCAAACTCGGCCGCACCGCACTGACGTTCGTCCACGGCTATCCGGCCAGTCAGGCCGCGCTTGCCCGGCTCGATCCGGCCGACCCACGCACCGCGCTGCGCTTCGAGCTGTACTGCGAGGGCGTGGAACTTGCCAATGGCTTTCATGAGCTCGGCGACGCCGCCGAGCAGCGCGCGCGTTTCGAGCGCGATCTCACGGCGCGGCGGCGACTCGGCCTCGGTGCCACCGCGCTCGATGAGCGCCTGCTGGCGGCCCTCGCTGCCGGACTGCCCGAGTGTTGTGGCGTCGCGCTCGGATTCGACCGTACCGTCATGCTGGCCATCGGCGCCGACAGCATCGATGCGGCCCTGGCATTCCCCCTGGAACGGGCATAAACCCCGGGAGTCGAGCATGTATGACGCCAGCGCACCGTTCGACTTTCACACCCCGGAGAGCGGCTACGCGCAGCTTGCCGCGGCCCTCGGCGCCCTGCTCGCCGATGAGCGCGATCCGATCGCCAACGCGGCCAACACCGCGGCGCTGCTGTTCGCCGCGATACCGGACATCAACTGGGTGGGATTTTATTTTCTCCGCGGCCGGGAGCTGGTGGTCGGACCGTTTCAGGGCAAACCGGCCTGCGTGCGCATTCCACTCGGCCGCGGCGTGTGCGGGGCGGCCGCGCAGGAGCGTGCCACGCTCATCGTGCCGGACGTACGGGACTTCGCCGGCCATATTGCCTGCGACGCCGCCTCGCGCTCCGAGCTGGTCGTCCCGCTGCTGCGCGCGCAGCATCTCATCGGCGTCCTCGACCTTGACAGTCCGCGGCCTGGGCGATTCACTGAGCTTGACGCGCGCGCCCTCGAACGCATCGCCGCAGCGTATCTCGACGCCAGCGACTTCGCCCCGGCAGCGGGCTGAGGGCAGGCCGACGGCGCGGCCACAGTGACTACTGCTTGGCCCGCGAGACGTACTGACCGGTGCGGGTGTCGATGCGGATCACCTCGCCCTGATCAATGAACAGTGGCACCCGGACCACCGCCCCGGTCTCGAGCTTGGCCGGCTTTTGACCGCCGGTGGCGGTGTCTCCCCGCAGCCCCGGGTCGGTCTCGACGATGGTCAGCTCCACATGCGCCGGCGGGGTGACCACGAGCGGCTGTCCGTTCCAGAGCGTCACGATGCAGGTGATGCCGTCCTTTAGCCACTGTGCGTTCTCGCCGATGGCCGCTTTCCCGGCGGTGTACTGCTCGAAGCTGTCCGGCACCATGAAGTGCCAGAAGTCCCCGTCCTGATAGAGATACTGCATCTCCGTATCGACGACATCGGCCGCTTCCAGCGAGTCGCCCGACTTGAACGTCTTTTCGATCGTCCGGCCGGTCTTGAGATTGCGGACCTTGATGCGATTGAAGGCCTGCCCTTTGCCGGGCTTGACGAACTCGTTGTCGAGAACGACGTACGGGTCGTTGTCGAGCAGCACTTTCAGACCCGAACGGATTTCCGCGGTGGTGTAGCTGGCCATTTCTTTCTCGCGGCCGCAGCGGCACAATGCGCGGCCTCTCCGACTGAAGGGCCGCGTATGATAACGGCATCGGTGCCGCCCCGCCAGATGAGCGCACCATGGCAGCGGGAGCTCGCCGCAGCCATCACCCGGCCGGCCGAGCTCGCCGAGGCGTTGGGACTGCCGCTTGAAGCTTTTGGGTACGCCCCGAGTGCGTTCCCGTTGCGCGTGCCGCGCAGCTTCGTTGCACGCATGCGTCGCGGCGACCCGCATGACCCGCTGCTGCGTCAGGTCCTGCCGGGGGCCGCGGAACTGATCGACGCACCGGGGTATGACAGCGACCCGCTCGGGGAGCAGACCGCGCAGCGCGCGCCGGCGCTGCTGCAGAAGTACCGGGGCCGCGCACTGCTGATCACGACCGAAACCTGTGCCGTGCACTGCCGCTATTGCTTTCGCCGGGAATTCCCCTATGCGCGACACCACGGTGATGGGGAACGCTGGGGCGAGGCGCTCGCGGCCATTGCCGCCGACGCTTCGATCGAGGAGGTCATTCTGAGCGGCGGGGATCCCCTGGCGCTCGGCACCACTCGCCTGCAAGCGCTCGGGCAGCGCCTGCTCGGGATCGCGCATCTGCGCCGTGTCAGGATCCACACCCGCATGCCCGTCGTGCTGCCCGCGCGCGTCGATGCGCAACTGCTGCACTGGGTGCGCACGTTTACGCTGCCGATGGTCATCGTGCTGCATGCCAATCATCCCGCGGAAATCGACGCCGACGTGCAGTCCGCGTGCGCGGCGCTGCGCGCCGCCGGCGCGACGCTGCTCAACCAAACCGTGCTGCTCGCGGGAATCAACGCCGACGCGACGGTGCTGGCGCAGCTCTCGACGCGGCTGTTCGAAGCCGGTGTTCTACCCTACTACCTGCACGCGCTCGATCCGGTGCGCGGCGCGGCCCACTTCGCGGTGCCGGACGAGCAGGCACGCCGGCTGGCCGGCGCACTCGCCGCGCGCCTGCCGGGCTATCTGGTCCCGCGCCTGGTGCGCGAAATTCCCGGTGCCACTGCCAAGACTGCGCTGACACCACTGCTCGACGGCGCATAATTCCCGCACCTGTGCGCAAGCGCACACAATCGGCACCGCGAACGCGAGTGCCGGCCCGTTAGAATCGGGCGGTCCTACCGCACCGGTCTACTTCGGGAGACGACAGAGTTGACTGAGCACAAGGTTCCGCTGGTCGTTCGCACCGGGTCCGAGAGCACTGTCGCGACCCTCACCACCGTCCTCGAGAGCGCTGGCGTGCCCGTGCTGTGCACCCGGGTCGCTGCGATCGAGACTTTGCAGGAGGTGCTCGGCCGGATCAAACCGGAGCTGCTGATCGACTGTCTCGAGCCGCACCACGACAGCGCCCCCATCGCCACGCTGCGCGACCAGGTGGCTCCGTGGTTGCCCATTCTGGCGCTCGCCGAGCACCTCGATGAGGCGGCGATCGCCGCTGCGATGCGCACCGGCGCGCGCGATGCAATCTCCCTCGGCAATCCGGGTCGGCTGGCCGCCGTCGTGCGCCGCGAACTGCGCAGCGCGCGGCTTGAGCAAGCGCTGCAATCGACCGTCCTGTCCGCGCATGCGGCCCGTGACCCGCTGCTTGCGCTGCTCGACCGGCCGGCCGATGCCATCATCCACGTGCAGGAGGGCATTGTCGTCGATGCCAACCCGGCGTGGCTCGCACTGTTCGGTCCCGATCATTCGGTCGTGGGCCAGCCGGTGATGGACTTGTTCGACGAGCCGTCGCGTCCGGCGCTCAAGGGTGCACTGTCCGCCTGTCTGCAGGGACGCTGGAGCGGTCATGAACTGCGCGCCGGCGCGCTCGCGCCCACCGGCGGAGTCGTGACGGCCGACATCACGCTGACACTCGGGGAGCACGACGGTCAGCCCTGCGTGCAGCTGATCCTGCCGGCGCAGCGACGCGACGAGCACAAGCTGCTCGAGGATCTGGAGGAACTCTGTCACCGGGATCAGAGCACCGGGCTGCTGCATCGGCGCGATCTGCTGCCCGCCCTGCGCGCGCGCCTGGCTGTGGCAAGCCCCGGCGGCGTCCGATGGCTCGCGTTGATCAAGCTCGATCGGTTCACCGAGGCCGAGCGGCGGGTGGGCGCCACCGCGAGCGAGCAGTTGCTGACGGAATTTGCCACGCAGCTGCGCGAGACGCTGCATCCGAATGAAGTCGCCGGCCGATTCGGCGGCGTACGCTTTCTCGTTCTCCTCGAGCGTGGCAATCCGAACGACGTGCAGGCGTGGTCAAGACAACTGGTTGAGCAGTGCGCCCGGCGCGCCGTGCGCGTCGGCACGCATGAGGTGACTATGACCTGCACCGTGGGCCTCGCCCCGGTGGCCAGCAACCCGGACACACTCGATGCGGCCATTGCCGCCGCCGCCGATGCCTACGCCCGCGGCACGCACCTCGGCGGCAATCAGACCGTCAGCGCGGGCGCCGCCCCGATCACGCCCTATGACGAGTCCTGGGTCAAGCAGATCAAAAGCGCACTGCTCGAGAACCGGTTTCGGCTGGCGACGCAGCCGGTGGCGAGCCTGCAGGGCGGCGACGTGAACATGTTCGATGTCCTGCTGCGCATGATCGACGGGCGCGGCAAGGAGGTCCTGCCGGTCGAATTCCTCGCCGCGGCCGAGCGTAACGATCTGCTGAAGAACATCGATCGCTGGGTCGTGGGCGCCGCGCTGTCCCTGGCGGCCCAGCGCCGTCCGGGCTGTCTGTTCGTGCGGCTTTCGGCCGACACGGTGCGTGATGCGACGTTCGTCACCTGGCTGAGCGGGCATCTGCGTTCGGCGCGCGCCGACCCGCGCAGCGTCTGTTTCCAGGTGACCGAAGCGATCGCGGTGCAAAACGCGCAGACCCGTGCGCTCGCCGGCAAGCTGCGCCAATGGGGCTTTCGCTTTGCGCTCGAAAGCTTCGGCTCGGCAGCCAACGCTTTCACGCTGATCGAATCACTGCCACTCGATTACGTGAAGATTGACGGCGCGCTGGTGCAGAGCTTGGCGCGCAACCAGGACCTGCAGCATCACGTACGCACGCTGGCCGAAGAGGCCGCCAAGCGCGGCATCCAGACCATTGCGGAGCGCGTTGAGGATGCCACCACCATGGCGGTGCTGTGGCAGCTCGGCATCGAGTACATCCAGGGTTATTTCGTCAACGCACCCGAGGAAGTCGTACTGCAGGCCGGCGCGTCGCGACCGCGCTAGCGTTTCACCGCTGCGTGGGGTAGGCCAAGGATAACCGGGTGATTTCTATAAGGACGAACCCCCGAAGGGATCTGCACCACGGCCACTTGCAGTTCCGGCATGCGCATAACGACCTGATTGGCCGTCATCGACGGCCTGTCCTGAGTCAAAATCGAGGTCGATTCGGCGAAGTCGGTCGCGGTAGCCCCATTGATCTTCGGTCTCAGATGACCAAGCTTCAGGGATCATCTGATTCCGCTACGAACCCGCCATGATTCTTGTCTCGCCGGAGCAGATCGCAACGGTCATGACGTTGCCCGTGATCCCTCACTCGATCGCCGAGCGTGATGAACTCCTCGCGACAGACCTGCCGAAGACGGCCCTCCGGGAAAGCCTCGAGAGGGCGTGTGGTTCTACCAAACAACGGCAGCGTTTGCTTTACCGGATCGTACCTGAGGCGACGTTTAAGCGCAGGCGGGACTTGACGCCGGAGGAGTCGGCCAAGACCGAGCGTCTCGCGCGTCTTTCTGAACGCGCCCCACGCCATGCTCCAAGGGCGTACATCGCTCGAGGTGTCCCGCACCGAAATTGGTGCCCGGCGCGTCGCGGAGTTGCTCTGGCGCTTGCACTACGGCATCGCAGCCGGATCACCAAAGCGCGTGCGCATCTATCGTATCGCCGATCACCGCCATCCCATCTGGGATGGCACCGGCACCGCGGTCCTCGGTGGGCGCCGGAACAATGTCGGAAGGCCGTTGATTGACGCCTCGGCCTCGTACGCCCGCGCCATGCTCGAGGTGCTGGCGCATGCTGGCGCAGAGCAGCTCCCACGCGCGCACCGCGACGCGGCGGTCGATGTACCGGAAAGCGTGGCGATCGAGCGCCGCGCGGCCGAAGCACTGCCTGCAGGTTGGGACCTGGAGGACGGCGCCGCGGCACGAATTTTCGGCGCTCGCTGGCTCGAGGAGGGACGCACCGCGCTTCTCATTGTGCCTTCGGTTGTCGCCCGAATCGAATGGAATGCACTCATCAATCCGCGCCATCCTGACGCGACGCAACTATAGCCATCCGCTCCGTTACCCGTGATGTGGAACTCAAGGCTCTTTTCGACTCGCACGCAATGACACAGCGATCCCGTCATCCGATGCCGGTGGTCGCTATGCTTCCAAATGCAATTACACACGCCAGATTGCCGAGTCCCTACCGCAAACACGCGCCGAGACGGGGATCCGCCCGGAATTGCCAGTGCGTAGTGGCTGATGGCAATCGGCGAGACCGGCGCAGGAAATGCCTGATAGCGGGCACGGTGGCTAAGACCCAGACGAAATTGCGAGGCTCCTGCGAGCGAACCTCATCAGGGCCTGTGTCGACGGACGCATCGAAAGACCCAATATCCGGTGTTCATGCCGCGCGCGTGATCGCATCTGGTCCTGTCTCGCATCGACTTGAGTGTCTGGCTCGACGGATGCGCCCACGCTTTTGGCTCGTTCCCGCTGACGGAGGCTCTTTCCCCAGAACCTGGGTACTCCCGGGGCTCTCGCCCCTGCACCTGAGCCCGGCGGTGAGGATGTTGCGAGCCGCATTTGCGTCCCGATCGTGGACTGCACCACAGTCCGCGCACACCCACCGCCTTACAACGAGCATGTCCAGACCTGTAGGCCCCGTGAGGGCCCCGCAGCTGCTGCATGCGCGCGAGGTGTTTTTCTCGCTGACGACCCTGACGCTTCTGCCGGCATGCTTGCCCTTGTACTGCAGCTGCGTCCTGAGCATCCCCCAGCCGGAATCGAGCACAGACTTCGCCATCCGTGTCCTGGCCAGCTTAGGGCTGCTCACATCGCCTACGACGATGAATTCATACTGATCGACGATTCTCCTCGTGAACTTGTGAATCGCGTCCCTTCTGCGATTTGCCGCCCGGCGATGCAACCGCTTCGCCTGACGCTTGTGAGCGCGTCGCTGCGCTTGGCCGATCTTCGCCTCGATGCCTCGAAAGAACCGGCCGGACGCGAGCCGCTCGCCGGCAGAGGTCACCGCAGTGTCCTTCAGACCGAGGTCGACGCCAACGCCTTCTCGGTGCGCCGGCACGTCCTGTACCTCGATGCCAACGGGCAGGCACAACCACCAGTCCCCGACCGCGTCCTGCGCGACGCAACCGTCACGCCATTTGACCCCCTGCAGACGTTCCGCTTCGAACACCCGGATCGTCTTGCCGCAGAACCTGAGACTCCGCCCTTTGCGCTTCAGGCTCGCGGCCTTGAACGGGATCCAGCCGAGGGAGCGCCTGGCGCCGCGAGACTTGCGCCAGGACAGCCGTACGCGCTTGGCTGCTCGCCGCTTGACCGCGTACTCGCAGCAGATTCTCTGGATGGTATCCGCGCCGATGCGTTCGAAATACTCCGTGGCGCCGGCCGAGAGATTGCACAGATCGAAGCCGGAGAGGAATTTCGCGCTCGCACGTCGATTGCGATCCGCGGCATCGATGCTGGTCGCATTCGCCCAGTTCCACACCTGGTTGACCTCGACCGCGGCCGCGGCGAGCCAGGAATAGGACTCCGGCTTCACTTTCAGACGCAACGTGAGGATACCGTTCGAGGACATGATTCTATTTTATCGCCCCCTCATTATCGCCGCTCCTTTTAAATCCGACGATTACTCGGAAATGCAAACAACGAGCCTGCGGCATGAACAGGCCCTCACTCTGCGCAGGCACTCGCGCTCCGTTCTTCTGCGCAACTCGTTGGCGGGGCGCGAAGTCCTTTTCGCTTCATTGTCTGCAGTCCGTTCTTGAATCTAGAAGCCAACTCGCGCTTGCATCGCAGGGAGTGTCGATCTATCGCCCTAGGCCGGCGGCAACGCATCGAGCCGTTCGATGCTGCGCGGCCAGCCGCGCGGCAACACCAGCCCGCGCCGGGCGCGCTCACTGCGATACGCCTGCAGATCGCTCCAGGAGAGGCTGCGCTGCTTGTCGGCGGACCACACGCCGAGCGCGCCCCGCGGCGCCACCACCGTGAGCGCGACCACGCGCTCGGCGGACTTTCCCGATCCCAGATCGTACAGCTTGTTGCCTTTGCCGTGGGCCATCTCCGGCACTTCGCTCACCGCAAAGGCGAGCAGCTTGCCGGTGGAACCGACGAGCACCACGAGCGCGTCGGCGGCCGGAATCGGCACCGGCGGCAGCGCCGCCGCACCGGCGGGAACGTTGAGCACGCGCTTGCCGGCGCGCCGATCGGTGATCAGCTCCTGGAGACGAACGGCAAAGCCGTAGCCGGCATCGCTGGCGAGCAGCCACAGGTCCTCTGGCTCGCCCATCATCACCCCCGTGAAGCGCGCGCCGTCCGGAGGATTGAGGCGTCCGGACAGTGGCTCGCCCTGGCCTCGCGCCGAGGCCAGGGTGTGCGCCGGCAGGCAATAGGTGCGGCCGGTGCTATCGATGAACACCGCCGGCTGCAAGGTGCGCCCGCGTGCCATGGCCTGAAACCCGTCCCCGCTCTTGTAGGCGAGCGTACGGGGATCGATCTCGTGTCCCTTGGCCGCGCGCACCCAGCCGCCGGTGGAGAGCACCACACTCACCGGTTCGTTGGCGATGAGCGTCGTCGCATCGATGGCCTGCGCCGCCTCACGCTCGACGATGCGTGTGCGCCGCGCATCGCCATACCGCTCGGCATCGGCGCGGATCTCGCTCGCCACCAGACGCTGCAGCCGCGCCGGACTGGCGAGCAGCGCCTGCAGCTCGTCGCGTTCGGCCGCGAGTGTCGTCTGCTCCTGCCGGATCTTCATCTCCTCGAGTCGGGCGAGATGGCGCAGGCGCGTATTGAGAATCTCCTCGACCTGATCCTCGGCGAGATCGAAGCGCCGCATCAGCACCGGTTTCGGCTCATCCTCGTGCCGGATGATGCGGATCACCTCGTCGAGATTCAGGTAGACGATGAGCAATCCGGCGAGAATATGCAGCCGGCGGTTCACCTTCTCCAGGCGATAGGCGAGCCTGCGCCGAACCGTGGCCAGACGATATTCCACCCATTCCCGCAGGATGGCGGCGAGACCGAGCACGCGCGGACGGCCGTCAAGCCCGATGATATTGAGATTGACCCGGTAGTTGCGCTCGAGATCGGTGGTGGCAAACAGGTGATTCATGACTTCCGTCAGATCGACCCGGCTCGAGCGCGGCACCAGCACCAAACGTACCGGATGTTCGTGATCGGACTCGTCGCGCACGTCCTCGATCATGGGCAATTTCTTCGCGCGCATCTGCTCGGCGATCTGCTCCTGCACCCGGGCCGGCGAGACCTGGTAGGGAAATGCGGTGATCACCAGGCTGCCGTCCTCGATCTGATAGGTGGCTCGAGCCTTGAATGAGCCCACTCCGGTCTCGTAGAGCGCCTTCAGATCGGCGCGCGGGGAAACGATCTCCGCACCCGTCGGCAGGTCCGGCCCCTTGATGTGCTTCATCAGGGCGGCTGTGCTCGACTGCGGATCCTCGATCATCTGAATGCACGCGGCGGCAACCTCACGCAGGTTGTGCGGCGGAATATCCGTCGCCATGCCCACGGCGATGCCGGAGGTACCGTTGAGGAGCAGATTCGGCAATCGCGCCGGCAGGATCACCGGCTCCTCGAGCGTACCGTCGAAGTTTGGCGTCCAATCGGCCGTGCCATGCGCGAGCTCCCCGAGCAAAACATCCGCGTAGGGCGTGAGCTTCGCTTCCGTGTAGCGCATGGCCGCAAACGACTTCGGATCGTCTTGCGAGCCCCAGTTGCCCTGACCGTCCACGATCGGATAGCGGTAGGCGAACGGCTGGGCCATCAGCACCATCGCTTCGTAGCAGGCGCTGTCACCGTGGGGATGGAACTTGCCGATGACATCACCGACCGTACGCGCGGACTTCTTGTGCTTGGAGGCCGCCGACAGCCCGAGCTCACTCATCGCATAAATGATGCGCCGCTGCACCGGCTTCAGTCCATCGCCGATGGCCGGCAGCGCCCGATCGAGAATCACGTACATCGAGTAATCGAGATACGCTTTCTCCGTGAACGCGCGCAGCGGCTGGCGCTCCACGCCCTCGAAATTCAATTCCTGCTCTTGCATCGTGAACCTTTGAAATATGCGCGCTCTGCGCCGCTGCCGCCGGCACCGCAGCGCTGCGCCGCGCGGGTCGACCCGGCTACACCTGCACCTCGGCGAGGTTGCCCTTCTTCTCGAGCCATTCGCGCCGGTCCGCGGCCCGCTTCTTCGCGAGCAGCATGTCCATCAGCTGATCGGTCTCATCGCGGCCCTCCACGGTCAACTGCACCAGGCGCCGTGTGCGCGGGTCGATGGTGGTCTCGCGCAATTGCGCCGGATTCATCTCCCCGAGGCCCTTGAAGCGCGTGACCGTCGGCTGCAGCCGTGGATGGTCGGCGGCGATGCGCTGCAGCACTTGCACGCGCTCGGCGTCATCGAGAGCGTAATGGATCTGCTTGCCGGCGTCGATGCGATACAGCGGCGGCATCGCCACGTAGATGTGGCCATGGGTCACGAGCGGGCGGAAGTGCCGCAGAAACAGCGCGCATAGGAGGGTTGCAATGTGCTGACCATCGGAGTCCGCATCCGCAAGGATGCAGATCTTGTGATAGCGCAGTTGACTGAGGTCGTGCGCGCCGGGCTCGACGCCGAGCGCCACGCTGATGTCGTGCACCTCCTGGGAGGCGCCGATTTGACCGGGCTCGAGTTCCCAGGTGTTCAGGATCTTGCCCCGCAGCGGCATGATGGCCTGGAAATCCTTGTCACGCGCCTGCTTGGCCGAACCGCCGGCAGAATCCCCTTCCACCAGAAACAGCTCGGAGCGGCGGGGATCCTGGCTCGCGCAGTCGGCAAGCTTGCCCGGCAGGGCCGGACCGCCGGCGATGCGCTTGCGCACCACGCGTTGCTGCGCCTTGGCACGCTCCTGGGCATTGGCGATCGCGAACTCGGCAATGCGCTCGCCAGCATCGGGATGGCGATTCAGCCACAGCGCCAGAGTGTCGCGCGCGAAGCTCTCGACCACCCCCGCCGCGTCGCGCGAGGCCAGACGCTCCTTCATCTGGCCGGCGAACTGCGGCTCGCGGATCTTCACCGACAGCACGTAACACACCCGATCCCACACATCCTCGGGCACGAGCTTGATGCCACGCGGCACTAGATTGCGAAACTCGCAGAACTCGCGCACCGCCTGTGCGACGCCGGCGCGCAGGCCGTTGACGTGTGTGCCGCCTTCGGGCGTGGGGATGAGGTTTACGTAGCTTTCCCCGATCGTGTTCTGCTCATCCGGCACCCACAGCAGCGCGCAGCTCACCGCATCACTCTGAGCGGCGCGGCTTGCGCTGATCGGCTCGCTCGGCAAACGCTCGCGCTCACCGAGTTCCTCGAGCAGGTAGGCGCCGAGATCGCCGCTGTAGAACCACTCGTCGCGCTCGCCGGTCGCCTCGTTGAGGAACGTGATGCGCAGTCCCGGACACAGCACCGCCTTCGCCTTGAGCATGTGCTTCAGCTGCGGAACGGAGAACTTGTCCGAATCGAAAAAGCGCGGATCGGGCCAGAATCGCACCGTCGTGCCGGTGTTGCGCGCGCCGACCGCACCGACGACGGCAAGCTTCGAGCTGACCTTGCCGTCGGCGAAGGTGATGGCGTATTCCTTGCCATCGCGCTTGATCGAGCATACGAGCTGCCGGGACAGCGCATTCACCACCGACACCCCGACGCCGTGCAGGCCGCCGGAGAACTGGTAGGTCTTGTCGGAGAATTTCCCGCCGGCATGCAGGCGGGTCAGGATCAACTCGACGCCGCTCACCTTCTCCTGCGGATGAATGTCGACGGGCATGCCGCGGCCGTCATCGGCGACCTGCAGCGAGCCATCCTTGAACAGGGTGACATCGATCCTGTGGCAATGGCCGGCAATTGCCTCATCGACGCTGTTGTCGATCACCTCGTGCGCCAGATGGTTCGGACGCGAGGTGTGGGTATACATGCCCGGGCGGCGGCGCACGGGCTCAAGGCCGCTCAGCACTTCAATGTCGGACGCGGTATAGGACTGGCTCATGTGCGGATTGGGGCTCTCGCGTTGCGGATCGAGGCCGCGGATATTACCCGGTTTGCCCCCCGGCGCCGCGCGCGGGCAAACCCGGCCGGCGCGCCGCGACAGAAACGAGCTGGATTAATCGAGATCCGCGCGCAGCGCGGCGGTGAGCGCCGCGGGCAGCGGATTGACCCAGTGCCGATAGTGCGGGTGATCGACCCCGGCGGCCAGCGGCGCACCGGCGCGCAGCGCCGCAATCATGGCGGCGGCGAGTTCGAATCGAATGAAATGCACCGCCGAGGTCTTCTCCGCATTTTCCCGCTCGAGATCCTCATCGGCCGTCGCATAGACCGGGCCGTGCCCGCGCACCTCGACCCAGCAGCGCCGCTCGATACCCTTCAACAGGGCAAGCTGCCGCTGGCGCTCGGCCACATCGGGATATTCAATGAGCAGCGTCGCCTTCCAGTTGTGCCCATCCGGGATCAGCGGATTGTAGGCCTCAAGTTCCGCGCGGATCTGCTCCGGCTCGAAGATCCGCTCGGCACGCAGCATCTCCTGCACCTGATACTGCATCGTCAGGCGATCCTCGAAGCACCAGGTGAGGTTCGGACCGACGGCAAGCCGACGTGCCGCCTTGTGTTCGAGCACCCGGGCCCGAAACGCGTCGCGCTCGAGCGCATAGCGCTCGAGACTGAGCAGATCCGCCGGTGTCAAAGGCTGCATGCTGTCCTCTACAGTCCGTAGGCGAAGCGCAGCAGCCGCAGCGGGTGCTCGGGCGCGGCTCCCGAGGCGAGGCCGCTTTCGATCTGGTGACCCGCCATCGGGCAATCGCTGGCATAGTGCGCGGCAGCGCTCGCGGCAACCCGGTCGATCACCGGCCGGGCGATCTTCATCGAGGCGGCGCGGAACTCCTTTTTGACCCCGTAGGTGCCATCGTGACCCGAGCAGCGCTCGATCGGCTCGACGACCGTATCGGGCACGAGTTGCAGCACGTCCCGAGTCTTCAGTCCGATGTTCTGCACGCGCAGATGACAGGGCACGTGATAACTCACCCTGCCGAGCGACTTCTGAAAATCCGTGCGCAGGAGACCGGCACGATGACGCAGCATCAGATACTCGAACGGGTCGAAGATCCGCTTGGCGATGCGCTGGACCTCCGGCTCCTCGGGGAACATCAGCGGCAGCTCCTGCTTGAACATCAGCACGCAGGAGGGAATCGGCGCCACGATGTCATAACCGGCATCGAGGGCGGCGATCAACTGCGGCACGTTGCGCTCCTTCAAGCGGGCAACCGCCTCCAGATCCCCGAGCTCGAGCCGCGGCATGCCGCAGCAATGCTCGGACTCGAGCAACGTCACGGCAATGCCATTGTGTTCGAACACCACGGCGAGATCCTCATCGAGCTGCGGCTCGTTGCGGTTGCCATAGCATGTGGTGAACAGCGCCACCTTGCCGGTGGTCTGCGGGCTCGGCTGCGGCGCGGCGGCCGACACTCCAGGGGCGGCCGTCGTACCGAGCCGGCGCAGCCGCTTGCGGGCGGTGCGACTGTGGTATTCGGGTACGGGCGCGCTCGCATCGACCCCCAGCGTCCGCTCGAGCAGCGCCCGGCCAGGACCCGAGCGATTGACCGCGTTGACGATCTGCGCGACCACCGGGATGCCGGCAATATTCCCGACGAGTTCCGTCGCCGCCAACGCGCGGTTGCGCACGCTGATGCCGTCGCTGCGCGCGCGGACGGCCTTGGCCCGCAGCATCAGGTGTGGGAAATCGATCGCCCAGGGGTGTGGTGGCACATAAGGGCACTTGGTCATGAAGCACATGTCGCACAGGTAGCAGTGATCGACCACCTGCCAGAACACATGCCGGTCGACCTCGGCGAGCTCACCGCCCGAGGTCCCGTCAATGGCATCGAACAAGGTTGGAAACGCGTTGCACAGGCTGAAGCACCGCCGGCACCCGTGACAAACCTCAAATACCCGCTCGAATTCGCTCTGCAGCGCACCGACATCGTAAAACTCGTCCGTGCGCCATGCGAGTGGATGGCGTGTCGGGGCCTGGGTGCCGCCTTCACGCTCCGTGCCGGGGGCCGCTGGAGGGGGATTTGAGCTCATGGTGATCATCCGCAAGCGCACGGGGCACGCGCCCCGTGCGCTCTGACAGGCTCGCAGGCCTTGTATTACAGGTTGTCGAGCGCCTTCTGGAACCGGTTGGCATGCGAGCGCTCGGCCTTGGCCAGCGTTTCGAACCAATCGGCGATCTCACTGAAGCCCTCCTGCCGGGCAACCTTCGCCATGCCCGGATACATGTCGGTGTACTCGTGCGTTTCGCCGGCGATCGCGGCCTTCAGATTGAGCTTGGTGTCTCCAATCGGCAACCCCGTGGCCGGATCACCCACCGCCTCGAGATACTCGAGATGGCCGTGCGCATGTCCGGTTTCACCCTCGGCCGTGGAGCGGAACACCGCCGACACATCGTTGAAGCCTTCGACGTCGGCCTTCGCTGCAAAGTAGAGATAGCGCCGATTGGCCTGGGACTCGCCTGCGAACGCATCCTTCAGATTCTGCTCGGTCTTGCTGCCTTTGAGGCTCATGGCATTCTCCAATTTAGACTGGTTCTAACTAGGGTTGAAACTCTACGGCCGATGCTTCCACGGTGTCAACCACTATTCATCACAATTGACCTGTCTGGCGGGGTCTGTATATGGTGGTCGCACAAGGCCTTGAGCCGCGAGTCCGGCCGATGCGCGTAAGGGAGATGTCCGAGGTGCCATCCGATCAGCAGGTTCCTGAATTCGAGCAGGCGCTCGCGGAGCTTGAAACCGTGGTGGAACGGCTCGAGCACGGCGACCTGCCGCTCGAGGAAGCGTTGCGCGTATTCGAACGGGGCGTGGGTCTGGCGCGACAATGTCAAGGGGCATTGAAATCCGCCCAACAGCGGGTCGACGCGCTGATCAAGCACAATGACGAGGTGACCCCCGAGTCATTCAGCATCGCGGACACCTCCCGGGGCAGTCTCGAAGAAGCCGGCTGAGGGGAAGATCAATATGTTGCAGACTGACCACATCGGATTCCCTCCTGCACGGCGCAGTGTACACTGCCGGCAATGAGCGCTCCGCAAAGCTACCCGCTGCTCGAGGGCATCGAGTTCCCGGCCGACCTCAGGCAGCTGAAGGAAACCCAATTGCCGCAGCTCGC
This sequence comes from Pseudomonadota bacterium, assembly GCA_021822385.1. GTDB lineage: Bacteria > Pseudomonadota > Gammaproteobacteria > Steroidobacterales > Steroidobacteraceae > 13-2-20CM-66-19. The sequence continues at coordinate 40,889 of JAKARC010000003.1, forward strand.
CGATGAGCTACGACAGTTCCTCATCCACACGGTCAGCACGCGTGGCGGACACTTCGCCGCCGGTCTCGGCACGGTCGAGCTGACGATTGCGCTGCACTATGTCTACGACACACCGCATGACCGCTTGGTCTGGGATGTCGGACACCAGGCCTACCCGCACAAGGTGCTCACCGGTCGTCGCCGGCAGCTGCACACCATCAAGCAGGACGGCGGACTCGCACCGTTTCCGAGCCGCGCCGAGAGCGAGTTCGACACGTTCGGCGTGGGGCACTCGAGCACTTCCATCAGTGCCGCCCTCGGCATGGCGATTGCCGCCGCACAGCAGGGCTCGCAACGGCGTGTCGTGGCCGTGATCGGCGATGGCGCCATGACCGCCGGCATGGCGTTCGAGGCGCTGAATCATGCCGGCTCGCTGCCGGTGGATCTGCTCGTGATCCTCAACGACAACGACATGTCGATCTCGGAGAATGTCGGGGCGCTGTCGAACTACTTCACCGCCGCGCTATCGGGTCGCCTGTATGCGACCCTGCGTGAGGGCGGCAAGAAGGTGCTGCGCCAGATGCCGACGGTGCGCGAACTCGCCCGCCGTTCCGAGGAGCACCTGAAGGGCATGGTGCTGCCCGGCACACTCTTCGAGGAGCTCGGCTTCAATTACATCGGTCCGCTCGACGGCCATGACGTGCGGGCGCTCGTCGGCACGCTGCGCAATGTCCGCAAGCTTAGCGGTCCGCAGTTCCTGCACGTCGTCACCCGCAAGGGCAAGGGCTACGCGCCGGCCGAAGCCGACCCGATCAAATGGCATGGTCCGGGTCCATTCGACCCGGTGAGCGGCACGATCTTCAAGGAAGCCGCCACGAGTCCCTCGTACTCACAGATCTTCGGCCAGTGGCTGTGCGACATGGCCGAGCGTGACCCGCGCATCGTCGGCATCACCCCGGCAATGCGCGAAGGCTCGGGTCTGGTTGCGTTTTCCAAGCGCTTTCCGGAGCGCTACTTCGACGTGGCGATCGCCGAGCAGCACGCGGTGACTTTCGCCGCCGGCCTTGCCACCGAGGGACTGCGGCCGGTGGTGGCGATCTACTCGACGTTCCTGCAGCGAGCCTACGATCAGCTGATCCACGACGTCGCGCTGCAAAACCTGCCGGTGGTGTTCGCGCTCGATCGGGCCGGCCTGGTCGGCAGCGACGGCGCGACACATCAGGGCAGCTACGACCTGTCGTACCTGCGCTGCATCCCGCACATGACCATCATGGCGCCGGCCGACGAGGACGAGTGCCGGCAGATGCTCTATACGGCCACCACGATCGACGGGCCGGCGGCCGTGCGCTACCCCCGGGGCACCGGCCCCGGCGTGCCGATCGCCGCCGAATTCACCGCCGTGCCGATCGGCAAGGCGCAGATCAAGCGCGAGGGCCGCAGCGGGCTCGCGGTGCTTGCCTTCGGCCCCATGGTCACGAGCGCGCTGCGGGTCGCCGAGCGGCTCGACGCGACCGTGGTGAACATGCGCTTCGTCAAGCCGCTCGACGAGGCGATGATCTGTGCCATCGCAAATCGTCACAGCGCGCTCGTGACGGTCGAGGAAAATGCGGTCCTGGGCGGCGCGGGCTCGGCCATTGCCGAGGTGCTTGCGGCCGCGGGCATCGCCCTGCCGGTGCTGCACATCGGCATTCCCGACCGCTTCATCGAGCATGGCTCGCGGGACTCTTGTCTGGCGGCCGCGGGACTCGATCCGGTGAGCCTCGGGGTGACCATCGAGCGCTGGTGGTCGCTGCAGGAACACCCGTCGGTGCGCTCGGTGAGCCGGGCCTGAAGGGCCGCCTCCGGGTGCATCCTCCCATTGAGATATAGGTCAACCGGGCCGCGATCCGGTACCCTTGCACCATGAACCCTCCGCCCAGCGCTGCCAAGACCGCCCGCCAGAGCCTCGGGGAGGTCGAGGACGTCCAATCGCGCGCCGATACGCGTCACCTGCCGATCAATAGGGTCGGCATCAAGGACATCAGCCACCCCGTGCGGGTCAAGGACCGCTCCGCGGGCGAGCAGCACACCATCGCCACGTTCAACATGTACGTCAGCCTGCCGCATCACTTCAAGGGCACGCACATGTCGCGCTTCGTCGAGATTCTGCACGCGGAGCGGGAGATCTCGGTGGAGTCCTTCGGCAGCATGCTGGAAAGCATGACCGCGCGACTCGAGGCCGATGCCGGTCACATCGAGATGACCTTCCCCTTCTTTGTCATGAAGCAGGCGCCGGCGACGGGCGTGACGAGCCTGATGGACTACCGCGCCAGTTTGATCGGCGAGCGCCGTGGCGCGATCTCGGACCTGTGGGTCCGGGTGGTCGTGCCGGTGACGAGCCTGTGCCCGTGTTCCAAGCGCATCTCGGCCTACGGCGCGCACAATCAGCGCTCGCATGTGACCATCACCGCCAAGCTGCGCAGTCACGTCTGGATCGAGGAGTTAATTGAAATCGCCGAACGAGAAGCCTCGTGCGAACTGTACGGGATTCTCAAGCGACCGGACGAGAAGTACGTGACCGAGCGCGCCTACGACAACCCGAAGTTCGTCGAGGACATGGTTCGCGACGTCGCGACGCGGCTCAATGCCGACGAACGCATCGCCTCTTACGTCGTGGAATCGGAGAACTTCGAGTCGATCCACAATCACTCGGCCTACGCGCTGATCGAATGCGACAAGGATGCGCCTGCGGGCACGCCGCGCCGGCGCGGCGGCGCGATGAGATGAATTGAGTGCCAGCGCTCGCGCCGGCGGCAGAGCACGCCCGCGCCGCTAACGCGACTCGCCTTGCAGCCGCCCGATCAGGCTGCGCAGGAATACCCGGTTGAAGCGCAGCTGACAGGAGACGGAAACCTGCTCGAGCTGAGTGGCACTCACCTTCAGCACCGTCACCGCATCGACCGACCGGACCGTCGCCGTGCGCTTGGCACCGGGCACATAGCTCGCCTCGCCGAAGCAATCGCCCGTCTCGAGCATGGCGATCAGCTCGCCGCGGCGCATGACCGCACATCGGCCCGCCACCAGAATGTAGAAACGGTCGTCGAGCTCGCCCTCGCGCACGATCTGCTCGCCGGCGGCGTATTGCTGCCACGCGCTCGCGTGCAGCACTTCGCTGACCTCGGTGTGGGAGAACTCGTGGAAGAACTTCAAGCGCCGCAAGACACCGAATTGTTCCTGCAGATCGACCCGCACGTTGCTCTGGCGCAAGTGGTGGTGCACCCGGGCAAGATCGGCCGCGAGCTCAAGCCCGCTGCGCTGGCGCTTGTCCGGATCCTTCTGCAGCGCCGTGACGACCACGTTCTCGAGCTCCTCGGAGACCTCCTGCCGCAGCCGATGAATCGGCGGCGGCGTCGCATACACGATCTGGTGCAGGAGCTTTTGCAGATTGCCGGCGCGAAACGGCCGGGTCCCGGTGAGCAACTCGTACATGACCGCGCCGATCGAGTAGATGTCCGAACTCGGCGTGAGATCCAGGCTCTGGACCTGTTCCGGGGACATGTATGAGGGGCTGCCGGCGATGCCCTCGATGCGCGAGATGTCGGCATCGGACACGAGCGCGATGCCAAAGTCGATGATCCGCACCTCGCCCTCCTGCGTGAGCAGAATGTTCGAGGGCTTGATGTCGCGGTGGATCACCCCGCGCGTGTGCGCATAATGCAGCGCCTTGGCACACTTGAAGATGATTTCAATGACGTCGTTCAAAGGCAGCAGGTTGTCGGGCCTGCAGTAGGTCGTGAGCGTACGGGCGTGGTGCACGTATTCGGCAACGATATAGCAGCGTCCGTTCTCTTCGCCAGCGTCGAAGATCGGCAGTACATACGGATGCTGCAACATGCCGACCAGATGCGCCTCCGAGAGGAACATCTTGCGCGCTGCGCGCGCGCGCTGCTCGTCCGCGCCGGTCTCGACGTTGTAGACCTTGATGGCGACGTCGCGACCGTAATAGGCGTCGTGGCACAGATAGACGACACCGGTGCTGCCGCGGCCCACCTCCTTGATCACCTCGTATTTGCCGATACGCGCCGGAACGGCCGAGTCACGGGCATGCAGATGCGTGGCGGATCCTGTGGCGTGGGCGGGCATGGTGAGCGGCAGCCTGTGGAACAGTCGGCAGCATAGGATCGGTGCGGCCTCTGCGCTGTGATGCGTCCCATGAATTGGGGGCTCGCCGAGCGTCCCCGCTTGACATAAGCGCGTCCCTAACCGCCCGCGAAATGATCGTAGCCGGGCGCGTGCACCGCGCGCACACCGTGTTCATCGCGCACGCGCGCACCCGGCTCGCGCTGCAGCGTACCAATGCGCGTGTAGCCCCATTCAGCCGGCGGCAGTTCCGCCGCTAACTGCTCGAGCGCCTGCGCTGGCACCGTGAAGCACAACTCGTAATCGTCCCCCCCGTACAACGCCAGCTCGCGTGCGCGCGCGAGGCCGACGGTATCGCGCAGCGGCGCCGACAGCGGCAGCGCGCTGGCTGTCAGCTCCACACCGCAGCCGCTCGCCCGCGCCAGCTTGAGCGCATCGGCGAGCAGTCCGTCCGACACATCGATGCAGCCGCCCGCCAGCGTGCGCAAGCGCTCGCCGAGCGCGAGCCGCGGGGTCGGAAAGAGGAAGCGGCGCTGCAGGTACTGCGCATGCGGACCCGGCGGCAGCCGTCCTTGCTCGAGCGCGAGCCCAGCGGCCGCATCGCCCGGGGTCCCGGACACGAACACCGCATCGCCCGCCGCACCACCGTCACGCCGCAACGCCCGCTCCGGCGGCACGTGGCCGAGCACCGTGACGGTCACCGACAACGGCCCGTGTGTCGTATCACCGCCGACCAGCGCAACCTCATGCGTTCGGGCGAGCGTGCCGAGACCTGCCGCGAACTCCGCCAGCCAGCGCTCATCGGCCTCGCGCACCGTGAGCGCGAGCAGGGCCCAGGCTGGGCGCGCACCCATGGCCGCCAGATCACTCAAATTGACGGCGAGCGCGCGATGCCCGATGGATCGTGCGGAACTGCCCCGGGGGAAATGCACCCCTTCGACGAGAGTATCCACGGCCGCGGCGAGATGCGCATCCGCGGGACATTGCAGCACTGCCGCATCGTCCCCCACGCCGATCTTCACGTCCCCGCGCTCTGCACCGCAGGCGTGAAAGTAGCGCTCAATAAGCTCGAATTCCGTCAACGACATAGGTGGCCCGAAACACGCTCCTCAGTGCTCCTGTGGCCGCAGCGCGCGCGCGGCCCGCTCAAGAACGGCATTGACGTACTTGTGTCCGTCGGTGGCACCGAACCGCTTGGCCAGGATCACCGCTTCGCTGATCGCCACCTGATAAGGCACATCGAGGCGCTGCTCAAGCTCGTACACGCCAATGAGCAGCGCCGCGTGCTCGACCGGGTCGAGCAGTTCCGGGCTGCGGTCGAGCAACTCGGCCAAGCGCGCATCGAGCGCCGTACGCCCCGCGCAGATCCCCGCGAGCAGTGCACGGAAATACTCGCCGTCGGCGCGCGGCATGTCCTCCGTCGTACTGAATTCCTGCACCAGGTCCTGCCATGAACACTCGTTGATCTGCCAGCGATACAGCGCCTGCAGCGCGAGCTTGCGCGCCAGCGAACGTTGACGGGACAGCGCGCGCGGGGCCTTTGCGTGCGGCATCAAGACCCCAGCGCGGCGAACAGTCCGGCCATCATCAGCGCCGACTCCAGGGCCTCGGCGCCCTTGTTGCCGGCGCCCGTCGCCGCCCGTTCGATGGCCTGCTCGACCGTATCGACGGTGAGAACTCCGAAGATCACGGGCACGCCCGTGCTCAGGGCCACCTGTTGCAGGCCGCGTGCGCACTCTCCGGCCACGTACTCGAAATGCGGCGTACCGCCGCGGATGACACAGCCGAGCGCCACGAGCGCATCGTAGCGGCCCGTCGCGGCCAGCCGCCGCGCGGCCACCGGCAGCTCGAAGGCTCCCGGCACCCGGACCACCGTCAGCGCCTCGAGCGCCCCCCCGTGCTCGACCCAGGCGGCTTCGGCACCCTTCAGCAGACTGCTGACGATGAAATCATTGAACCGCGCCGCGATCAGCGCAATCTTGCGGCCGCGCGCGTCCGTCGATCCCTCGAGTGGCTGCTGCGCGCTCATGGGTCTTCTCCCACATAGCCTTCGATTTCCAAACCGAAGGCGGCGATGCCGTGCAGCTGTTTCGGCGCCGAGAGCACCCGCATGCGTCGGATGCCCAGGTCCTTCAGGATCTGCGCACCGATGCCGAACGTCTTGAGCACCTCGCCGTCACGCTGCAGGGCGCCCGCGCTCGCATCCGCGCCGGCGAGCGGCGCCAGCGACCGCAACGCACCGAGCAGATCATCCGGCGCCTCGCGCTCGCGCAGGATCACGATCACCCCGCTGCCCGCCCGAGCGATACGCTCCATGGCCGCCCGCAGGGTCCAGCTGAGTGGATTGGCGCGAATACCGATCAGGTCGCGCAACGGATCGGCGACGTGCACGCGCACGAGCGGCGCCGGCTGCGCGCTGATCTGTCCTTTGACGAGCGCCACGTGCACTTCGTCGCTCACCCGATCCTGATACGCGTAGAGGAGAAACTCGCCGAGCTCGGTCTGCACGGCCTGTTCGGCCACCCGCTGCACGGAGCGCTCCGTGCGCAACCGGTGGCGGATCAGATCGGCGATCGTGCCGATCTTCAGCCCATGCTGCGCCGCGAACGCATGCAGGTCCTGTCGTCGGGCCATCGAGCCGTCATCGTTCATGATTTCGCAGATGAGACCCACCGGCTGCAGCCCGGCGAGACGGCACAGATCGACCGCCGCCTCGGTATGTCCGGTGCGCACCAGCACGCCGCCGCGGCGTGCGCGCAGCGGGAAAATGTGGCCCGGGCGGCTGAAATCACTGGCCCGGGACTCGGGCCGGGCCAGAGCGAGGATCGTGCGCGCCCGGTCGGCCGAGGAAACGCCGGTGGTGATGCCCGCCACGGCATCGACGGAGACGGTGAACGCGGTTCGGTGGGATTCGCTGTTGTTCGCAACCATTTGCGGCAGTTCGAGCCGATCCAGCCATTCTTCCTCCATGGGCACGCAGAGAATCCCGCTGGTATGGCGAATCATGAAGGCCACACTTTGCGGGGTCACGCGCTCGGCGGCCATGATCAGGTCGCCTTCATTCTCGCGCTGCTCATCGTCCATGATGACGACCATGCGCCCTGCGGCAAGATCCGCCAGGATCTCCTCGACGGTATTGAACGGCCCGCCGGCGGGCGGGACTTTGCCGGTGAGCGGGAGGATTTTCGACATGGGGTGGGTCTGCTGCGTGCGATGACGCAAGTATAGCCTGCACCACCGCACTGATCCGCGTCGAACGGACACGTGACGCGTGGAAGCCGGATCGGGCCGCCTCAGTGCGCGTCCGACTCGCTCGCCTGGCGCAGCAGGCGCTCGGCATATCGGGCCATCAGATCAACTTCGATGTTGACAAAGGCTCCCGGGGCGAGCGTTCCGAGCGTCGTCACCGCGCGGGTATGCGGAATGAGATTGACCCGAAAAGTCGCCTGATGAACCTCGTTAACCGTCAGGCTGACGCCATCGATGGTCACCGATCCCTTGCGCGCAATGTAGCGCGCGAGCGCCTCGTCAACCAACACCACGTCCATGCGGATCGAGCGGCCCTCGTCGCTGATCGACACGATCTGCCCGAGACCATCGACATGACCGGTGACCAGATGCCCCCCGAGCGGCTCGCCCATCTTCAGCGCCGGTTCGAGATTGACCGGCGCACCGGGCGCGAGCTCGCTCAGCGTGGTCAACGCCAGCGTTTCGCGCGAGACATCCGCGCGGAAGCCGTTCCCCTCGAACTCGACGACCGTCAGGCAACAGCCTTGCACGCAGATGCTGTCCCCCACGCGCATTCCCGCCCTGTCGAGCCGGTCGAATCGAAAACTCATGCGCAGATCGCCGTGGCGCTGTTCGCGCGCCGTCAGGTGACCCACATCCTGCACGATTCCGGAAAACACCTTCAGGATCTCCCCGAATTTGACGACGACCCGCCCGCCTGATCCCGATCGGGTCGCAGGCGCACCCTGAGGTCCGCCCCGATCCGCCGAGACTCCATCATGACAAAACCGGGTGCATCCTGCAGCTGTGCCAACGCGGTCATGGCGACGAGCGGCCGCGCCTGCGGCCCGAGCAGTTTGGGCCCGATATACAGGACGAGCTCATCCACAAGCCGCTCGGCAAGCAGCGCCCCAGCGAGCCGCGGACCAGCCTCGACCCACACCTCATTGATGTCGCGCTCACCGAGCAGCGCGAGCAAGGGGCGCAGCGGCACGCGGCCCGACGCGTCGGCCGGCAGCGCCACCACCGTCGCTGCGCGCGCCAGACGATCCTGGCGGCCCACGTACTCGGCGCGCTCACCCGGCGGCGGCGGCACACTCACCACCAGCACCTCCCCTGGGACCGAAAACAGCCGCGCTGCCGGCGGGGTGCGCAGGTGCGAATCGAGCACCACGCGCAACAGCGGCGGGCGCGGTCCGCCCGACGGCGCGCGCAAGCGCACGTCGAGGCGCGGATCGTCGGCGAGCACGGTGTCGACACCGGTCAGAATGGCCGAACTGCGCGCGCGCCAGTGCTGCACGTCGGCCCGCGCCTGAGGTCCGGTAATCCAACGGCTTGCGCCGTTGGCGAGCGCCGTGCGCCCATCGAGGCTCATTGCGAGCTTCACGCGCACCCAGGGCAAGCCCGTCTGCATCCGCTTGAGGAACCCCGGATTCAGCGCCTGCGCCGCGGACGCCAACAGACCCGACTCGACCTCGACCCCCTGCTCGCGGAGCCGGCGTGCGCCGCGGCCATTGACCCGGGGATCGGGATCGGGGAGCGCAAACACCACTCGAGCGACGCGCGCGTGCAGCAGCGCATCGACGCACGGCGGGGTACGACCATAGTGCGCGCACGGTTCGAGGGTCACGTAAGCCGTCGCTCCGGCCGCGCGCTCGCCCGCGCTGCGCAATGCCATGACTTCCGCATGCGCCTGGCCGGCGCGCGCATGCCATCCTTCGGCGATGATGCGTCCATCACGAGCGATGACGCAGCCGACTCTGGGGTTCGGTTGTGTCGTCTCGAGGCCGCGCGCGGCCAGCTTCAGCGCTCGCGCCATTGCGGCTCGGTCGAAGTCGGAAAAGCTCATCGGCCGGCCTCAGTCGCGCTCATCCTCATCACTGCGCTCGGACGGCATCTCGGCGGGCAGCAGCGGCAGCTGCCGCCGCGGCGACCCTGCCGCCTCGCGCCGCGCGCGCCGGACGGGAGGCTGCGGGCGCGTATCGCGCAACTTGCGGATCTCCTTGTGGAAGGCCTCGACGTCCTCGAAATGCCGATAGACCGAGGCGAAGCGCACGTACGCCACTTCATCGAGCTGGCGCAGCTCTTCCATGACCAGCTCGCCGAGGGTGCCGGAGCCAATCTCCCGCTCACCCACTCTGCGCACGCGTTGCACGATGCGTGCCACGGCGGTATCGACGGCCGCGCGCGCCACCGGCCGCTTCTGCAACGCGCGCTCGATGCCGAGGCGCAACTTCGCCTCATCGAATGCCTCCCGCCGCCGGTCGCTCTTGATGACGCTCGGCATCACCAGTTCGGGCGCCTCGAAGGTGGTGAATCGCTCGCCGCAGGCAAGGCACTCGCGCCGCCGGCGAATCTGGCCACCATCGCCGGCAAGCCGAGAGTCGTTGACCTTGGTGTCGGCGTGACCGCAGAACGGACAGTGCATGAGCGCTGGCGGTCCGCGCGGGCGGCCCGCTCAACCCTTGCCGTAGACCGGGAAGCGCGCGCACAGCGCGAGCGCCTGGGCACGCACGCGCTCGAGCACCGCCGGCTCACCGCGGGCATCGAGCACATCCGCGATGAGGTCGGCCACCTGCTCGACTTCAGCCGTGTGAAAGCCGCGCGTCGTTACCGCCGGTGTGCCGATGCGCAGCCCACTCGTGACGGCCGGCGGCCGCGGATCGTTCGGCACCGCATTTTTGTTGACCGTGATGTTGGCCCTGCCGAGGGCGGCATCGGCATCCTTGCCGGTGATGTCGCGGCCGATGAGGCTGAGCAGGAACAGATGATTGTCGGTGCCGCCCGAGACGATGTCGTATCCCCGGCCGGCAAGCCGCGCCGCCATCGCCCGCGCGTTGGCGAGCACCTGGCGCTGATACTGCGCGAACTGCGGCTGCTGCGCCTCGAGCAGCGCTACCGCCTTGGCCGCAATCACATGCATCAGCGGCCCGCCCTGCGTGCCCGGAAACACCAGTGAATTGAGCTTCTTCTCGATGGCTTCGTTGCTGCGTGCGAGGATCAGCCCGCCGCGCGGTCCGCGCAACGTCTTGTGGGTGGTGGTCGTCACGACGTCGGCATGCGGCAGCGGGTTCGGATAGAGCCCCGCGGCCACGAGCCCCGCCACGTGCGCCATATCGACCACCAGATACGCCCCGACATCGCGGGCGATGGCCGCAAAGCGTGCCCAGTCGACGACGCGCGAGTACGCCGAAAAGCCTGCGATGATCATCTTCGGACGGTGCTCGGCGGCGAGGCGCGCGACCTGCTCGTAATCGATTTCGCCGGTATCGGAGCGGATACCGTATTGCGCCGCGCGGAAAAAGCGCCCGGAGAAGTTGACGCGCGCGCCGTGGGTGAGATGCCCGCCATGATCGAGGCTCATGCCGAGGATCGGATCGCCGGGCTGCAGCAGCGCGAAATACGCCGCCGCATTCGCCTGCGAGCCCGAATGCGGCTGCACATTCGCGTACGCCGCGCCGAACAGCTGCTTGGCCCGCTCGATCGCCAGCCGCTCGGCGACATCGACGAACTCGCAGCCGCCGTAATAGCGCCGGCCGGGATAGCCCTCGGCGTACTTGTTGGTCAACACCGAGCCCTGCGCCTCGAGCACGCGGGGACTGGCGTAGTTCTCCGAAGCGATCAGCTCGATGTGCTCCTCCTGGCGGCGCCGTTCCCCCGCCATGGCCGCGGCGAGCTCCGGATCGAAACTGCGGATATCCTGGAATTGATCGAACATGAGGTCCTCGGGTCGTACGCGCGGACGCCAATTGTACCGAAGGGGGCCGCGGCGGGCAGATCTGCCGGTCGCGCGCGGCCCGCGCACCCCTGGGATGGCATCGGGGGGTGCGAGTCGCCCATAATGCTCGCCGCGGCGGCCACCGGCGCCGGTACGGCGTATCCGCAAGTTCCAGGATCCCAAGGTGGGCGGCCGCGTGCTCGCGCGGCGATCCCGCGCAGACTCGTCCGCGGCTGCGGCCGCGCCCTCGCAACCGCACGATGGAATCATGGCTCAATACATCTATACCATGCAGAGAGTCGGCAAGGTGGTCCCGCCCAAGCGGGTCATCCTGCGCGACATCAGCCTGTCGTTCTTTCCGGGCGCCAAGATCGGCGTGCTCGGCCTGAACGGAGCGGGCAAATCGACCCTGCTGCGCATCATGGCCGGTCAGGACACGGAATTCGACGGCGAGGCGCGGCCGCAGAACGGCATCCGCATCGGCTACCTGCCGCAGGAGCCCGAGCTCGATCCGGACAGCGACGTGCGGGCGACGGTGATGGAGGGGGTGGGCGAGACTCTGCAGCTGATCGAGGCGTTCAATCAGCTGAGCGACCGGTTCGCCGAACCAATGAACGATGAGCAGATGAACGCACTGCTCGCCGAACAGGCGAAGCTGCAGGACGCGATCGATGCAGCCGACGGATGGGAGCTGTCGCGCAAGCTCGACATTGCGGCCGATGCTCTGCGTCTGCCGCCCTGGACGGCGCGCATTGCAACGCTCTCCGGCGGCGAGAAGCGGCGGGTCGCGCTGTGCCGGTTGCTGCTGTCGGCCCCGGACATGCTGCTGCTCGATGAGCCGACCAACCACCTCGACGCCGAATCGATCGCCTGGCTCGAGCGCTATCTCGAGCAGTATCCGAGCACGGTCATCGCCGTCACCCACGACCGTTACTTCCTCGACAACGTCGCCGAGTGGATCCTCGAGCTCGATCGGGGCCATGGCATTCCCTGGCATGGCAACTACTCCTCCTGGCTCGAGCAGAAGGAGCAGCGCCTGCGCCTCGAGGAGCGCGAGCGCGAGGCGCTGCGCAAGACGCTCGAGCATGAGTTGGAATGGGTCCGGCAGAACCCCAAGGCGCGCCAGGCCAAGAGCAAGGCGCGCCTGCAGCGTTACGAGGAACTCGCCTCGCGCGAGTTCCAGCAGCGCAACGAGACCAACGAGATCTACATCCCGCCCGGGGAGCGCCTCGGCGAGCAGGTCATCGAAGCGCACAACATCCGCAAGGCCTTCGGCGATCGGCTGCTGATCGATGCGCTGTCGTTCAACCTGCCGCGCGGCGCCATCGTCGGGATCATCGGCCCGAACGGCGCCGGCAAGACGACATTGCTGCGCATGCTGACCGGCGCCGACACGCCCGATGCCGGCGAGATCCGCATCGGACCGACCGTGCAGCTCGCCTACGTCGATCAGTCCCGCCAGACGCTCGATGCGCGCAAGACGGTCTGGGAGGAGATCTCCGGCGGGCTCGATCTGATCAAGATCGGCAACTACGAGACGCCCTCGCGCAGCTACGTCGGGCGCTTCAACTTCAAGGGTGCGCAACAACAGCAGCGCATCGGCGAGCTCTCCGGCGGCGAGCGCAACCGCGTGCATCTTGCCAAGGTGCTGCGCAGCGGCGGCAACGTGCTGCTGCTCGATGAGCCCACCAACGACCTGGATGTTGAGACGCTGCGCGCGCTCGAGGAGGCGCTGCTCAACTTCCCCGGCAGCGCGATCGTGATTTCCCACGACCGTTGGTTTCTCGACCGTATTGCGAGCCACATCCTCGCCTTCGAGGGCGACTCGCAGGTGGTCTGGTTCCAGGGCAACTACCAGGAATATGTCGAAGACTTCAGACGTCGCAAGGGCGAGGCGGCCGACCAGCCGCATCGCATCCGCTACAAGCCCCTGACCCGCTGAGAGCGCCGCGGCCGACACCGCCGGCGCGGCCCGCGCGCGCCGGGCAACGCCCCGCGGCGCAAATGGGTTACAATGCGCGCACGGCACAGGTCACCAGACCAACAGCCCCAGCGCCCGCGATGCCTTACATCGATCCTGAAAGCCGGCTGATTCACGACCAGGGCAAGCGCCTGGTGCTCACCTGTCCGCACTGTCAGGCCGTCACGCACGTCAGCGCCGCGGCGGTGCCGCGCTTTGCCGATCTGCAGACCTATCGGCCGGCACAGATCGGCATCGTGTTCCGTTGCGATGCCTGCCTGGCGCCGATCTTCCTGCGCTTCACGGCGCGCGCCTACGCCGCCAACCGGGTGGAACTCGCGCCGCAGTTCGTGCAGGTGGAGCGGGCGCACGAGCGCTTCGATTTCACTCATCTGCCCGAGGAAATCGAGCTGCTGTTCAAGGAGGCGCTCACCTGCTACGGCGCTGGCGCCTACAACGCGTTCGCCTCGATGTGCCGGCGCAGCGCGCATGCGCTGTACGCCGATCAGGGCGAGGCCGGCAAGCTCAAGCTGTTCGACCTGCTGAACGAGGTGCGCGCGATCGCGGCCATGGCGCCGGAGACATTCGCGAAGATCCGCGCCATTTTGTTCGGTATCGCCTCCGATCCGCGCCCCGGAATCCCGCTGCTCGAGAGCCACGAGGCCGGTGTGCTGCTCGAGGTGATGCGGGATCTGCTCTACCAGACCTACGTGCGCAAGGGGCGGCTCGAACAGGCGCTGCTGGTACGGCACTTCTGCGACGAGGAGGCACCCGGCGCGCCGCGCGCCTCCCGGCTCCCGAGCGCAGGCTGAGTCACCTCCCCGTCACACCGGTGTGAGCGGATTATGTTAGATCCAGCCGATACCGTCGTACTCTACGAAGAGCTCGCCTTCCAGGACGTCCTGCCGGTCCGTTGGCATGCGCAGCCGAATCCGCCGGTACCGGGGGCGAGCCTCGCCGAGCGCAATCTGCAGGTCGTGCAGGCCTGGGACGCGCTCGAGGACCACTCGGTGGTGGAGAAGGCGGAGGAAAACGCGCCGCTGGCCGCGGAAATTCAGCGTCTGGATCGCAAGCTGACGCTGTTGCTCGCGCTGGTCGGGCAGCTGCTGGCGCTGAACCGGCCGCGGCCGGCCCCGGTACCGCTGCGCTTCAACGCCCGCGGTGCGCTGTGGCAAGCGGGCGAGAACGCGCCGCAGCCCGGCACACGCGGCATGCTCGAGATTTACCTGCACGAGTGCATCGCGCAACCGCTGCGCCTGGCCGCGCAGGTCACCGCCGTCGCGCCAACCGAGGTCAGGGTGCGTTTCGACCCGCTCGACGATGCGCTCGCGGCCATCATCACCAAGATCGCCTTTCGCCGTCATCGCCGCCAGATCGCCGGGCGGCACGGACCGAACCGTTCCGCCTGAGTGCCGGCGCTCAGGCGTAGGTGTCGATCAGGCCGATGCCGCGCACCGGCACGGCGTCCCCTGTCGCCTCAGCCTCGCTGCCCGCGGCCGCGCCACGCGCGCGCAGCGCCAGGGCCGCCTCGGCTTGCGCGTTGTGCGGCGCATCATGCGCGACCCCCGCATCGGTCAGCGTCAGCCCTTGATGAGCCAACAAGGTCCGCAGCTGCGGCAGCGCCTGCGCGAGCGCCTGACGCGTTTCGGCCTGCTGCGCCCCGAACCAGACGCTCGCCTGGCCGTGTTGCACGGAAATGCTCACCTGCAACGGACCCAGATCGCGTGGCGAGAGCTGCAATGAGGCCGACTGAATACCCTGCTGGGTCATCCAGGTCAGCCGGGCGCCGAGCTGCTCCGTCCAGGCGCCCGATCCAACCGGCGCCGTCAGTTCCGGCCCGCCGGCCGCAGCCGCGAGGGTGCCGCCGGCCGATTGGGTGTTGGCCAGCAGTTGTGCGGCCGTCAACGGCCCCACGCTGCCGGGCTGCCCGAGGCTCGGCCCGGCGGTGGCGGACCGCCCGGCGGCGCCCGGCCATGAGGACTCGAGGGAGGCATGCGCCGCCGCGGCGGTCTGCAGTTCCTCGAGGCTTGCCGGGGTGGGCGCGGACGTTTCGGCCTGAACCGGCTTCGCCCCGCCGGCCTCGGCGTGCGCGCGCGGGGGGGGCGCCCCGCCCGAATCCATCGGAGTCAGGGCCGATATGACCGGGTCGGTGGCGGCCTGGCCCCGGTCGGCGCCCCGCGTCTTCGCCCCTTCGGCGCTGTGGGTGGATTTGGGAGATTTGGCGGATTTAGCGGATTTGGCCGATTTCGCGGCCTCGGCTTGCGCTGCGTCCGCACTCTGCATCGCCGCGGACGGGGGTGCGGCTAAAGACGCCGCCAAGGTCTGCGAGAAGTTCGTGGCGGCCGCCGGCGCGCGCGCCGGGGTGCCTGCCGGACCCGGGGGACTGTTGCGTGCTGCGGGCCGGCTGGAGGCCGCCTCGGCTCCGGCGCGCCTCGGCGCCGCCGACTCGGGCGCAGCGTCCTGTCCGGAGCGGTCGGCACCGGCCGAGCCTGTCATCGCACCACCGGCCGCGTCGGCTGTTGGCGCAGCGGGCGAAGCGGTAGGCCACGCGTTGGCACCGGCGGTTCCGCGCGCCGCACTCGGCGCCGCCAGGGCCGCAGGACCGGCGGGGGCACCCGTGCCGATGAGCGCGGATTTAACCCACACGATGTGGCCTCCCGCGGCTCCAGTGCTGTTGCGAACGTTCATCGGTCTCGCGTTGCTCGCGCCGCTCCTCGAGGCCGTTTTCCTCGGCCCGCCAATGCGCCGCCAGCGTGTCGATCTGCGCGCTGCGCATCGCGGCGCCGCGCCAGCTGTCGAGCTCACTGGCGCGCTGCTGCTCGGTCTGCGCAACGAGCTGGTTCTGGTGCTGCAGCGCCTCCTCGAGCCGGCCGAGAAACACCTGATAATCACGCACCATGGCGCCATCGAGTCCGCTCTGCACGCGCCGGTTGAAGTCGCGCAGATAGTGCGTCCGGTAGGTCTCGAGTTCCTGACAACGGTTGCGCGCCTCGCGCAGCCGCTGCTCGCACAGCGCCAGCGCTTCGGCCCGCCGCCGCTCCAGATCCTCGACCACCCGTTGGACCAGGGCGATGCGTTCGGTTTTTTTCATGGCGTAGTCTCGGCGACGAGGGCATCGAGCGCGGCGAGTCCCGCCGCAAGATCGACGCGCGCGTGCATGTCCTGTTGGAGAAATTGCTGCACCGCGGGCCACAGTCGGATGGCCTGATCGACCCGCGGGTCACTGCCGCGCTGATAGGCCCCGATCGCCACCAGATCGCGGTGCTGCTGGTAGGTCGAGAGCACCTGGCGGAAACGGCGCGCGGCCTCGATGTGCGGGCGCGGGACGATTTCGGTCATGGCACGACTGACCGACGCCTCGATATCGATGGCCGGATAATGGCCGCTCTCGGCAATGCGCCGCGCGAGCACGATGTGTCCGTCGAGGATGGCGCGGGCCGCATCGGCGATCGGATCGTTCTGATCGTCGCCCTCGGCGAGCACGGTGTAGAACGCGGTGATCGAACCGCCGCCCGCGGCGCCGTTGCCGGCGCGCTCGACCAGCTGCGGCAAGCGGGCGAACACCGACGGCGGATAGCCCTTGGTGGCGGGCGCCTCGCCGATCGCCAGCGCAATCTCGCGCTGCGCCTGCGCGAAGCGTGTCAGGGAATCCATCAACAACAGCACGCTCGCGCCCTGATCGCGGAAGTACTCGGCGATCGCCGTCGCGAGCCACGCCCCGCGCAGGCGCAGCAGCGGCGGCGCATCGGCCGGGGCCGCCACCACCACCGCCCGGGTACGATCCTCGGGGCCGAGAATGCGCTCGACAAATTCCTTGACCTCGCGGCCGCGCTCCCCGATCAATCCGACCACGATCACCTGTGCGCTCGTGAAGCGGGCCATCATGCCGAGCAGCACGCTCTTGCCGACACCGCTGCCGGCGAACAGTCCGACCCGCTGGCCGCGGCCGATGGTCAGCAGCGAATTGATGGCGCGGACGCCGACATCGAGCGGCTCGCTGATCGGCTGGCGCGAGAGCGGGTTGATCGGCCGGCCGGCGAGACGGACTCGATCGGTGCACGCGAGCGGCCCGAGTCCATCGAGCGGCTGCGCGGCGCCATCGACGATGCGCCCGAGCAGCTGTGGCCCGACCGCCACGGTGCCGGCGCGCTCACGGGGAATGACACGCGCGTTCGGTCCGAGTCCGTGCGCATCTCCGGCCGGCATCAGGTACAGCCGGTCGCCCGCGAACCCGACGACCTCCGACTCGATGCGCGCCCCGTCGCCGGCAATCACATCGCAATAATCCCCGACCGCCGCCTGGCAGCCAGCCGCCTCGAGTGTCAGGCCCACCATGCGCGTCAGCGAGCCCTCGAGTGGCGGCGCCGTTGTGCGTTCGACCGCGAGCAGGCTGCGTTGCAGTTCCGCCCGCCAACGCGCGGCGCGGCTCGATGCCTCGGGCGCACTCATGCCTCGCTCCTTGCGCCCGCGCGCAATTCACCGAGCGCGTTGGCGGTGACGGCGGCAACGCGGCTCTCGAACCGTGCATCCACGCGTGAGGATTCGCTTTGCACGAGGCAGCCACCGCGCGCGAGCGTCGCATCCTCGAGGAGGGTCCAGTGCCGCTCGCCGGTGGGGGGGGTGAGGTGCTCGCGCACCGCCGCGGCATCCTGCGGATGCAACAGCACCCGCACCTCGCGCGCCGCCGCCGGCAGCTGCGCCAGGGATTCACGCACGATGGCGATGATCTGCGCCGGCGCCTGCTGCAGCTCGCGCCGCGCCAGCTGCTTGCCGATCGCGAGCGCGAGGCGCACCAGATCCGCCTCGACTTCGGCATCAAGATCCGCAAGCGGCGCGGCCAGCGCCCCGAGCAGAGTCGCGAGCAGCCGGGCGCGCTCATCGAGCGCGGCGCGCTGCTCGCGCATGGCGTTCTCGGCGCGCGCGAGGCCGGCGGCATAACCACGCGCATCGGCGGCCTGCAGTGCCTGCTGCACCTCGCTCTCGTGCTGGCGACGCGAGTCCGCGCGCCCGACCACCGGCCCGCTCACCTGCGGCAGCTGCCAGCGCTCGATACGCGCAGCGCTCCCGCGTCGCTCCATCGGCTCAGACATACTGCTCGCCCTTGCCGCCGATGGTAATCGTGCCCGCCTCGGCGAGCTTGCGGGCCTCCTTGAGGATCTCTTTCTGCGCCGCCTCGACCTCGGAAAGTCGTACCGGGCCCTTGGCCTCGAGGTCGTCCTTCAGCATCTCCGCGGCGCGCTGCGACATGTTCTTGAACATTTTTTCCTTCAGCACCTCATCGGCGCCTTTCAATGCGATCAGCAGCTGATCGCTCGAGACCTGACGCAGCAACTCCTGCATGCTGCGGTCGTCGAGATCGAGCAGGTTGTCGAAGACGAACACCAGCTCCTCGATGCGCGCCGCGAGCGCCCCGTCGTTCTTGGCGACCTGCTCCATCAAGGCGCTCTCCTGGCTGGGCTCGAGGAAATTGATGATGTTGGCGGCGGCTTTGGCGCCGCCCAGCACCGAGGTCTTGCTGGTCGACTTGCCGGCGAACTGCTTCTCGATGATGTCGTCGAGCTCAGAGAGCGCGGTCGGCTGCACCCCATCGAGCAAGGCCACGCGCGCGATCACCTCCGGGCGCACCGAGTCCGGCAGCATGCTCAGCACCTCGGCGGCCTGGTCCGCCTCGAGATAGGCGAGCACGATGGCGATGATCTGCGGATGTTCCTGGCGGATGAGCTCGGCGACCGCCCGCGAATCCATCCACTTCAGGGCCTCGAGCCCCTTGCTGTTGCGGCCGATGTTGATCCGGTCGATGACGCTCTCGGCCTTGCCGGGACCGAGCGCATCGACCAGCACCTTGCGCAGAAACTCATCCGCGCCAATGCCGACCGAGGTCTGGGTCTCGACGCTGGCGGTGAACTCGGCAATGACACTGTGCACTTCCTCACGCGAGACATTGCTGAGTTGCGCCATGGCGGCGCCGATGCGCTGCACCTCCTTGGCGCCCATGTGCTTGAGCACCTGCGCGGCCTCCTGCTCCCCGAGCGTGAGCAGCAGAATGGCGGCGCGCTCCGCGCCGCTGCGGGCCGCGGCCTTGGCACCACGCTCACTCATCGTTGCCCACCCAGCCGCGCACCAGCTGCGCCACGCGCTTGGGATCCTGACCGACTATCGCGCGGGCGCTCGCGAGCTGCTGCTCATGCGAGAGCGCCTTGACGGGCGCGTCCTTCGTCGCTGCGCCGGGGCCGTCCTGCGGCCCCTCGTGCGCGACCTGCAGGGCTGCCGCCGGCGCGATCGTGGTGGCGAACAGCGAGCGCACCAGCGGCCGCAGCACCGCGAGCACGAGCGTCAGAAGGGCGATCAGGCCGACCCCGATCTTCATCATCGTGAGGAACAGCGGCCGCTCCCAGATGGGGACGCGCACGAATCGTCCCCCGGCCACGCTCGGCAGCGTGAGTGGTTCATTGACGACGCTCACACTGTCGCCACGCGCGGGATTGAAGCCCACGGCATCCTTGACCAGCTGCGTGATGCGGGCAAGCTCGGCGGCCGAGAGAGGCACCTGGGTCACCTTGCCGTTGGCGGCCTTGACCGGCCGATAGCCGACCAGCACGGCCACCGAGAGGCGGCGGACCTGTCCGGGCGGCTCGCGCGAGTAATCGAGTGTCCGGTCGATTTCATAGTTGCGGATCACGTTGCGCGAGAGCACCGGACCGCCGGCGCCGACGGTGCCCACCGGAGCGAGCGGCGCACCGGACCCGGCGGCGCGGGCCGTCGGCTGCGGTGCCGCGCCGGTCCCGCCCTTGCGCTTGCCTGAATTTGCCGCCGCGGTCTTTGCCGGCAGGGGCGCGAGCCGCGCCGGCGCCGGCGGCTCGTTCGAGAGCGAACCGGGCACCCCTGCGCCGGCGCCCGCGGCACTCGTTTCCTCGGAGATCTGCTCGCTGCGCACGATCTGGCTGTTCGGCTTGTACAGCTCCTGTGCCTGCTCGCGGCTCGCGGTGTTCAGCGACACGACCACGTCCGCGCGCACCAGGCCGGCGCCGACGAGCGGCGTGAGCAGTGCGATGATGCGTTGCTGGTCGTCGTTCTCGATGCGCCGTGCAATGTCGTAGTTCTGTTGATCGAGGGCGTAGCGACTGTCCCCCTGGGGACCGGAGAGCAGCTGCCCGTTCTGGTCGACGACGGTCACGTGTGTCGGGGAGAGATTCGGCACGCTCGAGGCGACCAGGTTGACGATGGCCTGCACCTGCTCGGGACCGAGAACACTGCCGGCGCGCAGCTGCACGAACACCGAGGCGCTCGCGGCGGTCTGATCGCTGATGAACACCGACTGGCGCGGTTCGGCAAGATTGACCCGTGCCGCCTCGATCTGGCGCATGCTCGCGATGGTACGGGCCAGCTCCTGCTCGAGCGCATGCTGATAGCGGACGTTCTCGATGAACTGGCTGACGCCAAAGCCGGAACCCTTGTCGATGTTGGCGAAACTGTCGCTCTGCGCCACACCCTGTCCGGCAAGCTTC
The DNA here is from genome assembly GCA_021822385.1 of Pseudomonadota bacterium. GTDB lineage: Bacteria > Pseudomonadota > Gammaproteobacteria > Steroidobacterales > Steroidobacteraceae > 13-2-20CM-66-19. The sequence continues at coordinate 61,398 of JAKARC010000003.1, forward strand.
AATCGCGCCGCATCGAGCTGCTCGGCGGGCACCTCGACGCCGTTGTTCGCGGCATCCAGCCGGTAGGGAATCTGCGCCGACTGCAGCGCCTGTACGACCTGCGACTCCTCGGTTGCCGACAGGTTGGCGTACAACAGGCTGTAGGTCGGCCCACGCGACCACAGCACGATCCACACACCCGCGGCCACTGCGGCGGCAATGCCGATGAGCAGCAGCAGCGGACGCAGATTGAACGGAATGGCGGGCGTGGCCCGCACGGCGGTCGATTCGGCGGCCATGGCGTCGGATTACATCTGCATGTTCATGATGTCTTGGTATGCGCTCACCAGGCGATTGCGCACCTGGGTGAGGGCGCTGAAGGAGACGCTCGCCTTCTCCATCTGCAGCACCACCTGCGGCAGCGATACCCCGGGGGCGCCGCGTGAGAAAGCATCGGCGAGTGCGCTCGCCTTCAGTTCGGTGTGATTGACCGCATCGATGCCGCGCTTGAGGATCGTCGCGAATTCGCTCACGCCGGCGGTTCCGGTCGGTTGCGCCGCGCCGAGCGCCGCCGGCCGCGGCGCATCGACACCGGCCTGCGCGGAAATCGCGCGGATCTGGGCCAACACCTGATCGATAGCCATTTGACTCATGGTGATCTCCGTTAAGCCGCCGGCACTTCGACGCCCGCCTCGCGCAGGCGCGCGAGTTTGTAGCGCAGCGTGCGCGGGCTGATGCCCAGCCGCTCGGCGGCCTCGCGCCGGTTGCCCTGGCCGCTCTTGAGCGCATCGAGAATCAGCTCGCGTTCGGCCTGAATCAGTGTGCCGGCGAGCGAACCGAGCGCGCCGGCATCGGCCCCGGCCGGTGGCGCCGATGCCGCGTGCGGCGCCTCGTTGGCGAGCTCGAATTGAATGTGCTCCGGCTGAATCACCGAGCCGGTGAGCAGGATCAGGGCGCGCTGCAGCAGGTTATCGAGCTCACGCACATTGCCCGGCCAGCTGTAAGTCAGCAACCGATGCGCCGCCTCGGCGCTCAAGGCCGGAATCGGGCGGCCGGCATGGCAATGGGCGGTGAGCAGCTGCATGGCGAGCGGCAGCACGTCGTCGCGGCGCAGCCGCAGCGGGGCGATCGCGAGCGGAAACACATTCAGCCGGTAATAGAGGTCTTCGCGGAATCGACCCGCGGCGACCTCCTCACGCAGACGGCGGTTGGTGGTGGCGATGACGCGCACCTCGAGGCTGATGGCGGCGCGCCCGCCGATGCGCTCGACCTCCCGCTCCTGCAGCACGCGCAGGAGCTTCGCCTGCAGCCCGGGCGGCATCTCGGTAATCTCATCGAGCAGCAGCGTGCCGCCCTGGGCCTGCTCGAATTTGCCGGCATGCGCGGCGTGGGCGCCGGTGAAACTGCCGCGCTCGTAACCGAACAACATCGCTTCCAGCATGTTCTCGGGAATGGCTGCGCAGTTGATCGCGACGAACGGGCCCTGGGCACGCAGGGAGCGGCGGTGAATATACCGGGCAATCACCTCCTTGCCGGTGCCGGACTCGCCCCAGATGAGTACCGTGCAGTCGCTCAGCGCGACCCGACGCGCTAGGGCGAGAAGCCGCTGCGAGCTCTCCGCCCGCGCCACCGGCTCGGGTACCTCGCCGACGGCGCTGTGAATGATCGATTGTGGCTCGTACTGATCTGACATCGAATTCCCCTGGAGGCAGGAATGGTTCCTCTCCCTCAGGGGAATGCAAATGCCGTGCCGGCCTCATCCACTGCGCAAAGCGTGACACGACTCACAGCGGCGGCGCAGCCAGGCCGCCGCCGGCGTCAATCTTCCGTCACGTCGGCCGGCAGGGTCGCGATGAGATCCAGCTTGCGCAGACGCTCCACCAACGTGGTGCGGCGCAAGTTGAGCAGCCGCGCGGCCTGCGCGACCGTGCCGTTGGCGCGCGCGAGTGCCGCGCGGACCAGTGCGCGCTCGATGCCGAGCAGGTGCTCGCGCAGATCGATGCCCTCCTCGGGCAGTGTGTGCATCGGCGCCGCGCCCGCTGGCGACACCGGCGGCGCGGGCGGCGCGGCCCGCTCGAGCAGGGCGAGCACCGCCGTCTCGGGCAGCGCTGCCGGCTCCATCGCCGCACCCGCCGCAGCCGTCGCGAGGTATTCCCAACCGCTCGGCGGCTGGTACTTGGGAGGCAGGTCCGCGACCTCGACACAGCCCCCGGCGCAGGTGATCGAGAGCCGCTCGATGAGATTGCCAAGCTCGCGCACGTTGCCGCTCCAGCGACATTCGGCCAGCGCGGCGAGCGCAGCCGCCGAAAACCGCAACGCGCCGCGACCATCGGCGGCATTGCGATCGGCAAACTCCGCCACCAGCGCCGGCAAGTCCTCGCGCCGCTCGCGCAGCGCCGGCATCTCGATCGGAAAGACGTTCAGGCGATGGAACAGATCTTCGCGGAACGTGCCGTGCGCGATCGATGCTTCGAGATTACGGTGCGTGGCCGCCACGATGCGCACGTTGCAGCGCATCGGCACATGATTGCCGACCCGTTCGAACACGCGCTCCTGCAGCACGCGCAGCAGCTTCACTTGCATCGGCGGACTCATGTCGCCGATCTCATCGAGAAACAGCGTGCCGCCCTCGGCGATCTCGAAACGCCCCTTGCGCGCCGCGATTGCACCGGTGAACGCGCCCTTCTCGTGTCCAAACAGCTCCGACTCGAGCAATTCCGCTGGGATAGCCCCGCAATTGACCGCGACGAACGGTCGATTGCGGCGCGGACTGAGGTCGTGAATCGCGCGTGCGGCCACCTCCTTGCCGGTGCCGGATTCCCCGAGGATCAGCACCGTCGAGTCATGTACCGCAACCTGACGAATCAGGCCGACCACCGCGCGAATTGCCGCGGAAGTTCCGCTCGGCATGCGCGCCGTGCTCGGCTCACTGCCGCGCGCGCTGCGCGCCTCGCACCCGGCACCAGGATCGGTGTCGCTATCGCTGACCAACATCGGGCTCGTCACTGCTTGGGCTCGCTTCTTCTTGGGGAGCAGCAGACCTCACGTCTGTCGTGTTCTTCAATCCCCGGCGCCGCTACTGTCGCGTATTCGACGTATTCCTTTCTGTGATGCATCTCGGAAATTGTCGATAAGTTGCGACAGCGTCCAACGCGCTGCGGCGCCGCGCCGCGGCCGCGTCGGAACTCCGACGCCGCCGCGGCGGTGTGATCCGGATCACACGCTCCTGGGGGCGCAAAGTTGCACGGATTCATTCGGTTACGCGCGCTGGCGCGTCGGTGGCACGGGCATTGCACCGCGCTCGGCACCGTCAACAAGCACCGGAGTTCCCCGATCCATGGCTACCGCTCCTGCTACCGCGCCGGCCGATGCCACGGCGGCGCCGCCGAAAAAAAAACGCGCCCTGCCGTTGTGGCTGATCATCGCGATCGCCGTCGTCGTCCTCGGCGCAGGCGCCGGCGGCTTCATGCTGCTGCATGGCGCCAAGGCCGGCGCACATGGAGCGCACAAGGCGCCCTCCGGACCGCCGCACTACCTGGCGTTGAAACCGTTCGTGGTGAATTTCGCCCCCGGGCAGGGCGTGCGCTACCTGCAGGTGAGTCTGCAGGTGATGTCGCGCGACCCGAAGACCCTCGCGCTGCTGCAGCAGAACGACCCCGTGGTGCGCAATGACCTGCTGCTGCTGCTCAGCAATCAACGCTATGCGACGCTCGAGACCGCCGCCGGCAAGGAGAAGCTGCGCGCCGAGGTGCTCGCCGACATCCGCAAGGTGGTGCACGACGCCGGCGGCCACCCCGGCAACATCGCGGCCATCTACTTCACCAGCTTCGTGATGCAGTGACCTGCGCGAGCGCCCCCGTCCCATGAGCACCGAGAAGATCCTCGACCAGGCGGAAATCGACGCGCTGCTGCACGGCGTCGACACCGGCGCGGTCAGCACCGATCCGCCGCCGGCCCCCGGGCAGGTGAGCACCTACGACTTCGCCAATCAGATGCGCATCGTGCGCGGGCGCATGCCCACGCTCGAGATGATCAACGAGCGCTTTGCCCGCCTGTATCGGCTGAGTCTGTACAACCTGCTGCGCCGCGCGCCCGAGGTCGGCATCGGCACCGTGCAGGTGAAGAAGTTCGGTGAGTTCATCCACACGCTGCATGTGCCGACGAGCCTGAATCTCGTGCGCTTCAATCCGCTGCGCGGCACCGCGCTCATCGTGTTCGACTCGAAGCTCGTCTTCACCGTGGTCGACAATTTCTTCGGCGGCAACGGCCGGCACGCCAAGATCGAAGGCCGCGAGTTCACCGCCACCGAACAGCGCATCATCCAGCTGGCGCTGCGCAGCGTGTTCGCCGACCTGCACGAGGCCTGGGCGCACATCGCGGACATCACGCCCGAGTTCCTGCAGGCCGAAATCAACCCGCAGTTCGCCGGCATCGTCTCCCCCACCGAGATCGTCGTGGTGAGCTCGTTTCACGTCGAGCTCGACGGCCGCGGCGGGGATCTGCACATCACCATGCCGTACGCGATGATCGAACCGCTGCGCGAGATCCTCGACTCCGGCGTCGCCAGCGATCGGATGGACAAGGACGAGCGCTGGACGCAGGCGTTGCGCGAGGAGCTGAAGGACGCCGAGCTGGCCATCACCACGCTCGCCGGCCGGACCTCGATCACGCTCGCGGAGCTGATCAACCTGAAGCCCGGCGACATCCTGCCGTGCGACTTCACCGGCCAGGTCACGCTGCTCGCCGAGGAGATGCCGGTGTTTCGCGGCACGCTCGGCACTTCGCGCGGCAATCAGGCCGTGAAGATCGAGGGCCAGATCCGCCGTAACAAACCCGCCACACCGTCAATCGACACTTCGCACTGAGTTTCGCCATGAACGCCAATGTCAATCCGCAGGCCGCCGCGCCAGCCGAGTTCCACGACCTCACCGACGAGAGCGCGGGCAAGACCACCGCCGGTGACGTCAATCTCGAGGTCATCCTCGATGTTCCGGTCACCTTGTCGATGGAGGTCGGGCGCACCCGCATCCCGATCCGCAACTTCCTGCAGCTGAACCAGGGCTCCGTGGTGGAGCTCGACCGCACCGCGGGTGAGCCCCTCGACGTCTACGTCAACGGCACGCTGGTCGCGCACGGCGAGGTCGTGGTCGTCAATGAACGGTTTGGCATTCGTCTGACCGATGTTCTCAGCCCGGCCGAGCGCCTGCGTAAACTCAAATGACCCATCTGTTCGCCGCACCCAGCAGCGCGGGCACACCGGCGGCCATTGGCGCCGGCAGCCTCGTGTCCGTCACGCTTGCGCTGCTTGTCGTCCTCGCCGCGATCTTCGCCCTGACCTGGCTGGCACGGCGCCTGCGCACGTTTGGTATGGGTGCGAACGGTGCGCTGAAGGTTCTCGCCACGCTGCCGCTCGGCGCCAAGGAACGGGCGGTGCTGCTGAAGGTGGGCGGGACCGAGATCCTGGTCGGCGTCGCGCCCGGTCGGGTCAACACGCTGCATGTGCTCGAGCAGCCGGTCGCGCTCGAGGATGGGATCGCCCGGCCGACGCCCGCGACCTTCGCGGCGCTGCTGAAGCGCAGCATCGGCAAATGAGCGCCATGCGCAAAAGCTGGCCGCTGCTGCTGCTCGCGCTGCTGCCCCTGGCGGCGCGCGCTGCGCCCGGCATTCCGGCCTTCAGCGTACAGACCCACGGCGGCACTCAGACCTACACGCTGACGCTGCAGGTATTGGCGCTGATGACGGCGCTGACGCTGCTGCCGGCGATCCTCCTGATGATGACCGCCTTCACGCGGATTGTGATCGTGCTCGGGATCCTGCGCCAGGCGCTCGGCGCCGGCCAGACCCCGCCCAACCAGGTGCTGCTCGGACTGGCGCTGTTTCTCACCCTGTTCGTGATGTCCCCGGTGATTCGCCAGATCAATCACGTCGCCTACCAGCCCTATGCCGCCGGCACGCTGAGTGCGACCGCCGCGCTCGAACGCGCCGAGGTGCCGCTGAAGGAGTTCATGCTGCACCAGACGCGCGAGAGCGACATTGCCGTGTTCACGCATATCGCCGGCGCGAAGGGTTATGCCGCGCCCCTCGACGTGCCGCTGTCGGTGCTGGTGCCGGCGTTCCTCACGAGCGAGCTCAAGACCGCGTTTATCATCGGCTTTCTGCTGTTCATTCCGTTCGTGATCATCGACCTGGTGGTGGCGAGCGTGCTGATGTCGCTCGGCATGATGATGGTCTCACCGGTGATGATCTCACTGCCCTTCAAGCTGATGCTGTTCGTACTGGTGAACGGCTGGACACTGGTTGTCGGCTCGCTCGCGGCGAGCTTCTACCACTAGGGGATACGCATGAACTCAGCCACCGTCATGACCATCGGCATGGGCGCACTCGAGGTGACACTGATGCTGGCCGCGCCGCTGCTGCTCGCGACCCTCATCACCGGCGTCGTGATCGGCGCATTCCAGGCCGCCACCCAGATCAACGAAATGACGCTGTCGTTCATTCCAAAGCTGCTCGTGCTTGCGCTCGTGATGGCGCTTGCCGGCCCGTGGATGCTGCACACCCTGGTCGACTACACGCGCGAGCTCATCCTCGGCATTCCGCAACTCATCGGCTGACGGCCGCTGCAACCATGCCGATCCTCGCTGCCACCACCCTTGAGCACATGCTGGCCGGCCTGTTCTGGCCGTTCGTGCGCATCGGCTCGTGTCTGATGGTCGCGCCGGTGTTTGGTTCGGTGTCGGTGCCGGCGCAGGTCCGGGTGGTGCTGGCCGGCGGGCTCGCGCTGCTCGTCGCGCCGCTCGTGCACGTGCCCGCGGCGCTCGCCGCGCTCTCGGTGACCGGGGTGCTCATCACCGTGCAGCAGATCATCATTGGCATCGCACTCGGCTTCTCCCTGCAGCTGGTGTTCGAGGCGGTCACGCTCGGCGGCCAGATGATCGCCAACAGCATGGGACTGTCCCTGTCCTACAATCTCGACCCTCTGAGCGGCACGAGCACCCCGGCGCTCGGCCAGCTGTACACGCTGCTCGTCACGTTGCTGTTTCTCGCCCTCAACGGTCAGATCGCGCTCATCCGCATCCTGGTCGAGGGCTTTCGCACGCTGCCCATCGGCACCGTCGGGCTGGGCCAGCATGGCCTCTGGGCGGTGATCGAGTTCGGTTCCACCCTGTTCTCGGGTGCCCTCGCCGTGGCGCTGCCGGCGCTCACCGCAATCATGGTCGCGAACCTCGCCTTCGGCGTCATCAGCCGCGCCGCCCCCACGCTCAATCTGTTCGCGACCGGCCTGCCGGTCGTGCTCGCCTTCGGACTGCTCGTGATCCTGGCGAGCCTGCCGGTCCTCGAATCCGGCTTCGTGCGGCTGCTCGGCTCCGCGCTTCTGTTCCTGCGTCAGCTGATCAGGGCCTGAGCCATGGCGCAAGACGATCAGGACCGCAGCGAACAACCGACCGGGAAGCGCCTGGAGAAGGCCCGCACCGAGGGCCAGGTGCCGCGCTCGCGCGATCTCAGCAGCGCCGCGGTTCTGCTCATCGCGGGCGCGGGCCTGCGCATGTTCGGCGCGAGCATGGGCCGCGCGTTCGAGCGCCTGATGCGCACCGGCCTGTCGGTGCCAGCGGCGGCTGCGGCAAGTCCCGAGCGCGCGCTCGCCACCGCCGGGCAGGAAGCGCTGCATGCGCTGCTCGCCTGCGGTCCGGTGCTCGCGCTCACCGTGGTGGCGGCATTCGCCGCGCCGCTCGCCCTCGGCGGCTGGAATTTCAGCTTCCAGTCGCTGGCGCCGGATTTCACCCGCCTCGATCCGGTCGCCGGGTTCACACGCCTGGTGTCGGTGCGCGGTCTGGTCGAGCTCGGCAAGGCGTTCGCGAAATTCCTGCTGGTCGCGGGGGCGGCGCTGCTCGCGCTGCACATCGAGTGGGCGCGCATGCTCGCCCTCGGCAACGAGCCGCTCGGGGTCGCGATCGCCGCGGCCCTGCACCTGGTGTCGGATGCGCTGATGATGGTGGCGGCCTCGCTCGGGGTGATCGCTGCCATCGACGTGCCCTGGCAGCTCTGGCAGCACCACCGCGATCTGCGCATGACACGCCAGGAAGTGCGCGACGAGGCGAAGGAGAGCGAGGGCGCGCCCGAGACCAAGGGACGCCTGCGGCGCGCGCAGCGCGCGCTGCAGCGCCGGCGCATGCTGCACGATGTTCCCAAGGCGAACGTCGTGGTCACCAATCCCACCCACTTCGCCGTGGCGCTGCGTTACGAGGAGGATCGCATGCGCGCCCCGCGCGTCGTCGCCAAGGGCGCCGACCTGCTCGCCGCGCGCATCCGCGAGATCGCGAGCGAGCATTCGGTTCCGCTGGTCGAGGCGCCGCCGCTCGCCCGAGCGCTCTTTTACAACGTGGAGATCGGCGCGGAGATTCCCGCGGCGCTCTACGTCGCGGTCGCGCAGGTACTCACGTACATCTACCGCCTGAAGAATGCGCGCGCGAGCGGGGCCCCCGCCCCGACCCCGCCCCAGATCGATCCTGCCATTGAAAACCTGCAGCCCTGATCCATGACAACGGCAACAAACATCGCCACCGGACCGGTCAACTGGTCGCAGAACCTGCGCGATATCCTGCGCGTCGGCATCGGTGTGCCGCTCGGCGTGCTCGGCGTGCTCGCCATGGTCATCGTGCCCTTGCCGCCGGTTGCGCTCGACATTCTGTTCACGTTCAACATCGCGCTGTCGATCGTGATCGTGATGAGCGTCTTCTACGTGTCCCGTCCAGTGGAGTTCGGGGTGTTCCCCACCGCGCTGCTGCTCGCGACACTGTTGCGCCTCGCCCTGAACGTCGCTTCGGCCCGCGTCGTGCTGCTGCACGGCTACACCGGGCCCGGCGCGGCCGGTCACGTCATCGAGTCGTTCGGCGAGTTCGTGGTCGGCGGCAACTTCGCCGTCGGTGTCGTGGTGTTCATCATCCTCACCATCATCAACTTCGTGGTCATCACCAAGGGCGCCGGCCGCGTCTCCGAGGTAAGCGCCCGCTTCACTCTCGATGCCATGCCGGGCAAGCAGATGGCCATCGATGCGGACCTGGCGGCGGGTCTGATCACCCAGGACGAGGCGCGCACGCGGCGCGCCGAGATCCGTGCCGAGGCGGATTTCTACGGTGCTATGGATGGCGCCAGCAAGTTCGTGCGCGGCGATGCCATCGCCGGCATCCTGATTCTCCTCATCAATATCGTCGGCGGCCTGGCGATCGGCATCCTCGAGCACGGCATGGCGCTCACCGCGGCGCTCCATACCTACACGCTGCTCACCATCGGCGATGGTCTGGTGGCGCAGATCCCCTCGCTGCTGCTGTCGACCGCGGTCGCCATCATCGTGACGCGCATGTCGCGACCGCAGGACATGGGCGGGGAGCTCGGCAAGCAGCTGTTCGGCAATCCGCGCACGCTCGCGGTGGCGGGCGGGTTGCTCGGTGTGCTCGGCCTGATTCCCGGCATGCCGAGCCTCGCCTTCCTGTCGATGGCGGGCGTGTGCGGCGGCCTGGCCTATGTGTTGCACAAGCGGCGCACGCTGCAGGCGGCGGCCCCGCCCGCGCCCAAACCCAAGGCCGCCCCCGAATCCCGCGAGCTCAGCTGGGAGGACGTCAAGCCCGTCGACCCGGTCGGCCTCGAGGTCGGCTATCGCCTCGTGGCGCTGGTCGACAGCAAGGGCCAGGGCGCCGATCTGCTGGCGCGGGTGCGTGGCGTCCGTCGCAAGCTGTCGCAGGAGCTCGGCTTCCTGCTGCCGGCCGTGCACATCCGCGACAACCTCGACCTGCAACCGACGGTGTATCGCATCAACCTCAGCGGCGTGCCGATCGGGGAGAACACGGTATATCCGGATCGTGAGCTCGCCATCAACGGCGGGCGGGTGTTCGGAGCGCTGCAAGGCGTGGCGACGCGCGATCCGGCCTTCGGCATGGAGGCGGTGTGGATCGAGCCGGGCAACCGCGATCATGCCCAGGCGCTCGGCTACACGGTCGTCGATCCGAGCACGGTCATCGCCACCCATCTGTCATTCATCCTGCAATCGCACGCGCACGAGATCCTCGGCCACGAGGAAGTGCAGCAGCTGCTCAACGCCCTCGGCAAGAGCGCGCCGAAGCTGGTCGAGGACCTGGTGCCGCGTGTGCTGCCGCTCGCCGTTCTGGTACGCGTATTGCAAGGACTTCTGGCGGAACGTATTCCCATCCGCAACATGCGCCTCATCATGGAAACACTCGCCGAACACGCACCCCGAACCCAGGATCCGGCCCTGCTGCTGCCGCTGGTGCGCGCCGCCCTCGGCCGGCAGATCGTGCAGGACATCGCCGGCGTCGCCGCCGAGTTGCCGGTCATCACCCTGGATCCTGAGCTCGAGCGGCTGCTGCAGGGCTCCCTCACCGCGGGCAGCGCCGGCGCCGGCCTCGAACCGGGGCTCGCCGAGCGGCTGCAGCAGCGGGTTGCCGAAGCCGCACACCGGCAGGAGGGGGCCGGCGCCGCGCCCGTGCTGCTGGTGCCGCCGCCGCTGCGCGCGGCCATGGCCAAGTTCCTGCGGCCCGCGCTGCCGGCACTGCATGTGCTCGCGTGGAATGAGATACCCGACAACCGCAAGGTCCGTGTCGTGACCGCGGTCGGCAGGTAAGCGATGAAGATCGTACGTCACACGGCCGCCGAGATGCGCCATGCGCTGCGCGCGATTCGCGAGCAGCTCGGAGAAGATGCGGTGATCCTCTCCTCACGCCGCGTGCCGAACGGCGTGGAGGTGACCGCAGCGGTCGACTTCGACGCGAGCCGAATCGAGGCACTCGAGTCCACCGCGGCCGAGCTGCCGGAACGGGTCATCGGTGCGCCGCCGCTCGCCGCCAACACCCCGGCGGCGGCCGAGGCCATGGGCCATGAGCTGAAGACGCTGCGCCGCATGCTCGAGACGCAGCTCGCGCAACTCGCCTGGAACGATCGCACACGCCGCTCACCGGTGCACACCGAGCTGCTGCGCGAGCTGTCCGAGATCGGCATCACGCAGGAACTTGCCGATCATCTCGTCGGCCAGCTGCCCGCCGACATCGATTTGCGCCAGGGCCGGCGCTTCGCCATCGCCGGTCTGTCGCAGTACCTGCAGGTGACGGGCGACTGCTGGCTCGACAGCGGCGGGCGCATCGCCTTCGTCGGGGCCACCGGCGTCGGCAAGACCACCGTGCTCGCCAAGCTGGCGGTGCGCTGGATACTGCGGCACGGCGCCAAAGAATTGGCGCTCGTCGCCTCGGACACCGTGCGCATCGGCGCTCAGGATCAGATGCATGCGCTCGGCCAGCTGCTCGGAGTGCCGGTGCATACCCCGGAGCGCTTTGAGACCCTGCCGCAGCTGCTCGGGCGTCTGGACCAGCACCGGCTGGTGCTGATCGACACGCCGGGGCTCAGCGTGCGCGACGCCCAGTTCGAGGCGCGCCGCGCGGTGCTCGGCGCGTGCGGCACCGCTCTGGCGCCTGCGCTGGTGCTCGCGGCCAGCACGCAAGCCGGCGCTCTGGAGGAAACCATAGAGCGCTTCGCCCCGCTGCAGCCGGCCGCCTGTGTGCTCACCAAGACCGATGAGGCGGCGAGCCTCGGCGGCGCCCTCTCGGCGCTGATCCGCGCGCGCTTGCCTATCGCCTACATCAGCGATGGCCAGCGGGTACCGGAGGATCTGCACCCGGCGCGGGCGCTTGAGCTCGTGACGCAGGCGGTGCGCCTCGCCAAAACCCGCGGTGCCGCCGCGGACGAAGATCTATTGCGACGACGATTCGGAAAACTCGCCCATGCAAACCCCTGAACTGAGCCTGATCAACAACGCGAAATTGAAGGCGCTGGCGCGGCCCGTCCAGGTGATCGCGGTCACCGGCGGCAAGGGCGGCGTGGGCAAGACCAGCGTTGCGGTCAACCTCGCCACCGCGCTCGCCCCGCGCAAGCGTGTCGTGCTCCTCGACGGCGATCTCGGCCTGGCCAACGCGGATGTGTTCCTCGGTCTCTCGCCCCGCTACACGCTCGCGCACGTGCTGAATGGGGAGCGCACGCTCGATGAGGTCCTCATCCGCGCGCCCCAGGGCTTTCACATCGTGCCGGCCGCCTCGGGGGCCGCCAACCTCGCCAACATGGGGGTTGCCGAGCACCTCGGACTGGTACGCGCCTTCAGCAGCCTCGCCGAACCGCTCGAGGTGCTGATCGTCGATACCGCCGCCGGCATCGCGCACGGGGTCCTGCAGTTCGCCCAGGCCGCCCAGCAGGTGCTCGTGGTCATCTGCGACGAGCCGGCCTCGCTCACCGACGGCTATGCGCTCATCAAGGTGCTGAGCCGCAGCCATGGCATCACGCGCTTTCGCGTCCTCGCCAACCGGGTGCGCGCGCCGGGCGGCGGCCGCGAGCTGTTCCAGCGCTTCGAGCGGGTGACCCGCCGATTCCTCGAGGTCGCACTCGAGTTCGCCGGCGAGATTCCCGAGGACGAGTATCTCCACCGCTCGGTGCGCGAGCAGCGTCCGGTCTGTGACGCCTATCCCGGCAGCGCCGCCGCTCGGGCGTTCAAGAAACTGGCCGAAGCGGCCGATAACTGGCCAGTACCGCCCGGTCCGCGCGGCAATATCGAGTTCTTCGTCGAGCGGCTGGTGCGGCGCGGGCCCGCGCAACTGGCGGTGGTGCCATGAACGCGGCAAGCGCTTACAGCGAGGTGCGCGGCTGCGCCGATACGCCCGCGGCCGCCGACCTGGTGACGCGGCACGCGGAGCTGGTCAAGCGCATCGCCTATCACCTCGCCGGGCGGCTGCCGCCCTCGGTGGAGATCGACGATTTGATGCAGGCGGGAATGCTCGGATTGCTGGAGGCAGCCTCGAACTACGCGGCGGGCCGGGGCGCGAGCTTCGAGACCTACGCCGGCATCCGCATCCGCGGCGCGATGATCGACGCGCTGCGCAAGCTCGACTGGGCGCCGCGCTCGGTGCATCGCAAGGCGCGGGCCGTGGCCGCGGCGGTGCAGGAAATCGAGCGGCGCACCGGCCGGGACGCGCGCGATGCGGAAATCGCCGCCGCTCTCGGCGTCGAACTCGCCGAGTATCACGCGATCGTGCACGACGCGGCCAGTTGCCGGCTTGCGGCGCTGGATGATGCGGCGGTGACCATCGAGGGCGACGCCGATCCGTTTCTCGAGACCGCCGACGAGGAATTCAAGCAGGCGTTGGCGGTGGCCATCGACGGACTGCCGGAACGGGAGAAGCTGGTGATGTCGCTTTACTACAGCGAGGGCCTCAACTTGAAGGAGATCGGGGCGGTGCTGCGCGTGACCGAATCGCGCGCCTGTCAGCTGCACGGTCAGGCGCTCGTGCGCTTGAAGGCGCGCCTCGGCGCCTGGCGCGAGACGCCCGCGGCGAGCGGCGCGGCGCGGCGAGGTCGGCAGTGAGCAAGGACTGCAAGTTTCTCGTGGTGGACGATTTCTCCACCATGCGCCGGATCGTCAAGAATCTCCTGCACGATCTCGGCTATCCGAACGTGCGTGAAGCGGACGACGGCGAGACGGCCCTGCCGCTGCTGCGGGCCGAAGATTTCGACTGTCTGATCACCGACTGGAACATGCCCGGCATGCCCGGGCTCGATCTGATCAAGGCGGTGCGCGCCGATGCGCGCCTCGCCAAGCTGCCGGTGCTGATGTTGACGGCCGAAGCCAAGCGCGAGCAGATCATCGAGGCCGCGCAAGCCGGAGTCAACGGCTACATCATCAAGCCCTTCACCGCCGAGACGCTGAAGGAGAAACTCGACAAGATTCTGGGCACAGCCGCAAAGTGAAACAACAGTGACAAACTTTTCCGTGTTGCAGCGTGAGTACGGCGCGTGCGTGGATGCACTGAGCGAGGCATTCCACAATGCAGATGAGGCGGCGTTCTTCGCTGCCGTCGATCATATCGTGCACATGCGCGAGCCGCGCATGCTTGGGGAAATCCGCCGGCTCACCGGCGGGTTGCAGAAGGCGCTTGAACGCTTCAGCATCGAATCACGCCTGGCCGATTTCGCCGAACACGAGATACCCGGGGCGCGCACGCGCCTGCTGCACGTGATCAACATGACCGACGCGGCGGCGCACCGCACGCTCGACCTGGTCGAGCGCTCCGGCCCGCTCGCCGAGCGCGTGGCGCACGAAGCCGCCGCGGTGCTCGCGACGCTTGCGGCCGGCGAACCGGAGCCGCTGCACGTGCGGCTCGAGCAGTTCTTGCCGGCGGCCCGCGCCGACTGCGAGCAGATCCGGCGCAACCTCGCCGAGGTACTGCTGGCACAGGGTTATCAGGATTTGACCGGACAGATCATCCGCAGCGTCATCAAATTGGTGGAGGAGCTGGAACAGACCCTGGGCAGCCTGACACGGCTCTCCGGCGACGTGGTCGAGCATGCGACCCTCGGCAGCGATCCGGCCATGGCACATGGCCCGGTCGTACCCGGGGTCACTCAGGGCGAGATCGCCGCTCAGCAAACCGATGTCGACGAGCTGCTGTCGGGCCTGGGCATGTAAGGAGTAGCGGTGGACATTCTGAGCATCATCGGACTGGTGCTCGCCGTCAACGCCGTGCTGGCAGGGGCGCTGCTGCGCGGCGCCGGCATCATGGCGCTGGTGTCGCTCGAGGCCCTGGTGGTCGTCGGCGGCGGCACGATCGCGGCCATCTGCGTGCAGACCCCGCTGCCGGTGATGCGCCGCGCGCTCGGCATCTTCCCCTGGGTGATGCGTCCGCCGCCGCGCGAGGGCAAGGATCTGATCGCCAAGATCGTCGGCTGGAGCAACACGGCGCGCAAGCAGGGACTGCTCGGACTCGAGCCGCTGATCGCGCGCGAGCCGGACGAATTCACCCGCCGCGCCCTGCAGATGGTCGTCGACGGAACGGAGCCCGAGAACATCAGCAACACGCTGTATGTCGAGGTCAACATGCGCGAGCACGCCGATATCGCCGCGGCGAAAGTGTTCGAAAGCGCCGGCACCTATGCACCCACGCTCGGTATCATCGGTGCGGTGCTCGGTCTCATGGCGGTGCTGCAGAATCTCACCGATCCGAGCCGCCTCGGGCACGGTATCGCCGCGGCGTTCACCGCCACGGTCTACGGCATCAGCTTCGCCAACCTGTTCTTCCTGCCGGTGGCCGCCAAGCTGAAGGGCATCATTCACCGCCAGACGCAAGTCCGCGAAATGGTCATCGACGGCATGCTCGGTATCGCGCAGGGGGACAATCCGCGTGCCATCGAGACGAAGCTGCAGGGCTACCTGCACTAGGCGGCACGAATGCGCAGGCTACGACGCCCCGAGGAGCACACCAATCACGAACGCTGGGCAATCCCCTATGGCGATCTGCTCACGCTGCTGCTCGCGTTCTTCGTCGTGATGTACTCGATCTCGTCGGTCAATGCCGGCAAGTACCGCGTGCTGTCGAATTCCCTGCGCGCGGCATTCCGCGGCCAGCCGCGCACCGTCGATCCGATCCAGGTCGGTCACACGGCGCTCGCGCCGGGCGCGGATCGCTCCGCGCCGGTTGCCGTGCCGCCGCACTTGCCGCTGCACCGCGCGGCGCGCGTTGCCCTGCGGGGGGCGCCAACCCTGCCGGCGCCCATACCCCATGATCCGACGCTCGGGCAGGTCGCCGCCGGTGTCGCTAGCGCCATGCATGCGCTCATCGGTCGCAAGATGGTCATGATCACGCGCAAGCCGGGCATGATCGAGGTGCGCTTCAGCAGCGACATCCTGTTCCCGAGCGGCAGCGCGCGGCTCTCCGGCGCCGCGGTCGCGGCCATGCAGCGTCTCGCCGGCGTGCTGCGCCACTACCCCAATCCCGTGCGCGTCGAGGGTTTCACCGACAACGTACCCATTCACACCGTGCAGTTCGCCTCGAACTGGGAGCTCTCGGCGGCACGTGCCGGCAGCGTCGTGCACGTCCTTTCCAAACATGGCGTCGCCCCGCGGCGGCTCGCCGTCATCGGTTTCGGCGATCAGAAGCCGATTGCGAGCAATGCCACCGCGGCGGGACGCGCCGCCAACCGGCGCGTCGTGGTGGTGATCCTCTCGGCGCTGCTCGGCAAGCATGCCGACCCGGCGTGGCTGCCCGGCGCGAGTGACTGACCTGCGGCGGTCCGCGCCGCGCGCTGGCATGGAATCTGCAGGTTTTCCCGGGCATAGGCCGCGACGACGACGGAAATCCGTCGCCGTCGGATCGCCGCCGGTGCGGTGTGACCGACTTCACGGAACTGACAATCATGTCCCTCGCCAATCTGCCGAACATCGATTTCCTCCTCATCCTCGGGCGCGCGGTCTTTCTCGTATTCTCGTTCGCCGTGGCGGCCGTCACGTTCACGGGCTGGCGACGCACCGCGCGCCGCGAAAGCGAGCTGATGCAGGCGCAGAACCAGGCGCTGCTCGAGCAGTTGACGCAGATCGGCACGCGCGTGGCGGCGAGCGAACTGCAGCTGCGCGCGCTCGGCGAGCAGCTCGAGCGTGCCACGGCGCATGCCGCCTCGGCCGCACGCACCCCCTCGGGCTACCAGATCGCCATCCGGCTCGCCAAAGGCGGCGCGAGCGCCGATGAGCTCGCGGGGGACTGCGGTCTCACCCGAGCCGAGGCTGAGCTGATCCGCCGCCTGCACGGACCGGCGCAGCCGCCACTGCGTCACGCCTCCTGATGTGCTCTGCTTAAGAGCGGCCCGTGCCGGCCGATAGCGTGAGGTCATGAAGAACCGCTCCCGCAGCCCATCGGCCCGCGCGACTGCGCGCCGCCGCAGCCCGGCGCCCCCCGACCGGGTACAGCTGCGCGCGTGCTGTACCCTCGCCGAAGCCGGTGAATTGAAAGCGGCGCTGGTGGCACTCACGCCCTGCGCCGGACCGGTGACGCTGGCGGCGGGCGCGGTGGAGCGCATCGATACGGCCGCGCTGCAGGTGCTCGCGGCATTCGTGCGCGACCGGCGCCTCGCGGGCCGCTCGGTGCACTGGGACTCGCCCTCCACGACGCTCATCGCCGCAGCGCGCCGGCTCGGCCTGAGCACCCTGCTGCAGCTCGAGGGCGCCGGGTCATGACCGTGGATCTGGAGCAATTCCACGCCGCGTTCTACGACGAGAGCTTCGAGGCGCTCGCGACGATGGAGACGACGCTGTTGCAGCTCGACGTCGGGGCGCCGGAGCCTGAGCTGATCAACACCATCTTCCGCGTTGCCCACTCGATCAAAGGTGGCAGTGCGACCTTCGGCTTCACCGACATCGCCTCCTTCACGCACAGCCTGGAGAGCCTGCTCGACGCGCTGCGCGGCGGCACGATGTCGGTGACCGCCGCGGTCTGCGACCTCCTGCTGCGCGCCGTCGATGTTCTGCGCGCGCTGCTGCGCGCGCGCCAGGCCGGCCAACCCATCGATGCGCAGCGGGTGGCCGACCTGCAATTCGACCTGGAGGTCGCCCTGGCGGGCAGGAGCGCCGCGGCACCGGCACAGCCCGTGCCAGCACGTGTCGCGCCCGCCGGCGCTCGAGCACCGTCACAGTGGCAGGTCCGCTTCCGTCCGCACCGGAAACTGTTTGTCCACGGCAACGATCCGCTGCGCCTGGTGCAGGCGCTCGCGGCGATCGCCGAAGTCGACGCTCAGCTCGATGCGCAGAATCTCCCGCCGCTTGCGGCTCTCGACCCCGAGGACTGCCATCTCGCCTGGACCCTGAGCGTGCGCGGCCCCATCGACTCCGCGCAGATCCAACAGATCTTCGACTGGGCCGAGGGCGACTGCGAGCTGCTGCTGCAATCGGTTCCGGCCGAGCCGGCCGAGCCGGCCGAGCCGGTCACGCCGCCGGTCGCTGTGGCAGTGCCCGCACCCCCTCCGGCCAGCCCGGCGGCCCCGAGCCCTCCCGCGCCCCTCGACACGAGCGCGAAGACGCAGGCTGCGAACGGGCTGGCCGATTACGGTTCCATCCGCGTCAGTGTCGAGAAAATCGACGAATTGATGAACTCGGTCGGGGAGCTCGTGATCACCCAGGCGATGCTCACCCAGCTCGGCGCCAAGATCGAGGGGCCGCAGGCCGAGCCGCTGCGCGTTGGGCTCGCCCAGCTCGAGCGCAACATGCGCGAGCTGCAGGAGAGCGTCATGCGCGTGCGCATGTTGCCAATCAGCTTCGTGTTCAGCCGCTTTCCGCGCATGGTGCATGACCTGGCGCAGCAGCTCGGCAAACGGATCGAGCTGAAGCTCACCGGTGAGCACACCGAGCTCGACAAGACGGTGCTCGAGAAGATCGGCGACCCGCTCGTGCACCTCGTGCGCAACTGCATCGACCATGGCATCGAACTGCCCGCTGCGCGGATTGCCGCTGGCAAGCCTCCGGCCGGCACGGTGCAGCTTGCCGCCTGTCACCGCGGCGGCAACATCGTCGTTGAGGTCAGCGATGACGGCGGCGGACTCGATGCGGCCCGCATCCTGCGCAAGGCGCGCGAGCGCGGCCTGATCGGGCCCCACGACACGCCCGCCGATGCGCAGATCCTCGAGCTCATCTTCCGTCCCGGATTCTCCACGGCCGAGCAGACCACCGACCTGTCCGGACGCGGTGTCGGCATGGATGTGGTACGGCGCAACGTCAAGGAGCTCGGCGGCAAGATCGAACTCGCCAGCCAGGCCGGGCGCGGCGCGCGCTTCACGATCACGCTACCCCTGACGCTGGCCATCGTCGATGGACAGTTGGTTTCGGTCGGCACCGAGACCTACATCGTGCCGCTCACTTCGATCGTCGAATCGCTGCAGCTGAGCGCGGCGCAGATCAGCCGCATCAGCGCACAGGGCGAGGTCTTCGCCTGCCGCGGTGAGTACCTGCCGATCATCCGCCTGCACAGCCTGTTCGGCGTCGAGCCGCGCGCGCGCGCGCTGCACGAAGGCCTGGTGGTGGTCGCCGAGGGCGACGGCCGGCGCGTCGGGCTGTTCGTCGACGATCTGCTCGGGCAACAGCAGGTCGTCATCAAATCGCTGCAGACCCATTACGGGCACATCGAGGGCGTCGCCGGCGCCACCATCCTCGGCGATGGGGCGGTGGCGCTGATTCTCGACGTGCCGGGGCTCATCCGCGGCGCCTCGGGCCGCGCGGCCGCCTGAGGGATCCCGGAGCCTGACGAGCAGACCGATGCACAGCCCCACACCCAGCCTCGACGCCACGGCGCGCCAGATCTTGACCTTCGTACTCGGCGGGCAAACCTACGGGATCGACATTCTGCGGGTGCAGGAAATCCGCGGCTGGTCCACCGTGACGAAGATCCCGCACGCGCCCGCCCATGTGCTCGGCGTCCTCAATCTGCGCGGCTCGATCGTGCCGATCCTCGATCTGCGCCGACGCTTCGCGCTCGAGCACGCCGAATACACCGCCGTCACGGTCATCATCGTGACCTCCATCGTCACGGCGAGCGGGCGGCGCGATTTCGGCGTGGTCGTCGACGGGGTCTCCGATGTCGTCGACATTGATGCCGCGCAGATCAAGCCCGCTCCCGAGCTCGGCGCCCACGGCGGCGCCGATTACATCCTCGGACTGCTCTGTATCGATGAGCGCATGGTGGTGCTGCTGGATTTCGATCGGCTGATCGGCGCCGAGCTGGTGCAGACCGCGGACACCACAGACAGCGCCGCGAGTGTGGACGCCGCCTGAGACGCCACCGTCATGACGACCCTGTACCTCGTACGGCAGACCGTTGGAGCTTAAGCCCGATGCGTCACTTGCAACTCGACCACCTGAAACTCTGGCAAAAGCTGGCGCTGTTGGTGTTGGCGATGAGTGTATCGGCGACTCTGGCCGGCTTCTTCTACCTGCGTTCGGCCAACGCCGCGGTGGACCGCGCGCACACCGAACGCGAGGCCACGGAGTATCTGCGCACGCTTGCCACCCTGTATGCACAGATCATTGTCTTCGAGCAGCGCGAATCTGCGGCGGCAATGGGCGTTGCAAACGCGGAGCCGACGGCGGCGAGCGCGGGCGGCCGCCTGGATGCGACGTGGACCCGTCTCGGACGGCTGAACGGACGTCTCGGGGCGCAATTCGGTGTGCAGCGTGCGTATCAGATCGTGGCCGCGCGCTGGCGCGCGCTCGCGGCCATGCCCGCCGCCGCTGCGGCGCGGGCCGCGGCGGCGCGGCAGCTGCTCGCGCGACTCGATCGGCTCTCGTACACGCTGGCGGTCCGAGCGCGCGTCGCTGCGGATCCGAGCCCCGAGACCCGCAGTCTCCTCGAGATCGCCACGCAATACGTTCCCGCCGCGCAGCGTCACGCCGCGGCCCTGCGCCGCGCTGCGCTCGAGGCGGCCGCGAAGGGCTACCTCGGCCGGGGCGACAGCATGACCATTGCCATCGCTCACGCCAGCCTCGAGAACGATGTGCAGCGCGTACAGGATGCGCTCGGACAGATTCCGGCCCGCGCGCGCGCACCGCTGCGCGCGGCACTGGCGGCCGCCGCGACCGCCGCCGACCACTTCTACGCCACGGTCGCCCAGCAGATCCTCGCGGCGAGCAGCGTGAAAATCCCGGCGCCCACACTCTATGCCGCCGGCAGCGGCGAACGCCGCGCCCTGAACAGGCTCGGCCGGTTGAGCGGCGCGACCGCCGCGCGGGCGCTCACCGCGCGTGTGGCGATGCTGCGCCGCGCACGTACACTCGACATTGCGCTCGTCCTCGGCACCATTGGGCTGATTTACGTCCTCGTCTGGGCTTTGGGACGATCCCTGACCCGTCCGCTGCGTCATGTCGTGACGGTCTTCGACCGCATTGGCGCCGGCCGCTACGACAGCGTCATCGATTGCGAGCGCCGCGATGAGCTGGGACGGGTGCTGCGGGCCCTGCAGGCCATGCAGTCGAAGCTGCGGGTGCAGATCGAGAACGAACGTGCCGTTGCCGCGGAGAATGCGCGCATTCGCCAGGCACTCGACAAGACCTCCACGGGAGTCATTCTCGCCGATGCCGAGCACCGCATCCTCTATCTGAACGATGCGGCGCGCAGCGGCTTTGCACGCCACGCGGCCGCCTTGCGCACGGCACTGCCGGGCTTCGACGCCACGCAGTTGCAGGGTGCAAGTCTCGAGTCGCTCGCGAGTGCACCCGCCGAGGAGCGTCGCGCGCTCGAGGTGCTGCACGGCGCGCGTATCGAGGAGCGCCACTTCCCCGGGTGCGATTTCCGCGTCATCACCAATCCGGTGCTCGGCGCTGAGGGTGAGCGGCTCGGTACGGTGATGGAGTGGCAGGAGCGCACCCAGGAGGTGGCCGTCGAGCAGGAGATGCAGGCGGTGCTCAGTGCCGTGACGGGCGATGATCTCACGCGCCGCATCGGCACCGAGGGCAAGAGCGGCTTCTTCGCCACTCTGGGGACCGGCGTCAACCGCCTGGCCGACAATCTCGCCGAGATCGTCACGCGGGTCACGGCCGCGGCGCGCGAGATCGCCCTCGGCGCCGAGGAGATCACCACCGGCAACTCGAACCTGTCGGCGCGCACCGAGGAACAGGCCTCCTCCCTGCAGGAGACCGCCGCATCGATGGAGCAAATGACCACCACCGTCAAACAAACCGCCGACAACGCTGCGCAGGCGAGTCAGCTCGCCCTGGCCGCGCGCGATCAGGCCGGCGCGGGCGTCGCGGTGGTCGACAAAGCCGTACAGGCAATGAGTGGCATCGATGCCTCGGCACGCAAGATCGCCGACATCATTGGCGTCATCGACGCCATCGCCTTCCAGACCAACCTGCTGGCGCTGAACGCGGCGGTCGAGGCCGCCCGCGCCGGCGAGCAGGGCCGCGGATTTGCGGTCGTCGCGAGCGAGGTGCGCAATCTTGCCGGTCGCTCGGCGAGTGCGGCCAAGGAGATCAAGGCCTTGATCCACGAGAGTGTCGTGAAAGTGACCGGTGGCTCTGAGCTCGTCAGCGCATCCGGGCACACGCTCGGGGAGATCGTCGCCTCAGTCAAGAAGGTCGCGGACATCGTCGCCGAGATCGCCACCGCCTCGCGCGAGCAGACCGAAGGCATCGAGCAGGTCAACCGCGCCGTGGCGCAGATGGATCAGATCACGCAGGAGAACGCCGCCCTGGTCGAGCAGACCACGGCCGCCTCGCGCGTGCTCGGCGGCCAGGTGAGCGATCTGAATGCGACGCTGGCGCGGTTCCGTCTCTCGGGCGCGGCGCTGGGTCTGGCGCCACCGGCCCGAGCCGTGGCCGTCGCGGCGGACGGTGTTGGGCGATGAGCCGCGCACAAACCGCACCGAGGACCTGCGCCATGCACATGCTGTCCGGCTTGAAACTGTGGCAACAGCTGCTGGTGCTGGTGGTCGCGCTGGCAACGCCGACGCTGCTGTTCGGCACTTTCTATCTCGGCTCCGCCGATCACACCGTGGCGCAGGCGCGCCGCGAGCTGCAGGCCGCACGCCTGACGCACCGGCTCGGGGCGGTGCTCGCCGCGCTCGCCAATCACCGCAGCGAGCTGTTCGCGCTGCTCGCCGGGGATCACAACCGCGCCGCGGCCGTCACGGCCGCACAGTCCCGGCTGCAGCGTCTGATGACCCGGGTCGGTATGCTCGAGGTCACGCTGCATGCCTCACCCGGAGCCACCCGGCGCTGGCAGGCGATCGAGGCCGAGTGGACGGCGCTGCGCCAGGGCGAGGCGGAGCTCACCGCCGGCCAGGCGGTGCGCGCCGAGAACGCCTTGATCGGGCACGTGGTTGCCCTGCAGCGTCTGCTCGTCGCGCAGTCGGCATTGAATGTCGATCCCTCGCCCCGCAGCGCCGCCCTCATCCAGCTTGCCACCCACGACCTGCCGGATGCTTTGATCGCCGCCGGGGAGGTGCAGTGGTATGCGACCAGCGCCGCCGTCAAGGGCTACCTCGGCGGCGGTGAGCGCCGCGCGCTGGAGATCTACGCGCGCCGCGCGCGCCGTGACCTCGCCCGCAGCGCGCGCGATCTGAACGGTGCGTCGCGCTCGGCACGTCGTCAGATCCGTCCGCAGCTCGAGGCAGCCGCGACAGCCTTCAACACGTCCTTTGGCATCATCGAGCAGCGCATCGTACAGGCGCACAAGATCACCCTCACCGCCGCTCAGCTTTTCCACGGATCTCGGCGCGTCTCGTCCCGGCTGCAGCAACTGCTCAACGCCAGCTATGCAGCCATGGCCACCTCGGTCGAACACCGCCTAAGCCGCGTCACCCGGGCGCGGGAAATCACCGTCGCCATCACGCTGCTCGCGCTCGCTGGCGCACTCGCCCTCGCGTGGGTGATCGCCACCCGGCTTGCGACGCTGATCGCCCGGGCCATCGCACTCTTCGAGCGCATCGCCCGCGGTCACTACGACAACCCGATCGAGGCCACGGGCACGGATGAGGCCCATCAGGTGTTGCGCGCACTGGATGACATGCAGAGGAAACTGCGCGCGCAGCTCGAGCAGGAGCGGCGCATCGCCGGGGAAAACGCCCGCGTCCGCCAGGCGCTCGACAGCGTCTCATCGGGCGTGATGCTGGCCGACAGCGACTATCGGATCACGTATCTGAATCCCGCGCTCGAGCGCGAACTCGCCAAGGCCGAAGCGGACATCCGCCGCGACTTGCCGGCGTTCACCGTCGCGACCCTGCGCGGCACGAGCATCGATGTGTTTCACAAGAACCCGGCGCATCAACGCGACCGGCTGGCACGGCTGAGCCAGGAGCAGCGCAGCACCTTCGTCCTCGGCGGTCATACCTTCACGGTCATTCTCAACCCGGTTAGCGATGCCGCCGGCGAGCGCATCGGCACGGTGGTCGAGTGGTTCGACCGCAGCCAGGAGGTGGCCGTGGAGCAGCAGATGCAGCGGATGCTGTCGGCGGTGCTCGACGGCCGGCTCGGTGAGCGCATCGATCTGCAGGACAAGAGCGGCTTCTTCGCGCTCATGAGCGCGGGCATCAACCGGCTCGCCGATACGACCGCGGAGGTGGTGGCACGCGTGCAGCGGGTGACGCGCGAAGTGCGTCAGGGCGCCGATGAGATTTCAGCCGGCAATGCCAACTTGTCGCAACGCACCGAGGAGCAATCCTCATCGCTCGAGGAAACGGCCTCGTCGATGGAGGAGATGACCACCACGGTCAAGCAGAACGCCGACAACGCGGCCCAGGCGAGTCAACTCGCGCTCGCGGCCCGCGATCAGGCCGACCGGGGCGGCACCGTGGTGAATCAGGCGGTGGCGGCGATGAGCGGCATCAACGAGGCGTCCACGCGCATTGCGGCCATCATCGGCGTCATCGACGAGATCGCCTTCCAGACCAACCTGCTCGCGCTCAACGCGGCGGTGGAGGCCGCCCGCGCCGGCGAACAGGGGCGCGGATTCGCGGTGGTGGCGAGCGAGGTGCGCAGCCTCGCCGGCCGCTCGGCAACGGCCGCCAAGGAGATCAAGGCGTTGATCGAGGACTCGGTGCACAGAGTTGAGGACGGCACGGTGCTGGTCGCACAATCGGGGCAGACGCTGGCCAAGATCGTCACGGCCGTCAAGAAAGTCTCGGACATCGTCGCGGAGATCGCGGCGGCGTCGCGTGAGCAATCGCTCGGCATCGAGCAGGTCAACCGTGCCGTGATGCAGATGGATGACCTCGCGCAACAGAATGCCGCGCTGGTCGAGCAGGCGGCCGCCGCCTCCGAGGCCATGGTCGAGCAGGTGCGGGGGCTCAACGACATGCTGGCGCGCTTCCATATCGGTGGTGCGGATCCCGCGCCGGCGCATGCGCCGCCCGCGGGCCCAGAGCGCCGGCGCGCGGGCCGTCCCTGGGCCGAGCGCGCCCGCAGCCGGCCCTCGTCCCCGGCCGCCAGTGCGAAATCCTCCCCCCGCGCGCGCGCACAGGCACAGGCGCAACTCACCCCGGCAACCCTCGAGGACGACTCGCAATGGCAGGAGTTCTGAGCATGAGCCCGCCGAACACAGGCAGGAGATCATGACCATGGCGCGGATCCTCGCGGTCGACGACTCGGCGGCCATGCGCCAGATGGTCGGCATCACGCTGAGCCGTGCCGGCCACCAGGTACAGCCGGCGAGCGATGGACTCGAGGCGCTCGAGCTGGCCGCGCACACCCGGTTCGATCTGGTCATCGCCGACATCAACATGCCGAAGATGGACGGCATCACCCTGGTGCGCGAGCTGCGCGCGCGCCCCGATTACCGCCATACGCCGCTGCTCGTGCTCACCACCGAGGCGACGCTCGAGCGCAAGCAGCAAGGCCGGGCGGCGGGCGCGACCGGCTGGCTGATCAAGCCGTTCAACCCCGAGCGGCTCCTCGCCACGGTCGCGCAGGTCCTGCGCTGAGCCGGTGCGGTTCCCCGAGTTTGGTTCCACTCTGCAACGAGGTCCCACGATGAAAGCCCTGCACACAGTCCTGCGTGTCGCCGCGATCGGGGCGCTGCTTGCCGCCGCGCCCGCGTGGGCGAGCTGCCGTCTGCCGGCCGCTCCGAGCAAGATCCCCGATGGCGCGCGGGCAAGTGCGCAGCAGATGCTCACCGCGATGCAGACCATCCAGGAATACAACCGCGACGTGCACACCTATCTCAAGTGCCTGGATTTCGAAGCACGCGAGAACCGCCTGAGTCCGAGCCGTCAGGTCACCCTGCACAACGCCGCGCTGCGCAAGCTGATGCAGATCGCCACCACGTTCAATCATCAGGTGCAGATCTTCAAATCCCGACACGACTGAGCCCGCAGCGTCCGGCGCACGCGTGCGCCCTGGAGCCGACATGACCCCCACTGCCGCGATCCATCGGACCGGCACCGACCTCGAGCAGACCGCGGCGGCCGCGGCGGCGCTGATCGAGCTCGCGATTCAGGAATCCCTCGCGCCGATCGAGCGGCTCAGCCTCTCGCTCGCCGGGCTTGCCGCAGGCGGCGCGGGGGCTGATCTCGCCCCCGAGCTCACCGCCTGCATCGAGAGCCTGCAATTCCACGATCGCATGATCCAGCTGCTCACGCAGGTACGCGAGCTGCTTGCGCACATCGCCGCCGGGCCGGATGCGGCCGCCGCACCGGTGGACTGGACGGGGTTGCGCGAGCAGCTGCGCGAGAATCTCGGCGCCGACTCGCATCGCCTGCTGTTCGATCTGTTGCTGCCGGCCGGCGGCCGCCAGCCGGCCTGGCTGGCGAGCGAGTCCGGCGGCGCGGAGCTGTTTTGAGCCCCGAGCGCCTCCCGCAGCGCGCGAGCGCCACCGCGCGTGTGCGCGAATTTGCGTTCGAAGAGGCGGATTTTCAGGCGCTGCGCGCGCAGGTCAAGGCGCTGACGGGCATCACGCTCGGGGATCACAAGCGCGAACTCGTCTACAGCCGGCTGGCACGACGGCTGCGCGCACTGCAGTTGCGCAGCTTCGCGGAATACCGCGCGCGACTCGCGAGCGATGTACAGGAGGTTGCCGAGCTGCGCAACGCCATCACCACCAACCTCACGGCGTTCTTCCGCGAGCCGCATCATTTTGAGTACCTGCGCGAGACGTGGCTGCCGACCTTGAGCGCGCGCGGCGGCGCGCGGCGACGCCTGCGCCTCTGGTCGGCCGGCTGCTCGAGCGGCGAGGAAGCCTACTCCATCGCGATGACGCTGCTCGAGTCAGCCACCGCACTGTCCGGATGGGATGTGCGGATCCTCGCCACCGACGTCGACTCACAGATGCTGGCGCAGGCGCGCCGGGGACGCTATGCGCCGCAGCGCATGGCCGGGATCTCACCGCAGCGCCGCGCACGTTTCTTCACCGCGCCGACCGGCGCGCTCGAAGACGGTTGGACCGTTACCCCGCAGCTGGCCGCGCTCGTCACCTTCAAAGAACTCAATCTCATGCACGCCCTGCCGATGAAGGGACCATTGGACGTCATTTTCTGCCGCAACGTGGTGATCTACTTCGACCGGGACACGCAGCGCGATCTGTTCGCCCGCATCGCCTGCCTGCAGCGTCCCGGCGATCTGCTCTTCCTCGGACATTCCGAGACGCTCTTCAAGGTCAATGACAACTATGCGCTCATCGGCAAGTCGATCTACCGGCGGGTCTGAGACGCCCGCCGTGTACGAGCCTCCGCCGATACTGCCGGGGTTCGAGCATTTCGAGCGTCACTGGGACCGCGAGCACGGCTGGACGGTGAAGATCCTGCCCGGGGAGTACTACGTGACGGGCGCCGAGGAGGTGATCAGTACCGTGCTCGGCTCGTGCGTCGCGGCCTGTGTGCGCGATCCTGAGGCGGGCATCGGCGGCATGAATCATTTCATGCTGCCGCAGGACGCCGCCGACGGCACCGACCCCTGGGGCGACCCGGCGATCGGGCTCGCGACCCGATATGGCTCCTATGCGATGGAAAGCCTGATCAACGATCTGATGAAGTTGGGCGCCGTGCGGGCGCGCCTGGAGATCAAACTGTTCGGCGGCGGCCGGATCCTCGCCGGCATGTCCGATGTGGGCGCGCGCAACGTTCAGTTCATCCGCGAGTACATGCGCATCGAGAACTACCCGGTCGCCGCCGAGGATCTCGGCGGCACACAACCGCGCAAAGTGGTCTATTTCCCGCGCAGCGGCCGGGTGCGGCTGCGGCGGCTGCGGCCCGTGGAGAATCGCATCATCAGCCGTCACGAGCAGCTGTACCTCGAGAGCCTCGGCCGACACACCCCCGCCGGGGGCGATGTGGAGCTGTTTACATGAGCGCCGCGCACAGCGGCCAGACGGCCGGTCACCCGACACCCTCGGGCGGACGCAAGCGTATTCGTGTGCTGATCGTGGACGACTCGGCGCTGGTGCGTCAGCTCCTCACCCGGATGCTGAGCCTCGCAACCGACATCGAGGTGGTGGGTACCGCCGCCGATGCGCACGCGGCCCGCGAGAAGATCAAGCAGCTCAACCCCGATGTGCTCACGCTCGATGTCGAAATGCCGCTCATGGACGGCATCACCTTCCTGCGCAATCTGATGCGGCTGCGGCCCATGCCGGTGGTCATGGTCTCCTCCCTCACCGAGCGCGGCGCGGACGTCACCCTCGATGCGCTCGCCCTCGGTGCCGTCGATTACCTCGCGAAGCCCAAGCTCGATCTGGCCGCCACGTTCACCGACTACAGCAACGAGTTGATTGCGAAGATCCGCATCGCCGCCACCGCGAGCGTGCGGGCCCTCGAACCGGGCCGCTCGCCGCTCGCGCCCGGACCGGCGCGCACCGTCGAGGATGCTACGCCGCCGCACGGCGGCACGCGGCACCTGCGCACCACCAGCCGCCTCATCGCCATGGGCGCCTCCACCGGCGGCACCGAGGCGATCAAGCACGTGCTGACAGGCCTCGCCGCCGACAGTCCGGCCGTCGTCATTGCCCAGCACATCCCGAAGGCATTCAGCGGCCCCTTCGCCGCTCGCCTGAACGAGCGCTGCGCCCTCACGGTGTGCGAAGCGCAGGACGGCCAGCAGATCCTCGCCGGCCACGCCTACATTGCTCCGGGCGACCGGCACCTGCGCGTGCGGCGCGATGGCGCACGCTATGTCTGTCGGCTCGACGACGGTGAGCCGGTGAATCGTCACAAGCCTTCGATCGACGTGCTGTTTCGCTCGGTGGCCGACCAGTGCGGCCCCAATGCCATCGGCGTACTGCTCACCGGCATGGGCAAGGATGGGGCCCGGGGTCTGAAGGAAATGCTCGACAGCGGCAGCCGCACGGTCGTGCAGGACGAGGCGAGCAGCGTCGTGTGGGGCATGCCGGGGGAAGCGGTCGCACTGGGAGCCGCACAAGCCGTGCTCCCGCTCGAGCAGATCGCCGCCCGGGTCTGCGCCCTGGCCGAACAGAGGTAAGGCCCCGGCTGAGGCGTACCGTGCCGGGGCCGCGGGCACAAGCCACGCCGCGGTACGCGGTGTGTGCCGCGTCAGTATCAAGTCCGCACCACGCCGGCCGATAAGAGAGTCATATGAAGAGACCGACGCCATGAGCATTCCCGCCCGAGACATTCCCGCCGGCACCCCGCACACGGATGGTTTCGCCTTCGTGCAAGCCCTCGCCGCCGAACTCTCGAGCGGCAAGGTGGACCTGCCGAGTTTTCCCGACATCGCGCTGCGCGTGCGCAAGGTCCTGAGCGACGAAGAGGTGGCGCAGGAGAAAGTCGTCCGGGTGATCGGCTCGGAGCCGATGCTCGCGGCCCGATTGATGCAGATCGCGAACTCCGCGGCCATCAACTTCAGCGGCCGCCCGATCACCGAGCTGCGCACCGCCATCGCCCGGCTCGGATTCAACATGGTCCGCAGCGCCGCGATCGCCTTTGCCATGTCGCAGCTGAAAAAGAGCGACACCCTGAAGGGTCTCGAGCAGCCCCTCGATGAGCTGTGGCAGACGAGCGCGGGGGTCGCCGCCATGTCCTATGTCGTGGCCCGGCGCTTCAGCGGCGTGAACCCCGACACGGCCATGCTCGCCGGATTGCTGCACGGCATCGGCCGGCTGTACATCCTCACGCGTGCACCGGCCTATCCGCGCCTCCTCGCCGACGCGGAGACCTACGGCACCATCGTGCGCGAGTGGCACGCCCCGATCGCCAAGGCACTGCTCGAGAACTGGGACATGGCCGAGGAGATCGTGAGCGCGGTCAGCGAATACGAGGATTTCGAGCGCCAGCACGGCGGTGCGCCCGATCTCACCGACGTGCTCACCGTGAGCTATCTGCTCAGCGCCTTCAAGGACCATCCCGAGACCCTCGAACTCAACATGCACGATGTCACGGCCTGCGCCCGGTTGCACATCGACGCGGCCGGGTACCTGAAGCTCATCGAGGAATCCCAACACGAGATCGACGCGCTGCGCGCCGCGCTCGGCGTGTGAACGGCCACCGGGGACTGCACCGCCGTGATGCCTCCTGAAATGCACCCTGCCCCCACGCCCTCCCCCGGCCGCGTCGCAAGCGCCGCGGAGCAGGACATCGCCTTCGGCTTCGTACGCGAACTCGCCGCCGAGCTCTCGAGCGGCAAGGTGGATCTGCCGGGCTTTCCGCATATTCTCGTGCGCGTGCAGCGCGTGCTCAGCGATCCGGCCGCCGACCTCGACCGCATCCTGCGGGTGATCGGCAGCGAGCCGGTGCTCGCGACACAGCTGGTGCGGCTTGCCAACTCGGCCGCGCTCAATCCTTCGGGTCCCCCGATCACGGATCTGCGCGCCGCGGTAGCGCGCGTCGGACTCGACACCGTGCGCTCGGCGACCCTCGCCTGCGCGCTGCGCCAGCTGCAGTACGCGCCGGCGCTGCGGGGTCTCGAGACGCAACTTGGCGAGCTTTGGCGGCGCAGCGTGCAGGTGGCGAGCCTGAGTTTCGTCATCGCGCGCAGGCTCACCGGTACGATGGCCGACACGGCTCTGTTCGCCGGGCTCCTGCAGGGCGTCGGCCGGCTCTACATCCTGACGCGTGCCCACCGGCACCGTTCCCTGTTTCAGGATGCGGACACGTATGCGGCCATCGAGGCCGGCTGGCACCTCAGCATTGCCGCGGCATTGCTCGAGAACTGGGGCATTGCCGAGGAAATCGTCCAGGCCGTGCAGGAATCGGAAAACCCAGACCGCGACGCGCGCGGCGCACCGGGGCTCACCGATGCACTTGCAGCCGGCACGCTGCTTGCCGCCTGTGGGGATGGCGCGATGCGCTCCGAGCGCATGGCCGGCGTCAAGGCGCTGCAGAGGCTGCAGCTCGATGAGCCGGCCTGCCGCGCCCTGCTCGGGGAGTCCGCCGAGGAGATCGCCGCGCTGCGCGAAGCCTTGGGCTAGGCTGCGCGGCAGCGCACCGGGACTGGCGTGAGTGCGAGGCGGCGGAATGCGCCGCGACGCTCAGGCCGCGCCCAGCACCCGTCCGGGCCGCAGACCGGCCGGCACGCGGCCCTGGGGATCGTAGGTATCGCAGCGCACCGGCCGGGCGGTCAGCACCCCGAGCATGCTTTCGATGCGTTGCAAGCGCGCCGCGACGATCACGCCGTTGCGATCGTTCAACGCGCGGCAGCGTACGGCGCGCGATGCGCACTCGCCGAGCAGCGCCGTGAGCGTGCCGCTCGGATCGCACCAATTCATCACCGCGGTCAGTCCGGCGCGATCGGCGGCAAAGCCATGCAAGGCACAGAGCGCGCGGCGCTGCTCCTCGAGTCGGGCCAGCGCGCCCATGCGTGCCTGCCGGTCGCGGGTGGTCTGTTCGATCTGGCGAATGTCGGAATGCTCGAGGATGCGCGCTTCGAGCGTGAGCAGCGCCTCGAGCTCGACCAGCAGCGCCGCTTCGTCGCGAAACAGCTCCTGCAGGTGCTCCCGACAGACGCTTCGGTCCATGACTCAGCCTCCCCCGATCTGGGCCAGCATCTGCTCGGATTGCAGCAGGCGGTCGGCAACGACACCCGGCTGCACGGTGTAACTGCCCGAGTCGATGGCGGAGCGCAAGTGCGCGACTCTCGCGTCATTGACGGCCGGCAAACTCTGCAAATGCTGCGCGATCGTGGCGAGCAGGCTGGCCGAGCCGGTGATCTGCACCTGCGAATCACCCGCGCTTGCCGCGGCCGAGTCCGACGCCGCCGTGCCTGCAGCGGCCGCCGCGGCGGCACCGGCCTTACCGGACATCGGCGCGCTGACGCCAACGACCGACGCAGATCCATTCAACCGGTTGATTTCGCTCGGCATCACTGACGTTCCTTAAACCTCTTTGAGTGAGTATCGGCCCGTACCGGTGAAACTTTAGGGCGTCACGTACACCACGTGGCCGCTGCCCACCGTGCCCTGCAGCACCTTGTGGGACGAGCGGTTCTCGACCCGAATGAGCTCACCGTACCGTCCATCCTCGAGCGCCACGCCGCTGGCGTGCACCCGGATGCCGTCAATCGCGGCCACCAGGGTCACGCGCTGACCATGCCGTACGACGAAGTCCTGGCGCAGATCGCGGGTCTCGAGCAGCGCTCCCGCCGGCAGCGGCTCGCGCAGCGTGCTGTGCGCGAGCACCGCCAGGTCGGTGACGTATCCGGCGACCATACCCGACACCAGGCGCGTCACGGGGGCGAGATCGGCCGGGGTCAGGCGTGCGCCCTGCGGTTCAGGCGCGCGCAGCGCCCAGAGCCGCAGGCGTGCCTGCACCCGGACCGGAACATAGATGGTCCAGTGCGCGCCGCGCCGACAACGCACGGCCACCGTATCGTTCGACTGCAATTGCGACCCGGAGAGAAGCGATGCGGCCAGCGGACCGGCGCACCGGGCGAGGCGCACTCGCGAGTCGAGCCGCGCGGCGCGCACGACGATGCCGACTTCACCGGTCGGCATCTGTGCGGCGACGAAACGTTGCGCCGCCTGGCGGATGCTCGCCAGCGGTTCTATGGCGGCGGCGCGGCATACAGTCGCCAAGGCAACCGTGGCCAGCACCCCTGCGGCGATGCGGTGTAAGTGACGGCATCGTGACGGTGATGTGTTCATGCCCGATCTCACTGCAAAAGCCGGGCCACGCCACCCCTACCGGGCACCCCGGCCAGCCCGCGCCGGCAGACCTTTGCCGCGGCACTGCGCACGCCGTCACATTCTGGAGCCGAGGGGCGGCGTCAAACACGCCCGAAACATCTCGTTTTTGCATTGGCACGCCTCTTGCTGCATGTGCGGCAGGTACACCGACCGACGGATTTCCGACATGCCGCTCAACCTCAACGCATATCTTGGCGTGCAACCCGATGCGCTGCAGGTCTTCGCGCAGCGCGCGCAGGTGCTCGCCGCCAACCTCGCCAACGCCGACACGCCCGGCTACAAGGCGCGCGACATCGACTTCCGTGCCGCGCTCGCCGCGCTCGACCCGCCCGGCGGCACCGACTCCGCGGCCCACCCCGGTGGCAGCGTCACATTAAAGACGACCAGCCCCCTCGATGTCACCGCAGCGAACACGACCGGCGGCCTCTCGACCGCGCAATTCCTGCGCTACCGCATTCCACTGGTGCCCTCGCTCGACGGCAACACCGTCAGCGCGCAGATGGAAGAGGCGAAATTCGCCGAGAACACCGTGCGCTACCAGGCGGCGCTCACCTTCCTGCAGCAGAAATTCGCCCAGCTCACGATGGCCATCACCGGCCAGTAACTCCACCGCGGCAACATCTCACGGCAGGCCACTTATGGGTTTCTTCAACATCTTCAATATCTCCGGCTCCGGCATGTCGGCGGAATCGGTGCGTCTCGACACCGTCGCGAGCAACCTCGCCAACGCCAACAGCGTCAGCAGCAGCGCCGCCACCGCCTACAAGGCGCGCTACCCTGTCTTCCAGGCCGTGCAAGCCGCTCTCTCCGCTGAAGGCTCTCCGGCCATGCAGGGCGCGGACGCCTCGGTCGCCGTGCGCGGCATCGTCGAGGACACGGCCCCGGGCACGGCCCGCTATGAGCCGGGCAATCCCATGGCCAACGCGCAGGGCTATGTCTTCTCCTCGAACGTCAACATCGTCTCGCAGATGGCCGACATGATCTCGGCGTCCCGTTCCTACCAGAACGACGCCCAGGTCCTGAACACCTCCAAGACACTCATGCTCGACACCTTGAAGCTCGCCTAGCACCACTCCCTCACCCCCACCGCCGAAGGATTTCCACCATGTCCGTAAACTCCATCGCCGCCTACGCCGCGCAGACCGCCGCGTCGGCCGCGGCCGTCTCGGCCGGAAACGCCGCCGCCGCCGGCACGACCACCAACAGCAGCAATCCGCTGCAGCTCAGCCAGAGCGATTTTCTGCAGCTGCTGGTCACGCAGATGCAGAACGAGGATCCGACGCAGCCGACCAATCCCAGTCAATTCATCAACGAGATCTCGGCGTTGAGCGAGGTGAGCGACATGAACGGCATGTCGACCTCGATGACCAACCTCGCGAACTCCATGTCCTCGAACCAGCTGCTCGGCGGCACCAGTCTCATCGGCCAGACGGTGCTCGGCGCCGGCAGTACGGCCACGCTCGCAAGCGGCGGCTCGATCACCGGCGCGGTCACGCCCCCGGCCGGCACCACGGCGCTCACCGTGCAGGTCGCCAACGCGAGCGGCGAGCCCGTGGACAGCTTCGCCGTGACCCCGCAGAACGGCCTGACGCCCTTCACCTGGAACGGCGCGACCGCCGGCGGCGGCACGGCCCCGGCCGGCGCCTATACATTCACCGTCACCGCCGACACCAATGGCACCAAAACTCCCGTCGCGGCACAGCTCGCGTATACCGTCAACAGCGTGACGCTCGACCCGAGCAGCAACAGCCTCGTCCTGAACACCAACGGCGGAACGCTGCCCCTCAGCTCCGTTTCGCAGATCTTTTAAGGAGCCGCCATGTCCCTCGATCTTGCCCTCTCGGGCATCAATGCCGCGAACACCGACCTCAACACCATCGCGAACAATCTCGCCAACGTCGACACCACGGGCTTCAAGGGCTCGACGGCGGAGTTCTCGAGTCTGTTCGCCCAAACCCAGCAGGGCCTCTCCCAAACCGAGGTCGGCAACGGCGTGCAGACCGCCGAGATCGCGCAGCAGTTCTCCCAAGGCAATATCAACACGACCTCCGACAACCTCGATCTCGCTCTGAATGGTAACGGCTTTTTCATCGTCAGCAACAACGGGGCGCTCAGCTACACCCGCAACGGCGCCTTTCAGGTCGACCAGAACGGCAATCTCGTCACCGCGAGCGGCGAGCAGGTGCTCGGCTACCAACCGCTCGCGAGCGGCGGCTTCAACACCGGCGGCCTCTCGCCGCTGCAGCTCACCACGGCCGAGGTGGCGCCGCAGGCGACCAGCACCGCCAACCTCACCTTGAACCTGCCCTCGAACGCCACCGCGCCGCCCGACACGTTCTCGCCGACGAACTCGAACAGCTACAATGAGACGACCTCTCTCACGGTATACGACTCCCTCGGCGCCGCCCATACCGCGCAGCTGTATTTCATCAAGGGGAGCGCGGCCAATACCTGGAACGCGCAGCTGTACATCGATGGCAGCGCCGTCGGCGGCCCACAGACCCTGACCTACAACAGCGCCGGCGCACTGACCTCACCGGCGAACGGCCAGGTAAGTTTCGGCGCCTATACGCCGTCGACGGGTGCCGCACCGATGAACATCACGTTCAATCTGGGCAGCTCGACGCAGTACGGCAGCGCCTTCGGCGTCGACTCCGAGTCCCAGAACGGTTACACAACCGGCAATCTCACCGGGATCAACATCAGCGCGACCGGCGTCGTGCAGGCCGCCTTCACGAATGGGCAATCGACGACGCTCGGGCAGATCGCGCTCGCGAATTTCGAGAACCCGCAGGGCCTGCAGCAGACCGGCAACACGCAATGGCAGCAGACCTATGCCTCGGGCTCGCCGGTGAACGGCGTCGCCGGCGGCTCGGGCTTCGGCACCATCCAGTCCGGCGCGCTCGAGCAATCGAACGTCGACATCACCACCCAGCTCGTCGACATGATCAATGCGCAGCAGAACTTCCAGGCGAACGCGCAGATGATCAGCACGCAAAGCCAGGCCATGCAGGCGATTCTGAGGGCGTAAGCATGGACAATTCCCTGTACGTGGCCATGACCGGCGCCCAGGAGCTGCTCAACGCCCAGGCGGTGAACAACTTCAATCTCGCCAATGTCGACACCACCGGCTTCAAGGCCGAGATGGCCGCGTTTCAGGGTCAGGCACTTGCGGGCAGCGGCTATGCCGCACGCGTGTACGCCACCGAATCGACCACCGGGTGGAACGATTCGCCCGGTCCGATGATCACCACCGGCCGTCCGCTCGATGTCGCGGTGCAGGGCCAGGGCTTCATCGCGGTGCAGGGCCCGAATGGCGAGGAAGCCTATACCCGCAACGGCGACCTGCACGTGCAGGCGAACGGGATGCTCGTCACGAGCACCGGGCAGCTGGTGCTGGGCAGCAACGGGCCGATCAGCGTGCCGCCGAGCGCCTCGGTGCGCATCGGCTCGGACGGCACCGTCTCGGCCGTACCGCTCGGGCAGGGCCCGGACACCCTGGTGACGGTCGGGCGCATCAAGCTCGTGAACCCGGATCCGGCGAGTCTGACACCCGCCTCCGGCGATCTGTTCACGCTCGCCAACGGCGCCACGGCGCCGGCGGATGCCTCGGTCCGGCTCGCCTCAGGGGTGCTCGAAGCGAGCAACGTCGATGTCGCCGATGCCATGGTGAACATGATCGATCTGGCCCGCGACTTCGAGTTGCAGGTCAAGGTGATGAAAAGCACGGACACGAACGCAGCCGCCTCGTCGCAGCTGCTTCAGCCGACATGATGATCGCGTAGTTGCGAGGATATTTTTATGGATGCAGCACTGTGGGCCGCCAAGACCGGCCTCGACGCCCAGAATACCGAGATGGCCGTCATCGCCAACAATCTGGCGAACGTCGATACCACCGGCTACAAGGCCGATCACGCCGTCTTCGAGGACCTTCTGTATCAGAACCTGGGCCAGGTCGGCGCCAATACCACCCAGACCACCGAGTCGCCTTCCGGGGTATCGATCGGCACTGGGGTGCGCCTGGTCGCCACGGAGAAGGATTACAGCCAGGGTAGTATCGAGGAGACCGGCAATCCGCTCGACCTCGCCATCCAGGGCCAGGGCTTCTTCCAGATCCTGATGCCCGACGGCTCGCTCGCCTACACCCGCGACGGCAGCTTCCAGGTGAACGAGTCGGGCCAGCTCGTGACGGCCGACGGCTACACCGTCCAGCCGGGCATCACCATCCCGCAGGGGGCGCAGAGCATCACGATCGGCACCGACGGCACCGTGAGCGTCGTGCTGCCCAATCAGACCTCTCCGACGCAGATCGGGCAGCTGCAGCTGGCGAATTTCATCAACCCGACGGGCCTTCAGCCCGAGGGCAACAACCTGCTGCTGCAGTCCGCCTCGAGCGGCTCGCCCCAGACCGGCTCACCCGGCTCCGACGGTCTCGGCACCGTCGGTCAAGGCGAGCTCGAAGCCTCCAACGTCGATGTGGTGCAGTCGCTGGTCGACATGATCGAGACGCAGCGCGCCTATGAGATGAACTCCAAGGCGATCTCGACCATATCGCAGATGCTGCAGTACGCCACGCAAAACATGTGAGTTGTCCAGTGAACCTGCGCCATTCCCTGCCATTGATTCTCCGGCCGCGCACGCTGCCGGTCCTGCTCACCGCCGTCCTCCTCGGGGCGTGTGCCAGCCGGCCGCCGGCGCAATTCGGCGCCGCCTCGTTTCCCATGCCGAATCTGCCACCGCCGAGGCCGAACGGCGCGATCTTCCACGCCGGCTACGACCAGGGTTTCTTCGGCGACCCGACCGCGCACAACGTCGGGGACACCGTGACGGTGCTGCTCGATGAGGTGACCACCGCCCAAAACAGCTCCCAGACCGACACCTCGAAGACCACCAAGGACTCGCTGTCGGCGCCGTCGCTGTTCGGCCTGCCAATGACCATCCACGGCTCCTCGTTCCTCAGCGGTACCATCAACAATGGCAACACCTTCGCCGGCGCCGGGGGCAGCAAGCAGAGCGACAGCCTCGTGGGCGCCATCCAGGTGACGGTGGTGAAGCGCCTGCCGAACGGCAATCTCGTGATCCGCGGGCAGACGCTGATGCAGATCAATCAGGCCGACGAGTATGTCCGCCTCGAGGGCGTCATCCGTCCCGTCGACATCTCGCCCGCGAATACGATTTCCTCGCAACAGGTCGCCGACGCCCGCATCGCCTACGGACAGACCGGGCCTCTGAACGATGCCAACAGCCCTGGGCTCCTGTCGCGCTTCTTCAACCTCCCCTGGCTGCCCTTCTGAGCAGGAGCACGCATGAGCAGCAGGCAGCATTCCCGGCACCGCACTGCACGCACCCGCCTCCTCTGGGTGCTGCTCGCGAGCGCCCTGATCCCCTTCGGCCGCGGCACCACCGCCCGCGCCGAGACCGTGCGCAATCTCGCCAGCATTGCCGGCGTGCGCGGCAACCAGCTGGTCGGCTACGGCCTGGTGGTCGGGCTCGACGGCACCGGCGATCAGACCACGCAGACGCCGTTCACGGTGCTCAGCATCGAGAACATGCTGGCGCGATTCGGCATCGAGGTGCCGGCCAATTCCAACCCGCAGCTGAAGAACGTCGCCGCGGTCACCGTGCACGCGACGCTCCCCCCGTTTGCCGAGCCGGGTCAGACCATCAACGTCACCGTGTCCTCGATCGGAAACGCCACCAGCCTGCGCGGCGGCAGCCTCATCATGACGCCGCTGCGCGGCGCCGACGGGCAGATCTACGCCATGGCCCAGGGCAGCGTGCTCGTCAACGGCTTCTCGGCGCAGGGGGCCGATGGGTCGAGCGTGACGGTGAACATTCCGAGCAGCGGTTCGATTCCGAATGGCGCCACGGTCGAGCGCTCGGTGCCGACGAACTTCGACAGCCTGCCGTACGTGACACTCAATCTCGATACCCCGAGCTTCACGACGGCGACGCGCCTGACCGATGTCATCAACAACACCTTCGGCGCCGGTACCGCCGAGGCGCTCGATGCGGTGTCGGTGCGGGTGCGCGCACCAATGAACCCGAGCCAGCGCACGGCCTACGTCGCCGCGCTCGAGGATCTGCACGTCAAGCCGGGCACGCCGCCGGCGCGCGTGATCATCAACTCGCGCACGGGCACGGTCGTCATCAGCTCCGGCGTGCGGGTGATGCCGGCGGCCGTATCGACCGGCTCGCTGTCGGTGACCATCACCGAGCACTACACGGTGAGCCAGCCGAACCCGTTCAGCACGGGCGGAAAAACCGTCGTCGTGCCGCACAGCAGCGTGCAGGTGCGGCAGGAAAAGGCGCACATGTTCCTGTTCCCGGCCGGTGTGAACCTCGACGCCATCGTGCGTGCGGTGAACGCGGTCGGCGCGACGCCCGACGATCTCGTGGCGATCCTCGAAGCGCTGAAGGAGGCCGGCGCGCTGCGCGCGCAGCTGATCGTGATATGACGCTGCCGCTCGCCACACCGCTCGTCGATCCAACTGCCGCCGCCACTTCCGGCTCGGTGGCAGAGCTGCGCGATGAGCTTGCCACCCACAACCCGAAGGCGCTGCGCGCCGCGGCGCAGCAGTTCGAGAGTCTGTTCATCAATATGATGATCAAGAGCATGCAGGATGCGAACTTCAAGGATCCGCTGCTCGGCTCGAGCGCAACGCGCATGTACCAGGACATGTACGACCAGCAGCTGTCCATTCAGCTGAGCAAGGAGCACACCTTCGGGCTGGCCGAGATGCTGGTGCAGCAGCTGCGCCGCGAATCGGGCGGCGCGCACGCGCCGCAGGCCAGCACCGCCGTGGCGGCAACCCGCGCGAGCGCGAGCAGCGCGGCCGCGGGCACGCCACCGGTCACCCCGGCGCAGCAGAGCGCCTTCGCCCGCTCCATCTGGCCGGACGCCGAGCAGACGGCGCGCAAGCTCGGGGTGACCCCGGTCGCGCTCGTCGCGCAGGCCGCGCTCGAAACCGACTGGGGCCGCAGCATCCCGCAGACCTCCGCCGGCGCGAGCAGCAACAATCTGTTCGGCATCAAGGCCGGCGCCGACTGGGCGGGCCCGAGTGTCACCGATCCGACCCGGGAATACATCCACGCAACCCCGACCACGACCGAGGCGAAGTTCCGCGCCTACGACAGCTGCGGGCGGTGCTTTCAGGACTACGCCACGCTCCTCAGCGGCGATCCGCGCTACAGCGCCGCGCTCGATACTGGCAATAACGTGGCCGCATTCGCCACGGCGCTCGCGCGCGGCGGCTACGCCACCGATCCGAACTATGCCGGCAAGCTCACCGCGGTGGCCGCGACCGTGCAGCAGGTCCTCGGCGCCGAGCCGCTCAAGCTCGCCGCCGCCCGGCCGATAGCCCCCTTGAGCCGTACGCTCTGAAGGCCGCACCACCATGGCAGACTTGCTCGCCACCAGCGTCTCCGGCCTGCTCGCCTTTCAGCAGGCGCTCGACGTCACCAGCAATAACATCGCCAACGTCGAGACGCCCGGCTATAGCGCCGAGACGGCCAATCTCACCGAGGCGCCCGGACAGTTCATGGGCTCGGGCTACGTCGGCGGCGGTGTCGATGTGGCGAGCATCACCCGCGCCTACAACGCTCAGTTGGCCGAGCAGGCGAATACCTCGCAATCGAGCTACTCCAGCTACAACACGCTCGCCACCCAGGCGGCGCAGATCGACAACATGCTGAGCGCCTCGAGCACGGGCCTCTCGGCGAGCCTGCAGAGCTTCGTCAACGCGCTGCAGTCGGTGTCCACCTCGCCCACCTCGACCGCCGCACGCCAGGGACTGCTGAGTCAGGGCCAGGCGCTCGCCCAGCAGCTGCAGTCCTACAACTCGCAGATCGACCAATACGGCACCCAGCTCGAGGCCCAGGTCAGCACCGATGTCACGCAGATCAATACCCTCGCGAACAATATCGCCGGTCTCAATCAGCAGATCGGCGCCGACGCGGCGAGCGGCAAGACCCCGACTCAGCTGCTCGATCAGCTCGACAACCTCATCAACCAGCTGAGCACCTATGTGTCGGTGCAGACCGTGACGCAGAGCACAGGCGCGGTCGATGTGTTCATCGGCAGCGGTCAGGCGCTGGTCTCGGGCAGCACCGCCGCCACGCTCACCACCATCCCGGGCACCTACGATCCCAGTCAGCTCGACGTCGGAATGCAGACTGCCAACGGCGTGACCGACCTCACCAATCAGATGACCGGCGGGGAGCTGGGTGGGCTGCTGAGCGCGCGCAGCCAGATCCTCGATCCGACGCAGAACCAGCTCGGTCAGATCAGCGTCGCCATCGCGACGCTCGTCAACCAGCAGCAGCAGGCCGGCATGACCGCCAATGGCACGGCCGGACAACCGATGTTCACGGTGGGCGGCGTGCAGGTCCTGCCGAGTGCCGGCAATTCGGGCAGCGCCACGGTGAGTGCGACCCGCACCTCGCTGAGTGCGCTCACCGCGAGCAATTACGTGCTGCAGTACTCCGGCGGCGCCTGGCAGCTCACCAATGCGAGCACCGGCCAGGCCGTCGCCCTGAGCGGCGCCGGCACCAGTGCCAATCCCTTCCAGGCCGTGGGCCTGTCCATCGTCATCAGCGGCACGCCGAGCGCCAACGACAGCTTCCTCATCCAGCCTACGGCGGCCGCGACCGCGGGCCTTTCGATGCAGCTCACCGATCCGTCGCAGGTCGCAGCCGCCGCCCTGGTGCAGGCGAGCGCCGCCAGCACCAATACCGGCACCGGTCAGATCGGCAGTGCCGGGGTCACCAATCCGGCCACCTATACGGCCGGCACTTATACGGTGACCTTCAGCAGCGCCAGTCAATACACGGTCACGAACGCCGCCGGGGGGACGGTCGCCACCGGCACCTACACCAGCGGAACGCCCATCACCTTCGCCGGCGAGCAGCTCACCCTCACCGGCACGCCGGCGGCGGGCGATGCCTTCACGGTGAGTCCGAACAGCGGCGCGAACACCGGCGACAACAGCAACATTCTCGCGATGATCTCGGGGCTGTCCTCGCTCGCGCTCGATGGCGGCACGACCTCGGTGAGCGGCGCGGCCAACAACCTCGTGAGCCGGATCGGCGTGCTCACCCAGCAGGCGCAGAACAACGCCAGTGCCCAGCAGACCGTCAATCAGGCTGCGACCACCGCGCTCAGCAACGCCGATGGCGTCAATCTCGACCAGGAAGCCGCCAATGTGCTGAGCTACCAGCAGGCCTATCAGGCGATGGCGCAGATCATCTCCGCCTCGCATCAGATGTTCGATTCCCTCATCACCGCGATGGGATAGCACCGTGACCATCTCCACCCTGTCTTTTCAGAACGATGCCGTCAACCAGATGAATGCGCTGGAGCAGGCGCTGTCGCAGACGCAGACGCAGCTGTCGACCGGCATCACCCTGCAGACCGCCGCCGACAATCCGGTGGGCATGACCCAGGTGAACCAGCTCAACACGGAGCTGTCCGCCTCGCAGCAATATGTCACCAACGGCAACCTCGCCAGCAGCAACCTCACGCTCGAAACCCAGGCGCTCACCAGCGCCACGAACATCCTGCAGAGCGCAAGCAGCCTGGTCGAGCAGGCGAACAATGGCTCGCTCAGCGCGACGGAGCGCCAGGACATCGCGACCCAGCTGCAGCAGCAGCTGCAGCAGCTCGTCGCCACCGCCAACAGCCAGGACAGCCAGGGCAACTACCTGTTCGCCGGCTATGCGAGCGGCACGCAGCCCTTCACCCAGAACGGCACTTCCGTGACCTATGCCGGCGCCAATGAAGTCAATCAGGTGCAGATCGCGCCCGATCAGAGCATCTCGGCCGGTGACACCGGCAGCGCGGTCTTCATGAACCTTCCGGCGGGCAACGGTACGTTCACCACCACGGCGGCTGCCACCAACACCGGCACGGCCGCGGTCGGCTCGAGCACGGTCACCAATCCGTCCGCCTGGAGCCCGGGCACGTACACCATCGAGTTCACCAGCCCCACGCAGTATCAGGTCACGAATGCCACGGGCGCGACGGTGGCCTCGGGCACCTATGCGGCGAGTTCCAACGGAACATTTACGATCGGATTCAAGGGCATACAGCTGTCGTTCAGCGGCGTCCCGGCGACCGGCGATCAGTTCACCGTCGCCGCCGCCGGCACCGCCAGCGTCTTCTCGACCCTTGCGAGCGCCATCGATACCCTGAATTCCACGCAGCTCAGTTCGGCGCAGATCACCACGCAGCTCAACACCATCAGCGAGCAGCTCACCGGCGCGCTCAATAACTTCAATCTGGTCCAGGCCTCGGTCGGGGGCCGCATCAACGCGGTGAGCGCCGCGCAATCGAGCGCCCAGTCGCAGCAGACGGACTACCAGACCGCGATCTCCCAGCTCGCCGACACGAACTACGCCGCCGCGACCACACAACTCTCGACCGAGGAGCTTGCGCTGCAGGCCGCCCAGGCCTCCTATGCCTCGATGGAGGGACTGTCCCTCTTCAAGTACGTGAGCTGACGGTGGCGTACTCTCCCGGCCGCACCGATGACTCCAACACCCTGCGCAGACCCTAAGGACCTTCGACTCCCATGAGTAGCCCTGTCATCGCCCGTCCAGCTGGGAAACACCGCGCCGGGCACAAAGCCCGCGGCCCCCAGGCACGCACGCCACAACCCCTCGATCCGGCGGCGCCGGCG
Source organism: Pseudomonadota bacterium (assembly GCA_021822385.1). Classification (GTDB taxonomy): domain Bacteria; phylum Pseudomonadota; class Gammaproteobacteria; order Steroidobacterales; family Steroidobacteraceae; genus 13-2-20CM-66-19. The sequence goes on from JAKARC010000003.1 coordinate 104,473, forward strand.
GCACGCCTCTATGATGAGGGGCGATATCGGGAGGCGTTGCACGCGGCCAGCGCGGCCCTGCAGCGCGAGCCCGGCAACGCCCGGCTGTGGAACGTGGGCGCGGCGGCCGCCTTCGCGCTCGGCCTGTTCGCGGACGCGGAGCGGTTCTGGTCCGTCTCGATTCATCACGACCCCGCCTGCGCCGAGACGCATTCCAACCTCGGCGCGTTGTATGGCCGGAACGGCGATCTCGATGCCGCCGAGCGCTGCTTCCGACGTGCCATCGCGCTCGACCCGAAGCACGCCCGGGCACTCGGCAATCTCGGCGCGCTGCTCGTGGAGCGCGAGCGCTACGCCGAGGCCCTGGCGCCGCTCGAACTCTCCCTCACCCTCGGCGGCGATCACCCGGATGTCCTCAACAACCTCGCGCTCGCGCTGTTCAATCTCGACCGCCTCGATGAGGCGCGCGCCCTCCTGCGGCGCGCGCGCGCCCTGAAGCCGAACAACCCGGACACCCTCGTCAACCAGGCGCTGATTGATCTCAACACGGGGGATGAACCCGCCGCGGAGCGCGCCTTCGATGCCGTGCTCGCGCTCGACCCTACCCATGCCCGGGCCCTGGCGTTCAAGACCGAGCAGCAGCGCGCGCGGGACGGCGCCTGGGTGGGACAGGTCGAGACGGCCTATCGCGGCCGCGCCGGCCGGCTCGCCCGCGAGATCATTCTGCTCGACTTCGCCATGGGCAAGATCTGCGAGGATCGCCAGCAGTACGACGACGCCTTTGCCGCCTATGCGGAGGGCAACCGGCTGCATTTCGCCCGCCAGCCCTTCGATGAGCTGCGCGAACAGCGGTATGTCGACACCGTGACCGCGCAATTGACCCGCGCCGTGTACGAGAACCTGACTCCGGCGCCCCGGGCGGCCGCTCTCGTGCGCGACGCCAAGATCCCGATCTTCGTCATGGGCATGCCGCGCTCGGGCACGACGCTCATCGAGCAGATTCTGGCGAGTCACCCCGAGGTCGTCGGGGCGGGCGAGCTCCCTCTGATCGGCACTCTGCTCGCCGCGGTTCCGCCCGGCGTACCGCCGCCGGAGCAACGCCCCGCTTGGTTGCGCCAGCTGCGGGACCTCGGCGAGCGCTACCTCGAACAGGCCTGGAAATCACACCCCGGCGCGACGTTTCTCGTCGACAAGATGCCGGGCAATTATCTGTTTGCAGGACTGATCCCGCTCATGCTGCCGCAGGCGCGGATCATCCACATGAACCGCACGCCGATCGATGTCTGCTGGTCCTGTTTCACGCAGCTGTTTGCGACCGGGCACGAATACGCGTATGACCTCGGCACGCTCGGCCGCCAGTACGTCCGCTACCACGGCCTGATGGAACACTGGCGCAGCGTCCTGCCCGCCGGTCGCATGCTCGAGGTGCGCTACGAGCAGGTCGTCGCCGACCTCGAGGCGGAAACCCGCCGCATCCTGGCGCACCTCGGTCTCGACTGGGACGCGCGCTGCGCCCGCTTTCACGAGCAGCGCCGGGTCGTCCTCACCGCAAGCCGCACCCAGGTCAAGCGTCCGCTCTACGCGAGCTCGATCGGTCGCTGGCGGCCGTTCGAGCGCCATCTCGCCCCGCTGATCGAGGCGCTCGCCGCCCTGGGTCCGGCCGCGTGACGCGATCCACACTTTCACCATCCCGCAGTCATGACACTCAAGTTCCCGCCCCCGGGGCCGAAACTGTCCCTGAACGGCACGCGGCCCAATGGCCAGAGCCGAACAGCGCGGCGGACGGGTGTCCGACGGCTGACCGAGCTTCCAGGAGCACCAGACCATGTCACTCGTCCTCAATACGAACATTGATGCGCTGATCGCGCAGAACAGCCTGACGACCTCCGGCGGCCAGCTGACCACCGCCCTGCAGCAGCTGTCCTCCGGCCTTCAGATCAACAGCGCCGCGGACAACGCGGCCGGTTATGCCATCGCCCAGGGCATGACCTCGCAGATCAACGGCCTGAACACCGCCATCAACAACGCCAATGACGGTGTCTCGCTGACGCAGACCGCGCAGGGCTCGCTGCAGGAAATCACCAACGACTTGCAGACGATGCGCAGCCTCGCCGTGCAGTCGCTGAACGCCACGAACAGCGCGCAGGACCGCGCCGACCTCAACCAGCAGTTCCAGCAGCTCGCCGCCGACATCAATCAGGTGAGCCAGACCGCCTCGTTCAACGGCGTGAACCTGCTCGACGGCACCTTCCAGGGCGCAACCTTCCAGGTCGGAGCCAACGTAGGTCAGTCGATCACGGTCGGTTCCATTGCCAGCGCCAGCACTAATGCCATCGGGAACTACTACAATGGTCAAGCGCTTACGACGGGCACAGCGTCGGTACTGACCGCCGCCGGAACTACCCAGTATGCGGTCGGAGGCACCTCTGGAAGCTATAGCGCCACCGGATTGGCCGCGACGGGCGCTGCCGGCGGGCTCGGCACCGCGGTTTCCGGCAGTTCGGTAACGCTGAACGTGGATGTCAACGGCACCACCTACACGACCAATGCGATCTCGCTCACCGGCAATAAGGCCACTGACCTGAAGAGCATCGCCGCGGCGATCAACCAGGCGGTCAGCTCCGTCGGCGGCATTGCCGCCACGGTCAACAGCGCTGGGACGGGCATTCAGATCAATGGCACCGCCGCCGCCGGCACGGGCAGCGTCGTCAGCTTCTCGGTGGCGAGCGCCACCAATGCCACCGGCACCAGCGTCACCCCGGGCACGGGCACCCTGAGCGCCCTCGGCGTCGACAGCACCGATGTCATTGGAACATATGCGACCGGCGCGACCGCCCCAACGAATACTGCAACCAGCAGCGCAGCCAGCGAATCCGCAGGCACAAGTACTGCTACAGGTCATAATACGGGCTCTTACGCACTCCAAATAGGCACCGCAACGTATACTGCGACCGGCATAAGTTGGAGCAGCACACTCGCAACCACTCTAAGCAACGTGGCTACCGGACTAAACAATGTTACGGCCTTCAAAGACGCCGGATACACGGCGAGCGCGAATTCCGCCGGCACTAAGTTGGAGATCTCCAAGTCCAGCGGGAGCTTCACGATCACCTCGGGAACATACACGCCGGGTGTCACCGGTGGCGACACATTCTCAGCAAGCTTCAGCAGCACCGCGTCGACATCCGTCGCCGGCGTTCACGGGACTACAATAGTCAATCCCACAACGAACTACTTGAGCGGCCTCAACGTCAACACTGTGGACAATTCGAACCTGACGCTGATCTCGATCGACAACGCGCTGCAGCAGCTCGCCACAAGCGGGGCGGAACTCGGCGCCTATCAGAATCGCTTCCAGGCGGCCGTCACGGGCCTGCAGACGGACTCGCAGAACCTGTCTGCCGCCAAGAGCCAGATCGTCGACACGAACTACGCCCAGGCGACCTCGAACCTCTCCAAGGCGCAGATTCTGCAGCAGGCGAGCACGGCCATGGTGGCGCAGGCCAACACCATCCCGCAGAACATCCTCACGCTGCTGCAGAAGCTCCCGTAAGGACTGGCTCGTGATTCAATGAAGCGGCACACACAGCCGATGCACCCCGGGGCGAGGCCTTGCGGCCTGCGCCCCGGGGGCATTTGGGGTGACGGCCGCGGGCGTGGGGTTCGCGCACAGCTGATGTGTGCGTCGGTTGTTTTCAGGAGTTCCTGACATGTCCTCCACCTCGCCCGTCTCGATCGCAAGCAGTTCCAGCGCCGGAGCCGCGGGCGGCTCGGTCATCGATGTCTCCTCGCTCGTCGCGCAGCTGGTGGCGGCCGCGCAGGCACCGCAGGAATCGCTGATCAATTCGCAGACCCAGGCGGTGACCACCGAGACCTCCGCCGTCGGGCAGCTGAAAAGCGCACTCTCGACCTTTCAATCCTCGCTCTCGAGTCTCGATACCGCGAGTGCCTTCGGCTCGCTCTCGGCAACGAGCAGCAACCCGACGGCGTTTACCGCTGCAGTCGGCTCGGCGGCGACACTCGGCACCTACAGCGTCTCGATCAGTCAGCTCGCCACGGCCGAGCAGATCGTCTCGAGCACCGCCTACAGCAGCAGTTCCACCGCCGTCGGCACCGGCACGCTGCAGCTCACCCTCGGCGGCAGCAGCTTTTCGGTGAGCATTGGCAGCGGCAACGACACGCTCGGCGGGATTGCCGCGGCCATCAACTCCGCCAGCGGCAACCCCGGCATCGAGGCAAGCGTCGTCACCGGCACGAGCGGCGCCCACCTCGTGCTCTCCTCCACGCTCACGGGTGCGGCCAACACCATATCGATTGCGGAGACCAGCGGTACGGGCCTGTCCGCGCTCACTTATGGCAGCGGCAGCAGCAATTACACCCAGGCAACCGCGGCGCAGGATGCGGCCTTCAGCATTGCGGGCATTGCCTATACCAGTCCGAGCAACAGCGTGACCACGGCGCTCTCGGGCGTCACACTCAATCTCCAGGCGACGACCTCGACACCGGCGAGCCTCTCCGTTGCCGACAACACGACGACGATCGAGAGCAATATTCAGGCGTTCGTCAAGGCCTATAACACGCTGCAGTCGAGCCTTGCGCAGCTCGGCGGGTACGATGCGACGACGAACACCGCCGGCCCCCTGCTCGGCAATGCGGCGCTCACCGACGCGCAGAGTCAGATCCAGTCGGCGCTCTTTGCGGTTGTCGACACGGGCTCGGGCACCTACAACACGCTGGCCAGCATCGGCATTACGACCAATAGCGACGGCAGTCTGAGCCTCAATACGGCGCAGCTGTCGGCGGCCCTGAACACCGATTTCAGTGCCGTGAGCAATCTGTTCACCGGCAAGGGCGGTGTGGCCTCGACGCTGAACACGGTGCTGAACAACGAGCTCGGCAGCACCGGCCCCATCGCCTCGCTCAGTCAGTCGCTGGTACAGCAGAACAATGCGCTCACCCAGCAGAGCCAGCAGCTCACCCAGCAGATGAGCGCGCTGTCGGCGAGCCTCACACAACAGTACTCGGCTTTGAATGCGCTGCTCTCGCAGCTGCAGAGCACCTCGTCCTATCTGACACAGGCATTCGCCACGCTGCCGAATGCGCCGAAGAGCACCGGCTCGGTGAGCTGAGCAGGGGCTCAAGTACCGGCACGGCGCGCCGCTACAGTGGCATCCGGTCGGCACGAGATCAGCCATGAGCCTCTACTCCCCACAAGCCAAGGTCGCCGCGTATCGCAGCATCAACGCCCACGGCATCGTGGCGGGGGCCGACCCGCATGGACTGGTGTTGACGCTGTTCGATGCCATCATCAGCCGTTTGAAGAGCGCGCGCACCTGCATCGAGCAGGGGCAGATCGTGGGCAAGGCCGGGCTGCTGAACAGCGCGGTGAAACTGCTCGGGGAGCTGCGCGGCAGTCTCGATCTTGCCCAGGGCGGCGCGCTCGCGCAGAACCTCAGCGATCTCTACGATTACATGGCGCGCCGGCTCCTCGTTGCCAACGCGAGCAACGACGTTTCGGCACTCACCGAGGTGTTGAACCTGCTCGGGGAGATCCGCGACGCCTGGGCTGCGATCGGGCCGCAGGTGCGCGCGCAGCCGCCCGTGGCGCCGGGCTGAGGCGGCGCGCCTCATTTGCGGCAGCCTGAGCCATGAGCGCGGAGCGTGACTCGATCCCGACGGTGGGCGCGCCCGAGAGCGCGGGGCTGGGATGGTCGAGCGCTGGCGGCGGTCAGCGGCGGCGACGCGGCGACGCGGCAGCGGGGACGGCGGCCCGGCCCGCGGCGTCGCCGGGAGCCCCCGCGCCCATCGGCGAGTCGCTCGAGCGCATCAATGCCCGCCTGGCAACGATCGGCCATGCGCTCGCCCTGCGGGTGACACCGGAGACAGGCGTGATCGTCGCCACGGTCACCGACGCCACGGGTGCCGTCGTCGAACAGATCCCGAGCCGCGACCTGCCCCACCTCGCCGAATTGCTGCAACGCTGGGCGGACGGCGACAGCGCGCTGGTGGATACGACCGCCTGAGCCGGCCGCGGGCGCGCAACCTCAGCCGACGAACCGGCGCGCATTGCGGAACAGGCGCATCCAGCCGGTGTATTCGCCGGCTCCGGGCGGGCTCCACGAGTTCTGCACCCGCCGGGTCGAGCGCTCCGGGTGCGGCATCGTGATCGTGATCCGGCCATCAGCGCTCGCGAGCGCGGCAATGCCGAACGGAGAGCCGTTGGGGTTGTGCGGATAGGTGGTGGCGATACGGCGGTCGGGGCGTACATAGCGGAATGCGACCAGACCGCTCGCAGCGCAGGCTTCGGCCGCATGCGCACTGGCGAATTCCGCGCGCCCTTCCCCGTGCGCCACCGCGATCGGCAGGCAGGCGCCGTCCATGCCGGCAAGCAGCACCGACGGGGAAGGCAACACCTCCACCAGCGTGAAGCGGGATTCGTACTGTTCACTGCGGTTGCGCACGAACCGCGGCCAGTGGTCGGTGCCTGGAATCAAGCTCTTCAACGCCGCGAACATCTGACAGCCATTGCAGACCCCGAGCGCGAAGGTCTCGGGCCGGGCGAAGAAGGCCTGGAACTGATCGCGCAGCCGGGCGTTGAACAGGATCGACTTCGCCCAGCCCTCGCCCGCGCCGAGCACATCGCCATAGGAGAACCCGCCGCAGGCCACGAGACCGGCAAAGCTGCCGAGGTCGAAGCGCCCCGTGTTGAGGTCCGTCATATGGACGTCGTACGGCGCGAAGCCGGCGCGCTCGAAGAACGCCGCGGTCTCGGCATGGCTGTTGACCCCCTGCTCGCGCAGCACGGCGAGGCGCGGGCGTACGCCGCGGGCAATATATGGTGCGGCAATGTCCTCCTCCGGATCGAAGCTGAGCTCGACCCGCAGGCCCGGATCGTCGGGCGCCGTCTGCGCCGCATACTCCTCGTCGGCGCACTGCGGCTCATCGCGCAGCCGGCGCATCTGCCAGGACGTCTCCGACCACGCGGCGCGCAGATCGCACCAGGCCTCATCGAGCACCGGCGCCCCGCCGCAGGTGACCCGTACGCGCAGGTGCTGCACGCTCGGCGCACCCAGACGCAGTGCGCGGTCGGTCAGTCCGCACTGCGCGAGGATGGCGCGCAGACGCTCCTCGTCACCGGCGGCGACCTGCACCACCACGCCCGGCTCCTCGGCAAACAATTGGGCGAGGACCGGACCGCGCTCGGCCGGCAGCTCGAGGTCAAGGCCGCAGTGCCCGGCGAAGGCCATCTCGATCAAGGTCACGATCAGGCCGCCGTCGGCGCGGTCGTGGTAAGCGAGCAGCAGCGCCTCGCGGCGCAGCTCGGCCAGTGCCGCGGCGAGCTGCCGCAACAGTTGCGGATCATCGAGATCGGCCGGCGCGCCGCCGAGCTCGCCATATACCTGCGCGAGGGCCGAGCCGCCGAGCCGCTGGCGGCCGAGATCGATCAGCCACAGCGCGGTCGGCGCATCGGTCCTGAGCTCGGGCGTCAGCGTCTTGCGCACGTCCGCGACGGGAGCGAACGCCGACACGATGAGGGAGACCGGCGCGGCCACGGTCTTCTGCACACCCGCCTCGTGCCACTGGGTCCGCATCGAGAGCGAATCCTTGCCCACCGGGATGGCGATCCCGAGCGCGGGGCACAGTTCGAGCGCGACCGCGCGCACCGTCGCGTAGAGCGCCGCGTCCTCGCCCGGCTCGCCGCAGGCCGCCATCCAGTTGGCCGACAGGCGGATGTCGCTCAGGCTCGCGACGTCGGCCGCCAGGAGATTGGTGAGCGCTTCGGCCACGGCCAGCCGCCCCGAGGCGCTCGCATCGAGCAGCGCCACCGGCGTGCGCTCGCCGATGGCCATGGCCTCGCCAGCGACACCGCGGTGATCGGCCAGCGTGACCGCGACGTCGCTCACCGGAACCTGCCACGGCCCCACGAGCGGATCGCGGCTCACCAGGCCGCCCACGGTGCGATCGCCGATGGTGATGAGAAAGGTCTTGTCCGCCACCGCCGGCAGGCGCAGCACGCGATACAGCGCCGCGCGCGGCTCGATGCCCGCGAGCGCGAGTGGCGCGGCGGCGGGCGCTACGCTGCGCACCTCGCGCCGCATGCGCGGGGGCTTGCCGAAGAGCACCTCGAGCGGGACATCCACCGGGTGATCGCCGAGCACGGGATCCGCGACGATGAGCCGGCCCGTGGCATCGAGTGCGCCGATGTCCGCAAGCGGACAGCGCTCGCGCGCCGCGAGGGCGCGCAGCACCGCCAGCCCTTCGGGCGCAACCACGAGCACATAGCGCTCCTGGGCCTCGTTGCACCAGATCTCGAGCGGCGAGAGGCCGGACTCCGCGCTCGGGATGGCGCGCAGATCGACACGCGCGCCGCGCTCGCTGTGGGCCACGGCCTCGGGGACCGCGTTGGACAGTCCGCCCGCGCCGACATCGTGGATCAACAGGATGGGGTTGTCGGCCCCGAGCGCCCAGCAGCCGTCGATGACTTCCTGGGCGCGCCGCTGCATCTCGGGGTTGCCGCGCTGCACCGAGGCGAAGTCGAGCTCGGCGTCCGACGCGCCGCTGCCGAGCGAGGAGGCGGCGCCGCCGCCGAGGCCGATCAGCATCGCCGGTCCGCCGAGCAGCACCAGTCGGCCGCCGACGGGCACGACGGCCTTCTCGACATGCGCACGGCGGATGTTGCCGAGGCCGCCGGCGAGCATGATGGGTTTGTGATAGCCGCGCACCCGGTGCGACGGATCCCGCGGGTCGTGCTGCTCCAGGGTGCGGAAGAACCCGCAGATCGCCGGACGGCCGAATTCGTTGTTGAACGCGGCCGCGCCAATGGGGGCCTCGAGCATGATCTCGAGCGCCGAGGCGATACGCGCCGGACGCCCGAAGGGCCGTTCCCACGGTCGCTCGTATCCCGGGAGGTCAAGGTTGGAGACGGCAAATCCGGTAAGGCCCGCCTTGGGCTTGGCGCCGCGGCCGGTCGCGCCCTCGTCGCGAATCTCCCCGCCGGCGCCGGTCGCAGCGCCCGGGAACGGCGAGATCGCCGTCGGGTGGTTGTGGGTCTCGACCTTGAGCAGGATATCGATAGGCTCGACACTCTCGCCGTAGGCTCCGGTACGCGGGTCGGCGAAGTAGCGCGCGCCGTGCGTCCCCTCGATCACCGCGGCGTTGTCCCGATACGCCGAGAGCACCCCGTGTGGATGACGCTCGTGGGTATGGCGGATCATCGCGAACAGCGACTGAGGTTGCTCGGTGCCGTCGATGACCCACTGGGCATTGAAGATCTTGTGGCGGCAGTGCTCGGAGTTCACCTGCGCGAACATCATCAGCTCGGCGTCGGTGGGGTCGCGGCCAAGCTGACGGAAGCTTGCGAGCAGGTAGTCGAGCTCCGCGTCGGCCAGGGCGAGCCCGAGCTCGCGGTTGACCTGCTCGAGGGCGGCACGCCCGCCGGCGAGCGACACGGTACGCGCCGGTCGCGGCGGCGAGTGGGCGAACAGCGCGGCGGCCTGCCCGACGTCGAGGAGGGCCATTTCGGTCATGCGGTCGAGCAGCGCGGCAGCCAGGCGCTCCATGGCCTCGGTGGCCAGCGGGTGCGGCGCCGCCACGCGGTATTCGATGCCGCGCTCGATGCGCTGCACCGCCGCGAGATCACACGCGTGCAGGATGTCGGTGGCCTTGCTCGACCAGGGCGAGATCGTGCCGGCCCGCGGGACCACGATCAGGGGCTGTCCGGCGGATTCAGGCGCCGGCGTCCGCGGTCCGTAGGTGAGTAGCCGCTCGAGGCGCTCGTGCTCGGCGGTCGTGAGCGGACGCTCGAGCGCGGCGAAGTGCAGGAAGCGGGCGCTGAGCGCCGCCACCGCCGGCTCGAGGACCCGCACCCGGGCGAGCAGTTTCTCGATGCGGAACCCCGAAAGCGCCGCCCGCCCCGGCAGCGTCAGCAGCGTCGGGCCGTGCATGGGCCGTTACTTCGGCTCGACCGGCGGCGGGGAGTACATCGCGAGCGGAAATTGCGCCACATTGGCGCCGCCCTCGAGCGCGGTGATCTTGCTGACCCCCTGTTTCTTGACCTCATCGATGCGCAGCACCGAGTGCAGCGGCAAAAAGGTGCGCTTGACGCCGCCGAACTCGCTCTTGATGCGCTCCTCGCTCGGGTCGAGCACCACGGAGGAGCGTTCGCCGAAGACCAGGTCCTCGACCTCGATGAAGCCGAACAGCTCGCCGTGGTTGACCTTGCGGGCGTAGACCTCGTACACCTTGCCCTGATTGATGAACAGAATCCTGAAAATGTGACTGACTGCCATGGGTGGGCGGGAGGTCCGCGGTACCTTGATGAAGAGGACCCCATTATAGGGGCTTGGCGTCCCGGTATGAGTCGGCTTTGCGCCCCCAACCGGGCGGTGTCCGCGAATCGGTTGCGGGCCGGGTGCCCACCGGGTCGGTGCCGCCCGCCTCGGACGATCGGAGCGTCGGTTCAGCGTGCGGAGCACTGCGGCAGTTGATCGGTTCACCATGAGTTACACGACATCCCGGTTCAGCGCGGCGCAGACGCCCCGCGCGCCGAGCGTGGGAGTGCGGGCCGGTGCCGGGCCATGACGCTGCGCCTGCGCGTCATCAGCGGTCAGCGACGGCATCTGTCGGGGGGCGACAGTGCGCAATTCGGTCGCGACGGCGGCACCATCGGGCGCTCGCCCGACAATGATTGGGTGCTGCCCGACCCGCACCGCTACGTCTCGGCGCATCACGCGCGCATCGGCTGGCGCAATGGCCACTTTTATCTCGAGGATCTGAGCACCAACGGGGTGTACGTGAACGACCGCGCCGAGCCGCTCGCCGAGTGCGGTCCGGAGGGTTACCGTCTGCGCGACGGGGACGTGCTGCGCCTCGGGGAATATCAGATCGGCGTGTCGCTCGAGGACAGCGCGGCGGACTCCGCGGCGCTGCCCTCGCGCATCATGGCCGTGCAGCCGCTGCGGACGGCGGAACCGGATATTGGCGCGGCACTCGATCTCGAGGATCTGCTCATCGTCGATCCCACCTACAGTGGTCAGGGGTCGCCGGCGTCAGTCCTCGATCCGCAAGACGCGCCGTCGCAGCCGGAAATGGCGATCGCATCAGTTGCAGCATCTGCGCCGGCCGAGCCGCGCGCCCCGCGGCGCGCCGATGAGACCTTGTCGCGGCGGGTGGGCCGGGGGGCGCGCGCCAAGGCCACCGAGCCTGCACACCCGGCGTCGGTCGATTCGGCCTGGGAGGCCTTCTGCCGCGGTGCCGGTCTCGATCCGCGGCGCATGCCGGCGCAGGCGCCGGTATTGCACCTGGCCGGGCGGCTGTTGCGCGAAGCGCTGGTGGGACTGAAGGATCTCGAGCGCGCGCGCAGCCAGACCCGTGAGCGCTTCCACATTCAGGTGCCGCCGCCGGAACCCGGTGTCCCGCTGCTCGGGCAACTGACCGTGGAGGAGCTGCTGCTCGCGCTCTGCGCCCAGCACGAGGCGCACGAAATCGATGCCGTGCGCTGGCTGCGCGAGCGTCACGACGAGGTCAAGGCCCATGAGGCGGCGCTCGTGCAGGCCCTGCGCGCGGCGTTCATCGAATTCCTCGGCCGCCTCGATCCCCACGAACTCGAGACACGCTTTGCCTCCGGACGCAACGGCGCACCGGATGCGGCCCAGGCCTGGGGGCTGTTCACGAGCTTTTACCGGAATCTGCTCGATCGCCCGGCGGACCACCTGCCGCATACCTTTGTCGAGGCCTTTGCCGCAGCCTACAAGGAGTCCCTGCATCCGCGCACCCTCGACATGCCGCGCAGCGTGCGGCCGCAGCGCGCACAGGACGGATAGGCCTCAGGCCTCGGCCGCGAGCCGGGCCTCGGCGAGCAGGAAGGCGCCGACGATGCCGGCGCGATCGCCGAGGTCGGCCCGGGTGATGAGTCGGTCGAAACCGCCCACCCGCTCATCGATGGGCAGGTAGCCGCCGAGCTCCCGCCGGGCCGCCGCGCGAATGTGCGCCAGCAGATGGGGATTGCTCATGACACCGCCGCCGAACACGATCCGCTCGCTCGAGAGCATCAGGGCAATCGCCGCGGCGAGCTGGCCGAGGTAACCGCCGATGATCTCGTGGCCGGGATGCTGCGGGGGCAGTGCGCTCATCGGCTGCGACCAGCGCGCGAGCACGGCCGGACCGCTCGCCAGTCCTTCCAGACAGTCGCCATGGAAGGGGCAGATCCCGGCGAACCCCTCATCGCGCGGATCGCGGCGCACCCGGATGTGTCCCATCTCGGGGTGCAGGAATCCGCTCACCGAGGTTGCCCCGATCACCGCGCCGCCGCCAATCCCCGTCCCCACCGTCACGTAAGCCAGGGTACGCACACCGCGCCCGGCGCCGAGGCTGACCTCGGCGCGCGCGGCAGCATTGACGTCGGTATCGAGCGCGACGGGGCAGTTGAAGCGCGCCAGAGGCTCGACCAGCGAGACGCCCGACCAGCCTGCCTTGGGCGTATTCAGCACCGAGCCCCAGGTCGCCGAGCCGCGGTGCACATCGACCGGACCGAACGCCGCCACACCGATCGCCGCGAGGGGTCCCGCCTCGCGCTCGATGTCGGCGAAGAACGCCTGCACGGCCGCGAGCGTCGTCTGCGGGGTTACGGTTGCAATCACCCGGCGGTAGGGTTCGGGCGCGCGTTCGGCCCCGTACCCGGCCGCACATACGAATTTGGTGCCGCCCGCCTCGATCGCCCCCAACAGTCGTCTCGCGCTCATCATGTCTCTCGAATCGGCGGGCTTTGCGCCGAAGGCGAGAGGATACCGCGCCATCAGCGGCCGCGGGTCGGCCGCCGAGCTCAGGCTGGACAACCCCCGTCCGGCGGTGGCTGAGAATGCAGCCCGGCGAGCACCGTCTCGAGCGGCTCGGCGGCCCCGAACGCATAGCCCTGGGCGTAGTCCACGCCGAGCGCGCGCACCCGCTCGGCAATGGCGGGCGTCTCGACGAACTCGGCGACGGTATCGATGGAAAAGCCGCGCGCCAGCTCGACGATGCCGCGCACGGTGGCCGCGGAGCGCGGATTGGTGAGGATGTCCTGCACGAACGTGCCGTCGATCTTGACGCGCGCGATGGACAGGGCGTTCAGATACGCGAGGGAATTCGCGCCGGTGCCGAAGTCATCGAGCGCGAAGCGGCAATTGAGCGGTGCGAGCCGCCGGATCATCTCCTCGGCGCGCGTCAGGCTGCTTACGGCGGCCTGCTCGGTGATTTCGAAGGTGATGATCCCGGCCGGAAGATCCGCGCTGCGCACCGCATCGACGAGCTGGTGCGTGAAAGCCTCATCGCCAATCGACTGCCCGGACAGGTTGATCGAGATACCGATGCGGCGGGCGGCGAGCAGCTGCCGGTGCGCCGCGAGCAGGTGCAGCGTCCTGCGCACCACCCACTGATCGATCAGCGGCAACAGCTGATAGCGGCCCGCCACCTGCACCAGCATGCCGGGCGATACGACCCCTTCGGACGGATCGTTCAGACGCAACAGCACCTCGTAGCCCGCGTGCAGTCCTGCCGCACGCAGCGGCACGATCGGTTGGGCATAGAGCAGCAGTTGATCCGACTTCAACGCCGCGCGCAACTGGCCCACGGTCACCGCATCCACGTGTCCGCGCAGCATGGTGCCGTCGTCGCAGCTGTCGATCTTCAGCCGGCCGCGACCGCCCTGCTTGGCGGTCTTGCAGGCGAATTCCGCGGCCGCGAGCGCGCGCGGCAGACCCTGCGGCAGGGCGAGCAGCGGTGCGACGCCGCAGCTCGAGGACACCTCGATCGGGGCATCGACCGGTCCGATGGTCAGGCCCCGAATCGCCTCCTGCAGCTGAGCAGCCAACGCCGCGGCGCGATCGGTGTCGGCACTGGGCAATACCACCGCGAAGCGATCCGCAGCGACTCTCGCGACCAGCGCATCGTCGGGCAGCAGGGGCGGGGCGAGCACGCCGGCCACCTTGACCAACATCTCGTTGCCGATTTCAAAGCCATAGAGATCGTTGACCACATGGGTCTGATCGAGGTCCAGATAGACCACGCTGCGATCGGCGTCCGCCGGCGGCGGTGCGCCGCTCGCATAGTGCTGCTCGAGCGCCGCGCGTGTGAGCAGCCCGGTGAGCGCATCGCACTGTGCCTCGATCGTGGCGAACGCCAGGCGGCCGAGCGCTCTGCCGAGAAAGGCGTGCCGGCCGCGATAATCGCTCGCGGCCTGCGAGCGGAAGAATGCGAGCACGCCGATCGGCGGAGCGTCCGCGGCGCCGACGGGCACGGCCAGAATCTTGCATCGCAATGCGGCGCGGCCGGCGCTGTTGAGCAGCAGCGGCCCGCGCTTGCGCAGTGCCCAGATATGCAGGCGATCACGCGTGCGCTGCCAGAACGCCGCCAGCGCATCGCTATCGGGCCCGGCATTGCGATGCACCAGACACAGGTGTTTTTCCGGCACATACAGCCCGCCGATGACACTGTGCAGACGGGTGTTGGCCTGGGCGATCAGCCCGTGCAGGCCGGACTGGCCGGCCTCGCGCTGCAGCGCCGGCGCGAGGCCGGCCAGCCAGTGCAGGTCCTCGGTCCGCTCGGCAAGGCTGCGCGCAGGGGCTGGCGCGCGCGCGCACGCCGCAGCAGCCGGCGGACCCCGGGCTGGTGGGGCGTCTGCTTCTGCGGGGATCACGTCCATTGCGGCGCCATCCTAACGGACGGCAGCGGTTGCAGACGTGCACCGGATCGCACTCACACCGCCGCGGAGCTGTGACGGACCGCACGGATCGATGGGCCAACCGGCATCGCAGCGGCGAGCTCTTGCGCAAACTGTTCGGGCGGCACCGGTCGGCCGAACAGATACCCTTGATATTGATCACATCCGTGTCCGACCAGCCGCTCCCATTGGTCCTCGGTTTCAACGCCCTCGGCGATCACCTGCAGCTGCAGGCTGCGCGCCATCTGCACGATGGTGTGCACCAGCGTCTCCCCGCCGGGGTGCGCCATGCCGGTGACGAAGCTGCGATCGATCTTCAGTACCGACACGGGCAACTGCCTGAGGTAGGACAGCGACGAGTAGCCGATGCCGAAATCATCGATGGCGAGGCGGACGCCGAACCGTCGCAGCGCTTGCAGCTTGGGGATCACCTCATCGAAGTCGTGGATCGGCAGCGCCTCGGTGATCTCGAGCTCGAGCAGGTGCGGATCGACGCCGGCGCGTCCGACAAAATCGGTGACCCGGGTGACGAAATCCGCCCGGGCGAGCTGCCGGGGACTGATGTTGACGGCGAGCCGCAGGTCACGCGTGCCGCTGCCGGCGCGTGCCCAGTCCTGCAGCTGCCGACAGGCGCGCTCCAGCACCCAGCACCCGATGGGCTCGATCAAGCCAATGTCCTCGGCCACCGGTATCAGCTCGAGCGGTGCAACGACGCCGCGCTGCGGATCGTGCCAGCGCAGCAGCGCCTCGGCACCGCGGGTCGCGCCCTGGGCATCGACCCGGCGCTGCAAATACAGTTGCAACTGCTCGGTGTTGAACTCGTGACGCAACCGCGCTTCGAGCCGTGAGCGCCGCTCGCGCGCGAGCTGCATCCCGGGACAGAAGACCCGCACGGCGTTGCGGCCGCCGTCCTTGGCCGCATGCAACGCCACATCAGCCCGGGTCAGCAGCTCGTTGAAGCCGACACACCCCTGCCCGCCCCAGGCGGCAATGCCGATGCTCGCCGAACAGGACACCCGCTGCGCACGGATCAGATGCGGCTGCAGCAGTGCCGCGCGCAAATCCTCCGCGATCCTTCGCACCGCCTGTTCGGCGCGCTCCGGCGGCGCGCCCAGATCCTCCAGCACCACCAGGAATTCATCGCCGCCGATGCGTCCCACGCGCTGTTCGCCCGGCACCGCGCCGCGCAGCCGCGCGGCGGTCTGCTGCAGAAAGACGTCCCCGGCCTGATGCCCCATCATGTCGTTGACGGCCTGGAACTTGTCGAGCCCGATCAACAGCACGGCGCCGTGGCCGCCGGCATGCTCGGTCCAGTGCACGGCCGCGCGCAGCTGCTCGAGCATGAAGCGGCGATTGGGCAGGCCGGTGAGTGCATCGAAGTTCTGCAGCCGCGCGATGCGCTGCTCGAAGTCCTTCTGCTCCGACAGATCCTGCAACGACGCGATGTAATGCGTCCAGCGCCCACCATCGTTCACGCCGGCGAGCGACAGCCACATGGGGAACTCCTGCCCGCACTGGCGCCGGCCCCAGGACTCGCCCTGCCAGGAGCCGCGCTCGCGGACCCGGTCGAGCAGCTGCGCCATCGCGGGCAGATGCCGGCCCGGCGCGAACAGCAGCGCCAACTCCTCTCCGATCAGGGCCTCGGGCGGGTAACCGAAGGCGGCGCACAGCGCCGCATTGGCGCGCAGGATACGCCCCTGCGCGTCGGCGACGAGCATCGCCCCGCTCGCCTCGAAGGCGAGCGCCGCAACGCGCAGCTCGGCGGCGCTGCGCGCGCTCGCGGCGAGCAGATCGAAGCGGTCGAGCGCGAATTCAATGTCGACCGTCATGCGCGCCAGCAGGTCGCGCACCTTGTGCGTGAAGGCCTGCGGGCGCGTGTCATAGAGCAGCAGCACGGCGCAGACCGCACCGCCCCGACGCAGCGGCAGCGCCGCGCACGAGCCCCACAAGAGCGGCTTGCCGCGCCGGCGCCACGGCGCCATGCGCGGATCGGCACGAAAATTCTGCACGAACACCGGATGCGCCTCCCGCCACGCCTCGCCCCCGGGACCCTGACCCTCCGCGCAGGTCGTGCTCGTGTGCACGATGAGCCCCTGCAGATAGCGCTCGAAGGCCGGCGACGCACTGCACTGCGCCACCGGCACGATCAGTCCCGAGTGCGGCTCGGCCCGCCCGACCCAGGCAAGACGCAGCTGTCCATAATGGACGGCTATATGACACAGTCGATCGAACAGCTGCGCTTCACTGGCACAGCGCGCGATCAGCTGGCTGGTCTCGGCCAGCGTCGAGTACATGCGGTTGAGAAACAGCACCTGCTCGAGGGGATCGCCCGTGCCGCTGCACGCATCGGGGTGCAGCGCCGGATGGGCGCGCCGTGAAAGCGCCACGGCAACCATCGCCGCAATCAAGCCTATGGCTGCCCCAATCGTCACCACGATCATCGCGACCGTTCTCCCCGGGGTCGAAAGCCGAGTCCGCGCGCGGCGCATGGGATGCCCCTGCACCTAGCGCCTGTCAGCCGGCAGTTGCCGCGATCGATAAATATCGCAGCATCCCCATCCCGGCGAGGACGGCGGTCACACTCGCCGCATCGCGCTGAGGCAAGCGCTTGTAACATAACGGGAACGACCTGCCGGTGGGTGCGCCGTCCTACAATGCCCCCATGCGACCCCTGACGCTGTTCGGCCTGTTCGCGGTGGGCGCGATGCTCGTGTTCTATGCGCTCGAGCCGCGCCGGCCGATTTATGTCCTCGGCTTCGCGGCCGGCTGCGCCCTG